>NZ_AZDP01000122.1:0-28538 GCF_001435525.1 Levilactobacillus koreensis JCM 16448
CTCGATTCGGACCTACCTATTTTGGTAAGAAATCTTGTTAATGAATAATCCGGGTATACTAATGCTGTTGTAAGCGCTTGCGACGAGTTTCACGAAGTGTCGAACTAAAATTAAAGGATTTGATAGACATGGAAAATGTTGAATCTTCATCGCAAAAGCTGAGTTGGCGGGAGCGAATTAGCTATGCCTCTTTAGATTTTTCGGGGCAGTTAATTTTTAATGTCATTTCAGCATACTTGCTATACTTTTTTACTGATGTTGCTGAAATTCCAGTTGCTACAGCAGGGGTAATTCTACTTATAGCACGGGTTTTTGATGGGGTTGATGCGCCAATATGGGGATCATTGATAGACATTACCCATTCTAAGTACGGTCGTGCGCGGCCATATTTTCTATGGATGGCTACACCATTTGCTGTGATGGGTGTTCTGACGTTCTGGGCACCACAAATTCCTATGAAGCAACGCATTATTTACTGTGCGATTACATATATTATTACTGGGATTTCCTACACAGGAATCAACACACCATTGACGACGGTACTTCCGCTATTGACACCAGATCCACAGGAACGGTTGACATTAAATTCGATTCGTCTTGCAGGATCTAATTTAGGGGTATTGTTAACAAATGTTTTGACACTTCCCCTAATTGCGTTACTAGGTGGTGGTAATGATGTTGTTGGTTTCCGTTGGACGATGATTATTTTCGCTTCTATTTTTTGGATTTTAACAATTTTTGCCTTTTCAAATATTAGGGAACGGGTAAAGCCCACTCAATCACGGGTACCGATTAAGATGAGCGTGAAAGCCATTAGGGGAAATTGGCCATGGATTATTATCGTGTTGAGCAATCTGATTTTTTGGGTAGCGCTGACGATTCGATCGTCCACTATTGTTTATTACCTGACATATAATTACGGTGACAAGAGCTTAGTTCCACTGGTTAATGGAATTTCCTTTGTACAAGTTGCTGCTGTACTTTTCATTCCGGTATTCAGCAAACGTTTCATGCAACAACACATTTGGTTGGTGGGCCTTATGCTCGGTGTCCTAGGCCAAGCTGTTATTTGGTTAGGAGGAAAATCACTGACCATCATTATTATTGGTTGGATCATTGGTAACATTGGAAGCGGGGTTGCTGTTTCCTTACCATTTGCACTTCTTGGCTCGGCTGTAGATTATGGAGAATGGAAATCAGGTATCAATGCAGCTGGCTTATTGACGGCGATTGGTAGTTCGTTCTGTATTAAAATTGGAAGCGGTATTGGTGGTGCATTGCCGGCTTGGATTATGAGTATGTTTGGATACGTTGCTAATCGTACGCAGACGGCGCATAGCCTCTTCGGCATCTCATTAGCATTTAACGGGATGACTATAGTGATGTTTTTGCTAGCCATGGTTCCCCTAGTCTTCTATGGGAAGTATGAAAAGATGCAGCGCCGTATTACGGCTGATCTTAAACAGCAAAGAGCGCAAGATGCTGCTTGAAATCGGTAGGACTTTAATGATAACTGTGACTATATAAAAGGAGGATGGCCTAATGCTTTATCAAAAAGATAATTGTTTAGTGATTCAAAAAAATAGTGAGACTATGCAAATTAAGGCTTGGGGGAAGAATAGTTTAAGAGTTAGAAGTACCAAGTATGGTGATTTCACGGAACGTTGTAATGCGTTGACTATGCCAATCAATTCAAAAACAGTACCAACAATCAAGATTAACGACAACAGCACAGCTGGAACTATCACGAATGGTGATGTAACAGCACAGTATGATGCCTATGGTAATTTGACCTTTATGAATGCGGCGGGTAAGGTTTTACTTCAAGGATATCAGCGGACGCGGGTTACCGCCATGGATCCGGGCCTGGATGAATACAAAATCAATCACTTTAACAGTGCCCTTGATTTAGATTGGCATGAGTTTAAGGGACAAACTGGCGGTGATTTTGAACTTCGTGTCCGGTTCGAATCTAAGCGTGACGAAAAGATTTTTGGAATGGGACAATACCAACAAGATTTTTTGAACCTGAAAAATTCTAAATTAGAATTGGCATTACGAAATTCTCAAGCAACGGTTCCATTTTACGTGTCAAATCAAGGCTATGGCTTTCTGTGGAATAATCCAGCTGTTGGTGACGTGACTTTTGCCAAGAATTTAACGGAGTGGCATGCGCGATCAACGAAGGAACTTGATTTTTGGATTACTAGTGGTGATACACCTAGTCAGATTGAAGAACAATATGCTGCTGTTGCTGGTACTGTTCCAATGATGCCAGATTATGCGATGGGATATTGGCAATGTAAGCTTCGTTACCAAACGCAGGATGAATTATTAAAAGCTGCTCGGGAGTTTAAGAAGCGTAATTTGCCAATTAGTGTTATTGTCATCGATTTCTTTCATTGGCCAAAGTCTGGTGAGTGGAAGTTTGATGAAACGTACTGGCCTGACCCGGAAGCTATGATTCAGGAACTTCATGAGATGGGGATTAAGTTGATGGTCTCCGTCTGGCCAACAGTAGATGAGACTAGTTCGCACTACAAAGAAATGATAGACAAAGGTTACTTGGTTCAAACAGAACGTGGTGTTCCAATTACTATGAACTTTTTAGGGAACAACGGATTTGTTGACTTCACTAATGCCGATGCGCAAAATTACGTTTGGAAGCTCTTAAAGAAGAATTATTACGATAAGGGTGTTGACCTCTTCTGGTTAGATGAAGCGGAGCCTGAATATTCTATTTATGACTATGATAATTACCGGTATCAGAGTGGATCAGTCCTTCAGGTTGGAAATCAATATCCTGTAGGCTACTCCAAGGCAGTTTATGATGGAATGATAGCAGAAGGACATAAAAACGTCATCAACCTAGTTCGAAGTGCTTGGGCCGGAAGTCAGCGTTATGGTGCATTGGTTTGGTCTGGAGATATTGACTCCAGTTTTCAAGCCTTACGTAATCAGCTTTGTATTGGGCTAAACATGGGGATTGCAGGAATTCCGTGGTGGACAACTGACATTGGCGGGTTTACCGGTGGTAATGATAACGATCCGGCATTCCGTGAACTAGTTACCCGATGGTTCCAGTTTGGAACTTTCTGCCCAGTTATGCGGATGCATGGCGATCGTGAGCCACATGATGAACCGTTAGGCACAGTTGGCGGCGGCAAGATGCCAACTGGGGCACCAACAGAGCCATGGTCGTATGGTGATCAAGCATATGTTATTATGCAGAAATATATGCATTTACGGACAAACTTGAAGGATTATATTACAACTCAAATGAAAGCTGCTCATGAAAAAGGTACACCGGTTATTCGACCTTTATTCTACAATTTTAGTCAGGACCAAGTGGCTTGGGATGTGGAAGATGAGTACTTATTTGGTTCAGACATTTTGGTTGCGCCAGTTCTTTATGAAAAGGAAACAGAGCGCCAGGTCTATTTACCAACTGGTACGAATTGGGTTGATGTCTACACAGGAAAGAAGACCCAAGGTGGTAGTACTGTTACAGTAAACACGCCAATTGATCAGATTCCAGTTTTTGTCAGGGATAGTGCTTATGCAGCTCTTAAACCAGCATTCATGACAATTCAGTAAGTAATCGCTACAAAAATAGATTGCCAGTTTAAATTAAAAGCATCTCAGATTGTTGATAGTCTGAGATGCTTTTGATTTTTTAGACAACCTGCCAATGAAAGGGGAAGCTGAGATTGAGCTCAAGTTATTCTAGCTATTCTTAACAGCAACCAAACTAGCAAATGCCGCCAGACTCATTCCCGGTGCAATTCGCAACCGTTCCAGACTGTAGCGGCCTTGACTCAGCTGGGCAACGCCTTCACGTGTTGTCAGCGCTAGCGTGTAGCCGGTTTGTTTCGCTAATCGACGGGTCGTGGCGTTGTTGCGGCCGGCCGGATAACATAGTAGGCGCGTGTCCTGGTCAAATTTTGTGTCCAACCAAGTCTTGGAAGTGACCAGTTCCGCGCGTTGTTGCTTCGCGGAGAGAGTCGTCAGGTCGAGGTGATTGGTCGTGTGACTGGCAAAGTCCACGCGCCCGGTATCGCGCATTCGGCGCATCGCGGACAGTGACAGGTGATTACGTTTAGTAGTAAAGCCCGTAATGGCGTTGATGGTCACGTGTTGGTGATTTCGCCGAAGCACCGGTAAAATTTTCAAGTTGTCCCGGTAGGCATCGTCCAGTGTGACCCAGACGACCTTCTTTTGCGGCACCGTGTTCGTCGTCAGCGCACGAATGGCTTCGGCCGTGGTCAGGGTCCGGTAGTGGTGATGTTTTAAGTAAGTCATCTCCCGGTCAAATTGCTGCAAGGGCACACGGAGCTGATTGCCGGTCGAGATGCTATGATACATCAGGATTGGGAGCTTCAACGGGTGCTTGAGTTTGGTCCACGGCTTTTCGGCGAGTGTGGTCGTTGCGGAGCCGTGCTGGCTGCTCTGCGCGACATGGTTGGTCGTTGCTGGGGCGGTTTGCACGCGGCTGGGCCGACTTTGTGTCCACACCACCGCGCCCGTGATCAGTGCGATGAGCAACAGACAGCCTCCCCAAAGCCGCCATTTTTTGAACATGATGATCCCCCCAATAGATGATTTTCACCTATTAGTATAGGGGATTAAGTGGATTTAGTCCGCCCGTTGCGCTAATCGCCGGTAATAATCGATGGAATCTGGTTCCAGGTGAAGGGTCGCAATGACCTCTCTGTCGGTCTTTTGCGGGTGTCGGCGGAGATAGTTAACTAAGTAACCTTGGTACAAAACAGTCGGACTCAACGCGAATGCCACGACAGCTTCATCCGGTTTTAGATATTTGTGCAGGCCGGGCAAAGTCAGGTGGGGATCGGCGGCAGACCGTTGCTTTAGGAACCAATCGCCACATTGAAACCGGTCCTGAAGCGGCGTGATAAACTGACGAAACTCAGCGAGAAACTTCTGTGCGTCCGCAGACCAATCCGTGGTGGTCAATTTGTCAGTGAAATCAGGCTTAAGGAAGACCTGTACGGGATACCCCTGCGAAATGAGCAGGAGGGTCAGCCGCGTATAGTAGTGTAGGCGCGGGTTGGCTAATAGGTCGCTTAAGTGGTCGACCCACCGGTAATTGATCGGTTGGGCGGCTTGCTTAGGCTTACTCTTCAAGTCCAGCGTGGGCAGGTAGGGCGTCCAGTTGTGAGAAAAGAGGAACTTAAAGTAAATGTTTAAGTGCGACAGAATTTTATTGTAAGTCTGATTTTGAATCTGCCGCGAGTCGACCAGCATGGCCATGTACTGTTGCACGTCGGCCGTTTGGAGCTGATTGACGCGGTGATCACGCTGATAGGTGGGGTTAAAGTTTTCGAGATATTTGAAGAAATCTTTGAGAGTGGCGGTGTATTCGTCACGCGTGGCGGCGGCCATGCTGCGGTCGGCCAACTGGCGGTTGAAGGCGTCTTGATAGGGATACTCGAGTTGGGTCATGGGGCGGCCTCCTTTCTGATTGAATAAGTATCTTCATTATAACAAACATTCCGTGGGGACCTTGAAGACACGCGCTCCTCGTGGCTTCAAAGCGAACGATAAGCCCACTCTACAGGCTGAAGTGTCCTCGCAGCGGGTGGAATCCCTGGAAGCCGTAGTGCGAAAAGATTCTAATGGGACAAAACAAAAGGACAGCCGCAAGTAACGGCTATCCCCCAAATAAAGACTAATTGTCACGCCCACAAGCTAGGCAGTCTCTTCGCTAGCAGCGTGAACTTTTTCGCGTAATTTCGCTTTAGTCGCCTCATCAATAAAGGCACCGTCGATGGCATTTAACGTCAGCTGTTCCATCAGCGACCAGTTCAGATCGAACTTTTCGTGCAGCGTCACGAATTCATCGGTTAGGGTCACGTGGGACACGGTGCGGTCGTCGGTGTTGATGGTCACCTTTAGGCCGGCACTGAGAAATTCGGCCAGCGGAAAGTTTTCGTAGCCGTCCACGGCCTTGGTCTGCACATTACTGGTGGGGCACATTTCGATGGTGGTGCCAGCGCGCTTGGCCTGTTGAATGGTGGCCGGGAAACCGCTCATGTGGACCCCGTGACCGATTCGTTTGGCACCCATGGTCAGTGAGACGGCCACGTTGTCGACGGGACCGGCTTCACCGGCGTGGAGAGTGAACGGTAACCCGGTGGCGAGACCTGCCTTGATCGCCTCAGATAATTCAAGAGCGGGGTGGTTGAACTCGTCGCCAGCAAAGTCTAAGCCCACGACGCCTTGGTCCGTAAACTCTGCGGCCGTCTGGAAGACCTCGATGCACTCATCTACCGGACGGTCACGCATGGCGCAGACGATGGCGTTGACGGGGATGCCGAAGTGCTTGGTTCCCTCGTGCAGGCCCTCCAGCGTGGCGGCCAAGGCTTCCTTGATCGACAGGCCCTTTTCGGTAAAAATCGCTGGGGCAAAGCGGGTTTCTAAGTAAATGATACCGTCCTCTGCGGCGGTTTGGACCATGTCATAACCGGCGATGCGTAATTGTTCCGGCGTTTGCATCAGGTCGGTCACCACTTGGAATCGTTTTAAGTAATCAATTAGGCTGACGGTGTCGAGCGGGGCCGTGACCAGCTGGCGCAAGTCGGCGTCATCGGCCGGCAATGTCGCACCAGTGACGGCCGCCATTTTGCGTAGGGCGGCCAGTGAGATGGACCCATCCAAGTGACAGTGTAATTCAACCTTGGGATATTGACGAACTGCGGTTTCGGTAAAAGGTTTAACTTGGGACATTGCTGAACTCCTCCTTCACTAACTTCCTTACAGTATACCATGAAAGCGCTTACTGTCTTCTCTTAAAATGCTAAATTAACCAACTGGATTCGCTGAAATTGCGGCTGGCAGTTGACAGGTATTTGCTAAAGGTAGCCGCCAAGTGGGGATGATTTCACACTTACCGTTTATAAATGTTAATTAAACTAATTAATCCCATGCAGCAATTCACTAAAATTAGTTGAAATCCCTTACAATACCGTTAAATTAGTCAGCGTGGATTTAACAATCTGATTGCAAATTTTACAAATGAGAAAATTAGGTGAAAAACGTTGTTTCGCGGGGCTAAACATTATATGATTAGTCTAATCATTAGGCTGTCTGGTCCAAAATTTGTGAAGGACGGATTGCCAGGGCGTTTTTCTATGCCAGGTGGATTAACATAGTGAATGTCAAGATCACTAACTATCAGTCATCTGTGATTTATTAAAAATTAACGACAACTCAGTTTGGCACTGGCCAGCTGACTTAAAAATAATGAATGTTTTATGCGCGGCATTTAAATAACTCGGCATACAACCGTTGGGGGAGTATCACCAGTTAGCACCGTTACTGGTTTTTTAAAGAGAAGGAGCAATTTATATGAATCAAACAAACACGCGGCTTACGCGAACACTGTTACGTAACCAGCGCGCGGGGAAACGGCGGTACATCAGCGGATTCGACGGAATTCGGACGTTGGCCGTTTTAGGGGTCATCATTTACCACTTGGCACCATCAACGCTGCAAGGGGGCTATCTGGGGGTTCCAATTTTCTTCGTCGTTTCTGGGTACCTGATCACCTACCTCTTGATTCAAGAGTGGGACACCAAGAATTCAATTGATGTCCTGGGATTCTATGGCCGTCGGCTTAAACGACTATATCCGGCCCTCGTCACCATGTTGCTGGGGACGACCGCCTACATTACCCTGTTCCAGCGCGATTTACTGGTCAACATCCGGTCGACGGTAATGACCAACCTGATTTATGGCTATAATTGGTTTGAAATTAATCACGGCCAGTCATACTTTAACCGGTTCAGTGGGGAGTCGCCGTTTACCCACTTGTGGTCACTGTCGATTGAAGGTCAATTTTACTTAGTCTGGCCAGTCGTCGTCATCTTACTTCTATTATTTATTCGCAAAGGGTCACGAATCGTCGCCATTCTATTAACGGTCGCCGTTCTGTCGGCGCTGGGAATGGCCATGATGTATGACCCTGCCAACACTAACCGGGTTTACTATGGAACCGATACGCGGATGTTTGCGATTTTACTGGGTGCCAGCATGGCCTTCGTTTGGCCAGCCCATAAGTTAAATGCCAATGTGTCGCGTGCTCATCGCCTGACGTTAGATGCGGTGGGGGTTGTGTCCTTGCTACTGTTGATCCATATGTTCTTTACCATGAACGGGCAGGTAGCTAGCACGTATCGTGGCGGCATGTTCTGGTTCACCGTACTGTCTGCTGTCTTGGTCGGAACGGTGGCGCATCCGGGGAGCGATATGAACCGGATCTTAACCAACCGGGCCTTCACGTACGTCGGCAAACGCAGTTATGGGATTTACCTCTACCAATTTCCAGTCATGATTTTCTACGAGTCCCGCGTCAATATTGGCAATCATCCGCTGTTAAACTCGCTGGTGGAAGTGGCCTTGATCATGTTGGTCACGGAAGCCAGTTACCGCTGGATCGAAAATCCAATGCGGCACTACCACTACGGTCAATTGACCAACGACGTGATGCGTTACTTGCATCAACCGCGGGCCCATCGACTGGCGAATACCCTGGGCGTCGTTGCGGCACTGTTATTTGGTTTAACGGCCGTGGGTTTTGTTCAACAACCAGCCGCCGCCAAACCAACGGCCTTACAAAAGACGATCACGGCCCGCTCGGCTGCGACAAAGAAGAAAAATGAGGCCGCCGTTAAGAAGCAAAAGGCCTTAGCCAAGGCAGCCTCACAGAAAAAGAAGCACGATAAGGCGGTGGCCTTTTCAAAGATGTCGAAGGCGGACCAGAAGACGGCAAAGTTCTACTTCTTGACCGCCGATGAGTTGCAGTCTAGTAAGCAAACGGCGTTGACGGCCATCGGGGATTCCGTGTTACTGGATGATTCCGGTGACTTGCAGGATGTCTTCCCCGGGGCCATCGTCAATGGCGCCGTTGGTCGGCAAGCGGCGGACGTGCCCGGTATTATTTCTAGCATGGCCCAACGTGGTCAGCTGGCGAAAAATGTCCTGATCAACATTGGGACCAATGGGTACATCACGCCGGCTCAATCTGATCAGATCATTCACGCTATCGGCGCGGACCACCAGATCTTTTGGGTCACAGCCCACGTGCCAACGCGTGAATGGCAAAATTCCGTCAACAATCGGATTCAAAAGACGGCGGACAAGTACAAGAACGTTCACGTGATCGACTGGTACACGACGGCGAAGGACCATTCGAGCTGGTTTGTGGACGATCACGTTCACCCGAACAATAAGGGAAATCAGTACTTTACGTCACTGATTGCGAAGACCATTGCGAAGGTCAATAGCTAGCTTGGGGTGTCCGCTTTACCAACGTTAGCGAATAGGTTGCCAACGCGTCGACAATATAACAAAACGATTTCAAAAGTCGTGTAACCCTTGATATTGCTGGGTTCACGACTTTTTTGTTTCTTCACTAATAAGGCCCCTTAATGTAAGTTGGCTGAATTTACACTTAAACCGAATTTATTTCCGTAAAACGGGTCAATCCAGGGGGTATTGACTAGCTAAAAAAAAACGGCGTGGTATTATGACAATGAATTCAAGATGAATTCAAGCAACACATTCTACTGGGGGGTAATTGTTATGATGAAAAAAGTTGCAATGATCGCGGCTGCAGCAGCTATGGTATTACCATTGGGTTTAGGGGCTATTGCTCCCGCTAATACCGGAGTTACTGCATTCGCGGCCACCAAGGCAGCTGCTAAAAAGACCACTTACACGTTGGTCAGCAGCAAGGCTGTCAAAAAGGCGGCTTACCACGTTAAGAGTGGCAAACCAGAACTGTTTAGCGCAATGTTTGCGGCAGACAAGTCAATGGTCAGCTTAACCAAGAAGGGGACGTTAGCTGGCGAAAAGACTTACTACGCAACTAAGAAGATCGTGGTTAAAACCAAGGCAACCAAGACGGCTAAGGCTAAGAATGAAACGTTAGTCTTGGTTAAGAACGGGAAGACTTCCGGCTGGGTTAAATTATCCAAGTTAACCGCCGGCAAGTTTATGGCCGCTGATGGTAAGAAGGTCGCTGTTAAGGCGGCCGACGTTGCCAAGGCAGGTACCAAGGTTACCGCGGCCGCTAAGAAAGCAACTGCTAAGAAGGTCACTGCCAAGAAGACGGTTGCTAAAAAAGCAGTTGCTAAGAAGACTGTAGCCAAGACGGCCGTTGCTAAGAAGGCAACTCCTAAGAAGACTACCGCTAAGAAAGCGACGACCAAGAAGGCAACGGCTAAGAAAGTTGCTGCTAAGGGCACGACCTTTACTTTAGCGAAGTCCGTTAAGATCAAGAAGACTGCTTTCCACTTCAAGGGCACGAAGCCAGCTTACTTCACCGGCAAATTTGCCGCTGACCAACCAAAGGTGACGTTGACTAAGAAGGGCACTTTGGCTGCTGGTAAGACTTACTACGCAACCAAGAAGATCACGGTTAAGCAAGGTAAGAAGAACGTGCAATACCTCTTCGTTACCAACAAAGGCTGGGTTCTGGCATCAAAATTAGTTGCCGGCAAGTTCTAGGCAATTAGTTCGAGACGAATACTCTTCCAGATTGAGCGAGCTACTTCGGTGGCCCGCTTTTTGTTGGGGATGGAAGACTGAAAGTTATGGTGCGTGCTTCGGTTGCGTCCTTTTTTCCAGCCGAGAATTTTGGATGATATTTAGCTGATTTATGGAAGATATAAGTCCAATTAGCATACAACAGATGTGTTTCGTGTTATTATATCTGCGAGGTGAGAGTAATGTTAGAAGCTGAGAAAAAGAAGGTTTCAATTTCTGTCAAAACCAGTCAAGCGGATAAGAAAAAAGCCGCAGAAATATTTGACGGTTTAGGTCTTAACCTTTCCACTGCAATTAATATCTTTATTAAAAAGAGTATTGCGGAAGGTGGCTTGCCATTTGAGGTTAAAGATCCGTTTTATAGTGAAGCTAACCAGGCGGAACTTAATCGGCGTTTCAAAAAGGTGGCCAATAATGAGAACATCCAGTATCATCAGCTTTTAGATGATGGTAAGCAATAAATGGTGGCAATCGAATTCTTAGAGGAAGCTTGGGCCGAGTATGTCTTCTGGCAAGGCGAAGATCGTAAAACATTAAAGCGTATCAATAATCTTATTAAGTCGATTCAACGAGATGGCTTAGAATTGGGGCTTGGAAAGCCAGAGCGGCTGAAATATCAAGATGGTTGGTCAAGAAGAATAGACAGTAAGAATAGATTGGTATATACCTTCAAAGAGGATCATTTGATTATTGTAGCCTGCAGAAATCATTACAAGTAAAGCATACTCAAGATATTATGGGCCCGCAGCGGGTAATAGCTAAGGAGTTAGACGCTAAACGTTTTTTAGCCAAACTTGCTATAAAAGTATTTATAACCCGTTTAATGTGCTATTGATTGCCATGAATGCTACAATGAAACCAATAAAAAAAGGCCGTCGCATAACGAGCTGCGGCCACCTTCTCTGGCTTCGGTTGCAAACACGGTAGCCAGTGACAGTCAACTGAGATAGCCTTCCTAAACCACTGCTAAAATGTTAAAGGAAGGTTATTTTTTTTGCTTATGATCGCGTTGGTCTTTGTAGATAGCGTATATCAGCGCAAACACTGATACGGCCACCCAACACCAAGTTGCCAAGGCTGAAAATCCCATTGGTTGGATTTAGTCAAACACCCATCCCCTTAAGAAAAAAACAGCCACCGTTCCGCAACGTCTACAAGAACCAGCATACCAGAGTGACTGCGGAAACTTGGTCTGGACCACTTACAAATTTGGTAATACAGAGTGGGTGAGGTTTGGAGAAGGACTATGGAGAGTCAATCAGTTATTTGATAATGGTCAGAGTAGAACAGAATCAATCCGGAAGCCAGCTGTGGAGTCATATTACGGCTGGTTTTTGTAGTTTACCTAGCGGAGCGGAATAGCCATAAATAGGTTCTTAAGTAGTTTATTAAAAGCTAAGCAGAAAACTTGCGATTTTAATCGCGGGATGAATGCCAGAATGTTTTTCAAAACATACGTTCCCCTTGAAGACTGAATATGGTATACTTAATCCAATCTACAGGGGAGGTATCCATTGACTAAATTAGGGCGAACAATCAAGATGAGACTCTATCCGGACGCTAATCAAGCAGAACAATTTCTAGCGATGAGCCAGGAATATCAACGATTAGCCAATGTAGTCAGTCAATGGATTTTTGATCATTCATTTCAGTTAAGCTGGTTAAAAATCAATCACCAGATGTACAAACAATTCAGGCAGGAATCACCGCTCAATAGCCAGATGATTCAGTCGGTTTTTCGGACGGTTGTGGCTCGCTATAAGACTGTTCGAGAACAAATGAAGCAACATCCTTATCGCTACAAGAATGAAGAAAATAAGTGGATTCAGATTCCAAAGGATTTGACCTGGTTGGTGCAACCCATTCAGTTTCACCGACCACAAGCAGATCTGGTTCGCCAGAGTAATTATTCCTTCGTAAGTGAGATGCAACAGATCTCAATAACCACTCTAGGTAAGCGGACTAAGTTAGGATTCACCAACAAAGGATTTGAAAAGTACTTTGCCGAGGACTGGAAGCTAGGAACTGCCAAGTTGGTCCGCAATCGAGGCAAGTGGTTTCTACACATCGGCATCACCAAAGAAGTTAGCGATTTTAATTCCAAAGACGATCCTCAAATTGTAGGGATTGATCGCGGATTACGTTTCCTAGCAACTACCATTGATAGTAAAGGAAAAACGCTATTTTTTGACGGGAAAAAGATCCTGCATAAGCGAAAGAAGTTTCTGGAAATTCGTCGACAGCTACAAAGCAAAGGGTCCAAATCTGCCAAGAGAAAATTGAAGCGACTGGCTCAACGAGAGAACCGCTGGATGACCGATATAAATCATCGGCTAGCTAAGACACTCGTTACGACATATGGGTCGCATACGCTTTTTGTTTTGGAAGACTTAACCAACGTGACATTTAACACAGATGATTTACCTAAGTCCTTGCGTAATAGCCATCGTTCTTGGTCTTTCTTCCAGCTAGAATCTTTCTTAACGTATAAGGCTCAGGCCATTCAAAGTAATGTCGTGAAGGTGGATCCAGCATTCACCTCGCAACGCTGTCCAAAGTGCGGTCTAGTTGAGAAGACTAATCGTCACCATGAAACGCACGAATATCGGTGTAAACAATGCCAATATCGGTGTAATGATGATCGATTAGGGGCAATGAATATTGAGATGCTTGGGCAAGACTGGTTGAATGGTGTCAAACACCCAAAGATTAAAAAGCTAACAACTGCTGGGTAAACCTGGCAGTTAAACGGGTAGCCGTCAATTACCCGATGATGTTGCCACTACGAGTAGGAGTGCCTAATGGGCATGTTGGACTACTGTGTTGCCAGACACGTGAGCGACAAGCCGCTGAATTTATTCAGGGGCAATTGACAATATTTCAGACCACGTGTAAACGGAACACGACCTGTTGTAATGGCCGTCAGATTAAGGTTTCTTAGCGTTTCTTAGAACTTGATAAGGTCTAAAAGTAAACGCTTTACAATGCATGACAAAGCAAGCATAATGGAGACGTAAAAGGCACAAAGAATCTACGGAGGTGTTTTTGATATGGTTAAAACAAAAGCAGTAATGATCGGTGCTGGTCTGGGGAACATGGCCGCAGCGGTTTACCTGATTCAAGAAGCCCACTGGCGCGGTGAACAGATTACGTTCTACGGTGCTGACATGCACGGTGCTAATGATGGTGGCGAAACCAGTGAATTCGGCGACGAGTACTGGAACAAGAACCACCCCTTAGACAACCAAACAGGTTACGTTGCCCGTGGTGGGCGGATGCTGAACTACCGGACATACGTTGACTTGATGGACTTACTTGACCGGATTCCTTCCGTTACTGAAGAGGGCATGACGGCGGCCGAAGATACCCATGATTTTGACGCGCATCACCGGACCTACGACAAGGCACGGTTGTTGCAAGGCGGCAAGGGCATCATCGACGGTGGTAAGCTGGGCCTCAACAATAAAGACCGGGTCTTACTCTCCAAGTTAGTTCTGATGCCTGATGAAGAAGAAACGAAGCTCGATAACATCACGATTGCCGAATACTTCAAGGACGACCCCCACATGTTCCAAACGAATTTCTGGTACATGTGGGAAACGACTTTTGCCTTCCGCATTGAAAGTTCCGTCCAAGAACTACGGCGTTACATGCACCAAATGATTTATGAATTTACGCAAATTGAACATTTAGTTGGGGTCAACCGGACTCGTTACAACCAGTTTGAGAGTATCATGCTCCCATTGATCACTTACTTAAAGAATCAAGGGGTCACCTTCCTCGACAATCGGATCGTGACGGATTGGGAGTTTGCCGACAGCTCACTACAAGACGAAATTACCGTTACCGGCTTGCACGTGAAAAACTTGGAGACTGAGAGCGAAGAGTTAGTGGACATCGACGACGATACCGCGGTTATCTTTACCAACGGGTCGATTACCGACTCCGCCACAATGGGTGATTACAACACGCCAGCCAGAGAAAACATGGAATACGGGATCAGTGCCGCTCTGTGGAAGAAGGCTACGGAACGCTTCTACAACTTGGGGACGCCGGATAAGTTCTTTAACGACCGGAAGAATTCCGAATGGGTCAGCTTCACCTTGACCACGAAGAACCACCTGCTGTTAAATGAAATCACGCGGACCACCACGCAGGTTCCCGGGAACGCGTTGAATTCCTTCCTGTCCACGACGCCAATTACGCCGTTGGGTCAAAAGGACGTTAACATGTCGATCGTGGTTCACCACCAACCTCACTTTACGACCCAGAAGCCTAATGAATCCGTTATCTGGGGCTACTTCCTGTACCCACGGCGGACCGGTGAGTTCGTCCACAAGCAGTACATCAAGATGACTGGTAAGGAAATGGCTCAGGAATTGATTGGGCAACTGTCCAAGGTCGATCCAGGTCCTAACAATATTAAGGACAAGGAACCGGAAATTCTGGACAGCATCATCAACAACATTCCAGTCTACATGCCATACGCTTCTGCTCTGTTCAACAACCGGGCAAAGTCCGACCGGCCAGAAGTTATTCCAGCACATTCCACCAACTTAGCCTTCACCGGTGAATTTGCGGAACAACCTTACCAGATGATCTTCACGGAACAAAGTGCGGTGCGTTCTGGGGAAATTGCGGCTTACCACTTTACCGGCATTTCCATGGATAACTTGGTCGATACGCCACGTTACGACAAGGATCCCAAGACCTTGTTGAAGGCAACGAAGCGGATGTTTAGTTAAAAATTGAAATCTTTGGGGTAAAGAGCAGTGTGCGGATAGTCTTCCTTGCGACGCCAAGCATGTGCTGTGGGCACCTTTACCCCAAGCAAAAAAGACAGTCAGAAATGGCTGCCTTTTTGTCTGGAAAATTAAGGTGACATTGGCCGCACACCGGTGTCTGGCGTTTTGACAGCGACTGAACTTAGCCGAGTATCTGGCAGCACTTGCATGGGCGCTGATGCTAGACTAACGGCAGGCCGTTCTTCACGGCTAAAGAGGGTGTTCAGATGGCGGACGAGCGGGGGTTACGGTCATATTTGTTTTTTCGGTGGCGGCCATTGATTGGATTGAGTGGTCTGGCGCTAGGGAATACGCTGAGTAAGATTCTCCTGTCCTACGCGATGGGGTGGTTTATTAATTTGGCGATTGCGCGGCGACTGGACTGGGTACTGGGAATCGGTGGCCTTGCAATTCTGGCGTTGGGGCTGATCTACCTGTTTTCCGTGAAACTGGCCGCCACGCAATTGACGATCGTTCAAGGGATTCAGCAACGGTTGAAGCGAGATCTCTACCAGGCCTTACTGGGTCGTGACCGGCAGCAAGGTCAAGCCACCACAACACAAGTAGCATTTAATATGATTGAAAATACGGTACCGACCCTGGCGACCGATTACTTCGGCAATGCGCTGAGCCGAATCGGGTATAGTCTACAGATTATCCTGTGTTCCGCGGCCTTGCTGTGGGTCAGTGTGAAATTATTCTTCTTGTTCGTCTTGATTTCTGCCGTACCATTTTTCGTCAATCCCCTGATTCGCCGGAAGTTTGGCCGGTACAAGGTGGCCCTCAACCAACAGGTGGCGGGCCACATGAGTTTACTGAGTGGGATTCTAAATGGTGTGACGACCATCAAGGCCTTTTCCGCCACGCCGGCGTTTACTCAACAGTTGGTTCAAGCCGATGGCCAGCTAGAGCAACAACGGCGGGACTCTACGTTGTGGGATGCCCGGATTACCCAGATCTCAACGCTCCTGACGATGAGCGCACAAATCGTCTGTATGCTGGTCGCGGCGTTGTTTATCCTGAACGGCCAGATTACCATTGGCGACCTGACCGTGACTACGCAGCTACTCAATTACATTGTGCCCGCTATCAATGGGGTCAACACGGCTCATTTGAAATCGGTGGCGACGCAACCCCTTCGAGCACAGGTCCAGGCGTTTTTGACGCCAATGCCCGTGACGGCTCGGTTGCCATTTGAAAATGGGCCGATTGCCGTTCACCATCTAACGTATGGTTATACGGCGAGCCAGCCGATTTTTACCGACCTTAGTGTCCAGTTCGACATGCACCAGACGACTGCCATCATTGGGAAGAGTGGTCGCGGGAAGAGTACGCTGATGAAGATTATTGCTGGTGAGCTGGCCGGATATCAAGGCACGGTGACAATCGGTGGAGTTGATATAGCGGCGATTGTGCCGGCGGACCTTTATCGTCACGTTGTTTATGTGAACCAGTCGCCGGTAATCTTTAAAGGGACGGTAGAGCAAAATGTAACACTGTTCGGTACCATTCGGAGTTCAGCTGTCACCGATATTCTACGGCAATTGGGGTTGCTGGAGATGCGGCAACGTTTTGTGACGGCGGGGGATGCCCAGCTGTCCGGCGGCGAGCGCCAGCGCATCTCATTAGCGCGAGCACTGTTAGTCGCGGCACCAATCCTAATCATCGACGAACCTGATAGTGGTCAGGATCCAGAGACAGCGGCAATTATTCAGCGCCTAATCTTTAGCCTGCAGAATCAGACCGTACTGGTCGTGACGCACAATTGGGATGCGGCTTATTTAGGGCGGTTTGACCGGGTCGTGAAATTGTAGAGGATGTAGGTCAAATCATTACGGCTAAGTGCCAACTGGTGATATAATGGTAAAAACGGATGGGTAGGTGTAATCATGCAAAATGTGGAAAAAGATAGGATCAGCATCCGCGTTGATCGTAGTCGAAAGGAAGCAGCACAGAAGGTTTTTAATGAAATGGGATTAGATTTGGGAACAGCTATCAATATATTTTTAGCCCAGTCAATTCGTGACCAAGCCCTTCCATTTCGCCCTTCTGTTTATGGCCAGCGTCTAACACAAGCGCTGAAAGAAGCAAAAAATGGTGATGTTACAACGTTTGATAATGAGAAGGCGTTTTATCGATATTTAGATAATTTGGGGGACTAAATGAAGGTTAAGATGACCCGAGTATTCACACGTAGTATAAAGAGATTAGGAAAGAAACATTACGATTTAAACAAGTTAAAGATGTAAGCATGGAGAAACGCAAACGCTGATAAGAAATTATGACTATCACATTTTAAAAGGTGATAAATCAGGAGTTAGTGAACTTCATCTAGAGCGTAATTGGATTTTAATCTATGAAATAGTTGGAAAAGATGAGCTTGTTTTATTACTGTTGGATACCGGGATACATGATATTCTTAAATTTCGTTAGAATCTAAAAGGGTTAAGCATTAGCTGACGTTGGGGGTTAGCTGATACTTAATCCTTTTTAGTTAAATATACCTGGTTAGCTCGCCATATCGTTCACGTTATCACGATGGGTCTTGGTTCCTTGCCAGAACGGCACCTTGACGACGCCCATGACCTTGCTGGCGTCCACGTAGCCCCATGCGCGACCGTCCTCGGAAATGCTGCGGTGGTCACCCAACACGAAGTAGTGGTTCGCGGGGACCGTGTTGCCAGTGTATTTCCAATTGCCGGCTTTGGCGAGGCTGCCCAGCGTCCAGTCGCCGGTGCCCGTCGTGCGTTCGGCGGTACTGATGAAGGACTGCTTGATGGGCCGATTGTTGACGTAGATGTAGCCGTTCTTGCTGACGACCTTGTCGCCGGGCAGACCGATCACCCGTTTGACGTAGTTGGTGTTTGGTGCGGCGGTCGGGTCTTCCCCGTAAGCGTCAAAGACGATGACGCTGAGGCGTTTCAATTTGAGCGGTTTGACCACGACCATTCGCTCCTTGTCGGCCAGGTTGGGCTCCATGGAGCCGCCGGAGACCTTAACGATTTCGAATAAATAGGTGCGCACGACCAGCACGACCACGAGGGCCACCAGGATGGGTACGACCCAGCTTAAAATACTGCGTAAAATTTTCATGACGATTTAAACTCCCCCAAGTTAAAGTTAGCGCGGCCACCGATCTGACGATTAACGGCCATCATATGCAGTTTATTTTAGCATAGCCCATCTCGTTCTTAGCTCATTTAGCGAAAACTTAAGTAAAATAACGAGAAAGTTTGTGCAAAAGGTAGCGCTTTCAGTGAAAATATGTAACAATAAAGAAGCAGAACAGTTCACAACAGGTAATACGAGGAGGAAACAACATGGCAGATCAAAAAGAATTACTGGCAGTTGCAACGGCAATGCTCGACAAAGCTTACACGCCTTACTCACATTTCCACGTTGGCGCGGCGGCAGTCGGTGCTAGCGGCAAGATCTATGGTGGCTGTAACATCGAAAACGCTTCGTATGGCGCGACTAACTGTGCGGAAAGAACGGCAATCTTCTCAGGTGTCGCGGCTGGTGAGAAACACTTCACGGCACTGCTAGTCACTGGGAACACGGACGGTCCCATCGCCCCATGTGGGATTTGTCGCCAAGTCATCGCCGAATTCTTCGATGCCGACGCTCCGGTTTATCTGACCAACCAAAAGGGCGCGTTCACTGAAACCACGGTGGAAGGCATTCTTCCTGGCGCCTTTACCGACTTGCAGTAAAACGTTACATCATTTGAATTTTAAAATTGTTATATCGACGGTCATTGTTCTTTGATGGCCGTCTTTTTTTGTCGTCGATTAGGTCTTAGATTGTGAAGAATTGCCGCACTACGGCTGCCAGGGATTCCGTCTGCTGTGGGGACGCTTCAGACTGGAAAAGCACCAGTCTTCTCGCTCGATTTGAAGCCGCGAAGAACACGCGTCTTCAAATTCGCCCGTGGCCTAGGCTAACAAAGGACGTCAGCCAACGCCACCTCCACGGCCGACTACATCCCTGGCCGCCTCCGGCTTAGATTGATGTCGTCAATCACCGAAGCTTGGGACGTAAAAACGTGCGACTGGTTCAATGGATTGCCGGATGTTGCGTATGTAAATACTGTGGTCATTTATGTGCGGTGAGACGTGGTGTTATGCCATCGAAGGATAATTCAGTTGCAGATTGCTTTTCAAGGCAAACCCGTAAGTAGCCATTTGAGCGTTTTCCGATACTATGACTGGTCTCACAGCCATCTCAGCACAGTAATTCCATCCAGACCGCGTTGTCATCAACTCCCCACAGAATGTTACCAGACAGTTCGGCCAACAGTTCCAGCTCCAAAGCATGTCAGGTTAACAAACTATGTAAAGCTGGAGGAGACCAGGATGGAGCCAGCCGTCACGACGATATTAGGCGAGGTATTTTCCTGGCTTATATCGTGGGACGACCCTGAGAAACGCGCGTTCTTTGCGGCTTTCAGGCGAGCTGGAAGCCCGTTCCACCGGCTGTGGGCGTTCCCCATGGCAGGCGTAATCCTGGCAGCCGCAGGCGGACAATTTACGTGCTTTAGAATTTAAAATACTATTCTGAACAAATTACTTTGACACACACAGTAGTATGTGATACATTAAGTTCATCGAAAAGGAAAGGAAGTGGCAGCATGGCTGAGATTATTTCCAAAGATTTAATCCGGGGCCATACGGATACCATCATCTTGAATATCCTACAACAGGGGGATAGCTACGGGTACCAGGTGGCCAAGCGGGTGAAGGAACTCAGCGCGGGACATTATGAACTGAACGAAGCCACGCTGTACACGGTCTTTCGCCGACTGGAAAAAAACGGCGCGTTGACCGACTACTGGGGCGATGAGACGCAGGGGTCGCGGCGCAAGTACTATCACGTGACTGATGCGGGCCGTGAGCTACTCGCGGAGAATACGGCGGCCTGGCAATTTGCTAAGCCAATCATTGACGATTTGATCACCGGAAAGATTACTACCGAGGAGGACTAGGCATGGATAATATTACGATGGAAGTACGCACGCGACTTGATCAGCTTTTCAGTCAATACCAACCATCACGGGCGTTGACGGAACTTAAGGAAGAGTTAGTGGGCGACCTGACCGAGGCCGTGACAGAAAAAATGAACCAAGGAATGGCCGCGGATGCTGCGTTGGACGAAGCCATGGATCAATTGGGCGACATCGACACGTTGCTCAAGGACGTTGCGGCGGAAAATAGTGATCAGCAGGCGGCCGATGCCGATGCTGAGACTGGAGCCGACGAGAATCGGGAGCAGGCCAACGACCAGAGGGATAACACCGCTGACGATGACCACGACACGACGATTCACATCGACGAAGAGAACGGAGAAGACCGGGTCCAAATCGGTAAGTTGAAAATCGTCGGTGACAAAATCAGTTGGGGCGACCACGTCATCGTTGATGGCGACAACGACAAGGTTGACCTTGGCGGCTTGGTCAAGGTCGATGGGGACCACGTCACCGTTGCGAATGGTATTGTCGATGTAAATGGCGACGATGTGCGGATCAATGGTGAACGGCCGCGGCGGACCTACGTGGAATCCTTACGCCTGGTCAATACCAAGTCATTTTCACCAGCGGACTTGAACCTCGTGAACATCGACTACCGCGACGCCGCCGTTAAAATTGGGCCGGCCGCTGGCGATAACATCGTGGTCAACGAGTACATGAGCCGCGACAACAGCCGCTTCTACCTGCGTTCCAGTCGTCGTGGCAGTGAGCTCAGCATCAAGCAGGGGGATCGGCCACATCTCTGGCCAGTGCACATGCGTGCCGAAATCTTTCTGCCAACTCAGCTTAAGGGTAAGGTGAGCGTCCATGCCGGTAATGGTAGTCTGGAAGTCAGCGATCTCAATACGCCATTGATTGTGGATGCTAAGGCAACGAACGGTAGTATGCGGGCGTTTGACGATCACGTTCAGCTCTTGAACATGAATTCGATGAACGGTTCGGTCAGAATCGACCAGAGCAGTGCAGATAAATTTAACCTCTACAGCCGTAACGGCAGCGTTAAGCTGAAACAGACGACCGGGGCGAGCGCCATTGAATCCACGAATGGGAGCGTCAAGCTGAGCGACTGCGTGGGCAACGCCATCGTCAACAGTCGCAACGGTTCTGTGAAATTTGAAAACGCCACGGGGCATGTCGAAGGCCACACGGCGGATGGTTCGGTGCGGGTCCAGAACCTGAACGGGAGCGGCGTGTTCCAGTCTAAGAACGGCAGTATCAACGTGCAGGTTGGCCAGTTGACCGGTGATATCACCGCGAAGAGTAATAATAGTAGCATCACCGTGCAGATGCCGATTATGACCGACTACACCTTCGATGCCAAGAACGACGATAGCCGCGTTGAGGTGCCCGAAGAAGCCACGTTAACGCTGAGCGACAAGCATCACAAGATCGGTCAGGTTGGTGACCAGCCGGAAGCTAACGTGATTGCTCATACCAAGAACGGAAGCGTCCACATCAGCTAACTCCTCCAGCTGAAATGGTGGCGAATCCGGTACGCTGGCGGGCCCCCTCGCGTCAGCTAAATCGTAAAATCCGTAAATATAGGGAAAACCGTCGAGCACGTGTTGGGTGCTCGGCGGCTTTTTGTCGTAGCTGAAATTTTCGGACGGCAGTGGCGAATGAGGGACTAGCGTTGGCGAGTTTTTACCATGACATACCGGCGCTGCTGGGATCTAGTAAAAAGATGAAATACTTTAAGCAAAATCTTTGCGTTTTGACTAGCAGGTCTGCTAGGGTCAGCCATAAGGAAGGTGATTTTCCATTCTGTCAATGAGGGTTACCTGAAAGCTGTGCCGGTGAAAAAAAGAAATTTTAGTTAGTAAGGTAGACTAACTTTTAGGTGGCAGTCAAATTTGGGGCAATGAAGGCCCTGATTTGCGGACAGTTGCAAGCGACTAGCGAAAACTGAAAGCTTGGCCGACCAACCTGACTAGTCATTTTGACGTTGGTAAGGTAACTTTGAACGAAAAGCGTGAGGACCAAGATTAGCTGGTGAAAATGAGGGTTAACATGCTATGCTATTGACAGTTATTTTAGTTTGACCATGGCCGCTATCATTAGTGTTTGCGGATAATTACACGACTGGATGTTTATCAATGAAAACAACACGTCCATTTACACTCTTATCCCCTCAATCAATCAGTCTGTATAATTTTCTGATTGTTACCAGTTCACTCAAAATGGGGTATAGCGAGGGTCAGGGAGTGCGGTATAATCGGGGTAGACTAGGACTAACAAAAAAGGGCTTTTCTCCGCGCAAAATGCACGGAAGAAAGCCGAACGGGTTCAATAATAGTAACGTTTGTTGCTAATTGTAAAGAAAAAAGCAACAATTTCGCGAAAAGGGTTTCTTTTTATTGCGGGAGAGGTGATACTAGGAGAAGCTACTTGGCACCGGTTTCGTATAGGTGCCACCAAGGTTGCGATTGGTGTAAGTTGACTTGCGTGATTGGTGTAAGTTGACTTGCGTGATTTGTGTCAGTGGAATCTGCCGGGATCTGCCTGCGGTGAGGCCTAGGTAAACGGTTGAGTCGGTGAGGTAGTCGACGGTTCCCGTGTACGTCACGTCATGAAATATTAGTGAAGTTACTTGATTATTTTGGTAAGCGGCTCGAAGTAGGGGCCGAATTTGTTGGCTAGCAAGTTGCATAAGTCTCATCACGTCCTCGGAAAAGATTAATTCCATTATAGAACGGATGTTCGTTTTTGCAAACCCAAAATTTCATTTTACCCAGTTACTTAATTGGATAGTGAAATAGTAGTAGGGTTAGCCACTTTAGAAATATTGGTTGGTGACGTGGCAATAATTATCAGCTACAATTAAGTTCCGTAGCTGTGCAATTCTTAAGAGAAAAAGGCAGGATCTACCGCTGTCTTAGAAGGAGTAATGGACTGATAATGACTGAAACGACTAATGAGGCTGTAACGGAAGCCCAACTGAAAAAAGAATTTGACGATTTGTACATGCACATCTTCAAGTACATCGGCGACTTCGTTTCCATTCCCACCCAGAAGTATAATCTGACTTTTGAAGCCTACATGGTGATGGATAACGTTGCTCGGAGCAAGAACGGCCAGACCTTAGTTGAATTAGCTAAGTTAGAGGGCGTCTCCAAGAGTGCCATTGCACGGCAAGTTAACGTTTTGCTGAAGGAAAATTACGTGATGCAAAAGGTCGACCCTAATGACCGGCGAGTGAAGTACATTACGCTGACGGCTGCTGGGAGTCGGGTTCAACGGAACTTGGCCCAAGCCACGGACGAACGGTTCCACCGGTGGTTAGGTTTCTTCGGCAAGGATGAAGCCGAACACTTTATCGAAGTGCTCCACAAGGCTAACGAACGGGCCATTGCGGCCGGTTTCGTCGGCTTTGACAGCCTGCATGACAAGCGGCGGAACTCCAACCGGAGCCGTCGGAGCTAATTCCACAAAATTTCTGAGACGACGACCTGTGCAATTGACCGGTCGTCTTTTTTTTATGGCTGATGAGGTTTGCTATGACTGCCAGCACTGCGGCTGCCAGGGATTGCGCCTGCTATGGGGAGCGCCTCCAGCCGAGGGGCAGGCTTCCGGCTCGCCTGAAAGCCGCGGAGTGCACGCGTCTCTCAGGTCGTCCCACGATGTAAGTCGGGAAAGAACCCCGACAAACATCGTCGTCACAGCTGGCTCCATCCCTGGCCGCCTCCGGCTTTAGGTTGATGATTACCAGCACAGGAGTTTGAGGCCGAGACGATCAGTTTGTGCGGCGGCGGTCAGCGGGTATGAGTGGTTTCGCTCGAGTGGTTCTGGCGACTGCTCGTCATTCATGGTGTCACGAAAGCATCACGACTGGTTCTATTCCTGTTGTCTCCGACTTTGAGTGATTGCCATCACAGAGATTTAGTGGGCGAGTCTGGTCAGTCTGTGCAGCGACGTTCAGCGGTAGTACACTGGATTTGCTCAATCAGTTTCCGTAATCCCATATGACATCACGAAAAAAAGCGCTAGAACTGTTCTTAATCAATACGGACAATTTCAACGCTTATTTTTTAGTGGTCAGAATCAAACGGTCCATTCAAAATCAATATCAGCCGTGAGGGCAGTCAAAATAGGCTCAGCCGTGGCACTGTCTTAGCTGAGCGGTCTTCTCAGGTTAGACAGAACCGAGTTTTGAGACCTGAACTGCGGGCTCAAAATCGCGTTCACAGTGTTCCAGCCTATTTTGACTGCCCGGTAAGGCGTTGTCGGAGACTAGTTTAGCAGGTCCGGGTTGATTCGATGATCCTTGAAGTAGAATTCGCGGTCGTGGTCGTTGACCGGGCGCATGACGTGGCAGGGATCGCCGACCGCCACCACGTTGTCCGGGAGGTCTTTGGTGACGACACTACCGGCGCCGATGACGACGTTGTCACCAATCGTGATGCCGGGGAGGACGATGACGCCCGCACCCAGCCAGCAATTTGTACCGATGTGGACTGGCGCGTTGTACTGATATTCCTGTTGGCGTAGCTCGGGGAGGATGGGGTGACCGGCCGTGGCGATGGTCACGTTTGGGCCGAACATGGTGTGGTCGCCGACGTAGATGTAGGTGTCGTCGACCATGGTGAGATTGAAGTTCGCGTAGATGTGCGCGCCGAAGTGGACGTGGTGACCACCGAAGTTGCTGTGAAATGGCGGCTCGATGTAGCAGTCCGGGCCAATGCTGGCGAACATGTCCTTGAGCATGGCTTGGCGTTTAGCCCCTTCCGTCGGGCGCGTCTGATTGAAGTCGTAGAGCTGGTCTAAACATTTTTCCTGTTCGACAGCGATACTGTCGTCGCCGGGGAGGTAGAGGTCGACGGTGTGTAGTTTATCCTTTTCCATGTGAACGGGTCCTTTCAGGTGGCGTGGCGACTGGAATTATGCGTCAATCGCGGCCATTAGTTTACGTTCATTATACAACAGGAGGATGGCAAACATCACGATGTAAAGGATCAGCGGCAACCAGGCATAGTTGAGCGTGATCATGTGCTGGGTCGCGACGTTTTGCGCGTGGTTAGCGACGTAGCCTGAGAAATGAAACAGTCCCGCGGTCACCAGACCACCGAGGCCTAGCCCAACGTTGACGCCAAAGTCATCGGTCGACGCCAGGATGCCCTCGGCCTGAATACCCATCGCCATCCCGTAGCGAATCGTGTCGGCAATCATGATGGAAACGAGGCCGATGATGAGGCCGTTACCGATCGAGTTGATCAGGATACCGGCGAATAAAACGACGAGGTGGTTGAGCAAGACCCCGATGGTTAGAATCAGTTGCCCTAAAGCAGCGAGCGCGATGCCGCCCAGCATGGTGCGCTTCTTGCCCCAGTGGTCGGCTGCATGCACGATGAGTAGCACACCGATCAGCGCGGCAAAGGTGAAGCTATTCGCCCAGGGAACCAGCGCTTCGCTGTGTTGAATGTATTTGAAATAGTAAATGGTGGTCTGATTTTTAATTGCAGTGGTCAGCCAATATAGCAAGATAACGACCGAAATCACCAACCATGGCTGATTTTTCCGCAGCATGGTCCCCACTGCGCGCCAGGATTGGTGGGATTGTTCGGCGTTGGTAAACCGTTCGCGGACGTGGAAAAAGGTGTTCCAGATGAGGGCGAGAGAAATCAAGCCGAACAGCACGATGGTCAACAGGAAGCCGCGCTGTTGGCTGCCGTGGCCGAAGAAGGCGACCAGCGGCAGGGTGAAGATGGCCACAATGATCTGCACGGAGCTACCACCGAATTGGCGAATGACGCCAAGTAGGGTCAGTTCCTGCGTGTTTTGCGTCATGGTCGGCAGAATCGACGTGATGGGAAGGTTGACCGCGGTGTAGAAAAAGCCTAACCCCAGGTAGGTCACGTAGGCCCAGACAAGTTTGCCACTCCCGCTAAACGGTGGGGTGACGAAGGTCAAGACGGCGAAGAGGACGTAGGGAAGCGCGTACCAGAGAAAGAACGGCCGACTCTTGCCCCATTTGGAATGCGTGCGGTCGATCATGAGGCCAATGATGAGGCTCTCGACCACGTCGGCGAGGCGCGCCACGATAAAGAGGATGGCGGCGGCACTGGCGGACAGACCGTAGACGTCGGTATAAAAGAAGAGCAGGTAGGTGGTCATCATTTGAAAGACCAGATTGTCGGCCGCGTCGCTGAGACCGTAGCTGATACGTTCCGGCCATTTTGTTTGCCAAGGTTGATTCAAAGGGCAAGCCTCCTAAGTAGTGAGTGAAATTAGTGAACACAAAGGGCCAACCGACGAGGCAAAATGGCCGTGTGCGGTTGGCCCGTGATCCAATTATTGTTTATTTTTTTCGGCGACTAAGCGGCGGTAAACTTCGGTGCCAACTAAATCGTTGGTGACCATCCACGCCACGTGGCCAAGAGATTCGGAGATGTGTTCTTCTTTTGGCTGGTTCTCGGGAGCGGGCACGGTGCCCATCAGTGGCATGATGCCAAGGTGAAAGGCGACCCAGATGGCGAGGCCGAACCAGGTGCCGGCGTCTTTCTTAACGGCGGGTAGCTTCTCACCGATGATTTGATAGAGGACGGCAAAGGTGGTCGAAAAGCCAAAGTGAATCACGTAGCTGACCCACGGCAATTCGTGGCCGGAGTAGTGGTAGGTAGCGTGAGTGACCTTAGCGGGTACGCCAAATTGTTCAAGTAAGGTCTGCGGTGGGTTCGTAGCGTCGCGTTCCTCGGTGCGGGGTGGCAGGACATTTTCCCAGCCCAACTTGACCAAGCCAGAGACGATGCCAGCAGCGCCGCCAGCAATTACGGCAGCCTTCAAGTCGAGGGGCTGACGTTTTTTAGATTTAAATAAGGACATCATTGATTCCTCCTTCAATGTTAATCACAAGTTAAAGTATATGCCTCTCAAGACAATTTAGGCAAAAATTAGCTTGTAGCGTGATGCACAGAATCGGGGTGGCTTGAGATTGGTTGGAGCTGGTCGCACTGCGGCTGCCAGGGACTGCGCCTGCTGTGGGGACGCTTCAGGCTGGAAACCCACCAGTCTTCTCGCTCGATTTTAAGCCGCGAAAAGCACGTGTCTTAAAATTTGCCCCTGGCTTCCTCCGGCTTTAGTTGATGTCATCCGCCAGGAAGTGGTGAATGATGACACAGACTTTATTAAGAGCTAAGCAGAAAACCTGCGATTTTAATCGCGGGATGAATGCCAGAACTTAATATTCTTTTTGAAACATACGTTCCCCTCAAAGTCTAAATATGATATACTTAATCCAATCTACAGGGGAGGTATCCGTTGGCTAAATTAGGGCGAACAATCAAGCTGAGACTCTATCCAGACGCTGATCAAGCAGAACAATTTCTAGCGATGAGTCAGGAATATCAACGATTAGCTAATATTGTCAGTCAATGGATTTTTGACCATGCGTTTCAGTTAAGCTGGTTAAAAATCAATCACCAGCTGTACAAACAATTCAGGCAGGAATCACCGCTCAATAGCCAGATGATTCAGTCGGTCTTTCGGACGGTTGTGGCTCGCTATAAGACTGTCCGAGAACAAATGAAGCAACATCCTTATCGCTACAAGAACGAAGAAAATAAGTGGATTCAGCTCCCAAAGGATTTGACCTGGTTGGTGAACCCCATCCAGTTTCGCCGACCACAAGCAGACTTGGTTCGTCAAAGTAATTATTCCTTCGTAAGTGAGATGCGACAAATCTCAATCACCACTCTAGGTAAGCGGACTAAGTTAGGATTCACCAACAAAGGATTTGAAAAGTACTTTACCGATGACTGGAAATTCGGTACTGCTAAGTTGGTCCATAACCGGGGCAAGTGGTTTCTGCACATCGGCATCACCAAAGAAGTTAGCGATTTCAGTCCCAAAGACAATCCTAAAATCGTAGGGATTGACCGTGGATTACGTTTCCTGGCAACCGCCTTTGATGATGAAGGAAAGACGCTATTCTTTGATGGTCAGAAGATCCTACGTAAGCGAATGAAATTTCTGGGAATTCGTCGACAACTACAAAGCAAAGGGTCCAAGTCTGCCAAGAGAAAACTGAAGCGACTGGCTCAACGAGAGAACCGCTGGATGACCGATGTGAATCATCGGCTAGCTAAGACACTCGTCGCGGCATATGGTTCGCATACGCTTTTCGTTTTGGAAGACTTAACTAATGTGACGTTCAACACGGATGA
>NZ_AZDP01000122.1:28548-45151 GCF_001435525.1 Levilactobacillus koreensis JCM 16448
GGGCTACTCAAAGTACCGTCGTGAAGGTGAATCCAGCCTTCACCTCTCAGAGATGCCCTAAGTGTGGCCTAGTTGAAAAGACTAATCGCCATCACAAAACCCACGAATATTGGTGTACCCAATGCCAGTATCGATGTAACGATGATCGACTAGGCGCTATGAATATCTCGATGCTTGGACAAGACTGGTTGAATGGTGTTAAACACCCAAAGATTAAGAAGCTAACAACTGCTGGGTAAACCTGGCAGTTAAACGGGTAGCCGTCAATTACCCGATGATGTTGCCACTACGAGTAGGAGTGCCTAACTGGCATGTTGGACTACTGTGTCGCCAGACACGTGAGCGACAAGCCGCTGAATTTATTCAGGGGCAATTGACCCGATTTACTTGCTGATCTTCTGCTGCTAATGCGATTACAGTTGGCAGTTAAAATGATTCAATCAGTGGTCACTAGAATTTACGATATCTTTGTTGCCTAGTGTTTCGTCCTAGAAGATTATTCATAACTAAAACTACTCACGCTTTAGGCTTACCAAAGTAGCCATTACGCCAATCTAAGGTCTGGACACAATGTAGTCGAAGGCTGGCAGGGACGGAACCCTGTGTCGGTCCTCTTAGACTGAGCGGTCTTCTCAGCCTTAGAAGAGGGGCCGAGCTTGAAGACTCGATTTTGAGGCTGCAAGTCGCCCTGGGGGCCGCTCCTCAGGCCCCAGGTCTGCCCCACAGGATGGAGTTCCTGCCAGCCGAAGACGACAATTGTCAGTCCAACGTTAAGCGGAAAATTTTAGAATATGGTAAGGTGGAAAATGTAGCAGTTGAGACGAGACGAAGAGAGGAGCAACGGGATGCAACCAATTTTTAAATCGGGATACATCGACATCAAGGATGCCACCCAAAACAACCTGCAACACGTAAATTTGCGGGTGCCCAAGTACCAGACGACGGTGTTTGTCGGCCTGTCGGGATCGGGAAAGTCGTCACTGGTCTTTGACACGATTGCGGCGGCTTCGCGGCGAGAATTGAACGAAACGTTCCCCAGTTTTACCCAGCAATACCTGCCGAAATTTGGGCAACCCCACGTGCAGGACATCGAGCATTTGCCGGTCGCCATTGTCATTGAGCAACAGCGACTGGGTAAGAACGCACGGTCCACGCTGGCAACGTACACCGGTATTTATTCCCTGTTGCGCCTGTTGTTCTCCCGAATTGGCAAGCCGTTTATCGGGTATTCCGACAGCTTTTCGTTTAACTTGCCGCAGGGGATGTGCCCGGCCTGTCAGGGCTTGGGGTACGTGGACGACATTGACGAGGCTAAGCTGATCGACCCTGAGAAGTCACTGAATCAGGGGGCAATCACCTTTGTCAGCTTCGGACCGAATACCTGGCGTTGGCGGCGGTACGCGACGAGTGGGTTGTTCGATGATGACAAGCCCATCAGGGATTACACGGCCGAAGAGTATGACCTTCTGATGCACGCGCCGCAACAGAATCTGAAGCATCCGGGTAAAGGGTTCCCCCGCACGGCCCTGTACGAAGGCGTTGTGCCGCGGATTCGGCGGTCGGTGATTGGCAAAAAGGAAGCGGAACACCACCGCGAGGCCATTGCGGAAATTGTGACCCGCAAGCCATGCCCCGTTTGCCATGGGACGCGGTTGAAGCCAGAAGTTCTGACCAATCATATCAATGGCCACAACATTGCCGAGGTCAGCGCCATGGACCTACGCCACGTGCTAACATTTTTACGGGATATCACTGAGCCGCTGGCGACCGACGTGGTCCGGGAGCTCAGCACCAAGATTCAGTCGCTGGTCGACATTGGTCTGGGCTATCTGACGCTCGACCGGGGGACTAGCTCGTTGTCCGGTGGGGAAGCGCAACGTATCAAAATCGCCAAATACCTGACGAGCGCGCTAGTCGATATGGTCTACATCCTGGACGAACCCAGCGTGGGCCTGCATCCACACGATATTCAATTGATCAAGCAGGCGTTGACCAAGTTAAAAGAAAAAGGCAACACTATTTTAGTGGTTGAACATAATCCGGCGATGATCACTTTTGCCGATTACGTTGTTGAAATGGGTCCGCAGGCTGGTCAGGGTGGCGGGACCATCACGTTTACGGGAACAGTACCGGAGTTGTTGGCGTCAGAGACGTTGACCGGGACCTGGTTGCGCAAGGCCCACCATTGGGGCACTGAGCGTCATCCCAACGGACAATTAGCCCTGCGGCACGTGACTCAGAATAATTTAAAAGACGTCAGTGTCGACGTGCCCTTGGGTGTGATGACTGTGATTTCCGGGGTCGCCGGTTCGGGGAAGTCCTCGCTGGTGACGGCATTGAAGTCGCAACTCCACGAAGACTATATCGACTTGGCGCAGACGCCGGTGGGCATCAACATCCGCTCGACGCCGGCCACCTATCTGGGAATTTTGGACGATATCCGGAAGTTATTCAGCCAGGCGAACGGCCGCGTGGGGACCAGTTGGTTCAGCTACAACGGCAAGGGCGCCTGTCCGCGGTGTAAGGGCAAGGGCGTCACGATTACTAACATGGCGTTCATGGACCCCGTCGTTCAGACCTGCGAGCTGTGTCAGGGCAAACGGTACAGTGAAGCGGCCCTCCAGTACGCTTATCGGGACAAAAACATTGCGGAGGTCCTCCAGCTGTCGGTCAAGGCGGCCGCGGACTTCTTCCAAGACACGCCAAAACTAGCGGCGAAGTTGGCCAATCTGGACCGTGTTGGCCTAGGCTATTTGACGCTGGCCCAGCCGTTGACGACGCTGTCGGGTGGTGAACTCCAACGGCTGAAATTAGCGGTCGAACTGGGGAAGCAGGGGACAATCTACCTGCTGGACGAACCAACGGCGGGCCTGCATTTAAAGGACACGGCGCGGTTGATGACACTCTTCAACGACTTGGTCGCGGCGGGTAATTCGCTGATCATCATCGAGCACAACCTAGCCGTCATCAGTCAGGCGGACTGGCTGATCGACGTGGGTCCGGACGCTGGGCGTTACGGCGGTCGGATTCAGTACAGCGGTACGCCACGGGCGGCCATCACCGTTGCCGATTCGCGAACCGGAGTGGCGTTGAAGCAGTGGATTAATGAGAATTAGAGTGTAAATTGCTCGCACTGCGGCTGCCAGGGATTCCGCCTGCTATGGGGAACGCCTCCAGCCTGTGGGGCGGGCTTCCAGCTCGCCTGAAAGCCGCAAAGTTCATGCGTCTCTCAGGTCGTCCCACAATGTAAGTCGGGAAAGTACCCCAACTAACATTGTCGTCACAGCTGGCTCCATCTCTGGCCGCCTCCGGCTCTAATTGTACTTGTCCACATCAACTGTTGAAAGGCTTTTACGACCATCCTACTGGCAGTGATACGCAACCTGCGGATGAAATCAAAAATCACCAGTGAAGCCGGTAAGTCGACTTCACTGGTGATTTTTAATACTGATTTTAAATCGGTCGTTTCATTTAAGACATGATTCACTCATTCAAAGAGCGCTCAAATTCTTCGGCGGTTCCACCAAGGAGCGGTTCATTTTTAGCTAGGTGGTCAACCATTTCTAAGATGGAATCAGTCACTTCGGAATTAGGTGTTAGAAAGTCCTCAGGTAAGCCGTTATTGGCTACAGACTTTAAAACAAGCTGTAGATATTCGGAAAGTGTAAATCCGTCGTGTTCTAGTTCCTTTTGGGCACGAGCTCTAATGTCAGACTGAATGTTGATTGTAATGTGTTCTAAATTTTCATTTTGCAAAATGGCCACCTCCAAGTTGGATTTTACGTTGTTTAGCAGACAAAGCAACTATAGTGTGCTTTAAGTCAGCGAGATCGAACTAAAACAATAAAATAGGTATGACTTAAGCGTACAGGATACTCTCCCAGAAGCATCGAAACACACGTTCGTTTTCAACGTAAATTATGGTACACTAAAATCACTGAATTTTTCCCAGAAAGGATGTTTTCCATGCCGACCACAATTCTGACCCCCGCCGAAAATCGGTTCCTACAGCTTAGTCAACGAGCACTCAAACTGCCTGATTTGACGCGTTTGATGCCGCTGTTGCGCGACCACCCCACCATCAAGGATACCAGCGATTTTTTGCCGCGCTCTGCCAGACAGGCGCTGCTGGACCAACGGGTGGACTGGTTGGTGCAGGGGAGCGAGGCGTGGAAACTGCTGGCGGATTCGCCGTACGTCATCAATCCCAGCAACCAGCGGACGGATTGGCGGCATTGCGCGCTGTGCCACAAGCCGGTGCGCTACGAGTACCACGTGGTGTTGCGCCAGGACGGCCATAAAATCGTGGTCGGCTCGGAGTGCGTCAAGAAGTTCATGAGCGATGAAATGCAGTACCTGATGACCATCACCACGGAGGACAACATTCACGCGGTGGCCCAGTACGATGATTTGACCGCCCATTACCCGCAGGTGCCAGAGATCATGTGGGACCAAGAAGCCTTGCCCAATCTGCCCAAGCAACATCATCAGCGCCACCGGTGGGTTCAAAAGGGGACACGTCATACGGTGACCGGCTACTTGAAACACCGGTCGACAGCGGTGCCGGACAAACAACTCTCTCCCTATCTAACGGAGTACACGGACTTGCAGGCCGCTGACCGCGAAGCCACGGCAGCATTGGCGGAGCGGCAACAACGGCGTCAACGTCAGGCGCAACGGGTGGCCGAACACGACGAACAAGCCGCCTGGGCCGCGGTGGATGCGGCGCAAACAGCCGCAGAAAAGCGGTTGCGGGCATCTGCAGACTATCAGGCGTATTTGACGGCAGTGGCGGCACTGATCGTTCAACATTTACCGCTGACAGAGTTCAAGAACCAGTTAGCCAAGCTGTCCATGCCCCGCAGCCTCCAGAAACTAATAAACTCGTATCAGCTCGGCGTGATGGCCACGGAGTTTGCCCAACGCGGTGAGATCAAGGCCGCCCGCCTGCAAATCGTCCCCCGTTATCTGGTGGCGGACTTGAACCGGTTGAGTCGTCACCTGGCGGCCCAGCGACAACGCGACTGGAACGACGACGTGTTTAACGTGGCGGTCGGGTTTGACCTGACGTCCGAGCAACGGCAAGTCGCCTTAGTGCCGCTCCAAAAGAGTTGGGAAGGGCGCCAAGTCCCGGCGAACGTTTACGCAGACCTGTTAACGGTGAAGGAACGTTTGGCGCAGGGGCAGCCGTTACCGAAGTGGCCGACGGCATTGACGCGGGCCTTCCAGCAACGACTCGACCGGCAACCACAGTCGGGCTGGGCACCAGCCCGGAAGAATCACGTGACGCCTAAACAGTTACGCCAGTTGGTGACGTCGAAAGCCAGCTTCAATCAGGTCACGACGCAGTTCCACCGGCTATACGCGTTACCGCAGGCCGATGAAGATATGACGCTGTCGGCGTTAGCCCACTACTATTTAACTGTGCGTGACCAGCAGGAGAAACGGACGGCGGCGACACAGAAGCTGGTGGAGCAGTTGTTGAATGACTAGCAAGTAAGCGAGTCATGAATACGTGACTGGTCGCTTAATTGGTCATAGTAGGCTTGTACCATAAGAAATTGTTGCAAGTAGGAAGGGACATTTTGTCTTGAAGTGGTTAAGAATAGCACGGGGATGTTCACGGCTCCTTTACGTGGTGGCGCTAGGCTGGCTGATCAATAGAATATTTGTAACCGATTGGACAACGGCATTTGCAGGACTTGTGTTTGTCTTAAACGGTGCGCTATTGGTGATCCTTGATTCAGCAATTACAGCTAGGGATACCGATCACGAGACCAGCTTGAGTGAGACGCTCTGGCGTTTCCTGCTGTTGCCTTGGTTCTGGATGATGTGATCGATTTTTAAAATGTAAACGAAAATGGCTAGTCCGCGTTTCTGGGGCTAACTGTTTTTGTTTACTTTAAATTCCCATTCGTAAATGGTATGGCGCCATGTTTCTAATGAAAATAGCGGCAGAAATTGATAAATATCAAGAAAACAGTTAAATTTCGAGCAGATTAGGTTAAAAAATACCAGTAATAGATTGCGAACAATGAAAAAAATGCTCGTTTTTTTAACGAGTGTGAGATTTCCGGAATTTAGCTAGTGTGGCAAACAAGTGTTAGGGAACAGATTAGGTAAAGTGAGAGGCTAATGTTAGAGCCGTAAGGGGTTTGGACGATTTAATTCGTTACTGGGATTTATCGCCCGATAGAAATTCGGACTAAAAATTGATGAAATTCCAAATAGATCGTTCATAGGGTGTTACCTATATGTGATACACTATGAATAATTGTATCTGGTTTGAAACCGTTATAAATACTGTTATACCGGGAGTTACAGTACATATAACTATTAAACTCGTTTTTTAGACGAAATTCGGCTTTTGGGGCACATTATCTGGATTCTAATTAGGCGTAAAACGCACACGAAATCGTTATAAACGTTGATATATCAGTAATCTAAACTGATTTAAGATTGCTTTAAAAAACTTTTATTTTTTGGTCAAAAAAGGTTTACAAGTTAACATCTTAGCCATATAATGATGTTGTTACATAGTTAAGTAAGTGTTACGGACGTTGAGGGTCTAAACATTTACCACTGAGGCGAGTAACTAGGCCATCGCTACTATGGGAACGACAATTAGTTGAGGGCCACAGCAAAGACTATCGTTAAAAATTTAGCTGTTACGGAAATCATACAAGAGGGGTGCATGAATCATGAACAAAACAGTAAGTAGTGTATTATTAGCCGGGGCATTGTTATTAGGTTCCGTTGCGCCAGTTGTTGCCAATGCGGATGGACTTCATGGAACAACGTCAAACTCAATTACATTTAGTAAGCCAGATGCAACCACTGATCCAGCTGACCCAGACAATCCAGGAACTAAGGTACCAGGTGGTAATCATGGTGGTGTTACCGATCCAAGTAGTGACTTAACCTTCCTATATGTTTCTCCTAAGATGCAATTCGGGGATGTTAAGGGTGAGGCAATTCAAACGACTGCTGATGCAGCTAAGAACAAAACTTACAATCCGACAGTCACCAACGCTGACTCAGTTCAAACTGACAAGGATGGCGTTAAGACGGACAACACGAACCTCGTTACCGAAGTACAGGATACTCGTGGGAGTAATGAAGGTTGGACAGTTACCGTTAGTGCTGACCAAATGCTTAACGGCGACGGTGTTATTTTAAAGGGTGCAACATTAGGCTTAGCTGCAAGTAATGCTAAGATCACAAACTCCGCTTCAGCATCAACCGGTGTTGCTGGAACCAACGTTAGCACCGCAACTGATGGCCTTGTCGCAACCGATACCACTGCCGCAACGGATGGTACTGAAAACACGATCTACTCAGCTAAGGCTGATAGCGGGATGTTAACCACTGCATTTCAGCTTGATCCTTCAAACATCACGTTAACTAACATCCCAGCCAACGTTAAGGCCGGGACTTACACAGGCAACCTGAACTGGACTTTAACTGACACACCAGGTGCTTAATATTTAAAGACGGCAAAGGTGTTCATATCTAAAAAATGAGCACCTTTTTCGCTTACATAGTAGTACCATTAAGGTATTACAGAATTTATCAAATAACTTAACTAGGGTAAGTAGGGGTGTAGGATGCGCGGGATTAAAAAGATTCAACTCATAGTTTTATTGATTGTCGGTGTAATTATTGGTGGCGGTGTGCCATTGATTGCGAATGCTGCTTCGGCTGGTGATATTGGCTTCAACGTTTCAGCGCAGATTCCTAAGAACCAAATTAACAAAAAAAATTCGTTTTTCGATTTACGCATGAAGTCTGGTCAGACAGAAAAGTTGCAGGTCAAAGTCTTTAACATCTCTAATGAAGACGTGACGGTCAAGGCGGCGATTCATACGGCATGGACGAGTACCGGTGGGGCCATCGAATACGTGAAGCCAGCCAAGACGTTTGACTCTTCATTACGCTACAAGATGAGCGACATTAGTAAGATTCAAGGGAAACAGACCATTACGATTCCTGCGCATAAGTCTAGAGTCGTTACGGCCAATGTCAAAGTACCTAAGACCAACTTTAATGGGGTCATCTTAGGCGGCTGGTATTTTGAACGGAAGGATTCTAAAGTCACCGGGACAGTTAAGGGCGCTAGCAACATGACCAACAAGTACTCTTACGTCATTGGGATGAAGTACACGTTAGGCCAAGTGCCTAATCCTTCGATGAGTTTGGGTAAGGTCGAAGCTGGACTGGGTAACTATCACCGTGGGGTCATCGCTAACTTGCGGAACACCACTGCGGTTATCATTCCTAACTTAAAGATGGATACCACTGTCACCAATCGGGATGGCGGGAGTGTCGTTAAACACGTGAAGAAGGAAAACGTTCAGATGGCGCCTAATACCACCTTCAAGTACGCCATGCTTTATGGCAAGACACCGATGAAGGCCGGTAACTATCATCTGCATATGGTGGTTAAGAACACTGATCGTAAATGGGTCTTTGATCGTAACTTTACGATTACCCAAGCACAAGCTAGCAAGGTCAATAAAGACTCTGTCGAAACAGCCGGTATCAGCATCTGGCTGTTAGTTGCTTTAGGTGCGCTGGGAATGTTGTTACTGATTCTCTTAATTTTACTGATTATCTACTTGATTCGTCGGCGCCGTCGTGATGACGAGGATGAAGACGAAGACGAATAATAACGAATTAAGTCGTTATAGGGAGGGGGCGTTGCTCATGAACAGAACACTTAAGCAGCTCATGTTGGTGCTCACACTAATCTGCGGACTAGCCATGGGGACATCAACGCTCGCCAATGCTCAGACGACAGATACTGGGTCGACCAGTACTGGGATTACGTTTATCGGCAATGGGTCCCAAAGGAACACTGTCGATCCGACAACGCCCACTGTCCATGAAGGTAGTGACGGGGATATTGCCAATGGTGGTATTCCAGACGGCACAAAGCCGACCCAAGTAGCGTCTAAGGGAAGCGCTGATGATACGGCGTCTCCAGTAACGACGCCAAGAAAGGGTGGTTCCGGTGCCGCAGCGGTTAAGTCGGCCGTCGCAGCCATCGCCTCCGGTCGTTTGCCCCAAACGGGTGAAGTTCAGAGTATTTTAGCAGATTTAGTAGGGATTCTACTGTTGATGGTCTTGATCTTAGGATTGGTCGTTTATCACCAAGCACGCCTGCTAAGGGAGAGGGAGTGAGTCAAGATGAAGTTTAGAAAACTCATGATGCAACTTGGCTTACTGCTTGCTGTCGTGTTGGGGGTTGGGCTGATTGGTGGTAAGTCGGCTGAAGCTAAACCGGTTCTGCCCTTTCAAGCAACCGAAGTTAGCAATACGACATTTGGCTTTGTAAGCCGTAATCCACACTATGATAGTAAAGGGGTTCTGATTAAGCCCCTGAACATGGTTGGTAATTCCGATGGGTTGATTGCTGATGACTGGCCATTTACTACTACTATTTCTGGGTATCCACAGTTAGTATCGGTCGCTGCTAATAACGTTTCTACTACTCCCGGTAACTTAAACAGAGTCACGGACAGGACCACTAAGATATATATGGCAGTCTCTGGTAGTTTTCAAATGGCTTCTAGTAATTCTGCCTATATTACTAGTCTAATTCCTTATATTACTAGTGCTACTCAGGGAACGAAATCAATGGCAACTAATACGCCTACTGAGATAGCACCTACACAGCGAAGAATAGCAACGCCTTCGACTAATTATTATGAATTTGATGTGAATTTATCAGATTTAAGAGATTTACTGCCTTTGCGGGTTGGGTTCAAAGCAAAGTTTAGTAATACGTCACAGGCAGCCTATATGGGATTTGCTGATATTGCTAGTGAAGGAAGCCCTACCAGTGGTTGGCAAAGTGGTACTAATGCCTTTACCGTTAATTCTACGTACAGTCAGGCGTCTACTGGAAGTGTAACTTACATTAAATCATCAGATAAAGTGATTACGGGGAGCGGACGTCCAGGATTAAAAATAGCTGCGAGAATGGATACATCTTCAGGACAAGTAAGCTATGTCGCTAATATCGGTTCCGATGGTAAATTTTCGATTTCTCTACCGGATGCTGTTGCCAACTTAACTAGCGGAATTAATGTTTATGAATTTAATGATACTGGGGATGTTATCTGGAAGGGTGTTAGTATTAAAGAGGTTCTAGATCTCCAGGTAGCTAACTCGCCAACGTATGTTGATACGGACAGCATAGATGACAATATCTCTGGTAAGTCAGACTCACAAATTCTGGATTGGTTAGTAAAAGAAGCGGGAATCACAGTGACCCATAATGGTGCGGCTGTTTCTAACTCCGATGTGACCTTTAGTTCGACGGAGAAGAATTTGGCTACTCAGATTGCTAATCTAAAAGAGGGCGAATCAACAACTGTTGATGTTGCTGCTACCTCTAATTCCGATTCAAAGCTTGCAACGGATGGGACGCAAGCAGTGAAGGTTGTCAGAAGTCCTAGTACTTTAGAGTTTACGTCTATTAGTCCAATTATGGACTTTGGCTCGGTTCCAGTGCCTTCTAAAGAGACTTTGTTTGCACCAAAGACTAGTCCCGAAGTTTTCGTTAAGGATACGCAATCAACTGGTACACCTTGGAGTGTGCTGGCACAGGCGACTGATCTAACTTCTAATGATGACGGCCGGACATTGGCTGGTCATATGGTTTACGTTGACGCCGATGGTAATAAGCAATCCATGGCGAGTGCCGTTGAGGTTGCGGCTGGTACGCGGATACGAGATATGACTAATGGAATGAACGTCGTCGACGGTTGGTCGAAGGAAAATCAAAGCCTGGTTAAGCCAGCTAGTGGGATGTACCTTGATGCCTTGCCAAGTATTTATTCCGGTAGTACGTCCACAACGTATACGGGGACAATTTACTGGCAGCTAACGAACGCACCGGGTGCTGTAGCTGGTCAAGACCTCAGCAATGGCTGGGTGGACGATGGGACTGGTTCCGCCAGTTCTTCTTCCGCCGATTCTTCTAGCGAGGAGGCTGGCACTGGTTCTGAATCTGAAAGCGAATCCGGTGGTGAGCAGAGTATCCCTGGCGGTAGCACAGTTAGTTCCAGTAGCTCATCTATCTACAACGGTTTTGGTTAAATTCATCTGAAATTAGAAAGTAAATCGGTTCATTGCCTACCAGAAGTGGTGTTGGCAATGAGCCGATTTTTTATTCTCTATTTTTGTCGGGACGATTTTCAACGCCTGCAGTATAGGATTGCCGGTAAAATGATGAAGACGCTGGGTTGCTAGCGACCACTGGGAAGAAGACGATAACGCTATTGGAAAAAATAAGTAGCGCACGGCTAGACGACTTGCAATGCATTCTTAGTATTCAGTTTGTTAAGCAAAGCCGCCAAGAAATCGATAAAAGTTTATTTTATTAAAAAAAGATGAGAAAATTATGATATACTTCTCTTAATTCAACCAATTCCGACAGCGAGGCCTTCCCATGACAACCACCAACACCGCAACCATCCGCCAGCTCCTAGCCGGCCGCATACTCACCAACATCGGCGACAGCCTGATCTACATGTCCGTGCTGTGGTACTTTAACACGCGCTATCAGTCGGCACTGTTCGTCACGGCGGTCTTTGTCATCACGTCCGGGGTGGATGCGCTCTCATTTCTGCTCGGCCCCATCTTGGACCGGGTACGGGTGAAACGCGTGTTGGTGGGGGCGACCGCCAGTCAGGTCATATTGGCTCTCGTACTAGTCGGTGGCATGGCGTTGCGGCTAAATGGGAGTTTCCTTGGCGTCTTCCTCCTGTTGTTTCTTCTCCTATCGACCATCAGCTCCGCTCTGATTTACCCCACGGAGGACAAGCTCCTGCCGCTGCTTGCCAGTGGCGCCGACCTCCTACACGTCAACGGCCTGTTTCAAATGAGTTACCAGGTGTTGGACCTGATTCTCAACGGGGCCGTCTTGGCGCTCCTGTCGTTGTTGTCCGTGCAACACACACTTCTGCTGGCAGTGCCGGTCTTTGGCGTCGCCTTGCTGGTCTTCAAGCTGTTGCGACTCAGGCCAGCCAGTTCGGCAAACGTTGCTACAGAGTCCTACGGCCGGTCGCTGAAAGTCGGCTGGCAAACGCTCGCCCAGCACCCATTTATGCTGAAAGTGCTGATTCCATTCGCCACTGTCAACCTGTTCTACGGGGCTGCCGATGCTGCCTTGCCGCGGTTCGCCCGCGTTTATCTGAGTGGTCAGGCGTGGGGTTACGGCGCGCTACTGACCGGCATCGCCGTGGGTGGTCTCGTGGGCGCGTTGCTGGTGCAGAAATTGACGCTTACCGGGAACCGCCTGATTTCCTTTGCTGGCGGCTGCTTGATTCTGGGCGGCGGGTGTCGGCTGCTGCTGGCCGTGAGTCGGCAGGGCGTCGTGGCGGTTTTCTTGATTTCAATGAGTGCACTGTTCGTCAGTATGATGAATATCAACTTCATCGCTTATGTCCAGTCGGCCTTTCCCGCCACGGTCCTGGGCCGCATTTCGACCATCAACGAGAGCTTAATCTCCGCTATGATTCCGATCGGCTCGGCACTCGGTGGGGTCATGGTCACGCACTGGGCCGTCGTTTGGCCGCAATTGATTTATGGTGGCGCTACGGTTTTGAATGGCCTGTACTTTCTAGCCGTCATCCGCCACACCAAGTTCGAGTAAAGAGGAGCTGACCGGCATGACGGTCTTTCTACACAACAGGCGTTACCGCCTGCTGACGCTGGCAACGTTTATCAGCATGCTGGGGTCAACGTTATTTAATATTGTTTTCGTGATTTACGCGCGGGGGATGCCCAACGCCAAGCTGGCCGTCAGCATTGCCTCCGTGGTGGCGACGATTCCCTTTCTGCTGGACATCATCGCCGGGTATCTGGCCGATGAGGCGAACAACCATTACCGCAGTATGGTTGGCGTGAAATTTTTCCAAGCCGCGCTGTTTCTCCTACTTAGTGGGTTGATTGCCTTTCGTCCCAGCTGGTGGGTGTTCACCGTGCTCCTGCTTATCAACATCGTCAGCGACTTCGCCGGCAGCTTCAGCTCGTTCGTGTCCCTCGCCGTGATCAAGGATGTGGTGACAGCGAACGACTTGGCTGAAGCCCGTGGCTTTGAAAGTGGGGTGGGGTCCACGATTAGTTTGGTCGGCGGGTTAGTCGGTGCGGGGTTGATTGCCGCCTTGCACTACAACTACGTGCTCTTTGGCCTGCTCAACGCGGTGTCATTTGTCGCGGCTTTCCTGATTCTGTGGGTCGCACGGCAACAGTTCCGCCAGTTGAGGAGCAGCCTATTTCAACACCACACGGCCTTTCTTGGGGTCCGGCGTGAGATTCACCACTTCTTTACGACTAGCATGAAAAATTTTAAACTATTAAAGACGTTTTCGACCGTCACCGGATTTATGGTGGCCTTCTCCATCGTCAACTTCATTGGCTCTGGCCAGAGTACGCTACTGAACCTGTCCTACATTCAAGAAAAACGGCTACTGTTTGGCAACTTCGGCTACACCGTGGCGCTGATCGATATGGTGGAGTCGGTGGGGATGATTCTGGGGTCATTTACGCCGATGAAACGAGTGACGTGGCTGTCGATTCCGGCAAACCTGACGCTGGTGATCGGCGTGAGTGGCGTCATCAGCGCCAACCTATTGTGGCTGCAGAATCGCTACATCCTGGTCACCTGTATCTTGGTCAATGGGGTCCTGATTGGCTTGCTCAATCCACGCATCCAAGCGGAAATGATTACGGAATTGCCGGAGGAGTCGATCGGGTCGATTCTAAGCGTGTTCTACACCGTGATTCAGCTGACGGTTCCGGGCGGCGCGGTCGTCTTTGCCTTCCTCGCAAACGGCTGGACGGTGGCGATTGCGTGGTTCGGTTTGGTGGTCGCCATCGTGGTCGGCTTACTGTACGCAGAAGTTTTACGGCGGCGCTTGGCCCGGGCTTAGTTTGTTCGCGGGAAAAACAAAGGCGTTGGTCGGCTTCTTGTACTGAAAATTGCATATACTGAAACCGTTCTTAAATGTTCGGTATACAAAAAGAGGGCTGTGACGTGTGTCATGGCCCTTTAGTGACTAATGCTGTTTTTTGGCGGTGCGGCTGGCTTCAAGTTGTTTTCTGGACTCTTCAAGCCAAGCTACGTTTGCTGGATTGCTTAAAATAAATTGGTTTTCTAGCAGATTGTTATAGGCTTTTTCGGAGATGATGACAACACTTGGACGATGTTTACGCGTGATGGTTAGGGGTTCAAAATCGTCTGTAATGCGGTTTAAGTAAAACTTGATCCTTTTTTTAAAGTCCGAATAAGTGATAGCTTCCATGGTTTTCCTCCAAGTTGAGTGGCTGTCCGTGAAATTAAATTTTATAGGCAAAAGAGATGACGATAAGTGTTGTTTAATACAGAAATAGCATCGTTGACGCGACTACTACGTGTTTACAATGGTCTTTTACTAAGCCTGGTTTGGCTGGTTCAAATCTTAGGCGTTAAGTGGCTGTTTGTCCAGCCGATACGTTCGCTGACGGTGTTGCTGATATTTACGGCCGGGTATTTTCTGCTAGAGGTGTTACCGCTCGGAACGCGGTATTGGGCAGCCTTCAGACGAAAACTCACGGTTGATATTGCCGTCATTTACTTGCTATATTTGGGTGTGTTGCTCTTTCTTCCCCAGGCCTTTATCGGAAGAAACTTCTTTGATGGCAACGGAATCGTTAGCACGTTCATCGACTTCTTTGGGCTAGTCATTTTGTACATGCCGGAGGAAAGTCCAGGCTATTTCCACTTCTTGCCAACACCCCACCAGTCACGGTTTATCAAGCTGCGTTACCGTCGAATAATTGCGATGATATTCATTGGACTCAGTGTGGCTTGGCTATTGAATTGCGGGATTACCAATGGGTTGGATTTTCAAGTCGATCAATATAATGGGTTCTAAAACTAATTAAAAAACCACCGGCCACGTCTTCGTTAGGGGAGATGTGGCCGGTGATTTGTGATTCGTGGGGACAGTATAGCATTGGCTAGGGGATTAGGGTAGGGAAACGCTCAGTGAACTTGGTGACTGACGATACGCTTATTTTTCGTGCGAAATTGACCGTTGCGCCACTTCACGGGTCTTCGGTTCATGTAAAATATTTCCAATCGAAATTCCCAATGAGATCAGCACTAGCGGCCAACTCATCGTAAACGTATACAGCCAGAAGTTCCCGGCGTCACTAGGTTTAAAGAAGTCCAGAATGTGCGTCTGGGTTACGGCGCCATAGCCCGCCATACGTAGAGAAACGGTACTTATTGACGATAGCGGGGCGTTTTGCCAAGTTGTTACAATCCGTATAGAAACTTGATATCTTTAGTTATGTGACGTTTTTTATTATATTAATATTATTAATAAGATGCCATAGAACTTTAACCACGTGTTAATAATAGTTACAGCTTATGGTGAATGTGGTTTTATAAATTATGGGTAAATGCTTTACTTATAGATAAGGACGAGATTATTTTGAAAAAGAATAGATTGTTTAAGAGTGGTATTATACTTGTAAGTAGTCTGATGGTATGTGAAGGGATTGCCATTTCTTCTACTCAGATTAGTGCGAGTGCAGATGACGTAACCGAAGAAAGTACTGATAAGAGTACGGGTGAACCGGCAATATCAATTGTTGATCAAGCAGAGTTTAATAAATTAATGCTTATTGATGATAGAGATGATTTTGACTATGAGTTTGCTGTTTACTTACAAAGCAAGGGGGTAGATCCTGAAGAGGCAACAGGATTTATTACTACAAGAGACAAACGTGGAAAAGCGACTATGGGGGCAAAGGTTGCTGGAAAAGCTATGAAAGCTTTTCTGAAGAAGATGGGGAAAACGTGGTGGGAAAAGCAGACAAAAAAATGGTATTTTCCGGTTAAAGTTAACTGGAAAACAATTAATGCTATCGCAAACTACTCTGCAGGTTTTGATGGGACTATAGAAAGCGCGATTACCAAATACTTAACTTCACACCACATAGCAAATAAATCTGTTGCAAAAAAAATAGCTTGGCTTATAGTGACAATTGTATTTTAAAAGTAAGTGTCATTTCGGGGGTAGTGCTCATTCTAAAATGGCTGAAGATTGGAAGAAATTGCTCACGAATCTTGTATATTCTCGCGTTAGGATGGTTAATTTATAAGATATTCGTAACTGACTGGACAACAGCACTTGCTGGGCTTATATTCTTTTTAAATGGAGCATTATTGGTTATTCTCGATTCAATGATTGATAAGCGGGATATTAATCACAACGTGGGGTTAAGTGAAACGATTTGGCGCTTTTTGCTATTCCCTTGGTTTTGGATTATGTAAATGATGAGAGGTAAGATGGCAATTCTTTAGAGTTTCTCAATTATCCACGTTCAAGAAGAGCCTGAGCAGCATAAGAATTGGGTACGATTATTTTTAATAAGCCTTCCACTGAATTTCGGTCACTTAGGACAGATATTGGTGAAAGGCTTATTTTTTATGAAAAAATGACAAATTCTTCCGATGATTCGTGGATTTCTTTTCTTTCTTTTATCCCGGATTATTCATCAACAAGATTTCTCACCAAAATAGGTAGGCCTGAATCGAGAT
>NZ_AZDP01000123.1:0-3928 GCF_001435525.1 Levilactobacillus koreensis JCM 16448
TACGGTGGTGTGAGAGGTCGGTAGCCGAAATAATCGGCTACCTCCTACTCGATTGGAGAAAATTGTATCATACAAATGGATGATATTTGCTAGTAACCCGCTTAAAATGGTATGGTTAGCGTAGAATTTTTCACGGAAACGTACAGGAGGAATTAGGTCATGACGGTAGTAGGAATTGATAAGATTGGATTTTACACCCCCGGAATGTATGTCGATATGGCGGAGCTTGCCACCGCACGCGGGGAAGACCCCAACAAATATCTAATTGGGATTGGGCAATCCAAGCAGGCCGTGATTCCACCAACACAAGACGTGGTCACGATGGCGGCAAATGCGGCCGAACAGATTTTGACACCGGCGCTCAAAGCGAAAATCGGGATGGTGCTATTCGGAACCGAATCAGGCATCGATAATTCCAAGGCCACGGCCGTCTATCTGGCCCACTTACTGGGTTTGCCTCAAAACACGCGCGCCATCGAATTAAAACAAGCTTGCTACGGGGCCACGGCTGGGTTGCAGCTAGCCGCCGACTACGTACGGGTTCATCCGCAAGCAAAAGTCTTGGTCATTGGTGCGGACATTGCCCGCTACGGGTTACGTACGGCTGGTGAAGTGACTCAAGGCGGTGGGGCCGTTGCCATGCTAGTGACCGCCGACCCGACCATCCTGGCCTTGGACGATGTCAGCAGTTATCACACGGAAGACGTCATGGACTTTTGGCGGCCGACTTACCGGACCGAAGCACTGGTTGATGGGAAATACTCGACCAACGTCTATCTGGACTTCTTTAAAACGGTCTGGACGGATTATCAGCAACAGACGCAGCGGTCGATTGCCGACTTTGCCGCGTTTGCCTTCCATCTGCCGTTTACTAAAATGGGACGGAAGGGGTTGCGGCAGATTTTACCGGAGGCCACGCCCGAACAACAGGCGAGCTTGACGGCGGCCTTTGAGGCTAGTCAAGAGGACAATCGCAACGTGGGCAACTTGTATACTGGTTCACTCTACCTGAGCTTCTTGTCGCTGCTGCGGCACGGGCAATTAGTCGCCAACGACCGCATCGGGTTCTTCAGCTACGGATCGGGTGCTGAGGGCGAATTCTTTAGTGGGGTCTTGCAGCCGAACTTCCGTGATGGCTTTGCCGAGGAGCAGTTGGCTAAGCAGCTTGCAGATCGACGACGAGTGTCTGTCGCGGATTATGAGCAAATTTATACTAGCCAGCTCAGTAACAATAGTCGTGATGAACAACTCGCAGTGGGCGAAGAGACAGCAACCTACTACTTGGCGGGGCGGCAACACGAACAGCGACAATATCGTAAACAGTAATTTTTGAGTCACAAAAGGTGTCCCAATTTCCACTTCGGAGATTAGGACACCTTTTTTAGAGTCTTAAGCTTTAGGCCGTGTCTTTGGTGGTGTTGCTAAGCCACTTTTCAGTGCGGCACCGATTGCGGGAATCTGACCAAGGTCAGCGATGTGGTCGTTTGGGACCACCACAACATTGGCTGGCGATTTGGCAAGGTCGCTAAAGGCCGTGATTGATTGATTTTCAAAGAATCCGGGTTGCGCGTTGCCTAAACTGGAGTTGACCGTGTCGATGCGATATTTTTCGGCGTCGGCTCGGGTGCGAGTAGCTGTGGCTTCGGCGGTCGCCGTGGCCATGAGGGCGTCGTTTTTGGCTTTCGTCGTCAACTCAATGGACTTGGCTTCACCTTCGGCTTGAGCGATGGTGGCGATTCGCTCCCGGTCGGCGGTCAACTGCTTGTCCATGGCGGATTGAATGGCCTTGGAAGGCGTTAGTTCGTCAATATTGGTCCGGTCGACGTTGATCCCATAGGTATCGGTCAAGTCACCGATGGCCGTAGCGAGTTCCAGGTTGATCTTGGCCGTTGAGCCCAGGGCTTCGTTCAGATCCATCCGCCCGATGATATCCCGTAGGTGACCGCGAACCAGTTGCGCCATGGATTCCACGGAGTCCGTATTTTCGTATTGGTATTTGACGGAGTTGGTGACGTGATAGTTGAGAGTCAGGCTGGCCGAGACATCGGCGTTATCCTTGGTGATCACAGAATAATTAGGCAGAGCCAGGGGTGTCATCGCTAGGCTAACCGTGCGAATCTTTTGAATCAGTGGCAAGTAGAAATGAATTCCGGAAGTGACGCTCCGCTTGTATTTTCCCAACGTTTCAACTAAACCTTCATTATTTTGACGAACGATTCTGATTCCGAGCATTCCGATTCCCCCTAGATTTTTTTAAGCGTTAAGATGTTGCCGTTACTCTCTGTGATAGTATAGCTGGCGGTAGGATCGGGCTTCTCAGGTGATTCGAGAAGATACCGATAGTAAATTCCAGCAACTAACACGAGGCCGGACTTGGTGTCGAGATCTTTACCAGACAAAGAACGACCGATCAACTGGCGCTGCTCCCAGTTGCCATGCGGGGCGGCCTGAGAGAGCAGCTTAACGATGTAGGCGTTGATGCTCCGACCATCGGCGTCAGCAGCGTTAGACAGGCGTTCGAACAGGCTGTCGTCCATTCGTAGTAAAAAACGTTTTTGTTTGTCTTTTGCCATGATTCTTGCCTCCTAATGATAGCTTAATGATATCACTTTGATATCGTTGTGACCACTTAAATGCTCCTTTGCCTTAGTGGCCGTTAGGCGTGGGCTGGAACGGTAAGGACAAGGTGTCTGGGCCTCCTCAGCTGAGACTGGCACTTCCGTTAGGGGACAAAGCAAAACCTTCAACGTTATTTCAGTAGTAAGTACCGGCAATTGTGTGGAATGTATGCTTAGAGACTGCGACCGATGATTGATGCACAGGTTATCGTAAAGAAAAAAGCCTAGACACTAGTCGTCTAAGCTTATTGGCACTATTCAAAACTATTTTTGATGATGTAACCATCCTTAAAAATTAGCACGGGAGCTTGGTTACCGACCTTAATCTTAAAGGTGTAGCCGTTGCCCAATGACTTTTTCAAAGAGGCACTGGTTTTAGCAAAACCGTTGGTAAATTGCGGCCATTTTGCTTGCTTGGCCTGACTGGGATCTTGTTTCAGGGCCGCAATCGTTTTTTTGAGGTTGGCGTTGGTGACGGTGACTTCATAGGTTTTCGATTGATGGTCGAAGACGACCGTCCCCATGTCCTTTAGTGATGACTGCAATTGCTGCTGAATTTTCTTCTCCGTGCTGCGCCGGTCGGTAGTTGTCGTGCTGGAACCGAAAGCCTGACCGGATTGCGACTTTAATTTTGCCTTCTTCACGGTGTGACTAGTAGTCGGCGCAGCTGATTCATGCGACCAGTAGGGTAACTTCCATACCGAAATTCCGGTTAGGAGGAGGGCAATTACCAGTACCAGTCCAGGACCGACCTTAGACTCGCGGCGTTGAATCGCAAGCGTTAATGAAAAAATAGCAATGATGGTAATTAGACCACAGATGATGGCAAAGCCCAGAACCATATGAATTCCTCCCCACAGGTACTGGCCACATGTCTGTGACCAGAAAAAACGGTTAAATTAGTTTTCATTAGTATAGCATGAATCAGTTATAGAATAAATCAAGGCCAACCGGTTGGTAAAATAGTCGAACATTAGGTCACATTAGGGTGAAAACGCTTAAACTATCATTTTATAACCGAATATTAATTAAAAATATGTCGTAAAAAGTTAAGCTTTCCAGTATAATAAAGTCATCCCGTTAGACCGTCAATTTACGATGATTGGCGACCACGGACAATTTAGAGAAATGAGGAGATTAGTGTGACCAACGTTTACTTAGCAGGACCGTTTTTTGATGACGAACAGATTTCCCGAATTGAACGCGTAGAAAAGGCCTTAGCCGCTAATCCGCGGGTTGACAATGTCTTTAGCCCCCGGTTGGGCGAGATTCCCGGCTTGACCGTCGGTACTCCCGAATGGGCCACGCAA
>NZ_AZDP01000123.1:3969-5106 GCF_001435525.1 Levilactobacillus koreensis JCM 16448
GATTTTGTCGACGACCAAGTGGATTCTGGTACCGCCTTTGAAATTGGGTACGCCTTTCACCTAAAGAAGCCCGTTGTGATTCTCCACGAAAAGGAGACCATCTTAAATCTGATGATCGCTGAAGGCCTCCATGCTTACGTACGCGAAGCAGAAGCTCTGGCAGCATACGACTTTAGCACGTTGCCCGAGAGTCATTATCATGGCAAAGTTATTTAACAAGATTGAAAAAAGGAGAACGGGACAGAAGGTGGGCTAGTTAATGCTCATTGACTAGTCTTTGTCGTCCGTTTTGACCATAGATATTCGGAACAAAATGAGGGTCTGGGACAAAAGTCCCAGGCCCTCATTCATTTACAATGGTTAGTGAACATCGTCGCGGAATAGCCCAACGACTTTACCTAAGATGCTAACGTGATTCAAGATGATTGGGGCCATGGTGTCGTTTTCGGGTTGCAAACGGAAATGGTCAGCTTCCTTAAAGAATCGTTTGCACGTGGCCTCGTTCTCTTCAGTCATGGCGATAACGATGTCGCCGTTGTCGGCGGATTGTTGCCGGCGAACGATGACTTGGTCACCATTCAAGATACCGATGTTGATCATACTTTCGCCGCGAATCGTCAACATGAAGAGGTCGTCCTCATCTTGATCAAATTCAGGGGGAACCGGGAAGTAATCCGTGGCTTCCTGAACGGCTAGAATGGGTTCACCAGCAGTAACGGTGCCTAAAACGGGAATCTGTGTTTGTTTTTCGTGAACCCCGAGTTCCTCCAAGCCAGCTGGCGTGATTTCCAATGCGCGGGGCTTAGTTGGGTCCTTAGTCAGCAACCCCTTCTTTGTCAGGCGGGCGATGTGACCGTGAACCGTCGAAGTTGAAGATAGGGAAACGGCCTCACCAATTTCACGGACGGTCGGGGGATACCCTTTTTCATTGACCCGTTCCCAAATGAAGCGAAGAACGGCGATTTGTTTACTTTCAGAAGCTTTGCTCATATTATTTTGCCACCTCGTTCGTCATTCGTAGTATAGTTTAGTCTTAGTTTAGCATAGGTTGTCGCCGTTTTCAAACAGATGTTCGGTTAAATGAGTTGAATTCTGAAAATAACCCTGATATGATGGATTGTGGCTTGAAAGCGGGGG
>NZ_AZDP01000123.1:5144-21517 GCF_001435525.1 Levilactobacillus koreensis JCM 16448
TTTTCCCAGCTACTGACGTTCGAAATAAATGACTAAATAGTCGCCGTGACGTCAATGAACACAATCAAATACTTTAAAGGAGGATTGTTCATGGCAGAACCAACAATGGACACCCTATTAGCAAGAATCAACGAATTGGCCCACAAAGCCAAAGCAGAGGGCTTAACCGATGATGAGACCGCAGAACGGGACCATTTGCGTAAGCAATACCTGAAGTTGTTCCGTGAAAGCTTCAGAAGTCAGGTTGAAATGATGCAGGTCTACGACAAAAACGGGAAAGAAGTTACCCCCGAAAAGGTCCGTGAAATTCAGCGAAAAAAGGGTTTACGGGATAATTAATTGCGTAAGCGCGTCTTTTTCCGGGATTCGCGCTTTTAATTTACCTTAAGTTTGTGTAGAATTGTTAAATGAATGACTTCAATGAAGGAGGGGAAATCGTCTTGGCAACTTGGATCTGGATCTTAATCGTCATCGTTGTCGGCTTAGCTTGTGCGGCCGGTGGCTTTTATGGCGCACGCAAGTACATGGAGAAATACCTGAAAGATAATCCGCCAATTAACGAAGACCAATTACGTGCGATGATGTTGCAGATGGGGCAAAAGCCATCCCAACGGAAATTACATCAAATGATGAACGCGATGCAACAAAACGCGTCTTCACCACGTAAGAAAAAATAGTCTTGGTTTTTTCAGACTCGCTTCCAGATTTCTTGGAAGCGAGTTTTTTTAGTTGCATTTTATTTAAATTTCGGTAAAATTAAAAAGTCTGTGTTATATTTTAATCATATTCTAATTTTTAGGAGGGGTGTTCGTGAGTATCTTTCACAAATTGTCGTGGTATTTCCGACTAGAATGGCGGCGATACCTGACTGGAATTATTGGTTTGTTGCTAACGGCTCTAATTGCCATTATTCCCCCACGGATCATCGGTAACATGGTGGACGGCATTCACGGGCAGTCGATGACGATGCGCTTATTGCTCATTGACCTTGGCTTGATCACGCTCGCTGCGTTGGCGCAATATGGTACGCGCTATATTTGGCGTAATGCGATTTGGGGTGGTGCGGCCCGACTGGAACAACTGCTGCGTAACCGGTTGTTCAACCATTTTATGCGGATGGATCGGGTCTTCTATCAAAAGTATCGGACTGGGGACTTGATGGCGCACGCAACTAATGACCTGGAAGCCGTCCAACGAGTTGCCGGTGGCGGGATCTTGCAGTTTGCGGATGCCATTATTACTGGTGGGACCACGCTGATTGCCATGATGACCCTGATTGACTGGCGGCTGACGTTGTTGGCGATTATTCCATTTCCATTCTTAGCCGTTATTTCCTGGTACTTAGGGCAAAAGATCCATCGAGCTTTTGGTGAGTCACAGGCGGCCTTTTCGCGGCTGAACAATAAGGCTCAGGAAAGTATTAGCGGCATTAAAGTCATCAAGGCCCTCGGCCAGGATGACGCCGATGTCGCGGACTTCGATTCGCAAGTGGCGCGGACCATCAACATTAACCGGTGCGTGAATCGTTTGGATTCGCTCTTTGACCCGTCGATTACGTTGGTCATCTCCATTTCGTATGTCGCAACTATCGTCTTGGGTGGGCTCTTTGTGGTCCACAACGTAATCACAATTGGAAATCTGGTCTCCTTCATCAGCTATTTGGCAATGATGGTTTGGCCGATGTTTGCCGTGGGAATGCTCTTTAACACCATGGAACGGGGGAATGCCAGTTATGATCGGGTCATGGAGCTCTTGGAACAAAAGACGCACATCATCGATCGGACGAATGGGATTACCGAACGGCCCCAGGGGACACTGGACTATCACGTGTCACAATTTGATTATCCAGATGACGCCGGTGCCAGTCTTAAACGAATCGACTTTACGTTGCCAGCCGGTCACACGCTAGGAATCGTCGGTCGGGTCGGTGCTGGAAAGTCAACGATTATGAAATTGATTTTACGGGAATTCGACAACTACGATGGGGACATTGTTTTTGGCGGTCACAACATCAAGGACTATGCATTGGATAGTTATTTGCCAGCCATTGGTTACGTGCCCCAAGAAAGCTTCCTGTTCTCAACGAACATCTTTGAAAATATTCGGTTTGCGCGGCCTGAAGCCACGAAGGAAGAGGTTGAAACGGCCGCGGCCAAGAGTGACCTTGCTGGGCAGATCGACAACTTACCGGCAGGCTACGATACGCAGGTCGGCGAAGAGGGAATCTCACTGTCTGGGGGTCAACGACAGCGGTTGGCAATCGCCAGAGCCCTGTTGATCAATCCGGAGCTTCTGATTTTGGATGATGCGTTGTCCGCGGTCGATGCCGAAACGGAAGCCGAGATTTTGGCAAACTTGAAGGCTGAACGGGCCAACAAGACGACGATCATTTCCGCTCACCGACTGAGTTCGGTCATGAACGCCGATGAGATCATCGTACTGGACGATGGGCACGTGATCGAACGGGGAACGCATGACGAGTTGATGGCTGCCCACGGGTGGTATCAACGGATGTTTAACCAGCAACAGCTGGAAACACAAGTGAAGGGAGGCGTTCAATAATGGCAGATAAGCCTTACGAATCAGCTTGGGCGCACAGCATGACCACTAAGGAACAGTTAACGGTGATTGGGCGGCTGTTTAAGTTCGCTGCACCCTACAAATGGTTCTTCATTGTGTCCGTCATTCTTTCGGCCACAATCAGTGCGGTCAACGTCTTCTTGCCCTGGTTACTCCAGACCTACATGGACCGCTATCTGCGAACCAGTAACGCGACCATCGCCATCATGTGGATGTTTGCCGGGCTGTACTTTCTGGGGATGCTGACGCGAGCCGTCATGCAATTTTGGCAGAACTACACGAGTACCATGGGTGCCGAGTACATGCTCGAAAATGTCCGGCGTAAATTATTCAACCAACTGCATAAAAAGGGAATGCGCTACTTCGACCAAACACCGGGGGGCTCGATTCTTTCGCGGTTGATGAATGATACCATGACGTTCTCCAACTTTTGGGCCTTATTAAACACGCTGATGCTGGCAATCTTTGCGGTCATCTCGTCGTTTATTGCGATGGCCGTCACCGATATGACGGTGGCCTTGTGGACGCTGATCTTGGTGCCGTTTCTGGCCGTCACCATTTGGTATTACCAGCATTACAGCTCCAAGGTGTATCGGCGGATGCGGGAACGGCTGAGTGAGCTGAACACGAAACTTGCCGAGGCCATTACGGGAATCAGTGTGATTCAGGAATTTCGGCAAGAGAAACGGACAGCTACTGGCTTTGAAAAAACTAACGAGGCGTATTACGGTACGCGTAAGGCCATGATTCGGACGAACTCATTACTGTTGAGTCCTATCATTAACCTGTTTTACGCGTTAGGAACGGTCATTGTGTTGAGCATCTTCGGAATTAGGGGATTGCACGAGGTCGTGGCCGCCGGGGTTATTTACGCGTTCATTACCTACCTCAACAACTTTTACAGTCCTATGAGCAACATGATGGATAGTCTGAGTGACTTTCAAAACGGGATGGTTGCGGGGTCACGGGTGTTAAAGGTCGTTGATGACCAGACGCTTGCGCCAGCCCAACACCCGGTAGCCGATGCAAAAATCACGGAGGGAAAAGTTGAATTCCGGCACGTGACGTTTGCTTACGACCAAGAGCATCCGGTGCTAAAGGATGTGTCGTTTGTCGCGGAGCCCGGTCAGACGGTGGCCTTAGTGGGGCAAACGGGATCCGGGAAGACGTCGACCATCAACGTGCTGATGCGGTTCTACGAATTTCAGTCCGGCGAAGTCTTGATCGACGGTCGCGATATTCGTGAGTACCCGGCCGAAGAACTGCGGTCGAAGATGGGCCTAGTCCTGCAGGAACCCCAGCTCTTTTACGGGGATATCCAGACCAATATTCGGATGTTTGACCCGACTATTTCGGATGACCAGGTTCAACAGGCGGCACACTTTGTTCAGGCCGACGAATTTATCGAACGCTTGCCTAAGGGCTACGCCACACCCGTTTTGGAACGGGGGACGGAATATTCCGCTGGGCAACGACAATTGATTACCTTTGCCCGGACAGTGGTGACCGATCCGAAGATTCTGATCCTAGATGAAGCCACGGCCAACGTTGATACTGAAACCGAAACCATGATTCAAAATGGATTGGACCGGATTCAAGAGAACCGAACGACGATTGCCATTGCTCACCGACTCTCCACGATTCAAAATGCCGATTTGATCTTGGTCCTGAACCAAGGAAAAATCGTTGAACGCGGGACAAACGACGAGTTGATGGCGCAACAGGGCTACTACTACGACATGATTCAGCTGCAGAACGCGGCACATGAAGAGTAGGCTAGATTGTGTCGAAATGACCACACTGCGGCTGCATTCCTGGCTGTCTCCAGCTCTGACTGGGCTTTCTGGCGGTGATGCCGGGTTCAGCAGCTGAGTGTGCTGTGGGTTGACACAATACCTTTTGTGGCTATCAGTTGTGAGGAGCTATTAAATTATCTTTTGGTTGTACTCACATGATTAACCTGACAGTACTACAGCAGTTAACTCACGTATTTTCCTAACATTCGAAATTAAAAAGGCCTAATCGGTTAGCCCCTAAATTGGGGTTAATCGGTGAGGTCTTTTCTTGTAAGTTAAGTTGAGGTTAGTCTTTTTTGCCGGTGACGTCGACGTAGTGGAAATTTGGATCGATTTCCTGGTCGAGTTTGTCGAAGGCAGCCTGCATCTGTTTTTCGATTTGTGCTTGGCCTTCTTCATTGAGCTTGAGCTTTCGGTCGATGGTGATGGGCGTTCCGAACGCCACGGTGACATTTTTATGTGAAAATAACCGTTTAAATGTCAGCGGGCCTTGGTAGACGGCGGGAACTAAGGGAACCCCAGCCATTTTGGCAATAACCGCAGCGCCCCCCTTTAGCTCGGCGGAGTGCCGTGAGCCGGACGGAAACATGATCAGTGACAGGTCGCCTTGGCGCAAGATGCGAACGGGCGTCTTAATTGCCGAAGGCCCCGGATGATCGCGATTTACCGAAAAACCATTGACATGATAGAGCAGCCATCGGAAAATGGGGTTTTGGAACAACTCTTCTTTTGCCATGAAACTAAACTTTCTAGGACTGGCGGCTAACGCAAAGTAGACGGGGTCAAACCACGTTCGGTGAGGTCCCACCAAGACGTACGGCCCGTCCGGCAAGTCTTCTCGGTGTAAGTAAGTGGCGCGGCCGTTGACCAGAAATAAGATGGCCCGGATCAAGCCACGTAAGAATGAATAAAACATGTGTCGCACTCCTCTCGCAACGTTGCTATTTAATCCAGTATGCAAAAAAAGCGGCCCGGTTGCAAGTTATCTGAAAAATATTTGAAAAGGAAGTGGTGATTGTGACGACCTTAAGACCTGGCGAACGAATCGATCAATTATATAGTCAAGATATCCAAATCATTCAAAGTCCCGAGGTATTTGCGTTCTCATTAGATGCCGTATTACTCGCTAATTTTGCGAAATTGCCGTTGCGCGCCAAAAGCCAAACGGTCGACCTGTGTGCTGGTAATGGGGCGGTCGGCCTGTTCATGAGTCATCAGACTAAGGGAAAAATCGCCGAGGTCGAACTCCAGCCACGATTGGCCGATATGGCCCGGCGCAGTGTTGCCTTGAACGGCTTGGAGGACCAACTGACCGTCTATGAGGGAGACCTGACGACGGTCAACCAGTGGATCCCTAAGGACTCCGTGGACGTGGTCACCTGTAATCCGCCTTATTTTGCCGATTTACCGCAGAGTCAGAAGAATCCCAATCCCTATTTGGCAATTGCCAGACATGAAATCACAACGGACTTAGCGACCATTGTGGCAACGACTAGTGGGCTACTCAAAATGAATGGGAAGGCTTATTTTGTCCACCGACCGGACCGGTTGTTGCAGCTGCTAGAGTTGATGACGGCGAACCGGTTAGCGCCTAAGCGCGTTCGCTTGGTCCATCCCAAGCCAGGCAAAGAAGCCAATATGGTCTTAGTCGAGGCCATTAAGGATGGCAAGCCTGGTGGATTACGTTTTCCCGCACCCTTAGTCGTTTACGATGAAAACGGGGAGTATTCGGCCGAAGTGGGGGCGTTACTCTATGGCGAGTCCTAAAGTCTACTATTTCTACGTCTTACTCTGTGCGGATCAATCGTTGTACGGCGGGTTTACCACCGACGTGGCCAAACGATTCGCTACCCACCTTGCAGGCAAGGGCGCCAAATATACCAAGGTTCATCGGCCGTTGAAGGTCTTGTACAGCGAGTCATTTACCAGTAAACACGATGCCTTGCACGCTGAATGGGCTTTCAAACACCAAAGTCGAGCGAAGAAGCTTGCTTTCTTAGCTGAACGAGGTATCTCCATAACTGGGTAAGCATTTGATTAAGCAAATGTCGGTGTCTATGGTAGACTGAATTCGTATAGCCAACTAAGATAGTTCAGCACCCTAAGGAGGAGCTTATTGTGAAAATTATTGCCTATGGAATTCGAGACGATGAACAACCTTACTTAGAACAGTGGTCACAGCAACAGGGCATCGAGGTCAAGGCCGTTAAGGAACTCTTAGACGACCAGACCGTTGACCTGGCAAAAGGGTACGACGGCGCTGTCGTTTATCAACAGAAACCTTACACGGCAACCGTTCTTGACCGTTTGGCCGAAAATGGTGTCACCAACCTCTCCCTGCGTAACGTCGGGGTCGACAACGTGGACGCGGATGCGGTCAAACGAAACGGTTTCAAGGTCACCAACGTGCCGGCCTACTCACCAGAAGCCATCGCCGAACTGACCGTGACGCAACTGATGCGGTTACTGCGGCGGACACCGACGTTTGATCGGAAGCAAGCCAACGGGGACTTGACCTGGGCGCCGGACATCGCTGATGAGCTGAACAAAATGACGGTGGGGGTCGTCGCTACGGGTCGAATTGGCCGCGCGGCAATGAAGATCTACCAAGGCTTCGGGGCTAAGGTGATTGCCTACGACGTTTTCCATAACCCAGAATTGGAGAAGCAGGGCATCTACGTGGATACGTTGGAAGACCTGTACGCTCAAGCCGACGTGATTTCCTTACACGCGCCAGCAACTAAGGACAACAACAAGATGCTCAACGATGAGGCCTTTGCGAAGATGAAGGATCACGTGTGGATCTTGAACCCAGCCCGGGGCGCGTTGATCGATACGGATGCCTTGATTCGGGCACTGGACAGCGGCAAGGTTGCCGGTGCGGCATTAGATGTCTATGAGGACGAGGTCGGTATCTTCAATACGGACTTTGGCAGTTTCGATGCCATTCCGGACGAACGGCTGAAGAACCTGATGAAGCGCGAAAACGTGCTGATCACGCCGCACATTGCTTTCTACACCAAGACGGCCGTGAAGAACATGGTCCAATATGCGCTAAACAACAATAAACAACTGATTGAAACTGGTCAGGCAGAAAACGAAGTTGCGTTTTAACTAAAAGTGGCTAAAAGCTAGTGACGACGGGAAATCGCCGTCAACTAAGTAGAACGATGCGCCTGAGCCCATATCTACCGACCTCTCGGCTTATACAGTGTGCGTAGACGACGGAGATAATGACTGTAACCGTCACTATCGATTGGACCAAAAGCGCTAAGTCTCCAGTTTTTCCGACTGTTGTCGTGGTAAAGCACAGTCAGAGCCGGAGGAGGACAGGGATGTAGCCGGCCGTGGAGGTGGTGTTGGCTGGCGATTCATCAGCCAGCTTACAGCACGGGCGACTTTGGAGACGCGTGATTTTCGTGGCTTCAAAGCGAGCAAGAAGACTGGTGGTTTTCCAGGCTGAAGCGTCCCCACAGCAGGCGGAATTCCTGTCAGCCGGAGTGCGGCAATTTTACACTATCTTAACGGTGCGAATCCTTGCCAATGCTGGGGCGAGACAGGTATTTCATCTTTCAACTTTTAGTTAAAACAACAAAAAACAGCGACAACTCTCCGCGAAGGGGAGTGTCGCTGTTTTTAGATGCCGGTTAGACTTTGGCAATGGCGGTCAAAGCGAGAAGCAGGTCCTGTAACTCAAAGGGATCGCCAACCGTTTGATCTGGAATCCAGTCGCCATCGGGCATTTCTTGGTTACGATGGTTGAACCAGAACGCTTGCCAGCCAGCTTTTTTGGCGGCTCGTACATCCATGCTGTAGCAATCGCCAATGTAGACGACCTCACTAGCGCGGAGGTTCAGCCGGCGATTCATGAGGGTGAAGATTTGCGGGTCAGGCTTGGCCAATCCCGTTTCTTCAGACGTCATGATGGCGTCGCGGTCGACCCACCGGTGCATCTCTAATTGCATCACTTTCGCCAATTGGTGTTGCGTTTTACCATTGGTGATGATGCCTAATTTGTAATGTTCCTTGAGCTGATCCAAGGCATTGGCTAGTCCGGGAAAAAGCTTGATTTTCTGTAGACCAGCGCAGTAGGCTTTTTGGAAAGCTAAGGCTATCTCGGTAGTCACCGAGGGTATATTCTGGCTACGTAAAGCGGCGTTTAACCGTTTAACCGCCATTTCTTCGTGAGACCAAATACCAGCGGCTACTTGTTCATAAGCTGCGGCGCTTTGTTGCCGGTAAGTTTGAAAGGCCAAACTAAGGTCCGCGGCTTCGGGCAACTTGAGTAAGGGTGCTAATGCTGCCGTGAAGGGGGCCTTTTGGTCATAGAGCGTGTCATCGACATCGAAGACGACCGCTTTTATCATGCTGGTTCCTCCTCATTTGTGACTTAAGCAGTTTACCATATTCTCCGGGGAAAGCCAATTTTATTGGAAATTTTAGGAATTTAGCTTGTGTTTAGCTGGTCAGTTTTGTATAATAACTTTCGGTGCGTATGCGCCAATTCACACCTCGCGTGATGACCGGAGGGGTGCTCGCTTGCGAGTTCTCCAGTCAATTGAGCGTGGGGGAGGAAATCAAAAACTATTTGGAGGCATTTTATCATGGCTGTTATTTCAATGAAACAACTGCTCGAAGCCGGTGTCCACTTTGGTCACCAAACCCGTCGTTGGAACCCAAAGATGAAGCAATACATCTTTACGGAACGTAACGGTATCTACATCATCGATTTACAAAAGACGGTGAAGTTGATCGACGTTGCTTACAACTACATGAAGGACGAAGCTGCTAAGGGCGCCGTTGTTCTGTTTGTTGGGACTAAGAAGCAAGCGCAAGACTCTATCGAAGAAGAAGCTACCCGTGCCGGTCAATTCTACGTTAACCATCGTTGGTTAGGTGGGACTTTGACTAACTGGGAAACTATCCAAACGCGGATCAAGCGTCTGAAGTCATTGAAGAAGATGGCTACTGACGGTACGTTTGATGTTCTTCCTAAGAAGGAAGTTTCTTTACTTAAGAAGTCTCAAGACAAGTTGGAACGTTTCTTAGGCGGTATCGAAGATATGCCTAAGTTGCCTGACGTTATGTTCATCGTTGACCCTCGCAAGGAACAAATCGCTGTTCACGAAGCACAAAAGTTGAACATTCCGATCGTTGCGATGGTTGATACGAACACTGACCCAGATGAAATTGACGTGGTTATCCCATCTAACGATGACGCTATCCGTGCCGTTCGTCTGATCACTTCTAAGATGGCTGATGCTATCGTTGAAGGCCGTCAGGGTGAAGACCAAGTTGACGAAAAGACTTTCGAAGGCCAAAAGTCCGCTGCCGCTAAGGGCGACAAGAAGACCGCTGACAACTCGATGGAAGACATCGTTAACGCCGTTGAAGGCGACAACAAGTAATTAAATGCAAGGTGTCGTTCGCGGCACTTTCCAAATACTAGATTTAAAGCACCTTAGGCTGGCTTAATGTTTAGGACCGTTCATGGCCTGAGATTGAGTCAGTCTTTTTTGGTGAATTAGATGAATTATAAAAGGAGGCCATTACACATGGCAAGCAAAATCACTGCGGCACAAGTAAAAGAATTACGGGACAAGACCCAAGTTGGGATGATGGATGCTAAAAAGGCCCTTGTTGCTTCTGAAGGCGACATGGACAAGGCCATCGATTTCTTGCGTGAAAAGGGAATCGCTAAGGCAAAGAAGAAGAGTGGCAACGTTGCTGCTAACGGTTTAGCTCGGGTGAAGGTTAGTGGTAACACCGCTGCCATCATCGAAGTTAACTCCGAAACTGACTTCGTGGCAACTAACGACACGTTCAACGCTTTAGTTGACAAGGTTGCTGACACGATTGCTGCGCAACAACCAGCTGACTTGGACGCTGCCTTAGCCTTGAAGGCTGACGATGGCGAAACGTTAAACGAAGCCATCATCAAGACGACTCAAGTAACCAGCGAAAACGTTCAATTACGTCGTTTCGCCGTTGTTAAGAAGACCGATGGTCAAGTCTTTGGTGCATACTTACACCAAGGTGGCCAAATCGCCGCTGTCGTTGTCTTAGACGGTGCCGATGAAGAAACTGCTAAGGACGTTGCCATGCACGTTGCTGCGATCAACCCAGAATTCGTCTCACGCGACGACATTCCTGCTGACCGTTTAGCACACGAACGCGAAGTCCTGAAGCAAGAAGCCTTGAACGAAGGTAAGCCTGAAAAGATCGTCGAAAAGATGGTTGAAGGTCGTTTACACAAGTTCTTGTCCGAAATCAGTTTAGCTGACCAACCATTCGTTAAGGATGGCGACCAAACTGTGAACCAATTCGTTGCTAGCAAGGGTGGCAAGTTAGTAACCTTTGTCCGTTACGAAGTTGGTGAAGGAATCGAAAAGCCAACGGTTGACCTGGCCAAAGAAGTTCAAGACCAAATCAACGGTTAAGCAAACCGTAAAAAAGCGTAGATTCCGCTAAGGGGCCTACGCTTTTTTGTTAGGGTCGGCTAGCATATCGTTTGATTGAGTAAGCGTGTAATCTATTTGGCTTACCGGTCGACAAATAGGTGCTGAAACGTTAGGAACACTTCAGGGACCTGTTGACCGCTGGTTGTTTAACGGTAAGCAGTGACGATAGACATACTATGATTGAGTTCAAAGTGGCCGTGGATTTCAATGCTTGCTGCCAAAGAAATCAAGTCGAAGCCAGAGGAGGTTAGGGATGTAGCCAGCCGTGGAAATCCTGGTAGCTGTAAGCTACCAGGATGGGCGACTTTTAAGACGCGTGCCTTTCGCGGCTTAAAAGCGAGCGAGAAGACTGGTGTTCTTCCAGTCTGAAGCGTCCCCACAGCAGGCGGAATCCCTGGCAGCCGCAGTGCGACCAGATTAGACTAATTTAGGATTAACGACTAAGCAAAAAGTAAAAATAAAAACTTTTTGGTGACAAACCAGGGATTTCGTACCCCCTGACTATCACTAACGGGTGTAAGTATGATAGAATTATTGTCAGAATACAATAGGAGGAAACACAATGGCGGACGTAAAGTATAAGCGGATTATGCTCAAACTCAGTGGCGAGGCTTTGGCCGGTGACAAGGGATTTGGGATCAATCCGCCAGTAATTAAAACCGTAGCGGAAGAGGTCAAGGATGTCTATAACTTAGGGATCCAAATCGCTATTGTGGTTGGTGGCGGTAACATGTGGCGTGGCGAAGCTGGCGCTCAAATGGGCATGGAACGCGCACAAGCCGACTACATTGGCATGTTAGCAACCATCATGAATGCATTGGCATTACAAGATAACTTGGAGTCAATTGGTGTGCCAACGCGCGTTCAGACTTCTATTGAGATGCGGCAGATCGCTGAGCCGTACATTCGACGGAAAGCAATTCGGCACTTGGAAAAGGAACGGGTCGTTATCTTTGCTGGGGGAACTGGAAGTCCTTACTTCTCCACGGATACGACCGCTGCTTTGCGGGCAGCCGAGATCAATGCTGATGCCATCTTAATGGCTAAGAACGGAGTCGATGGAATTTACTCTGCCGATCCAAACAAGGATCCCAATGCCGTTAAGTTTGATAAGCTGACGCAACTGGACATTATCAACAAGGGCTTGCACGTCATGGATACGACGGCTAGCTCACTTTCAATGGACAATGATATCCCGTTTGTTGTCTTCAACTTAAATGAACCCGGAAACATTCGGCGAGTTGTTGAAGGCGAAAATATCGGGACCACAGTTAGGGGAAAATAGATATGGCTGATCAGATAATTACTACTGCAGAATCAAAGATGAAAAAGGCGGAAGAAGCCCTCAAACGTGAATTGGGAACAATTCGTGCTGGCCGGGCCAACGCTAGCATTTTGAACCGGGTCATGGTGAATTACTACGGTGCGCAAACACCACTGAACCAAGTTGCATCGATCACGATTCCAGAACCCCGCGTCTTAATGGTTACCCCATACGATAAGTCTGCGCTTGAAGACATCGAAAAGGGAATCATGGAATCAGACGTTGGGATTACGCCTGCCAATGACGGAACGGCCATTCGTTTGGTTATTCCACAATTGACTGAGGAACGCCGTAAAGAAATTGCCAAGCGGGTGAAAGCCACTGCTGAAGAAGGCAAGGTTGCTGTGCGGAACGTTCGTCGTGATGCCATGGATAGCATTAAGAAGGGCCACAAGGATGGCGATTACACCGATGATGACTTGCATAACTTAGAGGACCAAGTTCAAAAGGTTACTGACAAGGCCATCAAGGGCGTGGACGCGATTGCGGCTGACAAGGAAAAAGAAGTCTTAACCGACTAAATCTGATTAGAGTAAGGAGCGTTTTAAGATGGCAGAAGATAACCAAGATCAACAAAACGTAGAAATCACCCCTGGGACGAAAGAATTTGGGAAGATGGTTTTCCGTTTGAACAATGAAGTTAACGCTGAAAACGTTTCAATTTTGAACTATAACGGTGCAGAACTGGAGCAGATTCAAGACGGCGTGTATGCCCAACCCGCCTTCGTCAGTGACGACTTCAACTTATTCTTTGTCGTGACCCAATTGATTGGGGACGATTGGATCGTCGCGTTCTCTAAAGCAACGATTGAAAACGGCAACGAAATTACCGACTTGTCCGATCCATTGCCAACCGGAGAGGGTCTGAACCTCTTAGGTCAAGTTAGCGCCGATGACGCCAACAAGCTGTTAAGCTACTTCGGAACGTTGGCGGATGCTAAACGTGGTGAATGGCGGTTAATCGAGTAATCAGCCGGTCAAAAGCTAAAGATTTCGCTCAATTTTGGGGCCGGGATAGTTTCCCGGTCCTTTTTTTGTTATGATGAGAGGTTGTAAAGACCAATGGAGGTGCGCTGTGTTTTCATTCTTAAATAAAAATCAATCGACGGGCGAGGTGGAAGAGCTTCAACTTGACGAAGCTAATATCCCCGCTCACGTCGCTATTATCATGGATGGTAATGGTCGGTGGGCGCAACAACGCCATTTGCCACGAATTGCCGGTCACAAACAGGGGATGGATACCGTGAAGACGGTAGCCACCGCGGCTAGCCATTTGGGCGTGAAGGTGTTGACCCTGTACGCCTTTTCAACCGAAAATTGGAAGCGGCCCACGGCTGAGGTCAATTACCTGATGAAGCTCCCAGTCGATTTCTTTGGAACGTTTGTCCCCGACCTGATCAAGAATAATATTTGCGTCAAGGTCATGGGTTACACGGACAAATTACCGGCGGCGACCCAAAAGGCCGTTCGCGATGCAATTGCGGATACCGCTCACTGCACCGGAATGGTCCTGAACTTCGCGTTGAACTATGGTGGTCGAGCCGAAATTGTTACGGCGGTTCAAAATCTGGCAGAAGAGGTCAAGGCTGGCCGGTTAGATCCAGCAGCTATTGATGAAGCGGCCATTGACCAGCGCTTAATGACGGCAGATCTGGCCGACCTACGTGATCCGGACTTGTTGATTCGGACGAGTGGCGAGGAACGGTTGTCGAACTTCATGTTATGGCAGGTCGCTTATAGTGAATTTGTATTCACGCAGCAACACTGGCCTGACTTCGACCAGACGGCGTTAGAACAAGCGATTTATGAATATCAACAGCGCCACCGACGGTTCGGTGGGTTGACGCCCGCTAAGGGGTAATTTAAAGAAACTAAGGAGCTTGGAAGATGAAACAACGGGTTATCACGGCGGTTGTCGCCTTAATTATATTTATTCCCATTATTGTTGCGGGTCATATTTGGATCGATATTGCTGGGTTTGCGCTGGGGCTAGTGGCCTTGTCGGAAGTCCTGATTATGCGGAAAAAGTTGTTGGTGAGTGCGGAAGCCATTATTTCTGGCATCGGGATTCTAGCGGTGATTGCACCGCAGAGTTGGTGGACAGGCTTGCCCAAATTTTTGAGTCCCTGGTACATTGTGTACCTGTTCGTCTTGCTCCTCTTGTTGCGGACGGTGGCATCACGCAATCGCTTTTCCTTTGACGACGCTGGGGTGATCACCCTGAGCATGCTGTACATTGGGGTTGGATTTCACTTCTTCATTGCGGCCAGAGCGGTTAGTCTAGTTGCCTTGTTATATGCATTATTTATCGTTTGGACCACCGATTCCGGGGCCTACATGCTCGGTCGCAAATTTGGGCGACACAAGCTGGCACCCCACATCAGCCCCAACAAGACTTGGGAAGGATCTATCGGTGGGTCCATTGTCGGGACCATCGTTGGGAGTGTCTTCTGGTACTTCTTCCCGATCGGTCATTTAAGTTTAGGCGTGATGATCTTACTGACGCTGATTTTCTCCGTAGTTGGTCAATTTGGTGATTTAGTCGAATCCGCGCTCAAACGGTACTATGGTGTGAAGGATTCCGGTAAGATTTTGCCCGGTCATGGCGGTATTTTAGATCGGTTTGATAGCTTACTGTTAGTACTGCCAGTCATCCACTTGTTCGGTTTGATTTAGTCCTCGCTGTTCGCTTGCGCCGTCTGGGGTGCTTAGGGTATGCTAGGTGGCAGAGAAAAAGTTGGGGAGTTACTACGAATTGAAGAAGGGACGACATCTGTGATTACGACGATTATTACCTTTATCATTGTGTTTGGAATTCTGGTCATCGTGCATGAATTCGGTCACTTTTATTTCGCCAAACGCGGCGGTATTTTAGTGCGTGAATTTTCCATTGGGATGGGGCCCAAGCTCGTCTATCACCGCGGTAAGGATGGCACAACGTATACGTTACGCCTGTTGCCAGTCGGTGGGTACGTCCGCATGGCGGGTGCCGAAGATGACGAGGAAGAGTTAAAGCCCGGGACCCCCGTGAGTTTATACGTCGGGGATGCAGGCAAGGTTGAACGGATCAATACAAGTAAGAAATCAACGTTATTTAACGGGATTCCACTAGAAGTTACGGGCGCTGATCTAGAAGATGAATTGTGGATCGAAGGGTATGAAAATGGGGACGAAGCCGAAGTCAAACGCTACCCAGTTGCTCACAACGCCACGATCATCGAAAGTGACGGGACCGAGCTGCAGATTGCCCCGAAGGACGTTCAGTTTCAGGCCGCCTCGCTAGGTCGCCGGCTGATGACCAACTTTGCCGGACCAATGAACAACATCTTATTGGCCATCGTGACCTTTATGCTGATGTCGTTTGTCCAGGGTGGCGTCGCCATGGGGACCAATCAGGTTCAAGTGGCAAGTTCACCCGTGTCCGTTGCTAAAAAGGCTGGTGTGCAGTCTAACGATAAGATTACGGCGGTCAACGGTAAGAAGACGACGAGTTGGACGGATCTGAGCATGGCGATTCAGCCATTGGCTAACAAGCAGACGGTCCTGACCGTTAAACGGGGGGACACGACCCACAAGATTACGTTGACGCCGGCTGGTGAAAAGTCCAACGGCAAGACGGTCGGGATGATCGGCATCACACAGGCCCAAGATAAGCACATTGGGGCGATCTTAGCATCCGGGTTTACACAGACGTGGACCATGACCAAAGCCTTATTTGGCGCACTGTGGCACATGGTTTCCGGGCACTTTAGCCTAAACGACTTGGGTGGGCCCGTGGCGATTTTTGCGACGACCTCTCAAGCCACACAATACGGGGTCGTTGGGGTCTTGAACTTCCTGGCCTTTCTATCGATTAACTTAGCAATTGTCAATTTACTGCCAATTCCAGCCTTGGATGGTGGTAAAATATTATTAAACTTTATTGAAGCCATTCGGCGTAAGCCCCTTTCAGAAAATGTGGAAGCGGCAATTACGTTGGTGGGGGTAGGGTTCTTGGTTCTACTCATGCTGTTAGTGACGTGGAACGACATTGAACGTTACTTTATTCATTAACAAATTCGGTCGTTACGAGAAGGGAATATTTAACTATGAAACAATCGAAACTACTCATTCCAACTTTGAAAGAAGTGCCGAATGGGGCAGAAGCGCTTAGCCATCAAATGATGTTGCGGGCGGGATACATTCGTCAGGTGACTGCCGGGGTTTACGCAT
>NZ_AZDP01000123.1:21556-49355 GCF_001435525.1 Levilactobacillus koreensis JCM 16448
TGGATAAGATCGACGCCGTAGAGACGTTGATGCCCGCCATTTTACCCGCAACGCTTTGGCAGGAATCCGGCCGTTATGAGACGTACGGACCGAACTTGTTTAAGTTCAAGAACCGTCATGACAGTGACTTTATCTTAGGGCCAACCCACGAAGAAACGTATACCATGTTGATTCGCGATGCCATTAAGTCCTACAAGCGGTTACCACTGGTGATGTATCAAATTCAACCTAAGTATCGGGATGAAGATCGGCCACGGTATGGCTTGCTGCGGGGTCGTGAATTTATCATGAAGGACGCTTACTCCTTCTCCATTAACGATGAAGATCTCGATCACATCTACAATCAGATGGAGCAAGCGTATGAAAACATCTTTGACCGGGTTGGGTTGAACTACCGGGCCATCGTTGGGGATGGTGGTGCCATGGGTGGTAAGGATTCTAAGGAATTCTCCGCAATCGCGCCAGTTGGGGAAGACACTATCGTCTACTCCGATTCTTCCGACTACGCCGCCAATTTGGAAATGGCCAAGAGCCTCTTCATCAGTAAGAAGTCTCACGCCCAACCAGAGGAGCTGCAAAAGATTGCGACCCCTGGGGCCAAGACCATTGATGAAGTCGCTGACTTCTTAGACGTTAAGCCGTCTGCCTTGGTTAAGAGTATGTTGTATGTCGCCGATAAGGAACAACCAGTCATGGTCCTGGTTCGTGGTGACCACGAAGTCAACGAGACCAAGCTGAAAAATTACCTGGGTGCGGACTTCTTAGATCCCGCAACGCCAGAGGACGCGCAGAAGTATCTGAACGCTAGCTTTGGGTCATTGGGTCCAGTTGGCGTCGGGGAAGACGTTAAGATTTTGGCGGACCAATACGTCGGGGACATGGTTAACGTTGTCGTGGGGGCCGATGAGGATGGCTTCCATTACACTAACGCTAACGCTGGTCGTGATTTCCGGGTCGACGATTACGCTGACTTCCGGGATGTCCAACCAGGCGACCTGTCTCCAGACGGTTCCGGTGTGCTGAAGTTCACCAAGGGAATCGAAATCGGCCACATCTTCAAGCTAGGGACGCGGTATTCAGATGCCTTGAACGCCACCGTCCTTGATGAAGGCGGCCGGCAAAAGCCAGTTGTGATGGGAAGCTACGGTATCGGTGTCAGTCGGTTACTGTCCGCCATCGCTGAACAACAAGCCGATGAAAACGGTCTGGTTTGGCCGCGTAACATTGCGCCATTTGACATTCACTTGGTCCCAGTTAACCTGAAGAAGGAAGATCAAGCTAACCTGACGACCGAGCTGGAAGAACAGCTGACGGCTAAGGGTTACCGTGTTCTGACCGATGATCGGAAAGAACGGCCAGGCGTTAAGTTCGCTGATTCTGATCTCATGGGGATTCCCGTGCGGATCACAATTGGTAAGAAGGCCGGCGAAGGCATCGTTGAAATTAAGATTCGTAAGACTGGTGAAACGGTCGAAGTCATTAAAGACGAAGTTGCTAGCACTGTTGAGATCTTATTCAAAGACATCGACTAGTACACTTGAAAAGGCCAGCAAAAATGCTGGCTTTTTTCATTCTAAGCGGGAGATTGGGTAGCGCTTTGGTAAGTCTTCCTCACTGGCAGACAGATATGGACTGTAGCGGTGCGAACATGACGTGCTTGAATCCATATCTGCTGGCCTCTCGACTTGTAGTGTGTTCTCTGATAATCTCAGGGTAATCATACAAATCGTTATGGCTTGGGACCACGGAGTAGAATATCGGCCGTTTAATAGGTGTTATGGCAGAGGACAATCGGAGCCGGAGGAGGTCAGGGATGTAGCCAGCCATGAGAATATTGTTAGCTGGCCGCTGGCTAGCTAACAATATGGGCGACTTTGGAGACGCGTGGTCTTCGTGGCTTCAAATCGAGCGAGAAGACTGGTGTTCTTCCAGTCTGAAGCGTCCCCACAGCAGGCGGAATCTCTGGCAGCCGCAGTGCGGCCAATTTATACTAATTTTTATGTTAATCAAGATAACTTGTAAGCAAGTCAGTTGAAAGGAGTTCGCTCGTGGACGAAGATCGCCATGCTTTATTTGAAAAGCTCTTACAACAATTAGATTTAACCAGTGCGGCCGAGAAACCGTACTTTCAGACGGCCAAGATTGACCATTTGACGGTTCATGAACAATCACGACGGTGGCATTTTTATTTGAACGTGCCCAGCATTCTGCCGTTTACGGCCTTTGCGGAATTTCAAAATCACCTGCAAATGGCCTTTCGGGAGATTGCGACGGTGGAAAATACCTTTTTGATCGCCGAACCGGAGCTCACGAATCGCGCCTTAGGGGACTATTGGCAATGGGTCGTCAAGAACAGCGGGTTGACCAGTAACTTGATTCAGGAGCTGTGCCAATCCCAGGTGCCGGAACTAGATCCGGACGGGCGGGTCCTTTTATATGCGCAAAATGAGGTCGTCAAGGACTTCTTGAGCAATCAGGCGTTGGGGCCAATTGAGGATACCTACCGTAATGCTGGTTTTCCTAAGTTCAACATTCACGTCATGATCGATGAATCGAAGTCACAGGCTAAGATCGACGAGTTCAAGGCGCGTCAGGAAAAGACGGACGCCCAGCTCGCGCAACAAGCCGCAGCGGCCATCGAAAAGGCCAACCAGAAACGGCAGAGCCAGGGCGATACGCCGGCTGCCGAGGGACCAACGCAGATTGGGAAGACCATTAAGGGTGACCAACCGATCATGCGGATGGCAGACATTGTCCAAGAGGAGCGTTCTGTCATCGTTGAGGGCTACGTCTTTGACAAGGAAGTGCGGAAGTTACGGTCAGGGCGGCAACTGTTGACCATTAAGATCACCGACTACACGTCATCGATCGTGGTCAAGAAATTCTCCAGGGGCGCCGAAGATGAAGCTCAATTTGCCGGGGTTACCGAGGGAAGTTGGGTCAAGGTTCGCGGGAGCGTCCAAGAGGATAGCTTCATGCGTGATCTGGCATTGAACGCTTATGATATCAACGAAGTTAAGCATGCCAGTCGACAAGACACGGCGCCAGCCGACGAGAAACGGGTGGAACTACATCTACACACGACCATGAGTCAGATGGATGCGACTAACCCCATTGAAGATTACGTGAAGCAGGCTAAAAAATGGGGCATGCCCGCCTTGGCAATTACGGACCATGCCGATGTGCAAGGGTTCCCTGCGGCCTTTAATTCGTCCGCTAAGGCCGGTATTAAGATGCTCTACGGGGTTGAAGCCAACTTAGTGGATGATGGGGTGCCTATCGGGTATAACAGCGCACATGTCCCGTTAGACGGTGCCACGTACGTTGTCTTTGACGTGGAAACCACTGGGCTGTCTGCCATTTATGATAAAGTCATCGAACTCTCAGCCGTCAAGATGCAGCACAAGAACGTCATCGACCAGTTCGAAGAGTTTATCGATCCGGGGTTCCCACTGTCCGAGCAGACCACGAATCTGACCAGTATCACCGATGATATGGTTGCGGGGTCGAAGTCGGAAGAAGAGGTCTTCAAGCTCTTCCGGGAATTCTGTGGTGACGCGATAATCGTTGGACATAACGTCACGTTTGACGTGGGGTTCATGAATACCGGGTATCAACGGCACGGCATGGCTGAGATCAGTAATCCAATCATCGATACCTTAACGTTGGCACGGTTCCTGTACCCAACGTTGAAGAGTTACCGGTTGAATACCTTGGCCAAGCGGTTCCACGTGAGCTTGGAGCACCATCACCGGGCCGTTTATGATGCAGAGTCGACGGGACACCTGAACTATCTGTTCTTGAAGGATGCCGAAGACCGCTATGACATTCAGTACCATGACCAGTTGAACGATCACATGACTGATAATGACGCGTATAAGCATGCGCGACCAAACCATGCCATCCTCATTGCCAAGACGCAAGCGGGCTTGAAGAACATGTTCAAGTTGGTCTCAGCGTCCAACGTGGACTACTACTACCGGGTACCACGAGTGCCACGGAGCGTGCTCGACCACTACCGCGAGGGGATTATCGTCGGCTCTGCCTGTTCCTCAGGCGAAGTCTTCACGGCGATGATGCAAAAGGGGCAAGTGGAGGCGGCTGCTAAGGCCAAGTACTACGATTATCTCGAAGTACAACCCAAGGCGGCCTACCAGCCGCTGATCGATTCCGGATTGATCGCCGATGAAGCGAACTTGGAAGAGATCGTCGGCAACATGGTGAAACTCGGACATGACTTGAATAAGCCGGTCGTGGCTACTGGGGACGTGCACTATTTGAATCCTGAGGACTACATTTACCGGAAGATCCTGATTCATTCGCAAGGTGGGGCCAATCCACTGAACCGACAGGAACTACCGGACGTGCACTTCTTGACGACCAATGAAATGCTAGCGGACTTCTCCTATTTGGGTGAAGACGTGGCTAAGGAAATCGTTGTGACCAACACGCAGAAGATTGCGAACGATGTCGACGAGGTCCATCCGTTGAAGGACAAGCTGTATACGCCACGCATGGAGGGTGCCGAGGATGAAATTCGGCAACGGACCATGGATACGGCGCATGCTTGGTACGGTGATCCGTTACCAGAGCTGGTCCAACACCGAGTCGACCGGGAATTAAAGTCGATTATTGGGAACGGGTTCTCCGTGATTTATTTGATCGCCCAACGGCTAGTAGCCAAGTCCAACAAGGATGGGTACTTAGTTGGATCACGGGGGTCTGTCGGGTCCAGTGTTGTGGCGACGTTTACCGGAATCACCGAAGTTAACCCGTTGCCGCCGCATTACCGGTGTCCTAATTGTCAGTACTCGCACTTCTATACCAAAGGGGAATACAGTTCGGGATACGATTTACCCGAAAAGAACTGCCCGAAGTGTGGGACGCTGATGATTGGCGACGGGCACAACATTCCGTTCGAAACCTTCTTAGGGTTCAAAGGAAACAAGGTCCCCGATATTGATTTGAACTTCTCCGGGGACTACCAACCCATCGCGCATAACTATACCAAAGTCTTGTTCGGTGAGAAGAACGTTTACCGGGCCGGAACGATTGGAACGGTTGCTGACAAGACCGCCTATGGGTACGTGAAGGCGTACGAGCGCGATACGGAGCAGACTTTCCGTGGCGCCGAGATCGACCGCTTAGCCAAGGGCGCGACCGGTGTCAAACGGACGACGGGACAACATCCCGCGGGGATCATCGTTGTGCCGGATTACATGGAAATCTACGACTTCACGCCGATCCAGTATCCAGCCGATGATCAGACTGCCGCTTGGCAAACGACCCACTTTGATTTCCATTCGATCCATGATAATATTTTGAAAATTGATATTCTGGGACATGATGATCCCACGATGATCCGGACCCTGCAAGATTTGTCGGGGGTCGATCCGCAGACGATTCCAATGGATGACCCTGGTGTCATGGCGTTGTTCTCCGGGACGGATTCACTGGGTGTCACGCCGGAACAGATTCAGTCCAAGACCGGGACGTTAGGTGTGCCGGAATTTGGGACACGATTTGTGCGGGGGATGTTGGAAGAAACGCACCCGAAGAACTACTCGCAACTCCTTCAAATTTCTGGCCTATCCCACGGGACTGATGTGTGGTTGGGAAACGCCGAAGAGTTAATCAAGGCGGGAACCGCGACCATTGCCAACGTGATTGGGTGTCGGGATAACATCATGACCGACTTGATCAACTTCGGCCTCGATTCCGAAACGTCCTTCCAAGTCATGGAACACGTGCGGAAGGGTCGTGGGATTCCTGACGAATGGCAAGAGAAAATGAAGCAAACGGACTGCCCGGACTGGTACATTGATTCTTGTCTGAAGATCAAGTACATGTTCCCGCGGGCCCATGCGGCCGCCTACGTCTTGATGGCGTTGCGGGTGGCTTACTTCAAGGTCTATTTCCCAATCATTTACTACGCCGCTTACTTCTCTGTGCGGGCCGATGACTTTGACGTTGTGGCTATGTCACAAGGAAAGACGGCGGTGAAGGCCGCCATGAAGGCAATCAACGACCAGGGTATGGATGCGTCGACGAAGGACAAGAACCTGTTGACGGTGTTAGAGTTGGCCAACGAAATGCTCGAACGGGGCTTCAAGTTTAAGATGATCGACTTGAATCGTTCCGATGCTGCCGATTGGATCATTGATGGCGACACGTTGATTGCACCATTCCAAGCCGCACCTGGACTGGGATTGAACGTTGCTAAGCAAATCGTGGCCGCTAGAAATGACCGGCCGTTTATCTCGAAAGAGGACTTGGCTAAGCGGGGCAAGGTTTCCAAGACGATTATTGATTTCATGACGGAAAACGGTGTTCTGACTGGTTTGCCAGATGAAAACCAGTTGAGTCTGTTTGACGATATGATGTAATTAGTTATTCATTTGTCTTACCGGCCATTCGGCTTACATTGATTGTGGTCAAGAATTTGTATGGCTTATCGAAAAAGTTATGTCGTTACTAAAACTGCTGATGTTATCTGACTTCGTTGGATAGCATCGGCAGTTTTTTCGTTTTTGTTTAAGTACAACGTTTGTGAGGTCAGGACCATGGCCGATATTGAAGTCTAAGGCAGTCAGCCGATTCTGATGGTTTAGGAAAGATGCTGGAAAGAAATAGCTAATTCCTAGCAACCGGAGTGCGGACAGCCTTAACCAATCCAGCTTCAAAACCGACTTTCAGAAATCACGTGATTAACCGGATTAAAGAACTGTAACCGCTTACAAAAGAACCGATTCATGTTATAATAGCAGTGAGGAATGATAGAACCATTAATAAACTTTACCGAAAGCGGGTGTTCACCATGTTACGGCGATTTGTAGGCTTACCAGATGGGTGGATTTTTCTAGCAGGTTATTGTTTGATTGGTTTGGGATACATTATGTTCGGCACTCTGGCAACCGTGGTCGCGACCCCGTTTTTGGCGCTGGTTGTGGCCTACTTCCTAGCAGCGTTTGTCCTGACAGTTATCAAGGCCATCAGTTTACGTGAGATGGCCACGACGCGATTGAACTTTCTGGTGTTTGAGTTTATTACGGCAGCCGGATTCATTTTGCTTCTGTTGACGTGCGAATAGCAGGTGGTGCAATGGTTGCAATCGCCGGAGAACTGGTGTATTCTAGTGTTTGTAGTTAAACTCGTTTTTTAAATGAGTGAGCAGTCATTGCTCACTCTTTTTAATGGAAAAATGTAGGAGGCGGAATTCTTTGAGTACTGTCGTCGAGACCGTAACAGCCCTAGCCCAGCCAATTGTGGCGCAGCATCAGTTTGAGTTAGTTGACGTTGAATTTGTCAAGGAAGGTAAGAGCTGGTACCTGCGGCTCTACATTGATAAGCCTGGTGGCATCAACATTGAAGAATGTGCGATGGTCAGTGATGAGGTGTCCGAAAAAATGGACTCTCTTGATCCAGATCCCATTCCTCAAGCATACTTCTTAGAGGTATCTTCACCAGGAGCTGAGCGACCGTTAAAGAAGCCAGAAGATTTTGAACGGGCCGTGGGCGATTACATCCACGTTTCCCTGTATCAAAAAATCGGCCAGAGCAAAGTTTATGAAGGAACGTTATTGACGCTGACGGATGATAGCATGGATCTCAAGGTTAATTTGAAGGGTCGTATCAAGACCTTGACGATTCCTCGCGAGGCCATCGCGCAAGCCCGCTTAGCCATCAAGTTCTAACTAAATAAGGAGCGTAGCACACCATGAGTAAAGAATTATTGGGGGCCTTAGACGTCCTCGAAACGGAAAAGGGAATCGACAAGCAAATCGTGATCGATGCCCTAGAAGCCGCTTTAGTTTCAGCATACAAGCGAAACTACGACCAAGCCCAAAACGTTGAGGTCAACTTTGACCAGCGAAAGGGTGACATTCACGTTTTTGCTGTGAAGAAGGTCGTTGACCAAGTGTATGATTCACGCTTGGAAGTTAGCTTGGATGAAGCCCTGACCATCAACAAGGGGTACGAACTGGGCGATGACATTAAGTTTGAAGTGACGCCCAAGAACTTTGGTCGGATTGCTGCTCAAACAGCCAAACAAGTCATCTTGCAACGGGTTCGAGAAGCCGAACGGAACATCATTTACAACCAATACAGCCAGTACGAAAATGAAATCGTGACGGGCGAGGTTGAACGTCAGGATTCTCGTTTCGTCTACGTTAGCTTGGGTAAGGTCGAAGCCGTCATGGGTCGTCAGGATCAGATGCCTAACGAAACGTATCGGATCCACGACCGCATCAAGGTTTACGTGACCCGGGTTGAAAACGCCACGAAAGGCCCACAAGTCTTCGTTAGCCGGACACACGCTGATTTATTGAAGCGGTTGTTCGAACAGGAAGTTCCAGAAATTTACGACGGGACCGTGGAAATCATGGCGATCGCTCGTGAAGCTGGTGACCGGGCCAAGGTTGCTGTTCGTTCTAACAACCCCGACATCGATCCAGTCGGGACGAGTGTTGGTCCCCGTGGTCAACGGGTTCAAACCATCGTGAACGAACTTGGCGGTGAAAACATGGACATCGTTGAATGGACCGAAGACGAAGCGAAGTTTATCGCCAATGCGTTGAACCCCGCTGAAGTCTTAGACGTTATCTTTGATCCAAACAACGAGCGGGCCTGTGAAGTTGTCGTTCCTGACTATCAATTGTCCTTAGCGATTGGGAAACGGGGTCAAAACGCCCGTTTAGCCGCTAAGTTGACCGGTTATAAGATTGATATTAAATCAGAATCCGAAGCATCTGCTATAATGGAAGCTGATCAGGAAAATGGCGCGTCAACAGACGTTGCTCCTGATAGCGAAGCCGCTGTCGCCGACGATACTGAGACGGCCGATACAGAAACTCCAGTGACGCCAGCAACGGATGTCGATTCAGTGGCAACTGAGGAGACACCAGTAGCCGATGACGCACCTGAGACGGATGCCGCAGAACCAACGAGTGAAACTACCAGTGACGCTGACGACCAAACGGCCGAATAACGTCCACCTTAAGGAGGTTTGGGTCCATGAAACAACGGAAGATCCCCATGCGCAAGGACATTGTGACTGGGGAAATGGCGCCCAAGAAGCAATTGGTCCGCATTGTACGGAACCAAGAACAAGAGGTTAGTATCGATCCTACCGGCAAGCAATCTGGCCGTGGCGCTTACATCAGTTTAGATGTTGCCATTGCCAAGAAGGCTAAGCAGGAACGGACTTTCGACCATACCTTTGGCGTTAAAATCGATGATCAATTCTACGATGATCTCATCGCATACGTTGACCATCAGCAAGCACGGCGGGAATTATTTAATAATGACTAATTCTGAGCGCGCTTTACAATTATTGGGATTGGTACGGCGAGCAGGTAAGCTGGTCACCGGCGAATCCTTTGTCTTAGCTGCTGTTCGTGACGGTTCTGCAAAATTGGTTCTAATGGCTAGTGATACTGGCAAATCGAGCCAAAAGCAGTTCCGCGACAAGACGACGAGCTATGACGTCCCATTGAATGAATCGTTTACCAAGGACCAGTTGAGCACGGCCATCGGGTCGGCGCGCACGGTCATTGCCATTACTGATCCGGGATTCGTCCGGAAGTTACACCAACTATTAGAGTAGCCACCTGACGTTCTCGTGATCGGTAGAATATGAAGGAGAGTGAAGATATGGGGAAAAAGCGAATTTATGAACTCGCCAAAGAAATTAATGTCTCCAGTAAACAGATCATCGCGAAGGCCGAAGAAAAGGGCTTTCCGGTGAAAAACCATATGTCAACGCTCGGCGAGAACGAAGAACGTCAGTTACGGGCTGCTTTTCAACCAAAGCAGTCAGCCTCTAAGGCAACATCTTCGGCCAAACAACCCGTGAAAACACAGGCTGCTCGGCCGGCTAACCACAACAGCGGTACGGGGAATCAGACGACCCACAAGGCAACCTCTAATGGCAGCAATAATAACCATCAAGGGAAGCCAACCAACAGTCGGCAGCACAGTAACAACGGTAATAATGGTGCGGCCAATGGCAACCGAAATGCTAGTGGGAACAACAATCAACAACGCAACAACAATAAAAATAATGGCCAGACCGGCAGTCATCACAATGAGCAACACAATACCGGTACCGGCAGATTTGGTGGAAGCTTGAATAATAATACAAATAATAGTAATGGTCGGCGGAGTAGCAACAACGGCAATAGCAGCAACAGTCGCGGGGGCCGGAATAACCGGAACAATCGCAATAACCGTCGCCGAAATAATAATAACAACCGTTATAAGAAGAACCAACGGATTAAAGACACGAACCAACACAAGGGCGCTCCAGAACGTAAGAACAAGGCATTGCCAGATGTTTTAGTTTATACGGATGGCATGAACGCTCAAGACCTGGCAAAAATCTTACACCGGTCTTCAGCTGAAATCGTGAAGAAGCTCTTCATGTTAGGGGTCATGGTCAACCAGAACCAATCCTTGGATAAGGATACGATCGAAGTCTTAGCGGACGACTATGGTATCGAAGCCCGAGAAAAGGTTGAAGTCGACGTGACCGACATCGACAAGTTCTTTGATGCCGAAATGGCTAACAAGGAACACCAAGTAACGCGGGCACCAGTCGTTACCATCATGGGTCACGTTGACCATGGGAAAACGACGTTGTTGGACCACTTGCGTCATTCTCACATTACCGAGGGTGAAGCCGGTGGGATTACGCAAGCCATTGGGGCTTACCAAGTCCACTACAATGACAAGCTGATCACCTTCTTGGACACCCCAGGACATGCGGCCTTTACTGAAATGCGGGCCCGTGGTGCCGAGATCACCGATATCACTGTCTTGGTCGTTGCTGCCGATGATGGGGTCATGCCACAAACCATCGAAGCCATTCACCATGCGAAGGCTGCCGGGACACCAATTATCGTTGCGGTTAACAAGATCGATAAGCCGGGTGCTAACCCGAACCACGTCATGGAACAGTTGACGGAATATGAATTAATTCCTGAAGACTGGGGTGGCGACACCATCTTCGTTGAAATTTCTGCGAAGTTTGGGAAGAACATCGATGAATTGCTCGACATGATCTTACTTCAATCCGAAGTGCTCGAATTGAAGGCCAACCCAGAACAAAATGGGGCTGGTAGTGTGATCGAAGCCCGTTTGGACCAAGGTCAAGGTTCCGTTGCGACCTTACTAGTACAACAAGGGACTTTACACGTTGGGGACCCAATCGTGGTTGGGAATACCTTTGGTCGTGTTCGGACGATGGTCAACGAACGTGGTCGGCGGATCAAAGACGCCGTACCTTCTACGCCAGTTGAAATCACTGGACTAAACGACGTGCCAGAAGCCGGGGACCGGTTTGTCGTCTTCAACGACGAAAAGACGGCCCGGGCAGCTGGTGAAGAACGGGCCAAGGAAGCCTTGGTCAAGGAACGTGGGAACACCAGCCATGTAACGTTAGACAACCTCTTCGACTCCCTTAAGGAAGGCGAAATGAAGGAAGTTGACGTCATCATCAAGGCTGACGTTCAAGGTTCCGTTGAAGCCTTAGCTGGGAGTTTGAAGAAGATCGATGTTTCCGGTGTTCGGGTCAACATCATTCACTCTGCCGTTGGGGCCATCAATGAAAGTGACGTTACTCTGGCGGAAGCCTCAGACGCCATTATCATTGGGTTCAACGTTCGGCCAACCCCACAAGCCCGTGCACAAGCTGATGGCGACAAGGTCGACATTCGGTTGCACAACGTCATCTACAACGCCATCGATGAAATTGAGACGGCGATGAAGGGGATGCTGGAACCAACCTACGAAGAAGAAGTTATCGGTCAAATTGAAGTTAAGGATATTTTCCATGCTTCTAAGGTCGGTACGATCGTCGGTGGGATGGTTACCGAAGGCTACGTGACGTCAGATAGTGACGTTCGCTTGATTCGCGATGGCGTTGTCATCTACGAAGGTAAGCTGGGTAGTCTGAAGCGTTTCAAGGACGACGTCAAGCAAGTTAAGATGGGTTATGAATTAGGACTGACTATCGAGAACTACAACGACATCAAGGTAGACGACGTGATCGAAGCCTACGTGATGAAGGAAGTTCCCGTTAAATAAAGATTCGGAGGCAAAACGTCTATGGCACAATATCGAGTTGGCCGGTTGGAACAAGAAATCCAACGGGAAGTTACGGATATTTTACTAAAGCGTGTCCGCGATCCGCGGGTCGAGGGTGTCACCGTTACTGGTGTGGAAGTCACTGGTGACTTACAGCAGGCCACGATTTACTACAGTATTTTATCAGACAAGGCGTCTTCCGCTGAGAAGACCCAACAGGGGCTGAACAAGGCTACTGGTCTGATCCGTTCTGAATTGGGCTCACGCTTGAGCATCTATAAGACGCCAGAACTGACTTTCGAACAGGATTCGTCAGTTCGTTACGGTAGTCATATCGATGAACTCTTAAATGAACTTCACCACCGCGAGTAATTGTGGTGTGCAAAAAGGCATTGGTCGGTGATGATCAATGCCTTTTTGGTTGCCGCGATAGTTATGCGGGGTGAGAAGCTTAAACTTGGCAGCTTGCTCGCAGAAAGCCAGCCAGAGCTTGTCAAAGTAGCGATGAGACGGGAACTTGTGGTAAACTAAATGTTACGCCATGTGCGAGCACTCTTTTCGGTGGTCACACATGATCGAGATGGCGACTGGGTCTTGAGTCGTGATGCGTCCTGACGACCCAAGTCTAAATCTATAAAAAAGTGAAGAAGCGGAGGGCACCATCATGGACGGGATTATTCCCCTGTACAAGGAACGTGGCTTGACCAGTTTTGACTGTGTCGCTAAGTTACGTCATATTTTACACACGAAAAAGGTCGGTCATAGTGGGACGTTAGATCCTAGCGTAGATGGTGTTTTGCCAATCTGCATTGGCTCTGCGACAAAGGTGGTTCCGTATTTGATGGGCTCGGGGAAAATGTACCGGGGGACCGTCACATTGGGATTGGCAACGACCACCGAGGACCTCGATGGGGATGTCATCGACGAGCAACCGTTGGCGAAGGCGTTCACGCTGAATCAACTGACCGCCGCAACGGCTAAATTGACGGGGACGATTCAACAGACACCACCGATGTATTCGGCGGTTAAGGTGAAGGGCCGCAAGCTTTATGAGTATGCCAGAGCCGGAGAGACCGTGGAGCGGCCGACGCGGACAATTACCGTGGACCATTTTACGCTGGCAGATGCCGGAACTTTTGACACTGACGCTGGTACACAGACGGTAGCGTTTGAAGTGGCCTGCTCGAAAGGGACCTACGTGCGGACACTCGCTGTTGATTTGGGCCGGCAGTTGGGTGTTCCAGCCGTCATGGCTTCTTTGACGCGGCATAAGAGTGGCGGATTTACGTTGGACCAAACGGTGACCTTGGCACAGGTTGAAGCGGCAATGGCGGCCGATGACCTCAGCACCATTTTACGTCCCATCGATTACGCCTTACAGGATTACCCCCACGTGGCACTTTCTGACAAACTGTGGGGGTTGGTCAAAAATGGGGTCTTTCTAACGCCTGAAGAGATGGCTAGCACGGCACCGGTTGTCGCACTGACCTATCAGGGCCAAACGAAGTGCCTGTACCAGTGGGTGCCAGAAAAAAAGCAATATAAGCCACTAAAAATGTTTACGGTTAATTAATTCTCAGTAAAGGAAGTCCACCATGGAAGTTATACACATACATCATCCATTAGATTCACGTCAGATCCCTGATGAGCCGGTCGTCCTCGCCATGGGGTTCTTTGATGGCGTTCACCGTGGTCACCAAGCGGTCATTGAACGGGCAAAAACGATTGCTCAGGCCAAAGGCATCAAACTAGCTGTACTGACCTATGATCATCATCCAGCGCTAGTCTATCGACCTTTAGAGGCCGATGACCGTAAGTATTTGAGCACCACCGACCGTAAATTGCATCAACTGGACCGGTTAGGCGTTGACCGGGTCTTTCTGGTCAACTATACGGGCGAATTCGCTGCCCAGACGCCACAAGAGTTCGTTGATCACTATCTGGTTGGGTTTCACACGGCCGTGGCTGTGGCCGGATTTGACCACACGTACGGTAAAAAGGACGTGGCGACGATGGCACGCTTGCCCGAATACGCGCAGGGGCGTTTTGAAGTCGTTACGGTGGCAGAAGAGGCCAGTAATCACGAAAAAATCAGTTCCAGCCGCATTCGTGAAGTCATGAAGGCTGGTGATATTGACACAGCCAATCAGTTGTTGGGCTACACATATCGATCGAACGGTCTTGTCGTTCATGGTGAAGCGCGGGGACGAACGATCGGCTATCCCACGGCCAACGTGATGACGCCAGAAAACGAATGGATCCCCGGAATTGGCATCTACACGGCCCGGTTGAAGGTCGGGGCCATCTGGTATCCCGGAATGGTTTCCGTCGGCCGCAACGTGACCTTTGGCGATGACCGCCCAATTACGGTTGAGATGAACCTGCTCGACTTCCAAGGCAACCTGTATGGCGAGCCGGTCGAAGTGGAGTGGCACCACCGATTACGCGGTGAGGTCAAATTCGCTGGGGTTGATCCCTTGGTCGCCCAGCTAAAACAAGATGAAGCCGCTACCCGTGATTATTTCCAAGGCGTAGCTAATAAAATTTAAGAACGAACGAATGAAGTGATTGTCTTTGCGGCTGAACAGGTCGGAGAAGATGGTCACTTTTTTGATAGGCTAAGCCCGTGGAATTAACAACACGAGCTAGCGCAGAACGCATAATTCGCAGCGAGAACGCCTTAAAACAGATAGTCGGAGCACTTGATAAATTAGTAGCGGAATGACCATCAGTTGGGTAGAATGACATCCCTGAGCTTATAGGCCCCCAATTTTAGGTGGGGATGTCTGCGGATATCCTGGTTAGGAGGCTAGTTTGAAAATTCAAGTGTGCCTGGAACGTAATCTACGTTATGGAAAAAACAATCACAGCCGGAGTGCGGCCAGTTTAGTACTTCTTATTGGAAATAAGCCAAATTCAGCGTCAAACAAAACTTTTTTAGCACTTAATAGCCGAGATTGCTAAAAAGTCTACCAGATTTCTTGACTTCAAAACCGGGTTTTGATACATTATACATGTGTCTTAGCACTTGTGTTGTTTGAGTGCTAAAAAAGGGGTGATTGTGATGCTTTCAGAAAGACAAATGATGATTCTGCGAGCCGTTGTCCGCGACTTTACTAACACCGGGGTTCCGGTGGGGTCAAAGGCATTAGCCAAGCAGTTGCCCATCCACGTAAGCTCAGCGACAATTCGTAATGAAATGGCGGCGCTGGAGGAACAGGGGCTGATTAAAAAGACCCACTCGTCTTCTGGTCGGATTCCTTCGGTTGAAGGCTACCGGTATTACGTTGACCACTTAGTCAAGCCGGACCCATTGCGGCCCAACGACATGGACGTGATCCAGTCGTCATTAGGTGGGGATTTTCATAAGATTGACGAAATTATTTCGCAGTCCGCGACGATTCTTTCCAACCTGACGAGTTACACGGCGTTCACGTTGAAGCCGGAATTAAAAGATAGTCGCCTCAGCGGGTTTCGTTTAGTCCCATTAGGGAAACGGCAAGTGATGGCCATCCTAGTTACCGATAGTGGTGACGTGGAGAACCAGACGTTTGACGTCAACGAATCCGTCACCGGCGACCAGCTGGAAGCGGTCGTCCGCTTGATCAATGATCAATTGGTCGGCTTAACGTTGCCAGAAGTGGTGAAGAAGTTACAGGCGGATATTCCGATGAAGATCGCCAATTATCTCCAGAGTCCCCAGGGATTCCTGGATATCTTCGGTGATGTTTTGACGAGAGCGGCCCAGGAGCGCTTCTACGTTGGCGGGCGGCTCAACCTACTGAACTTCTCACAGGATAGCGATGTGGATTCACTGAAGTCGTTGTATTCGTTGATCGATAAGACCGATGACATTGCCAACGTCTTGGGCCGACCGGACGATAAGATTTCCGTTCAGATCGGTAACGAGATGACCAACGATGCGCTACGCAATTTCAGTTTGATTACCGCCACTTATGATGTGAACCAGCACGGCCGCGGCATGATCGCCATTCTCGGCCCAACGCGGATGCCATATTCGCGAATGTTGGGAATTGTCGGTGCGTTTCGTGAAGAGCTCGCGAAAAAACTACTGGATTACTACCGGTTTTACGACGAGTAAAGAAAGGGAGGTTTTATCGTGGCTGACAAGCAACAACCGTCCACTGATGACCAAACGGCGACTAAAGACGCCGCACAGCAATCCACTGGCAAAGCCAAGGATGTGCAAGCAAAAGACCAACCAAAGACTGACTCAAAGGCCGCTACCGAGGCTGATAAGCCAGTAGCAACGGCTGCCGAGGTCGCTGCATTGAAACAAAAGGCAAGTGACTTTGAAGATAAGTATCTTCGGGCCGAAGCCGAAGTGCAGAACATGCAGACCCGTTTCCAAAAGGAACAGGCCACGTTGATCAAGTACGATGGTCAACAGCTCGCTAAGGACGTGCTTCCAGTGATTGATAACTTGGAACGCGCCTTAGCGGTGGATGCAACGGATGACGCCGCTGCGCAATTACAGAAGGGTGTTCAGATGACCTATGATCATTTGGAAGATGCCCTGAAGCGTAACCACGTGACGGAAATCGCCGCCATCGGTCAGAAGTTTGACCCGACTCAGCATCAAGCCGTTCAATCGGTTCCTGTTGAGGACGGACAAACGGCCGACACAGTGGTCAAGGTGCTCCAAAAGGGTTACCTGTTGAAGGACCGCGTTTTACGGCCCGCAATGGTCGTCGTTGCACAATAAATTAATAAATAAACTATAAAAGAGGGAATTTTTGATGGCAAGTAACAAGATTATTGGGATTGACTTAGGGACGACTAACTCAGCCGTTGCCGTTCTTGAAGGTAGTACCCCGAAGATTATCGCGAACAAGGAAGGCGCCCGGACGACGCCATCCGTTGTTGCATTTAAAGACGGAGAAACTCAAGTTGGGGAAGTTGCCAAGCGGCAAGCTATCACTAACCCTAACACGATTTCATCCATCAAGAGTCACATGGGTGAAGCCGGCTACAAGGTTACCGTTGATGGCAAGGATTACTCCCCAGAACAAGTTTCTGCGATGATCTTACAACACTTGAAGGCCTTCGCTGAAGACTACATTGGGGACACGGTTGACAAGGCCGTTATCACGGTGCCAGCTTACTTCAACGATGCCCAACGGCAAGCCACCAAAGATGCCGGTAAGATCGCTGGTTTAAACGTTGAACGGATCATCAACGAACCAACGGCTGCTGCCTTAGCTTACGGCTTGGACAAGCAAGACAAAGATGAAAAAGTCATGGTTTACGACCTTGGTGGTGGGACCTTTGATGTTTCCGTCTTGGACTTAGGTGATGGTGTCTTTGACGTTCTGTCTACGAACGGGGATACCCATTTAGGTGGGGACGACTTTGACCAAAAGATCATGGACTGGTTAATTGCCGGCTTCAAGGAAGAAAATGGCGTTGACTTATCCAAGGATAAGATGGCCACCCAACGGTTAAAGGACGCTGCTGAAAAGGCTAAGAAGGACCTTTCTGGTGTGACTGAAGCGCAAATCAGCTTACCATTTATCTCAGCTGGTGCGAACGGCCCATTGCATTTGGAAAAGAGCTTAAGTCGTGCTAAGTTCAACGAATTGACCGCTGACTTAGTTGAAAAGACCCGAATCCCTGTTGAAAATGCGTTGAAGGATGCTGACTTACAAGCTAGCGATATCGACGTTGTTATCTTAAATGGTGGTTCAACGCGGATTCCAGCCGTTCAAGAAGCCGTTGAAAAGTGGACGGGTAAGGAATCTAACCACTCCATCAACCCTGACGAAGCTGTTGCTTTAGGTGCCGCCGTTCAAGGTGGGGTGATCACCGGTGACGTGAAGGACGTTGTTTTACTTGACGTTACGCCATTGTCCTTAGGGATTGAAACTATGGGTGGTGTCTTCACGAAGTTGATCGACAGAAACACGACGATTCCAACCAGCAAGTCACAAGTCTTCTCAACGGCCGCTGATAACCAACCAGCCGTTGATATCCACGTCTTACAAGGTGAACGGCCAATGGCTGCTGACAATAAGACGTTGGGTAACTTCCAACTGACTGACATTCCTGCTGCCCCTCGTGGTGTTCCTCAAATCCAAGTTACTTTCGATATCGATAAGAACGGGATCGTTAACGTTTCCGCTAAGGATATGGGAACGAACAAGGAACAAAAGATCACCATCAAGAGTTCCGACGGTCTTTCTGACGACGAAATCGAAAAGATGATGAAGGAAGCTAAGGAAAACGAAGCTGCCGACAAGAAGCGTAAGGAAGAAGTCGACACCAAGAACGAAGTCGACCAATTACTCTTCCAGACGGATAAGACGTTGAAAGACGTTAAGGGTAAGGTTTCCGATGACGAAATCAAGAAGGCTGAGGATGCCCGTGACGCCTTAAAGAAGGCCCAAGAAGCCAACAACCTTGACGACATGAAGACCAAGAAGGACGATTTGACGAAGATCATCCAGGACCTCTCCGTCAAGCTGTATCAACAAGCCCAACAAGCACAAGGTGCTAAGGGCGGTGCTGATGCGGGTGCTGCTGGCCAAGCTAGTGGCGACGCTAAGGGCGATGGTAAGGATGGCGACACCGTCGACGGTGACTTCCACGAAGTTCACGACGACGATAAGAAGTAATCCGTTCCATTGGCTTAAGAGAGTTCAGACAAGAAGTCAGAGTCCGTGGGGCTTTGGCTTTTTGTTTCGAGTATGCTATTCTTACTAGTAGCGAAAAATTTCGGAATGGATTGGGAGGAAAAAGATGGCGCAATCGGACTTATATGGCGTTTTAGGCGTTGCAAAGGACGCCAGCCAAGCAGAAATCAAGAAAGCCTATCGGCACTTGTCAAAGAAGTATCACCCGGATTTGAACAAGGCTCCAGACGCGGCTGAGAAATTCAAAGAGGTTCAGGATGCCTATGATGTATTAGGTGATGAACAAAAACGGGCTAACTATGACCAATATGGGTCAGCCGATGGCGCTCAAGGCGGCTTTGGTGGTTTCGGTGGCGGTCAACAAGGTGGCTTCGGCGGCTTTGGTGGCGGCGGTGGCTTCGATGACATTTTCAACCAATTCTTTGGTGGCGGCGGTGGCCAGCGGAATCCTAACGCACCACGGCCTGGTCGGGACCTTCAGTACCAGATGGACTTGAAGTTTGAAGAGGCCATCTTTGGGAAGAAGACCAAGATCAAGTACAACCGTGAAGCCCAGTGTCATACCTGTGGCGGGAACGGTGCCAAGCCAGGGACCACCCCCGAGACCTGCTCACGGTGTAATGGGTCAGGGTATGTGACGACGGTAACGAACACGCCGTTGGGCCGGATGCAGAGCCAACAGCCTTGCCCGGTTTGTCACGGAACTGGTAAAGAAATCAAAGAAAAGTGCCCAACTTGTGGTGGTTCTGGTCATGAAGAAGAACGGCATGAAGTTGAGGTAACCATCCCAGCCGGAGTCGATGACGGTCAACAAATGCGGTTACAGGGTCAAGGTGAAGCCGGTCAAAACGGCGGTAGCTATGGCGACCTTTTCATCATCTTCCAAGTTGAACCTAGCAAGGACTTCCGGCGTGACGGGACCGAAATCTACTTTAATCAGGAGATTTCCTTCGTCCAAGCCACGTTGGGTGACGATGTGACGGTCAAGACGGTTCACGGTGACGTTAAGCTCAAGGTGCCAGCAGGAACACAGGGTGGCACGACCTTCCGCTTACACGGCAAGGGTGCGCCTCGTTTACGTGGTAATGGTAACGGGGATGAACACGTGACGGTCAAGGTCGTCACGCCAAAGAACCTGAACAAAGGGCAGCGTGACGCCTTACGTGACTTTGCGAAGGCTAGTGGTGAAAATGTCACAGGGAGTGGCAAAGGTAACTTATTTAACAAAATGCGTGATAAATTCAACGAAAATTAGTCGGCAAACGAAAGTGCGATAATGACTAATCTATCAAGGCTGCTGAAGATTTTCAGCGGCCTTTTTTGTGTCCCGCAAGTAAAGCCGCAATTTTGAAAAGAAAAGAAAACGTTAAGGTTGAGTAGTGTTGTTTGCAATCCCTTGGTAGCAATGATAACCTCAAAACATAAGGAGTGTGGCAGGGGCCACAAAACTCCTCTTCAAGGACGGGTCATTCGTCGGGGAAAATGAGTCCCGGACTTGAGGATCGATCGGTAGCTAGCTTCGGGGGCGAATGAGCTAGCAAACTTTGGGGGTGAATTTCATGAGAGCAAAGTGGCTGGCTATTTGGCATCAGCCTGTGGTCGCGTTTATTGGCTGGACCGCATTCTACTTTGTAATTTTGATGGCATTAGTTTATTTATACGGTTACAGTGGGTTAAATAACTCGACATTTATTTACAACGAGTTCTAGTTGAGGGGTCAACAACTAACCATGTAATCGAAGAGTCTTTGGGGGGGATAAAGAATGATTAAAAACATGATCACGGCGATCGATGAAATCGCTGTGCATGATCCGCAACGCATTGCTTACGATGATCTAGGACACACGAACACTTACGGTGAGTTAAAACAACGCTCTGACGCTTTGGCGGCCCACCTAGACGGCTTGTCACTGCCACGTGAAGCGCCCATTATGGTTTTTGGGGGTCAGACGTTTGATATGATGGCGACCTTCTTAGGGGTCGTTAAGAGCGGTCACGCGTACGCACCAATCGATACGCACTCACCGTTAGAACGGGTAACGACGATTAACGAAATTGCCCGGCCCGCCGCAGCAATTGCTGTGAGCGAGTTGCCCACAACTTTAGGGGCAACGCCGGTGATTACACCGAGCGATTTAGCAGGGATTTTTGCTCAGACCGTTGACTATCAGGTCGATCACGGCGTAACGGGTGATGAGAACTACTACATCATCTTTACGTCTGGAACGACGGGAAAACCTAAAGGGGTTCAAATTTCACACACTAATCTGTTAAGCTACGTCAATTGGATGCTGAGTGACGATTTTGCTTTACCAGCGACACCACGGACGCTTTCACAAGCGCCGTACTCGTTTGATTTATCTGTGATGGACTGGGGACCAACGTTAGCCGCTGGTGGGACGCTGGTCGCGTTGCCGAAGGTCGTTACCGATAACTTCAAGCAATTATTTGAGACGTTACCAACGATGGACTTAAACGTCTGGGTATCCACCCCATCTTTCGTGGATATCTGCTTAATGGAACCGTCGTTTGACGCCGCCCATTATCCTAACCTGAGCCGCTTTTTGTTCTGTGGTGAAGAGTTAACGCACGCCACGGCGCAGAATTTACACCAGCGGTTCCCAGCAGCACGGATCTTCAACACGTACGGGCCAACGGAAACGACCGTTGCGGTGACACAAGTTGAAATTACCGAACAGATTTTGGCCGATTACCCACGGTTGCCAATTGGGTATGCCAAGGACGACACGGAGATTCTCGTGGTCGATGATCAGCTTAACCCAGTGCCTGCGGGGACTGAAGGCGAGTTGTTGATTTGCGGACCGTCGATGTCCAAGGGTTACCTGAACAACCCAGAGAAGACAGTTAAGGCCTTTGTGCCACTAAACGGGCGGACCGTTTATCGGGCAGGAGACTTGGGTGTTCAATTGGATAACGGCTTGATTATGTATCGTGGGCGAACGGATTTCCAAATCAAGTTGCACGGGTACCGCATCGAGCTGGAAGAGGTCAACCACTACCTGTCACAAGAAGATCATATTCAAGTGGGGGTTGCGGTGCCACGGTATGACCGGAACCACAAGGTGAGTCAATTGATTGCCTGGGTCGTTCCGGCTGACCATAACTTTGATAGTGAATTAGCTTTAACTAAGGCGATTAAGGAAAATTTACAGGGCGGCGACATGATGGAATATATGATTCCGCAGCGCTTCGTCTACAAAGAAAACCTACCGATGACTCCCAACGGCAAGGTTGATATTAAATCTATTATTGCCGAGGTCAATCAGTAATGTTGACGTTTGAACCTTACGGTAACCCAACGTATTTCGCCTTGTTGGGCGTGGCATTACTGCCACTGATGATTGGTCTCCTGTACGGCAAACGGTCACGCTTGTACGAAACGTTGATTTCAATCTTCTTCTTGGTCTTAACCTTTGGGGGCTCCAAATGGACCCAAGGGGTGGCCTTGATCATCTACATTTTGTACGAGGTGGGATTGACCTGGGGGTATGCCGTTTACCGGAGGCATAAGAATTCAGGACCGTTCTTCTATCTGATGGTCATTCTGGCCATTGCACCGCTAACCATTGTGAAGGTGACACCAGCCGTTGAAAATGGGCAGGCGTCACTGATCGGCTTCCTGGGGATCAGTTATCTGACGTTCCGGGCAGTTCAGACCATTATGGAAACGCGGGATGGAACGTTAAAGAACTACAATCTGATGACGTTCCTCCAATTTATGCTGTTCTTCCCAACGATTTCTTCAGGACCAATCGACCGTTACCGGCGATTCGAAAAGGATTACCGGTCCGTGCCGAGTCGTGAACAATACTTGGGAATGTTACAAAAGGGTATTCGCTATATTTTCGTGGGGTTCCTGTACAAATTCGTTCTGGCGTACTACTTTGGGACGATGCTGATGCCGAAGCTCCAGTTGATGGCGATGCACTCACGGGGTGGGTTTATGGACCTGTCCTGGCCAGTGGTTGGGTACATGTACGCGTACAGTGCCGACTTGTTCTTTGACTTCGCGGGTTACTCGTTGTTTGCGGTGGGGACGTCCTATATCATGGGAATCGCTACACCAATGAACTTCAATCAACCGTGGCGGTCACCGAACATCAAGGACTTCTGGAATCGTTGGCACATTACCTTGTCCTTCTGGTTCCGTGATTTTATCTACATGCGCCTGGTCTTCTGGTTCATGAAGCATAAAATCTTTAAGAAACCGACGACGACCGCTAATGTGACTTACATTATTAACATGTTAGTCATGGGGTTCTGGCACGGGGTGACGTGGTACTATATCGCTTACGGCCTGTTCCACGGGGTAGCGTTAATGGTCAACGATATGTGGTTGCGCTACAAGAAGAAGCACCGAAAGAGTATTCCACATAACGGGTTTACTCAGATCTTTGCCATCTTCTTAACGGCCAACCTGGTCTGCTTTAGCTTCCTAATCTTTTCGGGGTTACTCAACAAATTGTGGTTCAACTAACTTAGGTTATTAATTTCATCGAGGGGGAATTTATTATGAATATCAAAGAAACTGTATTGGAAATTTTGAACGATTTAACGGGGAACGATGTTAGTGGCGCAATGGACGACAACCTGTTTGATAGCGGGTTACTCGACTCCATGGGGTCCGTCCAACTCTTATTGCAATTACAAAGTGAACTGGATGTCACCGTACCAGTTTCTGAATTTGAGCGGTCAGAGTGGGACACGCCCAACAAGATCATTGCGAAAGTAGAAAGCATGGCCTAGCCAATGGCAAAGCGACTTCTACGGATCTTTGGTCCGTTAATACTCGCGGCAATTCTGGTTTTTGCGGTGTTAGCGATGCCCGTCAAGTTGGGCCTCAGTAAGGTCAGTGCTAGTCGGGAACGACAGGCGGCGGTGTCACTTTCTCCGAACGTCTTAAAGGGTAAGCGCATCAAGGAAGCAGCGTTAAAGGGCAAATACGTTCCATTCTTCGGTTCATCGGAATGGTCACGGTTCGACCCCATGCATCCATCCGTGTTGGCCCAGAAGTACAATCGGAGTTATCGACCATTTCTACTTGGTGCGCGGGGGTCACAATCCCTTACCCAATACTTTGTGATGCAAAATATTCAGGGGGAACTGCGCAATAAGAAGGCCGTCTTTGTGATTTCACCACAGTGGTTCGTCAAGGATGGGACGCGTAAGGATGCTTTCGGGTACTACTATTCCCAGTTACAAACGACTGAGTGGTTGACCCACTTCCGTCACGATGCCATTGACCAGTACGCGGCAAAACGGCTGTTGCAGATGCCGGTTGCCAACTCAGATCACTTTATTTACCAGGCCTTACAACGAGTCGCAGCGGGGAAGAGCTTGACCAAGTATCAGCGGTTCTATTTGCAAACACGCAAGAACATGTTGACGCATGAAGATCAGTTCTTCTCTGGCATTGACCTACCATCGCAAAACTTGAACCGAGTCAACCAGCAAGCCAAGAAGTTACCCACTCATTATTCTTACTCGGCACTGGATGCACTCGGTGGTCGGATTGGGAAAGCGGAAACGGGGAATAATCCGTTCCGCATCAGTGATAAGTTTTATAATCACGGGTTGAAGCAACAAATACAGAAGGGTAAGCTGAAGAATTTCCAGAAGGACTTGTCTTACACCGAGTCACCGGAATTCGCAGACTTTCAACTTTGTCTGGATCAATTTGCCCGGCTGAACACGAACGTCATGTTTATCATTCCGCCAATCAACGCTAAGTGGCAGAAATATACGGGACTTTCGGCGTCGATGCTGAAGCAATTTGACCAGAAAATTCACTATCAATTGCAATCGCAAGGGTTCAACAACATCGTTGACCTGAGCGACAAGGGAAACGTGCCATACTTCATGACTGACACGATTCACTTGGGCTGGCGCGGTTGGCTAGCGGTCGACAAACGGGTAGATCCGTTCTTGACCAGACAGCAAAAGCAACCAAACTATTCGATCAGTGATAAGTTCTATTCAACCAAGTGGCAAAACTTAGCACCGTCTCAATTAGAGCAGTATGAAAACAATACGAAATAAATGTGTTAAGTAAAACGGGTTCCTGCCGATGGTGGTGGGAACCCGTTTTGTTAGTTGGGGTTGAGTTAGTGCGAGCGGATTTGGCTATGGCCGCTGGCGACTCTGGCTGCATTGGCCGTTTCTCCGAGTAATCTTAGCTACTTTAGGTTTTCTGCTGAGTCTATAATCCTTGTTTGTAGGTCTGACCAATGTAAGCCGAGAGGTTGCCAGATATGGGCTCAGGCGCGTCGTTCTGCTTAGTTGACGGTGTTTTTCCGTCAGCTTAGCAGAAGACCAACCTTGAAGACTCGGTTTTTTCGAGGCTTCAAGTTGTGTCCGCACCGTTCCAGCCCATATCTGGTGACCGGTAAGGCGAAGGAGACAAAGCCAGCTAACGTCAAGTTTGTACTTAGGGCGGCTGGTTTGGTATAATTGTCGAGACATGGCGTTTAAGAAAGTAGGAAATCAACATGGATCTTGAGAAATTAAAAAACCATCAAAAATACATTCGCAACTTTTCCATTGTGGCCCATATTGACCACGGAAAATCAACGTTAGCAGACCGTATTCTGGAGCTAACGGATACCATCTCCAAACGCGATATGCAAGATCAAGTGTTGGATAACATGGACCTTGAGCGTGAACGGGGCATTACCATCAAGCTTAACGCGGTGGAATTGACCTATCACGCCAAGGATGGTCACGACTATGAGTTTCATTTGATCGATACCCCGGGACACGTGGACTTCTCCTATGAGGTCTCACGGAGCCTGGCAGCTTGTGAAGGGGCCATCTTGGTCGTTGATGCCGCCCAGGGTGTCGAAGCGCAGACGCTGGCTAACGTGTATCTGGCGTTGGACGACAATCTGGAAATTGTACCGGTCGTGAATAAGATCGATTTACCGGCTGCTGACCCCGAGAAGGTCAAGCAAGAAATCGAAGACGTGATTGGTTTGGATGCCTCCGATGCCGTCCTGGCCAGTGCCAAAAAGGGTATTGGGATTCCAGAACTCTTGGAACAGATCGTCCACAAGGTGCCAGCGCCAACTGGTGATTTGGATGCGCCACTGAAGGCCTTGGTCTTCGACTCCGTTTACGATGACTACCGTGGAGTTGTGCTGAGCGTGCGGCTCTTTGAAGGGACCGTTCAGCCGGGCGATAAGATTCGTTTGATGAACAGCGGCAGTGAGTATGAGGTGACCGAGGTCGGCGTCAACTCACCTAAGCCGATCTCTAGGGACAATCTGATCGCCGGCGATGTGGGTTATATCACGGCCAGCATCAAGGATATTACCGATACGCGTGTTGGGGATACGGTCACCAATGCCGCTCAACCAGCCGAAAAGGCGTTGCCGGGCTACCGGGAAATGAGTCCCATGGTGTATGCCGGGCTCTACCCAACTGACAATGCCAAGCTGAACGATTTGCGCGAGGCTTTGGAAAAATTGAAGTTAAACGATGCTGCGTTGGAGTTTGAACCAGAAGCCTCACAGGCGTTGGGTTTTGGGTTCCGGTGTGGGTTCTTGGGGATGCTCCACATGGACGTTATCCAGGAACGGCTCGAACGGGAATTCGATTTGGATTTGATCACGACGGCGCCATCCGTTACGTACCACGCGTACTTGACGGACGGTGGCATGAAGGAAGTTGAGAACCCAGCAGAAATGCCGGAAGCTTCCGCCATCAAACGAATCGAAGAACCCGTGGTCAAGGCAACGATTATGGCACCTAACGATTACGTGGGGGCCGTCATGGAACTCTGCCAACACCGGCGGGGCCAATTCTTGACGATGGAGTACCTGGATGACTACCGCGTGAATATCATTTACAACATGCCGTTGTCGGAAATCATTTTCGACTTCTTTGACAAGTTGAAGTCCAGCACGCGGGGTTACGCGTCATTGGATTACGAAATGAATGGCTATCAAGCGGCCGACTTGGTTAAGATCGACCTGCTGTTGAACGGTGACAAGGTCGATGCACTGAGTTTCATTGCCCACAGAACGTTTGCGGCGGCTCGGGGCCGTGAAATTGCCTCTCGTTTGAAGAAAATCATTCCCCGCCAAAACTTCGAAATTCCAGTCCAAGCGGCCATTGGGGCAAAGATCATTGCCCGGACGACCATCAAGGCCTACCGGAAGGACGTTACCGCCAAGCTCTACGGTGGTGACCGTACCCGGCGGATGAAGTTGCTGGAGAAGCAAAAAGTTGGTAAGAAACGCATGAAGGCTGTCGGAAAGGTAGATATACCTCAGGAAGCGTTCATGGCAGTTTTGAAGACTGATGAGGATGAAACTGAGTAAGGAATGCTGATATAACAGTATTTACGCCACATATCAGGTAGTTGCATTTTGCCTGATGTGTGGCGTTTTTTGGACTCTTCCCGTGTAGGTAGTGAATAATTGACGAAGAGTCGTTTTAGTCACTAGACACTTGGCTTTTCACGTAGAACATGTAGAATAGAAGTTACCTGAAATTGGATCATTGATAATGAGGAGGACTGAAGATGGCTAGTATTAAATTAAGTGATGCGTTTGTTGCCCTGTTACAGCGTAAGGGGCTGGCTCAAAAGAATTTAATCTTGTTGACGGATGATGGTGGTGGTAAGTATTCACTGCAGGGTGGTGCTTGTACGATTGGGACTAATTTCTCCCTGATTGTGATTGATAAACCTGATCAGGAGTACCCCATCAAATTAAATAATGACCAGGGAATTCGGCTTTGGACCTCCGATTACGACATGATGTTCTTGGAATCGGGTGTATCAATGGACTATGGTAATGGTCAGATCTCTATTAAAGATGATGCTTACGCCGCCTTGGACAATGGGGTGCGAATCGCGAATGGTCAGGATGTGCTTGATGCGTTTGAACAAGGAATCACGATGAAGGGTGAATCCTGCTAGGGCTTGAATGCACATAGCTGATGAAATAGAAAAAAATAATTGAAGCTCTATCCGATTGAAACTTTTAATTGGATAGAGCTTTTTTAGAACAACTAAAGGTTGAAAGTTCCAAAAT
>NZ_AZDP01000123.1:49446-54829 GCF_001435525.1 Levilactobacillus koreensis JCM 16448
TGTGCGTAGACGACGAGGATACTGACTGTAACAATCGGTATAGATTGGACCGAAAGCGCTAAGCCGCCATGTCTTCCGACTGCTGTTGTTGTAAGGCACAGTCAGAGTCGGAGGAGGACAGGGATGCAGCCGGCCGTGAAGATGGTGTTAGCTGGCGGTTCATCAGCCAGCTTACAGCACGGGCGACTTTGGAGACACGTGGTCTTCGTGGCTTCAAAGCGAGCGAGAAGACTGGTGATTTTCCAGTCTGAAGCGTCCCCACAGCAGGCGGAATCCCTGTCAGCCGGAGTGCGGCAATTTTACACTATCTTAATGGTGAGAATCCTTGCCAATACTGGGGCAAGACAGATATTTTATCTTTCAACCTTTAGTTAGAACAAAAAGTTCACAGTCAGGTGTCTGTTCTACTATCGGTTTGTCAGTTGTACCATCAAGACAAAGTTTATCCCATACGTTACATCATCAGTGAGTGATAACCTATGTAAGTGAGAAGTGATTCTCTCATTATCAGTTCTTATGTTCTTGGAGTTCTGCTTGTTTGAACAATTTTAGGATACAAAGTACTTTTTTTAACTAGCTAGTAAAGTGCAGTGAGTATATAGAGCAGTTATGGATAGTTTTTTGAATTTTTTTCAGTCTATCTATGAAGATGAGGGGATGTTATACTTTGATTTCGCAATGGGAAGAGAGTTTGATGAGTGGTTTAATCATATGAAGAAAGTTGTACTATCAGGGAAATTGACATCAATTGAGCGTGACTTATTAGAACAACTACTAGAGGTGCTTGTTTCACCAAATAAAAAGATTAATTTGTTAGATGAGCTGGGGATTTCTATCGATGATTTAGACTTGGCTTTTGCGAGACTTGAGTACTATGGGTTGGTCAAATATTGGGTAGAAGACGAGACAGAGAAAAAGGTTGACGTATGAAATGGCTCTGAGATTTACGGTAAGTTCTCCTGTTAGTTCGTCAATTGTACTATCCAGATAAGGGTTATTCTGTGCAAGGTCCTAACAGTAAATGGTAAGCTACCCTTATCAGTAGGACACCTGTCACTACTAAGGGGGAGTACCAATGACTAAAGGATTAATTTTTGCGTTTCATGGGGGGCCGACAGCATTTGTTAACCGCGTCAACAGTGTGATCGGACAACTTGACGATGTTGATTTGGACTTGCTGGAACGGTTGTGCGAATGGTCTAAGGACAATGGGTCCGTTATTCCAATGGGGAGTCTTGAGCTGACAGCGGAGAATGTTCAATTTCGGTTAGAAAAGCTAGAGAAGCTAGAGTTAATCGACTTTGGCGTCCGCGTGTAGGCCAAGCAAAAAGGTCTGGGAATTTTCCCAGACCTTTTGTGTTTCCAAATTTATATTGTCACAACGTGTCTGTCTAGGATTCGCGTTCAACGTCCTCGGCCAGCTCCAACCAAATCGTCAGCGGTGAGGGGATGTAGTCGGGCCAGACCTCCATCTTCTTCGCACACCGATCGAGCAGGTGGCTCTGACCATCTTCGGCCAAGTCGGTGAAAACGGTCAACGCCTGGACGTTATCTTCCAAATCAGTCATGAGCGTCGGGACGTTATGCTTCCATTCTTCAATCAAGTCTTGATAAATGACAATGCGGCGAGCCTGCAGAATCGTGTAGTCAACGCCCTCGACGTGTAGTCGCTTGACGAAACGGTCGTATTCATTGAATACCGCCGTCTGGGCACGTTGCCAGTCCGTCTTCGTAAATTCCGCTTGTTTTTCCTTCATGATGTTCGACCTCTTTATCTCGTGCTTAATTTCCAAAAGTTTAATAAAATCTTTTCCCTATCTTTGAGAAATTGCATCTTTTATCAGTATAGCATTTTAACGAATAATAGTAAGGTATCTTTACATGTTGGCCAGTTGGCTAGTCGTAACGGCGCAAATTGCTGGATACAAAAACGGGGAACTGATTCGCTCCCCGTGAGTGACACTATTTTTCCCAGCCACACAGCTTGTAGTGGGTATGTTTGGCCCATTTCAGTGTGACGTGCTTGAGTTTGCCGGCGTGATTCAAGCCCCGGCAGTGCTTGTCGTAGTGATACTTCTTCCCGTGATTCGGTGCGATCCAAACCTTGGTGGCCTTGGCCTCGGCAGTTGTGGTCGGGGCGGTCAACGGTTCGACCATCCCGCCAAGCGTAAATGAAACGGCAATCAGCGCCATAGCGCGACGTAATGTCTTCATTAGTATCCTCCCTGGATATGTAGTGGCATCAGCTTTTTTCGTCGTCAGCGATTGGACGATGACTTAGCTCGCTTGACTATAGCCGGTCGCGTAGTCGATGGTGTAACCGGGTTCGATGTTAAAAATATAAATGTTAAACCGAATGACGTTGGAGCCAATCGATTGGGCCCGCATCTGTACGCCACGAGCAACCAGTTCGTGGCCCTTAAAGATTGGCGTGACGGTATAACGGACATAGTGACTGGAACTGGATTTCAGGTAAGTGGCGACGTCCATTTCGTTGTGAAGCATGCTGGGATTGTTCAGAGTTCGCGTCCCAGTCATCAGGTTCTTGGGATTATTGTTCTGGCCGGTAAATTGATAACCGATTAAATGGCTACGGTTATACAGCCAACCGTGATGGGTGCGTTTGTTATGCCAACCGGTGGGGTCAAACGTCAGTGCTTCACGCTTGGCACTGGGCATTAGCGACCGATTCAGCAGGGCCGCCGCTCCGGTGACGCGATTGTATCCGTCTAGGTTGTGGTAAGTCTGCCATGGCCCTTTTTTTGTTGAGAGTTGCGGCTTACTAAAGTGGGGATTGTTGTGGTCAATGGTGATTTCCTGTTGCCCGCTGTAGGTTAACGTCGCTAAGTTGGTCTTAGCTTTTGAGGTCGCCGGGGACTTTTTCGTAATCCTTCTGGACTTAACCTTGGTTGTCGACCGCTTATGATCGTACGAGACTTGTTGCTGCGAGATGTCTTCCTTTTGACTGGCAAGTCGCTCTTTTTCCGCGGCGTTATCCTTTTCCAATTTAGCGGCCTTTTTTTCTGGTGAATGGTCGTAGACAATCTTGGTACTCGTGGTGGTCTTGGCCGATGACTTAGTGGGGGCGCAACCACTGACGCCGATAGCGAAGGTGCTAAACAATAGGAGTGTCAGAACTGTTATCTTTTTCATTAGCGTAATGCCTTTCTATAACCGGCCGCCTTGGCCTGGGCTTCCGTTTGGAAGTAGACCGCGTTGCTACTATTCATGTGGTAGCCCGCTTGGTCCGGCGTATGATAAATTTTGGAATTCCGATTGCCGATGATCTTACCCGCCTTGCGCGTGTCGAGGTCACCTTTGGCGTGAGTCGACGTTGCGTGATGACTGCTGCTGGCAGCCGCCGCTCGACTCGTTGACGTCGCTGCTGCATGGCTCGCCGCCACAGCGCGTTCCGATTCGACCTGGCGGCTGGCCCGTCGACTTGCCTGCTGACTGGATTCTTCAGAACTTGCCTTGGATGATGCAGTAGATGACGAACTGATCTTGTCGGCTAGGGCCATGCTGGCATCGTCTTGGCGACTGGCAGTGGCTGCCAATCGTTTGGATTCCGCCTTGGCCTTGGCTAAACGCCGGCTACCAACGTGAATCGTTTTGGTGGTGACGATGGCCTGAGGCTTGGCATTGGCCGTTCCAATCGCATAAAAGCCCCCGGATAACACCAAAATAACACTGATAATACCAAAAATTAGGTGACGCCTTTGGTGCTGATGTGGTCGGCGAAAGGCCCAATAGGCACCGCCAGCCCAAACCAGCATCCACAAAATGCTCCAAATAATAAGATGACCCCCTTCACCAATAGTTTTTCAGATTTAGCTGTGAACAATGGGTGATAAGTAATAAACGCCCAACACTAATTTTATGGGGGAAACCATGGTTTTGCAATGCTTACTTGTTCTTTTTTAGTAAAGAATGGCCGATTTAAAAAATATTTGGACTGTTTTTACGCACGGCTAATTTTGAAGGCAAGTAAAAAGGCCGCACACCGGTCCCAATGACCAGTGTGCGACCTGCAAATAGCGGTTTACTTTTTCTCTTTTAACAAGTCCACAATTTCCTTGAGGTAAACTTCTTCCTGCGAGGGGGTCTCATCTTCATCCTCTTCGGGTGCGGTTGGGACCAGCTTATTGATAAACTTGATCAATAGGAAGACCACGAAGGCGATGATCAGAAAATTAATGACGGAGTTGATAAAAGCCCCGTATTTAAAATGGGCACTCCCAATGGTCAAGACCAAGTTGGAAAAGTCAATATTCCCAATGAAAATACCCAGCAGGGGGTTGATCAGGTTGTCGACCAGTGACTTGACGATGGCGGTGAAGGCTGCCCCAACGATTACCCCGACGGCTAGGTCCATGACGTTGCCCCGGGCAATGAATTCCTTAAACTCTTTTAACACGTGTCGTTCCTCCTTTAGATATCGATAACGGTTACCTTCTATTTTTAACGATTATATTATAAAAAGCAACCAAAACGCTGACGAGAATTTCACGGGAATCTTAGCTTTTTACTCAGAAACTAAAGGGGAGTGTGCTATAATTGTAAGTGGTTTCAAAGTAGTCAATGGGTGTCTGAAATCCGTTACATTGGTGCCTAAAAAGTGGGCCTCAGCAAACGTTTTGCTTGCATTCCATTTCAAAATCAACTATTATCAATTGTTGATACATTTTAACCCGTTTGGGACAACCGAAGTGGTTTTAAAATGTTTTGGGAACCGAGTAGATTGTCATTATAGGAGGTGATTACCATGCTGAGTCGAACCAAAGAGTTCTTACGGCAACATAACTATCGTTACGAAAAGTCGTATATTCGGCCATTGATGGCGCCAGAGAGCGTTTATGTATTTAAATTCGGTCAAGATTCGCTCAATAATCGGGTAATCATTCGTTATGGTCATACGTGGACGGGCCGTCAGCGGATCAACGAGATTGATTTGCGACTGCATAAACAAAAGCATCCACGCGTCTTTCAAAACGAAGCGGATATGCTAGATTATTTAGAATCGCACATTTCCCGCGAGCAGCGAGACTCTGACCACACGACCGATGCCGAAAAAGTTTAAGGCCGTTCTATCAATTCTTTAATTTAGCGGAGAGCTGGTGACAATTTGAGTTGTCATTAGCTCTTTTTCTATAGAGCAGAGTGAGCTAGAAGGCAAGGCATAAATAGTCTTATGACAGATATCATTAGCTCTTTTTCTATAGAAGCACTTAAATCGGGCTGTGACTGTTGCACTCCCCGCGGTCGACCTTTAAACTGATAATTAAAGGCTGAAAGTTCTAAAATGTCAGTCACACCTGTTCTAGCAACAACAGTGAGACTAAAAATAGGCAATCTGGTGGTTCCTTCGCCTTACCGGCCGGCA
>NZ_AZDP01000123.1:54890-62197 GCF_001435525.1 Levilactobacillus koreensis JCM 16448
TCGCCAGCCAAGTAGAACGACGCACCTGAGCCCATATCTGCCGACCTCTTGGCTTACACAGTGTACTTAGACGACGGGAATACTGACTGTAACAAGCGTTATTGATTAAACCCAAAGCGCTGAGTCTCCACGTTTTCCGACCGTTTCCGCGGTAATACGCAATCAGAGCCGGAGGAGGACAGGGATGCAGCCAGCCGTGGTAATATTGTGGGCTGGCCAGAGGCTAGCTCACAATATGGGCGACTTTGGAGACACGCGGTCTTCGTGGCTTCAAAGCGAGCGAGAAGACTGGTGATTTTCCAGTCTGAAGTGTCCCCACAGCAGGCGGAATCCCTGGCAGCCGTAGTGCGGCAAATTGACACTAGTTTAATTGAAAGAACCGTATTAATAAGGAGGAAACAAGTCACATGCAATGGACCGAAGTGAGTGTCATCACTACCAATGAAGCGGTAGAAGCCGTTAGCAACATCTTACAAGAAGCCGGGGCCAGCGGTGTTAAGATCGACGACGCAGCCGACTACGACCATCTGAAAGCGGGCAAGTACGGTGAGATCGTCGATTTGAAGACGATTCCACACCGGACTAGTGGGGCCGAAATCAGCGCCTACTATCCCGAAACGATTTTTGTTCCCGAAATTTTGCCGACCATCAAGCAACGGGTCAGTGATCTGACGAAATTTGGCTTGGACCCAACCCCAGGGACCGTCACGACTAAGGCCGTCGACGATGTCAGTTGGGCGACGGCTTGGCAGAAATATTACCATCCGGTTCGCGTGACACGCTACCTGACCGTTAGCCCCAGCTGGGAAAACTATCAACCCGTCCAGCCCGATGAGCACGTCATTCGCCTTGACCCCGGGATGGCCTTTGGGACCGGGACGCATCCGACCACGCGGCTGTCAATGACGGCGCTAGAAATGGTCGTTCGCGGCGGCGAGACCATGTACGATGTCGGTACGGGATCCGGTGTCCTGAGCATCGCTGCGAAATATCTGGGCGTCAAGCAGATTACGGCCTTTGACTTAGATAACGTTGCCGTACGTTCGGCTAAGACCAACCTAGACTTGAATCCGATTGCCAAGGATATCGTTGCTAAGCCCAACGACCTACTTAAAGGGATTCACCAGCCAGTCGACTTGGTCGTCGCCAACATTTTGGCCGAGATCATTTTGCCATTGATTCCTCAAGCCTGGGAGAATTTAAACGTTGGCGGCTACTTCCTGACATCCGGTATTATTGCTGACAAATTAGACGAAGTCGTGGCGGCACAAGAAAAGCAAGGCTTTATTATCGATAACATTTTACAAATGAAGGATTGGCGCGGCGTGATTGCCCATAAGCCAACGGAGGATGAATAGGGTATGCAACGGTATTTTCTAGAAACGGCCCATCAGACCGGTGACCACGTAGCGTTACCTGAATCGATTGCCCATCATTGGGTGACCGTCTTGCGGGCCGAACCCGGAGCGAAGGCGGAGTTCGTGGATAACACGGCGCACCTGTTTCATGGTCAACTCGACGCGATTGACCCGGCAACCGTCACACTGACGGCGGTGACCACGCCGACCGTTGAGTTGCCAGTTGCCGTGACGATTGCGTGTGGCCTGCCGAAACAAGAAAAGGCGGAATGGATCACGCAGAAGGCCACCGAGCTGGGCGTCGATCATATCGTCTTTTACGCCGCGGACTGGTCCGTAGCCAAGTGGCAGCCCAATAAAGTTGCGAAAAAGTTAGCGCGCCTAACTAAGATTGCCCACGGTGCTGCCGAACAAGCCCATCGCTTGCGGCGGCCCGAAGTGAGCTTTGCCAAGAGCCTCAAAGAAGTCGTGGAACAGCCGGCCGATGTAAAGCTGCTGGCGTATGAAGAATCGGCTAAACAGGGTGAACAAAGTGCGTTAAACCAGCAACTTCAGGCTATTCAGACGGGGCAAAGCCTGCTCGCCATTTTTGGCCCTGAAGGCGGTATTAGTCCGGCCGAGGTGCAAACGGCCCAGGCAGCCCAAGCCGTCTTAGTGGGGTTAGGACCCCGAATTTTACGGACCGAAACGGCCCCGTTATTTCTGCTGTCAGCGGTGTCAATGGTCTTGGAACTGCAACAACCGAGATAACAGGGTGAAATCTCACCTGAAACATGCTAAAATAATTGCAATATAAAGAGAGATAGGTGAGAGATAGATGGCAGTTTTAAATAAATTGGGGTGGCGGTACTGGATTATCGGTATCGTTATGGGCCTATTACTCCCGGCAGTCGCTACCTGGCTGAATATTAGTCCGGTCATGCGATTTGGCGGTCTGCTTCTGCTAGTGAATGGGGGCTTAGCCATTTGGTTGGGGAGACTCATCTATCGGCGCGCACAGCCCGGTTGGTGGCTCTTGATTTGGCCGCTGGTCTACTTGCTGGGGGCCTACTGGTTCCTCCCGCAGTACACGTTGTACTTTGCCGTGGTTTACCTGTGCCTGTCTTATTTAGGTTACGGGTTAACCCAAACGAAAATTGAAGTGAAATCATAATTTAAATCTAAGGGTGGTGGCGTCCAATATGACCAAAGAACGTGTCTGGACGGCTGAAGAAGTAATTGCCAGAGTCGGTAAATATATGAATGCGCAACACGTTGAAATGGTGGTCAAAGCTTGTCATTTCGCAACGGTCGCGCACAAAGACCAAACGCGACAATCCGGTGAGCCCTACATTATGCATCCCATTCAGGTGGCGGGGATTCTTGCCGACTTGAACATGGATCCCGAAACGGTTTCGGCTGGTTTCTTGCACGATATCGTGGAGGATACCGGCGTAACGTTGGGTGACGTGCAGGAGCTGTTTGGCGACGACGTGGCACTGATTGTGGACGGTGTGACCAAGTTAGGGAAAATTAAATACAAGTCTAACCGGGAACAATTGGCGGAAAATCACCGAAAACTCTTGCTAGCCATGTCCAAGGACATTCGGGTCATGATCGTCAAATTGGCCGACCGCCTGCATAACATGCGGACCTTGGAACACTTGCGACCGGACAAGCAACGCCGAATCGCCAACGAAACGCTCGAGATTTATGCGCCATTGGCCGACCGGTTAGGGATCAGCACCATCAAGTGGGAGCTGGAGGATATTTCCCTGCGCTACTTGAACCCGCAACAGTACTACCGAATCGTCCACCTGATGAATTCGCGGCGGGACCAGCGGGAACAGTACATCGCCGGTGCCATCAAGGATATTCAGGCATCCATTCAGGATCTCAAGTTGAATCCTGAAATCTATGGTCGACCGAAGCACATTTACTCCGTCTACCGAAAAATGAAGGACCAACACAAGCAATTTAGTCAGATCTATGACCTCCTGGCCATTCGGGTAATCGTTGATACCATTAAGGATTGTTATGCGGTGCTCGGGGCAATTCACTCGCAGTGGAAGCCCATGCCTGGACGGTTCAAGGACTATATTGCGATGCCCAAGGCCAACATGTACCAGTCATTGCATACCACGGTCATTGGACCAGAGGGCAAGCCCCTTGAGGTCCAAATTCGGACCAAAGAGATGCATGCCGTGGCTGAGTACGGGGTCGCTGCGCACTGGGCCTACAAGGAAGGCGTCAAGGACAAGGTCCAAGAGACCAACTCCGGTGACAAACTGAACTTGTTTAAGCACATTATCGAACTCCAAGAGGACACGGATGATGCGTCGGACTTCATGGACAGTGTCAAGGGTGAACTCTTCGGCGACCACGTTTACGCGTTCACGCCCAAGGGGGATGTCTTGGAGTTGCCCAAGGGGGCTGGGCCGTTGGATATGGCTTACGCCATTCACACCGAGGTCGGTCACCACACGACCGGGGCGACGATCAATGGGAAAATTGTACCGTTGAACTATGAGATCAAGAATGGAGACATCGTTGACATTCGGACGTCCTCGAGCTCCGCTGGGCCCAGTCGTGATTGGATGAAATTAGTGTCAACGCGACGGGCACGCAATAAGATCAAACAGTTCTTCCGGCAAACGGACCGGGAACAAAACATCGTCGCCGGTCAGGAAACGGTTGAACGAACGATTCGTGATTTGGGGTATGATCCGAAATTGTTGATGACCAAGGAAAACTTGGACCGAGTCACGGCGAAGATGCACTACCAACACGCCGATGATCTGATGGCTGCCATTGGGTTTGGTGACATGCAGCCACGAGGGGTCGCTAACCGGTTAACGGAAGGCGTCCGCCAAGCCGCTGAAGACGAGCGTCGCCGCCGCGAAGAGCGGGAGTTGCTGGAAGAACACCAGACCATCAAGAACGACAATGATAATGATAAGAAGGATCGCAAGAATAAGGACTCCGATGGCGTGGTCATCGAAGGCGTGGATAACCTGCTGATCCGGTTGAGTCACTGTTGTTCGCCGGTTCCTGGCGATGATATCGTGGGCTACATCACGAAAGGTCGCGGGGTCTCCGTTCACCGTAAGGACTGCCCGAACGTTCGGAACGCCGAAAAGAATGGCGAACGGATCGTGGCGGTTCGGTGGGGCAACATGGCTGGCGATAAGACCAACTACAACGCCGACATCGAGGTCCAGGGCTACAATCGTAATGGTTTGCTCAACGATGTGTTACGGACCATCAACAACAACACCAAGTACCTCACGTCCATCAATGGTAAGGTCGACCACAACAAGATGGCCACCATTTCTATCAGTTTGGGGACACGAAATCAATTAGAGTTGCAACGGATTTTGGATAACATTAAGAACATTCCGGACGTCTACGTGGTTAAGCGGGCGTTCCATTAATTAGTCAGAAGGGTGAATTAGCATGCGAGTCTTGCTTCAACGAGTCAGTCGCGCCAGTGTCGCCATTGACGGTCAAATTCACGGCGCCATCAATCAAGGGTTTCTCCTGCTAGTGGCTGCCGAGGATAGCGATACCAGTGAACAGGTCGACTACTTAGTGCATAAGATCAGTAAGTTGCGGGTTTTTCAAGACGACGCGGACAAGATGAATCTGAGCCTAGCCGATGTGCACGGTAGCGTGCTATCGGTGTCGCAATTCACACTGTACGCCAACACCAAGAAGGGCAACCGACCGAGCTTTGTGGCGGCCGGTGAACCGACCCACGCCAAGGCCCTTTATGAGGAATTCAATGAAAAGCTGGCGGCGACGGGACTCACGGTCGCCACGGGTGTGTTCGGGGCCGACATGCAGGTCGACCTGATCAATGACGGGCCAGTGACGATTTGGTTCGATACGGACGCCAAATAGGAAGTGGGCGAAAAGGCGGTCAGCTAGTGAGTATTAGGACTGGTAACCGAATAGTCCTGAACTTAGGTGGGCTAAGTGAAGCCAACGGCCTTTTGACACGCGTTCTGGCAAAACAAGATTAGCGGGGGACAGTTACGACTGCCCTCTTTTTTAGGAGGAAAAGCATGCGTTATCAGCAGTACTTTTGGGACTTCGATGGCACACTAGTGAATACGTATCCAGGGATGGTGGCCGCCTTTGGGGAGGCGCTGGTTGCCTCTGGGGTCAACGACTTTGAAATCGACAGTGAAGAAATTTATAAAACGATGCGACAACACAGCCTGGGGACCGCCTTGCAGCGCTTCTCGGCGGAGTATCAGCTTGACCGGGAGCGCTTGGAAAGGATTTATCGGTTACAGGCGGCTCCCCGATTAAAGGATGCACAGGCCTTTCAAGGGATTGGGGACCTGTTGGCACAGATCACGGCGGCTGGTGGCCGAAACTTTCTGTTAACGCATAAGGACCACCGGGCAATGAATCGGTTGGAGCAGTTGGGACTCGCCCAAGCCTTTACGGGTGCCGTGACGGCGGATGACGATTACCCGCGCAAGCCCGATCCAACGAGCTTACTGGCGCTGTGCCGCCAATATCAGGTCGACCCCAAAACGGCGATTATGGTTGGCGACCGGAACCTAGACGTTACGGCTGGTCACAGAGCGGGGATGGCCGGGGCGTTGTTTGACCCCGAACACCTTATTGTTGATGAAAGCCAACCGGAGATTCGTGTGATCAATTATGCTGAATTACGAGATTGGTTAATGATGGCTAAATAAAAAAGGCTCATGGCAAGTTTCCTCACGCGTGGGGAATGCTTGTCATGAACCTTTTAATTTAGCCGCGAGATAGAATCTCGTCAACGGCACCACCGTACGTTTCACCAAAGAGGTTGAGGTGGGCCAATAAATAATAAAGTTGATAGTGCGGTAATCGTTCGGCGTAGCCCGTGTCAAAGGGATAGCTGTCCTGATAACCCTTGTAGAAGTCGGCGCTAAAGCCACCAAAGATGGTGGTCATGGCAATGTCGAATTCACGGTCGCCATAGAGCACGTCGGGATCAATCAGGGTTGGCGTGCCATCGTCAGTAAACAGATAGTTGCCAGACCAGAGATCGCCGTGAAGCAGTGAAGGAACAATGTGCCGGCCGTCGTTTTCGGTCAGAATGTGTTGTCGGACCCGATCGTAGGCGGTTTGTCGCCGCTCGTTCCATAGACCGTGTTGCTGGGCCCGCTGAACCAGTGGGTCGAGGCGTTGCTGCAGGTAAAAGGTCGACCAATCGTCCTGCCAATTATTGTGCTTAGGCAACTTGCCGACGAGATTATCCTGGTCAAAACCAAACTGGGGAGCCGTGATGCGGTGAACCCGGGCGACGGCTTGCCCTAGGTCGTATTGACTGCCGTGTCCCGTTTCCAGAAATTCCAAGACCAGATAGGCGTCACCATCAATATTGCCGGTTGCGAGGACATCGGGTACGTTAACTGCCTGACCCAGTGCCTTGAGACCGGCGACCTCGTGACTGTAAAAACTAGCTGGCGTCTGTGGTTGGACCAGTAGAAATGCCGATCCCTCTGCCGTAGTTAAGCGAAAAGCCAGGTTGATGTCCCCACCAGATACGGGTGTTGCCGCGGTAATCTGGGAAAGGGGAAGTTGGGCCAACCAAGCTGGTGTGAGTTCCATATATTGTCGCGCTTCTTTCTAAAAATTAAGATGCTGACTAAAGGTTGAAAGATGAAATACCTGTCTTGCCCCAGTATCGGCAAGGATTCGCACCATTAAGATAGTGTGAAATTACCGCACTCCGGCTGCCAGGGATTCCGCCTGCTGTGGGGACGCTTCAGACTGGAAAGTCACCAGTCTTCTCGCTCGCTTTGAAGCCACGAAGACCGCGTGTCTCCAAAGTCGCCCGTGCTGTAAGCTGGCTGAATCGCAGCTTACAGCACCTCCACGGCTGGCTGCATCCCTGTCCTCCTCCGGCTCGACTGTGCTTTACCACGACAACAGTCGGAATACCTGGAGATTTAGCGTTTTCGG
>NZ_AZDP01000123.1:62283-69303 GCF_001435525.1 Levilactobacillus koreensis JCM 16448
CGTTTTGGAACTTTCAACCTTTAGATGCTGACTTGAAGTATTTGCTGAGGCCGGCGACGACGCGGGTAGCCACGTGTTGCTGGTAGGTGCTGTTACGAATTTCACTGAAGTCCTTTTTGGTATTGATGTAGCCCATTTCCAAGAGTAAAGATGGCCGGTTATTGTCGCGAATGACCTCGAAGTTACCAAATTCGACGCCCCGGTTGGTGAGTGGCAGATCGTTCATTTGCGAATTGACGTCTTCAGCCAATTCATAGGACGTTTTTTGGTGGTAATAGTAGGTCGTGGTCCCGGAGCCCAAGTTGTCACTAGGGGCCGAGTCGAAGTGAAAACTGATGAAGGCGCTGGCCTGATTGGTGTTGGCCAGTGCTGGCCGATCTGCCAGACTAACGGTCTTGTCACTTGAACGCGTCATGATGACGTGCGCACCGCGGGCTCGTAATAGCTTTTCCACTTTAGTTGCCAGTTCTAGCGTATAGGTCTTTTCGTCGTGTTTCTGATCGATCGACAGGGCACCGGAGTCGCTGCCCCCATGGCCGGGGTCCAAGACAATCGTGGCTTCCGACAGGTTGGTAGCTCGTTTGAGGTTCCCGGGGTGATCGACCAGCCAGCTCGCGACCCAGCCGAAATGGTTATGGCTATCGCGCACATGATACCAATTATTTTTTTCGCTTAAAATGGTTAAGCGGCTATTCTTTTTAACTTTGTGTGTCACTTGGTAGGTCAGTCCCGGGCCGTCACGCAAATTCAAATTGCTAACGGTAGCGGTGACGGCGTTGTGCTGAGTAAAGGCAAAGAGCAGACCGCCAGCCACTAAGAGAATGGCGAGGCTGGTGACCAAGCCCACCCAGTTTTGAGGTTTAAAGTGCATACTGTGTCTCCTTCGTCAAATTAGACTCAATTATACCACGAAAGAAATTGCGACTTGGTTAAATTATGGCGGAATTTAGGCTAAAGGTGGGGCGAGAATGGGGATGGTCCAGGCGATTGGTTGGTAAGGGGTGACGGTAATATCTCTATTCTGGGGGATAATTTAATGGTTAATTAATTCAGATACTAAAGGTTGAAAGATAAAATACCTGTCTCACCCCAGTATTGGCAAGGATTCGTACCGTTAAGATAGTGTGAAATTGCCGCACTCCGGCTGCCAGGGATTCCGCCTGCTGTGGGGACGCTTCAGACTGGAAAATCACCAGTCTTCTCGCTCGCTTTGAAGCAATGAAGACCACGTGTCTCCAAAGTCGCCCGTGGTGTCAGCTGGCTTCAGAATCGCCAGCTGACACCACCTCCACGACTGGCTTCAACGATTGAAATGGGCCAGCACAATCTAAGCCGGAGGACGGCAATCGGTGTGCTACCTCTCAGTCGACACAACTTCAAACAAACCGGCATATTTTCTTAGGACACCTTGACTTTTCAAGTCATTTTCAGTATTCTTAGGAAGAATAAAATAGATTGCCGATGAGAGAGAACAGTAGAAGAAAGCCCGTTTTTAGAGAGGTCGCGTAGCTGAGAGCGACTAACGGTGTGACTTTGAAGACACTCTTGAGGCTAATGACGCTTGTCGTCATTCGTTTGCAACGTTATCCTGCAGAGAACTTTATTAAAGGTGGTACCGTGCATACCTGCGCCCTTGTCAATTGACAGGGGCGTTTTTTATTTTCTGCAAACGAAGAGAGGAAGAATGCTCATGCGTTATCAACGACCAAAGGGAACGGCCGACATCTTACCAGGGACTTCTGAGACCTGGCAATTCGTTGAAGCCACCGCCCGTCAGTTGTTCGCTAACTACCGCTTCAAAGAGATTCGGACGCCAATGTTTGAAAACTTTGAAGTCTTTTCACGGACCTCGGGGGACACCTCCGACATCGTGACCAAGGAAATGTACGACTTTAAAGACAAGGGCGATCGGCACTTATCCCTTCGGCCTGAAGGAACTGCCGGGGTCGTCCGGGCCTTCGTCGAGAACAAGCTGTATGGTCCCGAAACCACTAAGCCTTACAAGGTCTATTACATGGGCCCCATGTTCCGTTACGAACGGCCACAATCCGGTCGGCAGCGGGAATTCCATCAGATCGGGGTCGAAGCCTTCGGGAGTGACGCGCCAGAATTAGACGTAGAAGTCATTGCCTTAGGGATGAACCTGTTGAGCCAGTTAGGGTTGAAGCACTTGCGCTTAGCGTTGAACACGTTGGGTGATCAAGCGACGCGGGCGGCTTACCGTCAAGCCCTGATCGACTTCTTGGAACCACACTTTGACGAGTTGAGTGATGACTCCAAGGTCCGGTTGCACAAGAATCCATTGCGGGTCCTGGACAGCAAGGATAAGCACGACCAAGAGCTGGTTGCCGATGCCCCATCGATTCTGGATTTCCTGACGCCAGAAGCCACAGCGCACTTTGACCGGGTCAAGGCTAGTCTAGATGCCTTAGGTGTTGACTACGATGTCGACGCCACCATGGTCCGGGGGTTGGATTACTACAACCACACCATTTTTGAAATCATGGCGGACTCACCAGCATTAGGTGAAGGTTACACGACCGTGCTGGCCGGTGGCCGGTACAACGGCTTGGTCGAAGAACTGGGCGGTCCCGAAATGTCCGGTGTTGGTTTTGGGTTAGGAGTTGAACGCCTGGTCTTACTGATGGAAGCTGAAAAGGTTGCCATTCCCAATGACCACCCGTTAGACGTTTACGTTGTGGGTATCGGCGACGACACCTCGCTGGAAACATTAAAACTTGTCCAAGCCATTCGGACGGCGGGCTTAACGGCCGACCGGGATTACCTGGGTCGTAAGCCTAAGGCCCAGTTCAAGACGGCGAACCGTTTGGACGCTGCTTATACCCTGACCATCGGGGACCAAGAATTAGCCAACCAAACGGCCAACTTGAAGTCGATGGCTAGTGGTGAAGAAATCAGCGTGCCATTAGCTGACATTTATCAAGATTTCCAAAACGTCGTGGCAACCAAGTTTACGGCAAAATAAGAGGGGAAAATAATGGAAAAGAATTTGAAACGGACCACTTACGCTGGTTTGGTCGACGAACAATATCTTGACCAAACTATCGTCCTAAAGGGTTGGGTGCAAAAGCGCCGGAACCTGGGTGGCTTGATCTTTATCGACTTACGTGACCGTGAAGGCATCGTGCAACTGGTCTTCAGTGAAGAATACGGCAAGGATGCCTTGGACGTCGCTGAACACTTACGGAGCGAATACGTCATCGAGGTGCAAGGCCAAGTTGTTGCCCGGGCGCCTAAAGAAGTTAACCCAGACATGAAGACGGGGAAGGTCGAAGTTCGGGTTTCCGGGATCAACCTGTTGAACAAGGCTAAGGAATTGCCATTTGAAATCAAGGATGGCGTGAATGCTTCCGATGACTTGCGGCTTCAGTACCGGTACTTAGACTTACGTCGGCCAGAAATGCAAAAGTCTCTGTTGCTGCGGAACCGGATCGTGCAATCCGTCCACAGTTACTTCGACAAGAACGGCTTTATCGACATTGAAACGCCTGACTTAACGAAGTCAACGCCTGAAGGGGCCCGGGATTACTTGGTTCCTTCACGGATCTACAAGGGCCATTTCTACGCCTTGCCACAATCCCCACAACTGTTCAAGCAATTGTTGATGGGTGCTGGTTTTGACCGGTACTACCAAATCGCTCGTTGCTTCCGTGACGAAGACTTGCGTGGTGACCGTCAACCTGAATTTACGCAGATCGACTTGGAAACGTCCTTCTTAACGGCTGAAGAAATTCAGGACCTGACGGAAGGTTTGATTGCTAAGGTCATGAAGGACACGCTGAACGTTGACGTTAAGCTGCCGTTCAAACGGATGGACTGGGACGACTCCATGGCTCGCTTTGGGACCGACCAACCCGATGTACGTTTTGGGATGGAATTAAAGGACCTGTCTGCTATCATGGCAAATACCGACTTTAAGGTCTTCTCTGGTGCCGTTGCTGACGGTGGCCAAGTTAAGGCTATCGCCGTTCCTGGTGGTGCTGATAAGTACAGCCGTAAGGACATCGACAAGTACGGCCAATACATCGAACGGTTCGGTGCCAAGGGCTTAGCCTGGATGAAGGTGACCGACGATGGTTTCAGCGGTCCTATCGCGAAGTTCTTCAAGGAAGGTGACTGGTTCAAGCAGATCACCGAAGCAACTGGTGCTAAGAGCGGTGACTTGTTGCTGTTCGCTGCCGACTCCAAGCGCGTCGTTGCCCAAACCTTGGGTTACCTGCGGGTTGCCATTGCCAAGGAACAAGACATGATCGACCAAAACAAGTGGGCCTTCCTCTGGATCGTCAACTGGCCATTGTTCGACTATGATGTCGACTTGAAGCGGTGGGTTCCTGCCCATCACCCATTCACGATGCCTGCCGAAGGGGATGCCCATTTCTTAAACGACGGCGAAGACCCACACAAGGCCTACGCCCAAAGTTACGACATCATCTTGAACGGTCTGGAATTAGGTGGGGGGTCTATCCGGATCCACACCCGCGAACTTCAAATGAAGATGTTGAAGGCCTTAGGCTTTACGCCTGAACGGGCCGAAAAGCAATTTGGGTTCTTACTAAAGGCCCTGGATTACGGGTTCCCGCCTCATGGTGGTCTGGCCATTGGGTTGGATCGGTTTGCCCGCTTGTTAGCTAAGCGCGACAACATCCGCGACGTGATCGCCTTCCCTAAGAACTCGAAGGCCACGGAACCAATGACTGAGGCCCCATCGACGGTTGCCGACAAGCAGTTGCTTGACCTCGACCTGTTGATTGCGGACGAAGACAAGCCTGAAGCTTAATTGAACGGACTTGAAAATAAGTAGAGGTAGTCGTGATCGGCCGTTTGGCTGGTCACGACTATCTTTTTTGGTTGGTGTAAAATAGCGGGAATTGTCCGCGCTCCGGCTGCCAGGGATTCCGCCTGCCATGGGGAACGCCTTCAGCCTGAGAAACGGGCTTCCGGCTCGCTTTGAAGCCGTGAAAAACGCACGTCTCCAAAGTCGTCCCACCTTGTACCAATCTGACCATTACCATTGCCATAAAATCTCAGTCCACCTTATGTGTCTTAAAGAGGGGCTTGACGATTACCCGAAAAAGTCGTGTAATTAATACATTAGAAAATGGAGTGATTATGATGAGTGAAATTGAAACGGCAACATTTGCTGGGGGTTGTTTCTGGTGTATGGTCCGGCCATTCGATGAATTCCCGGGGATTAAAAAAGTGTTGTCCGGCTATACCGGTGGGGTCGTGACGAATCCGACCTATGAACAGGTCAAGGCGCAGTGGACTGGCCATACGGAGGCCGTCAAGATTTGGTTTGATCCGGCGGTGGTCAGTTATCAGCAGTTGGTTGACCTTTATTGGCAGCAAACGGACCCGACTGACGATGCCGGTCAGTTTCAGGACCGCGGCAGCAATTATCGGCCAATCATCTTCGTTAACAGCTTAGCCCAGGTCCAAACGGCAATGGCATCCAAGGCCGCTTTACAGGCACGCGAGCAGTTTGACCAGCCTATTGTGACTAAGATTCAGGTCGTTCAGCCATTTTTCCCGGCCGAGGAACGACATCAACAATTTTATAAAAAGAATCCGGAACGGTTTGCGGCAGAGGAAGCCGGCGGTCGTGAAGCCTTTGTCAAAAGTCATTGGTAGAAAGGTTAGAAGTCGTTAAAACCCAGTATTTGCCGTGGCCGTGACGGCAATTAAATGCTATACTAAGCCGAGCATAGTATAAAGGATAATTAAAGATATAAGCGAGGTCGGTATTTAAATCATGGATGATGTGCAGCAGTTGTTAAAACGGCATACCTATACGGCGAAATTCTCCGTTGCTTTTTTTTACGGGGTCTTAGTGTCAATTGCGGTGAACTTTTTCTGGACGCCCGGTCATATTTATTCTTCCGGAGTTACCGGGTTAGCCCAATTGGTCAACAGTTTGACGGCTGGGTTGGGGACGTTCCACATTACGACGGCCCTAGGGCTGTTTCTGATCAACATTCCCATGTTCGTCTTAGCCTGGAAGCAGATTGGAAAGTCTTTCACGGTCTTCACCTTCATTTGTGTTCTGTTTGCGTCGGTGATGATTCGCGTGATTCAGCCAGTTCATTTAACCAGTGATCCCATTATTTGTGCGATTTTTGGGGGTGCGGTCAATGGATTTGGGACGGGATTTGCGTTGAAAAATGGGATCTCGACCGGTGGCTTGGACATCATTGGTATCGTGTTGCGGCGAAAAACGGGTCGGAGCATGGGGACCATTAATATTGCCTTTAACAGTTTGATCGTCGTCAGCGCCGGATTCGTTTACGGCTGGCCATACGCGCTGTATTCTGCGCTGGGACTGTTCGTCAACGCCAAGGTGATCGACATGACCTTTACGCGGCAACAGCGGATGCAAGTCATGGTCATCACCGATCGGCCCAAGACGGTGATCGATAGCATTCAAAACCACATGCGACGGGGGATTACCATCGTCCATGGGGCAGAAGGGGCTTATCGGCATGACGAAAAGACGATTCTATTTACCGTTATCACACGTTACGAAATGGACGCCCTAGAGACAGCCATGGAAGAGGCCGATCCGAAAGCCTTCGTCAGCATTTCTGACACGGTTAAGGTCCTGGGTCACTTCTATGAGCCTAAATGGTAACTTGTCATCAACAGGTTTTGCGGATGAATGCCGTAAAACCTGTTTCTTTTCGGTGAGATTTCAATCTTGTTCTTAAAGTTTGAGAGCTCCAAAGTATCGGTCATACCCGCTCTAGCAAAATAGGCAACCTAGTGAGTTCTTCGCCTTATCTGCCGACCTCTCGGCTTACACAGTGTTCTTAGACGACTCTAAGATAATGATTCTACTAATCGTTGTCAGTTAGACCGAAAACGTCAATTTTTTATATTTTCTAGCTGCTGTTGTGGTAAAACGCAATCAGAGCCGGAGGAGGTCAGGGATGTAGCCGGCCGTGGGGGTGGTGTTGGCTGGCGATTCTTAAGCCAGCTTACAGCACGGGCGACTTTGGAGAC
>NZ_AZDP01000123.1:69313-73946 GCF_001435525.1 Levilactobacillus koreensis JCM 16448
ATGGTCTTTGTGGCTTCAAATCGAGCGAGAAGACTGGTGTTCTTCCAGTCTGAAGCGTCCCCACAGCAGGCGGAATTCCTGGCAGCCGCATGCGGTCAATTTTGCTAATTTAATGGCACAAACGCTTACCAGTACTGGGGCAAAGCCGGTATTTCATCTTTCAATCTTTGGTCACGTTTCTTAAAGGTTCTTAAAAATCGCTAGGTTCCTTAAGGAGATGTGGTATAATTCTCGGTGTTATGGATAGCGAAAAATAAGTGATATTGGTGATTAACGTGAAAGAGATTTATTTATGGTTAGTACGACTAATGTCGCTACTGTGTGCAGGTCGGCGGCAGCGCAACGTGGTCTACCTGATGAGCTTTGGGGATAATCTCCCGTTCATTAAGGCCCTGGCCGCGGCGTTACCGGCTGATCGGTCGTTGGTGGTCTTTTATCGTCCAGCATACGAAACAGCCGCCCAAGAATTAGCTGCGGCGGGGATCACCGTTCATCCGTTTCGAGATGACCTGCGATTTGTCTTTAAAAGCATTCCAATCATTATGCAAGCACGAGTGTTGTTTTGCGACAATTACTACGCCTTCTTAGGCGGTCTGCACCACCCACAGCGCATGCGCATCGTACAGTTGTGGCATGCGGCGGGGGCCATCAAACGTTTCGGTTGGGATGACCCGACGACGGCCGAACGGTCACAGAGTGATCAGCGGCGGTTTCAGGCCGTGTATGATCAGTTTGATGACTACGTGGTGGGCGCCGCGGCGATGGGAGAGGTTTTTGCGAAAAGCTATCGTGTCCCTGCGGACCGCATGCAGGTGCTGGGGTACCCGCGGTCGGATCGGTTGAATAATCCCGACTGGGTAGCCCAAGCACAGGCCAAAGTTGCCCGGATTGCGCCGGAGTTAACGGGACACCGGGTCATCTTGTATGCACCAACTTATCGGGATGGCGTGACGTTCACGCCGCCAATCGGGTTGGCCCAGGCGTTGCGTGCGGATCCCGATGCGCGGGTGGTCGTCAAATTACACCCGGTGTTGGCCGACCAAGCAACGACCTTGCAGTCGCAGTTGGGTGAGCAGGTCGTTGTGACGCAGCAACTGAGTACGGCTGACCTGTTAACGGTGGCGGAGACCGTGGTGACGGATTATTCTTCCGTGGCGTTTGACTATAGCCTGCTACCGAATGCGCACAGCTTACTGTTTTACCTTTTCGACCTGCCAACGTATTCGCAAGATCCCGGGGTGCAGGAAGATCTATTCGATTGGTTGCCGAGTCCGGCACTAACCGACAGTCAGCACTTGGCGGCAGCAATTGCTGCAGACGCGCCAACTGACTTTACACAATTCAATCAACATTGGAATAGTGCCAATGACGGCCAAGCGACGAGTCGTGTCGTGGCGCGGTACATGGCGTTATTAACTGATTAATTAAAGGAGTGCAGTGCCTTGAAAGAGGTCATGACCTTATTCAAAGAACAATTTTCGAGTATCGGGATTATTTTTCGGATTTCCCGGTATGAGGATCAAGCAAGTTATCAGAGTCATTACTTAGGATTGGCGTGGGAATACTTATATCCGTTAATTCAAATCGCGATTTACTGGTTAGTCTTCGGTGTCGGGTTAAAACACGGTCAGCCCTTAAATGGGGTTGGTTACCTGCCATGGATGGTTATTGGGATCACGCCTTGGTTCTTCATGAACCGAGCAACGTTGGACGCGTCGAAGAGTATCTATCAACGGGTCAACATGGTTGCCAAGATGAAGTTCCCCGTTTCAGCGTTACCAACGATCAAAGTGGTCAGCAATCTGAGTTCCTTTTGGACGATGATGGTCTTCTCCATCTTTATTGGTCTGTTAAATGGGGTCTACCCTAAGGTATCTTGGTTCCAATGGATCTACTACTTCTTCGCCATGATCTGTTTATTGGTGGCATTAGGGGTCTTAAACTCATGTATCAGTGTGCTGGTGCGAGATTACCACATCTTGCTACAGTCCGTGATGCGGATGTTATTCTACGTGTCAGGGGTGCTGTTTAACTTCGTCACGACATCGTTCCCCGCACCATTTGTCCACTTACTCGAATTGAATCCTTACTATTACATTGTTAATGGGTTCCGGGAATCCTTCATTGGGACCGGTTGGTTCTGGCAACACCCAATGTTGACGCTGGAATTCTGGATGTTCGTGTTCTTCGTGCTACTAATTGGCTCACACTTACACTACAAGTTCCGGTCACGTTTTGTCGATTTAATCTAATTGAAAGGAGCAACCTCAAATGGCGAATGGTTTAAGTCACATTATTCAGTCATTGAAGCTCGTTGCTCGCTATGGGCTCATCGTGTTGAACGATGGGCTTATTTGTTTACCCATAAAGCGACGGCTCGTGATATTTGAAAGTTTTAACGGCAAGGATGTCAATGACAATCCGGCGGCAATCTACCGTGAATTGGTCAAGACCCATCCAGCGTACGCACAAACGGCGTATTTTAGCGTAAAACCGCGGGAGTATGCGGCGTTACGAGCGAAGTATCCGGAAATTAAATTGGTCAAGCGCTTCACACCACGCTGGGTCGGTCTGATGGCCCGCGCGGAATTCTGGGTCTTAAATTCCCGGTTGCCCAACTGGTGGCACAAGAACCGGCGGACACAAACGATTCAGACTTGGCATGGCACGCCGCTTAAAAAACTAGGGGCTGACATCGAACACGTTGCGATTCCAGGGACCTCGACGGCCGATTATCACCAGCAATTCGTCACGGCCGCCAGTCGTTGGGACTACCTGATTGCGCCGAACCAGTATTCGCAGGATATCTTCAAGTCGGCGTTTGGGTTCCGCAATCAATTTCTGTCGATCGGCTATCCGCGTAACGATGTGCTCTATACGACCAGTGCCGAGCAGATTCAACAATTAAAGCGAAAATTACTGGGAGCAGTGACGGGCCCCATCGTGATGTACGCGCCGACTTGGCGAGACGATATGGCAGTCCGGCCCGGCGTCTATCAGTTTGACCTGCCGTTTGACCTGGGCGCGTTCTTCCAGCATGTGCCAGCAGGGACGCACCTGATTATTCGGCCGCATTACTTGGTCAAGGACGCCATTGATATTCACGGCTTTGAGGACCGAGTCACGGTGCTGGCTGATACGGATATCGCCGAACTGTATCTGATTTCTGACCTGTTGATCACAGACTATTCTTCGGTCATGTTCGATTTTGCTAATTTGAAGCGACCAGAATTATTCTTTGCCTATGATTTAGCCCATTACCGCGATCAGTTACGGGGGTTTTACTTCGACTACGAACAAGAGATTCCGGGGCCATTGGTAACAACGGCGACGGCCTTTTATCAGCAACTCGATGTTTGGCGGACCGCCGGTGAGTTCGCCGATTATCGCGAGCAGCAAGCGGCTTTCTACCATAAATTCTGTGAGTGGGAAGATGGGACGGCGAGTCAACGAGTTGTACAGGTGATTCTTAACGGAAAGGAAGATTAAGATGGCAGAATTTTTAATCGGCTCACACGTTAGTATGAAGGGCAAGGACATGCTGCTGGGCTCGGCGCAAGAAGCCGCCAGCTTTGGCGAGAATGTCTTCATGATCTATACGGGCGCCCCGCAGAACACGCGCCGCAAGCCAATCGACGAGCTAAATATTGAGGCGGGCAAGGCGTTTATGGCCGCTCACGACCAACGCGCCGTTGTGGTTCACGCACCGTACGTGGTCAATTTAGGAAATACGGTGAAGCCCCAAAATTATGGCTTTGCCGTGGAATTCCTGACGGCGGAGGTCCAGCGGGCGGCGGCACTGGGAGCAACGCAGATCGTTCTCCATCCGGGCGCTCACGTTGGTGCTGGGGCACCGGCAGCCATCGCACAGATTGCCAAGGGCCTCGACGAGATTTTAAGTGCCGCACAAGCCCCCGTCCAAATCGCCTTAGAGACGATGGCGGGTAAGGGCACCGAGGTTGGCCGGACGTTTGAGGAATTGGCGGCAATCATGGATGCCACGGCGGCCAATGATCGGCTGTCCGTCTGTTTTGACACCTGCCACACCAGCGATGCCGGGTATGCGATCGCCGATGATTTCGATGGGGTACTCAATGAGTTCGACCACGTTATCGGCATTGATAAGCTGAAGGTGATTCACCTGAACGATTCGAAGAACCCCCAGGGCAGTCATAAGGACCGACACACGAATATTGGTCTGGGAACGCTGGGCTTCGATGTGTTGAACAAAGTGGCGCATCATCCCCAACTCACGACGGTACCTAAGATTATGGAAACGCCGGTGATTGGGCCGGACCGGAAGCACGGCGTTAATCCACACGGCTATGAAGTGGCCATGCTGAAGGCCCAGAAGTTTAATCCGGATTTAGAGGCCGATGTGTTGGCGGAGAAGCCGGTTGACGAATTTTTAACGCGGTAACTAAAAAAAGTAGTCTGGGATAAACGCCCAGACTACTTTTTGTTCTATGAATTTATATTGCTGACTAAAGGTTGAAAGTTCCAAGATACCAGTCATGTCTGTTCTAGCAACAACAGTGAGACTAAAAATAGGCAATCTGGTGGTCCCTTCGCCTTAACGGCCGGCAGATATGGGCTGGAACGGTGCGAACGCAACTTGAAGCCTCGAAAGAAC
>NZ_AZDP01000123.1:73956-74311 GCF_001435525.1 Levilactobacillus koreensis JCM 16448
ACGCCAGCCAAGTAGAACGACGCGCCTGAGCCCATATCTGCCGACCTCTCGGCTTACACAGTGTGCATAGGCGACGGAGATAATGACTGTAATAGTCGTTATCGATTGGACCGAAAACGCTAAATCTCCAGGTATTCCGACCGTTGTCGTGGTAAAGCACAGTCAGAGCCGGAGGAGGACAGGGATGCAGCCAGCCGTGGAGGTGCTGTAAGCTGGCGATTAGCCAGCTTACAGCACGGGCGACTTTGGAGACACGTGGTCTTCGTGGCTTCAAAGCGAGCGAGAAGACTGGTGCTTTCCCAGTCTGAAGCGTCCCCACAGCAGGCGGAATCCCTGGCAGCCGGAGTGCGGCAAT
>NZ_AZDP01000123.1:74321-131842 GCF_001435525.1 Levilactobacillus koreensis JCM 16448
AGAATCCTTGCCGATACTGAGGCGAGACAGGTATTTCATCTTTCAACCTTTAGTTGCTGAAACGTGGGACAAAAGACAGCTGACTCCGCTTAAAACTGACAACCAAATACTCTCAAGTCGGGAGTGTTTGGTTATCAGCCTTAACGCTTGCCTTTTCTCCCACGCTCCAATTATTTGAGTGGCTAATCAGCTAAAGGATGGGGAATCAAATCGTAATCCACACTTTCCATGATCAACGTGGCGGTCTCTTCAATCGACTTGTTTGAAACATCGATGACTAAACAACCGATTTTTTTATAAAGTTTAGCAGCGTAATCGAGTTCTTCCGTAATTTTTTGGGTGTCGGAATAAGCGCTATCTGCGGGCAGCCCATAAGAGATCATCCGTTCCTGCCGAATTTTCCGTAAAATTTCTGGACGGTTGGTCAGGCCAAAGATGCGTTTGGGATCGACCTGCCACAATTCTTGTGGCAATTGGGTCTGGGGGGACAGCGGTAGGTTGGCAACGCGGAGATTCCGGTTGGCCAAGAACAAGGACAGGGGTGTTTTGGAGGTCCGTGAGACGCCCAAAATGACGATGTCAGCCTTTAGAAGGCCGGCGGGGTCCTTGCCATCATCGTAGGTCACAGCGAACTCCATGGCGGCGATGCGGTCGAAATACGTGTCGTTTAAATTGTGGACTAACCCGGGCACACCTTCGGGGTCTAATCCCGTAGCCGTGTGGAGGACAGCCATGGCCGGCTGGATGCAGTCGAACTGTTGTAATTGATTGGCAACCGAAAATTCGCGAACGTGTTGACTTAATTTTGCATTAACTAAAGTATGAAAAATCATGGCTCGTTGTTTCTTAGCCAGGTTTAGGATCCCTTCCAGGATGGAATCAGTTTGGATGAAGGGGAACCGTTGGTAGCTCGCCTTAACGCTAGGAAACTGGGAAACAGCAGTCTGGGCAACGGTTAACGCGGTCTCACCAGATGAATCAGATATGACGAAAATATTGATTTGCGGCATGTGGGCAACTCCTCTGACGTTTTCTTCTAGTTTAACCCGTAGACGAAAACGGTTCAAATTTTATTTGCTGGCATTATTGACGTACTTTGGGTGTTTATGTATAATAGTTAAGAACCGTTACGCCGGTGGACAAATTCCAACCGACGTTATTACTTGTGCTCGGAGGGAGGGAATTTTATATGGCAAAGACAGTCGTTCGCAAAAACGAGTCTTTTGACGACGCTCTTCGGCGCTTCAAACGTACGGTTTCCCGTAGCGGTACTTTACAAGAATACCGTAAACGTGAATTTTACGAAAAACCAAGTGTGAAGAAAAAGTTAAAATCAGAAGCTGCGCGTAAGCGTAAAGCTAAGAAGAAGCGTTTCTAAGCTCTTTTTGCAATTTAACTAAAGAAACTCAGGACATTTACGTGTCCTGAGTTTTTTTATACGTTTATTTTTCGTTGGTTAAGACGACTTTACCGATCATCCGGTTGGTCTCGACTAGAGCGTGGGCCGCCCGTAGATTGGCAGGATTGATGGGCGTGAAGGTCTTGGTCAACGTCGACTTCAGTTTGCCGGTATCCAGTAGCCCACGAACGCGTTCGAGAATATCGTGCTGGGTGATCATGTCCGGGGTTTCGAAGAAGGACTTGGTGTACATCCATTCCCAGGCGAAGGTCGCCCGCTTTTGTTTCAACGCGCGTAGGTCAATGGGGGTATCACTGCCGGTGACGGAAACAACGGTCCCACTTGGTGCGATTAACGAGACGATTTCGGCCCAATGTTGATTGAGATTGCTGAGCTCTAAAATGTAATCGACCGTGGGATAGCCAAGCGCTTGAACCTGGGGAACCAGGTCTTGGCGATGATTGACGACGGCATCCGCACCGTGGTCCTTTGTCCAAGCAATAGTCTCGGGTCGCGAAGCCGTGGCAATGACCGTCAAGCCGGCGAGGTGGGCCAGCTGAGTCGCCATGGAGCCGACACCACCAGCACCGTTGATGACAAGCAGGATCTTGCCAGCGTTAGCAGCGGGGGCATCAAATGACAGATGCATTTGCTCAAATAAGGCTTCCCAAGCCGTCAGTGAGGTTAGCGGGACCGCAGCGATTTCCGCGGCCGTTAATCTAGTCGGTGCGTGGCCGACGAGTCGCTCGTCGACTAGGTGATACTCGCTGTCCGTTCCCGGGCGTTTAAAGGAACCCGCGTAAAAGACCCGGTCGCCGGGGTGAAATAGCGTCACGGCTTCCCCAACGGTGTCCACGACGCCATAGGCATCCCAGCCAATTACCTTGGGTGTCGAGAGTGTCTGCACCGTACCCCGTCGTACACCGGTATCGACCGGATTGACTGAGGTCGCAATCACCTTGACGAGAATGTCGTGGCCGGTTGGCGTAGGCTTGGGTTCGAAAAATTCAATGAAGCTCTTTTCGTCTGCAATTGGTAAATTTTGAGTAAAGCCGATGGCCCGCATGTCGGTCATGGTAAGACTTCCTTTCTTGATTAGAGCGTAACCGATTCGGTCGAAAAAGACAATCATGGACTATTTGCTAGTCGCTAACCAGCTTGTTAGTCTGAGTTAAGAAGCGGATGGCTCGGAGATGAGGAGACACTGTTGACGAATCTTAGTACATGATGAACTTATAATTGAAGGGTGAGAGGGAGAATGTCTGTGATACGACAAATTTACGACTGTGCAGGAGGGATGTCTGGTTGAGAACCATGGCAGGCAGACTTTCTGACAACCGCAGTGCGGCCAATTTAGCCTAATCACAACCAACTTTACCTGACGACTGCGGAGATTAGGTGTAAACTAAATAGTAACCATGATTTTTTAGGAGGAAATGAAATGAGTTTAGAAACCCAACTCAACACTGATTTAAAGACGGCCATGAAGGCCCACGACAAGTTGTCATTGAACGTTATCCGGATGATGAAGGCGGCTTTGACCAACGAAAAGGTCAAGCAAGGCCATGATTTGACTCCTGACGAAGAATTGACGATCGTTTCTCGTGAATTGAAGCAACGTAAGGAATCCATGGAAGAATTTGCTAAGGGTAACCGTGATGACCTGGTTGAAGGCGTTAAGGCCGAAATCGCCATCGTTGAAAAGTATGCGCCTAAGCAAATGAGCGAAGACGACGTGGCTAAGATCGTCGCTGACAGCATTGCTAAGGTCTCCGCTAGCGGCATGGGGGACTTCGGTAAGGTCATGGGCGTTGTGATGCCTCAGGTTAAGGGCAAGGCCGATGGTGCCGTTGTCAACAAGACCGTTAAGGCTCAGTTGAGCAAATAAGCTGTCCTTTAGCGCACGCTTCGACAATATAAAATGAGAGACGCGAAAAGCCTGGGGGTGTCCCAGGCTTTTTTTGACCAGACAAGGAGAATACTAATGGCATTAACCTATCAAAAAGTGGCGACCCCGACGACCGAACAGCAACAGCTTCTGTTATTAGCAGACCCCAGTCAACGGCTGATTGCATCGTATTTACCGCACAGTGCGACTTATGTGGCCAGTGACCACAGCGGGTTGGCTGGTATCGTGGTGTTGTGTCCGCGGTCCAAACGAGTCGTCGAAATTATGAACATCGCCGTCGCCCCAGCAAAGCAACGGCACGGTTATGGCCGCCAACTCCTCGAGTTTTCCCGGCAGTGGGCGATCGAGCACGGTTACCGGACCGTACGCATCGCCACGGGGACGACCAGTCTGACCCAACTCTACTTGTACCAGCAAGCCGGCTTTCGTGTGGTGGCGGTCGACCCCGACTATTTCACGACCAACTATTCGCAGGTTATCATTGAAAATGGCCTGACGTTACGTGACCGACTCGTTTTGGAGTTGCCGATCACATTACCCGATTTACCTGCTGATTAAGCCGCAATTGTCAACTATCGGCAGAAAAAGGCGTCACTCACTGGCTTTTCGCGTCGAATCCTTTTACAATCCGCGGCAGTATGCTAAAATTTGACTATCAGTATACCTAAATAAAAATAAAGGAGCCACCGTATTTGACTGAAAACACAACGATTGAAAAAGAATATATCTTGGAACGACCAGAAGATGAAGTTGGTCTGCTGGGCGCGCAAGATCAATTTGTGACCATCCTCGAAGAGGGACAACAGGTGACCATCAAGCCTTTCGGCAATTCAATCAAAGTCTCTGGGGCCGCGGATGCGGTTGACCACACGTTGGCCATTTTACGGAACATGAGCGACTTACTTGCTAAGGGGATCAAACTGAACAGCGCCGACGTGATCAGTGCCATGAAGATGGCTGATAAGGGGACGTTGACGTACTTTAAGGACTTTTACACGGAGACCTTGATCAAGGACGCCAAGGGCCGCGCTGTGCGGGTCAAGAACTTTGGGCAACGCCAATACATTGATGCCATCAAGCACAACGACATTACCTTTGGTATCGGCCCGGCCGGTACGGGGAAAACGTACTTGGCCGTTGTCATGGCGGTTGCGGCGTTGAAACACGGGGATGTTGAAAAGTTGATCATTACCCGACCAGCCGTTGAAGCTGGGGAAAGTCTGGGGTTCTTGCCCGGGGACTTGAAGGAAAAGGTCGATCCTTACTTGCGACCGATCTATGACGCGTTGTACGCCATTCTAGGGGCGGAACACACGACCCGGTTGATGGACCGCGGCGTGATTGAAATTGCCCCGCTGGCCTACATGCGTGGCCGGACGTTGGAATCTGCCTTTGTCATTTTGGATGAAGCGCAAAACACAACGAACATGCAGATGAAGATGTTCCTGACGCGGCTGGGCTTTGGCTCAAAGATGATCGTTAACGGGGATATCTCGCAGATCGACTTGCCACACAACGCGAAGTCCGGGTTGATTCAGGCCCAACACATTTTGCAAAACGTTCAGCACATCAGCTTTGTGACCTTCAATTCTGATGACGTGGTCCGGCACCCAGTCGTGGCCAGCATCATCAATGCTTACGAAGCCAACGATACTACACCAAATGGAGCTAAAAAATAATGGATTTAGAGATTTACGATAAGACTAAAGATGGCGTGCCAGCGAAGCACGTTGACATGATCAAAGACGTTTTAGAATATGCCGGCAAGTACCTAAAGTTGGCCGAGAACACGGAAATGTCCGTCACCTTAATGAACAACGAAGATATTCACCAGATCAACAAGCAATATCGCGGAGTCGACCGGGCGACCGACGTCATCAGTTTTGCCATCGAAGACGATGAAGACGCTGACGATGACTTCCCATTGGTTATGGATGAAGAAATGGCGGCCGAGATTCCCGAAAACATCGGTGATATCTTCGTTTCCATGGATAAGGTTGAAGAACAAGCGGAATACTTGGGCCATTCCTACGAACGGGAATTAGGTTTTCTCGTGGTCCACGGCTTCCTGCATCTCAACGGCTATGACCACATGAAGCCTGAGGATGAAAAAGTCATGTTCAAACTTCAGGCCGACATTTTGGATGCCTATGGCCTTAAGCGATAAAGCAAAACAAACGGGGAAAAATCGCGCCTTTCGTCAGTCATTAGGTCACGCGTGGGATGGCCTGCGGGCGCTGTTTCGTTATGAACGTAATTTCCGTAAGCACTTGGTCGTAGGGACTTTGGCAGTCATTGCCGGGGCAATCCTGCGATTAACGTTAAATGAGTGGCTGTGGCTGGTGCTGGCCATATTCTTGGTGTTGATCGCCGAAACGTTGAATACCATCGTGGAAGCGGTCGTTGACCTTATCGTGGGCGAAACTTATCACGATTTAGCGAAGCGTGCCAAGGATATTGCGGCCGGTGGTGTCTTAATGGCGGCGATTTTTGCCGTAATCGTCGGGGCGTTGGTGATGTTGCCAGCCCTCGGCCGTTGGTTCTAGGAGGAAAAAATGGATAATCCAAATTATAAATCAGGGTTCGTGGCCATCGTTGGTCGTCCTAACGTGGGGAAATCAACGTTTTTAAACCGCGTGATCGGTCAAAAGATTGCCATCATGTCGGATACGGCACAGACGACCCGGAACAAGATTCAAGGCATTTACACGACGGATGAAGCACAGATCGTGTTCATTGACACCCCAGGGGTTCATAAGCCCAAGAGTAAGCTGGGCGACTACATGGTGCAGTCAGCGATGTCCGCACTAAACGAGGTCGACGCGGTCTTATTCATGATCAACGCGGCCGAAAAGCGCGGGGCCGGTGATAACTTTATCATTGACCGCTTGAAGGGGATCAAGGCACCGGTGTACCTGCTGATCAACAAGATCGACCAGGTCAAGCCAGATGACATGCTGCCAATCATGGAACAGTACAAGACGGCATTGCCATGGAAGGCCGTTTACCCAATTTCTGCGTTGGAGGGTAATAACGTCGACGAACTCCTTTCCGGGCTGATCGATGCGATGCCACATGGGCCACAGTACTATCCCGAAGACCAAGTGACCGATCATCCAGAACGATTCGTGGTCAGCGAGTTGATTCGGGAAAAAATCTTCATGTTGACGCGTGAGGAAGTGCCACATTCCGTTGCCGTCGAGATTGAAAGTATGAAGCAAAAGGACGAAGACCACGTCCACATCGAAGCGACAATCATTGTGGAACGGCCAACGCAAAAGGGAATCATGATCGGTAAGGGCGGTAGTATGCTCAAGAAGATCGGGACGATGGCTCGCCACGATATTGAACATTTGCTGGGGAGCAAGGTCTACCTGCAGTTGTGGGTCAAGGTCCAACCCAACTGGCGGGACAAGGCGACCTTGTTGAAGTCCTACGGGTATCGAAAAGACGATTTATAAACAACGGAAGGTGGGGATGAGCCGTGGCACGTAATGTGACTGATTTTCACGGCATCCTCCTTTTTCGGCGGGACTATGCCGAACGCGACTTTTTGATTAAATTTTTAACGGCGGAGTTCGGAAAAAAGATGTTTCTGGTGCGGGGTGCCAAGAAGCGCGGTTTTAAAATGGTGGCGGATATCTTGCCGTTTACCGTGGGAAGCTACGTGGGTGACATTGCGGATGATGGGTTGTCCTATATTCGTACGGCCAGAGAGACGACCCAATTTAAAAACATCAGCACCGATATTTTTAAAAATGCCTACGCGACGTACATCATGAGCCTGGTCGATCAGGCGTTTCCGGATAGTCAGCCGTTGCCAGATTGGTATCACCGGGTGCAGCGAGCGCTGACGTTGATCGATGATGGGGTCAATCCCGCCATCGTGACGAATATCATGGAGATTCAGCTGATGCCGGCTTTCGGGGTGGCCCCTCAGTTACAGGGGTGTGCTGTGTGCGGTCGAACGGATTTACCGTTTGATTATTCCGAGAGTTATGGGGGCCTGTTGTGCCAGCAGCATTGGCAGCTCGATCCCCGGCGGTTACATTTGAACCAACGGACGATTTATTATTTGCGGCAGTTCTCCGTGCTGGACTTGGACCGGTTACACACAATCAACGTCAAACCGCAGACGGAGCACGCGTTGCGCCAGCTGATGGATGAAATTTATACCAGCCAGATCGGTGTGCACCCGAAGAGCAAACGGTTCTTAGATCAGATGCAGTCTTGGTCGGCGCGACTGATGACACCACCAACGGGTGATTCGCCAGAAAAATAGGATTAACTGCTCACACGGCGACTGCCAGGGAGTTTTTGGTACTTTTGCGGGACGGACAGGCCACATAGTTTCGATTTCTAATCTTAGTAATTAAAGAAGCAGTTCAGATCTACTCGTTGAGAGTGGTCGGAACTGCTTTTTTTAGGGATGGCATAAATTGACTGTACAGCGACTCGGGGTGTTTTTACGGTAATTGTTGAAAATGCTATCATTTATGAGCAGTGTAAGCCGAGAGGTCGCCAGATATGGGCTCGGGCGCGTCGTTCTGCTTAGTTGGTGGCGGTTTCCCGCCGGCTTAGCAGAAGACCAACCTTGTAGACTCGTGTTTTTCGAGGCTTCAAGTTGTGTCCGCACCGTTCCAGCCCATATCTGGCGGCCGGTAAGGCGAAGAAACAATCAGTTTTGTTTTTTGATGTCGCCCCACCAATCAGGAAGGAGTGACCCAAGTGTGACCGTTTGTCTGGTAGCGTAGTCCGCCATGATTTGGGTGTTACGGTTGTTGGTTGAGAATTGGAGGAGCGTTTCGCGACAGACGCCGCAGGGCATGCCGGTGATACCGGTTGGCGGCGCGTCCCGAAAGGCAATGAGGCGCTTGACCTCAGTTTCACCGCTGGTCGTGTACATGTTAAGTAACGCGACCCGTTCGGCACAGAGATTGATGGTGCCGGAGAGGCCTTCGATGCAAAATCCCGTGTAGATTTCTCCAGACTTGCTTTGTAACGCGCAAACAACATTGTGGGCGTAGATGAAATCGTTGACTGCTTCCGGATGATAGAGCGGTTTTGCCGCTTGGTAGAGCTGTTCCCAAATATCCAAAAAGGTCACCTCCAAATAAAATTAAGGTTAAGTTTAGCACAAACCAATCGGTGTCGTAGAATAATTGGAGGATAAATGTTCAATTCATAAAATCAATACGAGAAGCAGTCCCTTGGTGGGTAGTTATGATTAAGGTAGGTTATTATCTTTCGGCGTGCTATTCTGGAGATACGATTTTCAGAAAATGACCGGCAAGAGTTTGCGGTCACTGGGGGAGAAAAATTTGGGGATTATTTGGCATCGTTTGAATCGCCGCAGTTTAGGCTAAAGTGAAGTTTGAAAGGAAAACAAAGAAACCTATGATACTGATTTGACCGAATAATTAGTCCACCCGTACTAGCTGTGGTAAACTAGTTTCATATCATTTTCTAATTGAAATCTTATTATTCTACAATGAATAGGAGCGACTACATATGAAATATCGGCAGCTAGGTCAATCGGGGGTAAAGGTTAGTGAATTAGCATTAGGCAGCTGGTTAACGGATGTCAGTGATGCCGCTAAACAGGAGTTGGCAGCACAGAGTGTCCAACTCGCCTATGAGAATGGCATCAATTATTTCGACTGTGCGGACGTTTATAGTGGGGGTGGTGCCGAACGGTTCCTGGGTAACGCCCTTCAGCAATTTCCGCGTAAGGAGTTGGTGGTCTCAAGCAAGGTCTACTTTCCGTCTGGCAAAGGGGTTAACGACCGCGGGCTTTCACGGAAGCATATCACCGAGTCCATCGATCAGTCGTTGACCAATCTCCAGACGGACTACTTGGACCTGTACTTCTGTCACCGGTTCGATACCCAGACACCCTTGGCGGAAACGCTAACGACTCTGAGTGGGCTGGTCGATCAGGGAAAGATTCTGTACTATGGGGTCAGTGAATGGACGCCGGTGCAGATTTTAAAGGCAGAGCTGATTATTCAGGAACGCGGTCTACACCCAATCACGGTAGTCCAACCGGAGTACAACATGTTCGACCGCTACATTGAACATGAACTGTTGGACTTGTGTGGCGAACTTGGTTTGGGTGTCGTGCCATTTTCACCGTTGGCCCAGGGCCTATTGACTGGGAAATACCGTCAGGGTCAGCCCGCACCGGCCGGGTCACGGGGAACCTTCCAACCGGACCTGCAGGCCCAATTGGTTCCAGAGAATCTCGCCAAGGTTGCAGAGTTAGCTAAGATGGCGGCAGAGTTGAATACGGACCTAGCGACCTTTGCATTGGCCTGGGATAAGCGTGATGTGCGTATTTCTAGCTTGATCATCGGGGCCAGCAAGCCGGAACAGTTGCAGAATAACTTAAAGGCCGTTGATTTAGAAATTCCGGCAGAATACGAAGCTCGAATTGATAAGCTGTTTGGATTTAAGAAGTTTTTCCGCGAAATTTAAAAAGTCAAAAAGAACGGGTCGGGGAGAAAAATCCCAGATCCGTTTTGTGCTCCGAACGTATGTGGTCGAAACGGGCGACAAAGGGCAGTTAGCTCCGCTTAACCCGCTGTCTCAATCTCGTTCTTTTTTAGGCGTTAGAAGGACCACTGAAGAACGGTCGTTGCAATCCACCAGGTGAGACCGCCACCGATAATTAAGCCGACGAGGGCACTCAACGTTAAAACTATGATCTGATGGGTCCGCGTTGGTTTGGCTTGGGGTGCGGGCTGGTGTTTGAGATAGGCGTTGATTTGGCGAAAAGTTTTGAGCTGAAGATGTTGGCTCAGGTAGATAAGATAACCGGCTAAGAACAAACCGGTCGTGGTCAACGCAGCAATTGCCATTACGGTCGGGATCATTGGTAGCCAACGGAGGCCAATGAACAGCCCATAAACTAAAATTAAACAAACAATAGTCGCAGTTACCAATAATTTTAAATGATATTTATTCGTCTGTGTTTGCATGGTCATCAAGTCCTCCTTAACGAGTTCATTAACAGTCACGTGGTAGAGATGGGCCAATAGAATCAGACTTTGAATGTCAGGATAAGTCCGACCATTTTCCCAATTTGAGATGGTCTGGCGCGAAAGAAATAAGCGTTCGGCCAAGTCAGCTTGGGTCCAATGTTGCTGCTTTCGGTGTGCAATGAGGGATGCCTGTAATTCTAAACGCTTCATGAAAAGATCTCACCTCCGATTGACTTTAGTATGTCATAAGTCGCGATGCTTGTCTGTCAAAAGTCTTTGACATTGCCGGTAAATCAGTATTTGTTAGCGGCTTTGACGAGAATTCAAGCGCCAACTACTCATGAAATCCAGCGCACCGTTTCCCCTAAATCCATTGACAACCCCACCCCAGACGACTATCATAAAACTCAGTTAAATAAGTCGATTATGATGAATGAAAAACGCAGTGGTTGTTCTCAGCGAGTCCGGGGTAGTGTTAGCCGGATAGCAAGTGCTGTGGGTTGGCACATTCGGAGTCGTTTCCAAGTAAGCTGCTAGTCAGTCCGTGACTAGAAGTAGGGTGGAACCGCGAAATTAAAACTTCGTCCCTACGTGAATTTGCCTCGGTGAATTCTCGTGGGGATTTTTTTGCGCTTATTTGTTTGAAATTTAAGGAGGAAACAGCACCCATGACAGAAAAACTGTCCATGCAAGCAATCATTTTAAAGTTACAACAGTACTGGTCCGCACAGGGCTGCATGCTGATGCAAGCTTACGATACTGAAAAAGGGGCCGGGACCATGAGTCCTTACACCTTTTTGCGGGCGATCGGGCCAGAACCTTGGAACGCCGCTTACGTTGAACCTTCTCGCCGACCAGCCGATGGTCGTTACGGGGAAAACCCTAACCGGTTATACCAACATCACCAGTTCCAAGTGGTCATGAAGCCTTCACCCGATAACATTCAGGAACTCTATCTGAACAGTTTGAAGGAACTCGGCATCAACCCACTCGAACACGATATTCGGTTCGTTGAAGACAACTGGGAAAACCCATCCATGGGTTGTGCCGGTGTTGGTTGGGAAGTTTGGCTGGACGGGATGGAAATCACCCAGTTCACCTACTTCCAAGTCGTTGGGGGGATGGAAGTTGATCCCGTCACTTCCGAAGTGACCTATGGGTTGGAACGGTTGGTGTCCTACGTTCAAGACGTCAACTCGGTCTTTGATCTGGAATGGGCCGATGGGGTCAAGTACGGTGACATCTTCAAGGAACCCGAATACGAACACTCCAAGTACAGTTTTGAAGAAAGTAACCAAGACATGTTACTGCGACACTTCGACGAATACGAAGCTGAAGCCAAGAAGCAGATCGCCAATGGTCTGGTTCACCCAGCCTACGACTACATCTTGAAGTGTAGCCATACCTTTAATCTGCTCGATGCGCGGGGCGCCGTTTCCGTGACTGAACGGGCCGGCTACCTGTCTCGCATCCGGAACATGGCACGGGCCGTGGCGCGGGCTTTCGTTGCTGAACGGAAGAAGCGTGGGTTCCCATTGATCAAGGATGACACCTTACGTGCAAAATTATTAGCAGACGATGAGGAGGCCAAAAAATAATGGCACACACATTTTTACTTGAAATTGGACTAGAAGAAATGCCAGCCCACGTGGTGACGCCAGCTATCAAGCAACTGGTCAAGCGCACGGCTGACTATTTAAAAGAACAACGGGTCGACTATGATGACATCAAGCCATTCTCAACGCCCCGGCGCTTAGCCATCCAAATCAGTGGCTTAGCCGACAAACAAGAGAACATTAGCGAGTCCGTCAAGGGTCCCGCTAAGAAGATCGCCCAAGATGCCGACGGTAACTGGACCAAGGCCGCTATTGGGTTTACCCGGGGCCAAGGCCTGACACCAGATGACATTACCTTTAAGGAGATTAAGGGGACCGAATACGTTTACGTCGATAAGTTTATTGCCGGCGAACCCGTTGCCGCCGTCCTGGCTGGCTTAAAGGACGTTATCACGGCGATGACCTTCCCAACCATGATGAAATGGAGCACGCATCACTTCGAATACATCCGGCCAATTCGTTGGATCGTGGCGTTGTTAGATGCCGACGTGATTCCATTTAGCATCCTGGACGTCACGACTGGCCGCAACACGCGTGGTCACCGTTTCTTAGGCTCCGACATCGATATTGCCACGGCGGCCGACTATGAAGCCGACTTGACCGCTCAATTCGTGATTGCCGATGCCGACAAGCGCAAGGCCTTGATTAAACAACAGATTGAAAAAATTGCTGCCGACCACAGCTGGACGGTCAACATCGACGCCGGCTTGCTGGAAGAAGTCAATAACCTGGTTGAATGGCCAACTGCCTTTGAGGGTAGCTTTGACGAGAAATACCTGACCATCCCCGAAGAGGTTCTGATCACCTCCATGCGGGACCACCAACGGTTCTTCTACGCACGGGATGCTAGCGGTAAGCTCTTGCCTAACTTCATCTCCGTTCGTAACGGAAACGACCATGACCTCCAAAACGTGGTTGCCGGGAACGAGAAAGTCCTGACGGCGCGGTTGGAAGACGCCATGTTCTTCTACACGGAAGACCAAAAGAAGACCATCGCCGACTACGTGGAACGGCTCAAGTCCGTTAGTTTCCACGATAAGATCAGTACGATGGCCGAAAAGATGGACCGCGTTAAGGCCATCGTGAGCGTCTTGGCTAAGCATTTTGACTTGAACGATGCCCAAACCAAGGCTGCTTTACGGGCCAGCGAAATCTACAAGTTTGACCTGGTTACCGGGATGGTCGGTGAATTCGCCGAACTTCAAGGGGTCATGGGTGAAAAGTACGCCTTGCTTCAGGGTGAAGACCCAGCCGTTGCCCAAGCCGTTCGCGAACACTACGAACCAATCTCGGCCGATGGTGCCTTACCAGAATCCGTCCCGGGTGCGGTCTTGGCCTTGGCTGACAAATTTGATAGCATCTTGACGTTCTTCGCTGCTGGGATGATTCCTAGTGGGTCCAATGACCCTTACGCTTTGCGGCGCCAGGCAACCGGGATCGTGCGGATCGCGCGTGATCAGAAATGGTCCTTGCCAGTCGCTGAATTAGCCAGTGACTTTATCGCCGCTGAAGGGGCTGCTAGCGTGGCACCAGACCTTGACCAAACTAGCCAGATCGACGCGATGGTGACCTTCATCAAGGATCGGATCCGGAAAATCTTGCGTTCTGCTAAGCAACGGCATGACATCATCGATGCCGTGACCGCTGGTTCAAGCAGTGACGTCTTGCAGATCTTCACGGCCGCAGATATCTTGGCGAACCATGCTGCTGACGACAACTTCAAGGCTGTCATTGAATCCTTGACCCGGGTGATCCGCTTAGCCCAGAAGGCCCCAGCCAAATTGGCAACGGCCACGGTGGATGCTAAGCTGTTTGAAAATGACAGTGAAGGCGAATTGGACAAGGGTGTTGCGACAGTCGTTGCCGCCGCTGACAAGGGCTTAGACGCACTGTACGCTAGCCTGGCTGACATTCAACCAACGATTGCGGCTTACTTTGAAGCCACGATGGTCATGGACAAGAATGATGCCGTTCGGAATAACCGGTTAACTGAATTGAGTCACTTGGCCACCTTAGCGTTGACGTTGGGTGACTTGGACCAATTGATCGTTAAATAGGTCGGTTGTAACTAGTAATGATATGAAGGAATCGCTCTGCGGAGTGGTTCCTTTTTTGATGAGCGGGGATGCTTTGGTCGAAGAGCATTAGGGTGATCGCTGTCATTTTGGCTAGCGGGAATTAGGCAGCTTAACTGCTCAGGGGGCTTTAGTTGTTGCGCTGGCTGGATACTGATACCATAGGAAGAAAATTCTGAGGAGGCGATGGTCGGCATGCTACTCATGACGTTTACACCGCAACGGCTTCGATTTCTTCAAGCATTAGGCTGGTTTTTACTCGTATTAGCATGGGTCGCGCAAATCTTAGGACTCTCGTGGCGTGCGCTGCAACCGGTGCGATCATTGCGGCTACTGATTATTTTTACGGGACTTGCTTTATTATTGCTCGTCATAACGATATTATTGAAACAGAAGAGTTGGCGGCAACGACAGGCATTTTTGCTGGACTTAAATCTCATGTTTAATTTGCTCACTGGCATTCTGTTAGTCTTCCCCCAGGCATTGGGAGCAACCGCGCTGGTTGGTCCAGTTGGTCGGGGTGGGCTGATCTGCTTTGGGTTGACCTTGCCAGTTGCCTATTGGCCACCGGACGGGGTGCATGTGCCACCAGTCTTAAGGGAAAACTATCCGCTCATTCAGCGGGGGTTAGTCGCGGGTGCCAGAATTTTACTGATTACCAGTCTCGTGCTCCTCTTGTTAGGCGGCGCTTACTAGCGAGGTATAAAAGTTGACACCGGCCGTAATAGGAGTAATATGTATAGTGTATTTTTGCGCACGAATTCCAATTAAAGAGTCGCACTTTTCGGGTTTCCGGGGTGCGACTTTTCAAGGCTACGGGCGCGCAGGTGAGGGAGTGATGGCTTGGCAAAGATACCCGAAGAAGTGATTGAAACTGTTCGGACGGCAACTAACATTGCGGATGTGGTTGGTCAGTACGTACAACTCAAGAAATCCGGGAAAAACCTGTTTGGCCTATGTCCATTCCATGAGGAAAAGACCCCGTCATTTTCCGTGACGGAAGACAAGCAGATTTTCCATTGCTTCAGTTGTGGTCGTGGGGGGAACGTGTTCAAATTCCTAATGGAACTCGAACACATCAGCTTTCCCGAGGCCGTGGTGAAGGTGGCTGACTTTAGCCACGTCGATCTGGCCAGTGAATACCGACAGGATGCTGCGGCACCGGCCGTGGACTCCAAGACGGGGCAGCTGATTGCCTTACACGAACAAGCAGCGAAGCTTTATCATCACATTTTAGTCAACACCGAGGTGGGGCAGCCCGCTTTGGATTACCTGCATGACCGGGGACTCACTGACGACACGATTGAGACTTACCAGTTGGGGTTCGCACCGAGTCAGCGGCTGTTGAAGCCATTTTTCGACCAGCGCCAGAGCGATTACCAACTGTTACGCCAGTCGGGATTGTTCATTGAAAATGCGGACGGGGAGCTACGTGATCGGTTTACCGAACGGGTCATGTTTCCCCTACGCAATGCCAGTGGACACGTGGCGGCGTTCTCTGGGCGACTGTTGAAGAAAGCAGACGACCAACCGAAGTACCTGAATAGTCCGGAAACGGCGCTATTCACCAAGAGTCGGTTGTTGTTTAACTTCGATCTCGCTCGGCCCGCGATTCGACAAGCCGGTGAGGTGACGTTGTTTGAAGGGTACATGGACGTGATTTCGGCCACCCAAGCAGGGGTGTTGAACGGCATCGCTTCCATGGGGACCAGCCTGACGACCGAGCAAATTTATGCGATCGAACGCACGACGGATAAGCTCAACGTGTGTTACGATGGTGATGAGCCCGGTCAACGCGCTATCGAGCGGGCCTTGTCATTATTGGGTCAACATAGCCACCTGCAACTCAGTGTCATTCAGTTGCCGGAGGGGCAAGATCCCGATGAATACCGCAAGGCCCATGGCAACGACGCCTTCAAGCAAATGCTGACGACGGCGAAGGAAACCCCGATTCGGTTCCAACTGCGGTATTTGCGGCGTAACCGGGCGTTGGATACGGATAGTGAGCGGCTGGACTACTTAAATCAAGCCATGCCACTACTCGCCCAGGTCCAGGAACCCGTGGAACTCGACATGTATCTCAATCAGTTGGCCACGGAGTTTCAGCTCGATAAGGACGCGTTGACGGCACAGTTGAAACAGGTGCAGCGTGATACGGCGGCGCAACAGGAACGGCAACGACCGCGTCAACAGCAGGCCGCACCAATTCCCGCCGCTCACCCAGCGGTCACCGTGCATCAACAACAGCGACCCCTTACCCGTTTGGAACGGGCAGAACAGGGCCTGCTTTATCGGTTGTTGCACGACCGCAACGTCTGGGCACAAGTCACGGCCATGCCGGACTTTAGTTTTGTTCACGACGATTATCAAATTATTTATACCTTGGCCCAGGGTTATTTCCAAACGCATCAAACGTATGTGACGGCCCAGTTCACGGACTTTATTCAAGAAGACCGGTTACAGCAGCTCGTCATTACGTTAGAGACCAAGTCTTACGCGGCGGTTACCCCGCGGGAGATCGATGACTATTTAGCAGTCATTATGGATGAAGCCCCAATCGAGGAACAACTCCGGTTAAAGAAAAATCAATTAACGGAAGCTTCCCGGTTGGGGGACGCCGAGCAGCAGCGGCAACTCGTCGTTGAGATCGTTCAACTAGAACGTCAGCGACAAGCGAACAAGCAAGTTTAATAGGGGGTATTTTAATGGCAAAAAAGACCACAGATCAACCAATGTTTGACCAAAAAGCATACAACAAGACGGTGCGTGCCTTAATCAAGGATAACAAAAAGGCCGGCAGCATCACCTATGATGACCTGTCTGATAAGGTTGCGACCCCTTACACGTTGGATGCCAAGCAAATGGATAAGTTACTCGAAACGATTTCCGATGCCGGAATCAGCGTGGTTGATGCTAAGGGTGAGCCAGACCCACGGGCCGTTAAAGCCCAAAAGGCCGTTTCGAAGAAGGAATTAAAGGACGCTTCGACCACGACTGGTGTGAAGATCAATGACCCGGTCCGGATGTACTTGAAGGAAATTGGGCGGGTCAACCTGTTAACGGCGGACGAAGAAGTTGCCTTAGCCTTACGAATCGAAAACGGTGAAGAAGAAGCTAAGCAAGAATTAGCCGAAGCCAACTTACGGTTGGTTGTTTCCATTGCTAAGCGTTACGTGGGTCGGGGGATGCAATTCCTGGACCTGATCCAAGAAGGGAACATGGGGCTGATGAAAGCCGTCGAAAAGTTCGACTACCGGAAAGGGTTCAAGTTCTCCACGTACGCTACTTGGTGGATTCGGCAAGCCATCACACGGGCAATCGCTGACCAAGCACGGACGATTCGAATTCCGGTGCACATGGTTGAAACCATTAACAAATTGATCCGGATTCAACGGCAACTCCTCCAAGACTTAGGGCGGGAACCAACGCCTGAAGAAATTGGGGCCGAAATGGACATGCCAACGGAAAAGGTTCGTGAGATCTTGAAGATCGCGCAAGAACCAGTTTCTTTGGAAACGCCAATTGGTGAAGAGGACGACTCGCACTTGGGTGACTTCATTGAAGACCAAGACGCTACGAGCCCTGCCGATCACGCTGCTTACGAATTACTGAAGGAACAGTTGGAAAGTGTCTTGGACACCCTGACTGATCGTGAAGAAAACGTTCTGCGGTTACGGTTTGGTTTGGATGATGGCCGGACGCGGACTTTGGAAGAAGTCGGCAAGGTCTTCGGTGTGACCCGTGAACGGATTCGGCAAATCGAAGCCAAGGCGCTGCGCAAGTTACGCCACCCATCACGGAGCAAGCAATTAAAAGACTTCTTGGAATAGAACTTAAAAAATTTGGTCTGGGACTTTTGTCTCAGGCCAATTTTTTGTTATCAGTGGGGAACGCAGAAGGAGCGGTGTCTTTGCCAATTGTTATGAACAATCGGTCACGCTGGAAGTCGTGCAAACTATGCCAACGGTTACCGATTCTATATATGGCGTAACCGTTTACATAGAAAAACAGTCGATGCGGCTCTGATTTATTGGGTTAAAAGTCTTGAAATGCTAGGTAAAGGGGATATAATGTATCACGTTTAATAATTAGGGCTTTTCAATACTTTTAGCTTAAAGGAGATGTCGCATGAAAACAAAACCTAGCCTAGAACAGGCGCTGTGTATCGTTGCTTTACTTGGTATTCAAGACCGGGATGTTCCTCTGCATGGCCGCTTAGTTGCGGAGCATTTGGGAATTTCAACGAGTTACCTGAAAAAGATCGTCCAAAAATTAGCTAGTGCTAAGATCGTTAAGACCGTTTCCGGTCGCGATGGGGGGATCGTCTTGACAAAGGACCCCAATCAAATCACGTTACTCGATGTCTTCGATGCCATCGAAGGGACCGTACCGTTCGTCAAGAATACAGGGCTTGTCAAAAAGATCTTCGGCTTCGACCAAAAGCCAAAATTCATGAAGATGTATGATCTGCCTGACCTGAAGGATCAACAGCCGATTGCCAACGCGCTGGCCGTCTTCGGCGATGCGGAACAACGCTATCGTCAGGAATTAGCCACCCTCTCGATCGGTCAGATTTCACCAATTTCAGCGGGCCAACCACTCCAACTCGATTGGACCGAATGGATCAAGCAACACTCAGCAGAATAGAAAATTCAAGAAATAAACGAAGATAGTGTGAATTGGCCGCACTGCCGCGTTCAGCGATGCTGTCGCTGCAGATTGAAAGTGCGCCGGTTTTCAAGTAAGCAAAGTAACCGAGGGAGGTTTCACCGTGCGTTGGATGAATAAGCATTATATTTGGAACGTTTTAGGATGGTTAGTGATCGTCATGCTAGCCGTCCTAACGATTCCTAACATGAGTAAATTGGTGGCTGATAAGGGGCAGATCACCGTGCCTAGCAGCTATCAAAGTACGCGAGCAACCAACATGCAGAAACAGTGGGGTCGTTCGCAACGGGGCACGACCGCGGTCGTCGTTGTTTTTAACAACGGCGATTCGGCGTTGACCGCGAGTCAAAATACACAGATCGACAAAACCATTAACCGAATCAAAAATCATGAGGATCAATATGAAATTCGGTCAATGACGGCGGCCAGCGATAGTTCCACGGCCGCTTCCCAACTGATTTCAAAGGACAAGAGCACCCAGCTACTCCAGTTGAACGTGCATAAGAGTTCCAGTCATTCCGTCTCGTCGATTCGCTCGCAGATTACGACGCTAGCGAAGACCAGCGGCGTGAAGACCTACGTGACCGGGGCCGATGTCTTGAACCAAGACTTCTCGGACGCCACCCAAGCTGGGGTCCAGAAGACCGAGATCATTGCGGCCATCTTCATTTTCTTAGTGCTCTGGTTGGTCTTCCGGTCGCCAGTGACCCCACTCTTCTCACTGTTGACCGTTGGGGTTTCCGTCATCACTTCGATTTCCGTGGTGGCCAACCTGGTTGATCGCTTCAACTTTCCATTTTCCAACTTTACTCAAGTCTTCATCGTGATCGTCCTATTTGGGATTGGGACCGACTATAACATTTTGCTCTATAACGAGTTTCGTGAGCGCCTTGCTCGGGGAAAAGATCGGTACACGGCGACTAAAGAAGCCATTAAAATTGGGGGGGGCGGACGGTCCTTTACTCCGGCCTATCCGTTTTAATCGGGATGAGTGTGCTGGGATTTGCCAACTTCTCCCTGTACCGGTCTGCCGTTGGTATCGCCGTGGGGGTCGTGGTCTTGTTGGCCGTGCTCCTGACGTTAAACCCATTCTTCATGACCATCTGCGGCCCGCACATGTTCTGGCCCATCAAGAAGTTTCAGGGTGAAGGTGACAGTCGACTCTGGCACGGGATGGCCAAGCACGCCATGATTCGACCAATTATCACCTTGATTGTGACCGGAATCGTGTTTGTGCCATTGGCCCTTTCGTCACACGGCACCTTGGACTACGATAACTTAGTTGAAATTGGGGACAATGTGCCCGCTAAGCAAGGGTTCAAGATCGTTCAGAATCACTTCTCCAAAGGGACCGCCGAACCAACGACCATTTATATTCAGAGTGACCACAAGTTAGACAATGAAAAGTCACTGTTACTGATCGACCGGTTAACCAAGCAATTGCAAGGATCGACTGGTGTCAAGACGGTGGCTTCCGCGACCCAACCCGGGGGCAAGGCCATTAAGGCACTCTACGTCCGTAATCAAATGAGTGCGGTCACGAGTGGTTTGGTTAAGGCCCAAAAGGGTGTCAACAAGGTCAATAAGGGGCTGAAATCGGCCAATAGCCAATTGAGTAAGCAAAACGTTGCTAGTTCCGTGAAGTCCGCGAAAACGCTGGCTTCCGGGGCACAACAGGTCAGCACGGGGACAAGTCAATTACAATCCGCGATTGCCCAAGTGTCGACGGGGGTCAACTCGTTGAATAGTCAGGTTTCCTCGGCTTCCGGTGGCAAGCAAGCTGCACAATTAGCTGAGCTGGAAGCCGCGTTGCCACAGTTGAATGCGGCCATTCAGCAGTTAAACACCCAAGTCTCTACTAGCTCCACGAGTACCAGTGGCGTCACGAGTTCGTTGACGACTATTGGGACGCAGACCAAGGATATTGCCACGCAACTGCAGAACATCAAGAGTAGCGTTGGCAATTTACCAAGCGTCAGTGCTAGCACCGTGGCGGCGGCCTTTAGTGCCAAAGGCGTGCCGTTGTCTGCTGCACAAAAGCAGGTCTTAGCGGGCGTGCTGGAACAACAGACGGCTGCTCAGAATCAACTGAAAGCGTCATTGACCAGTTCACTGACTAAGATCGGCAGCGATGCCAGTGCCATTGGTGCCGCCGATCAAAGCGTCGCCAGTCAATTACAATCATTACAAAGTTCGACAGCCACGCTGCAAAGCGCCGTGGCCACGTTGGCACAAAAGTCAAACATGGTCTTGCCGGGGGCAGCAACTGCCCTGCAATCGGCTAGTTCGCAGAGTAGCCAATTGGCCAGCGCCACGAGTCAGTTGTCGAGTGCCATGTTTACCATCAACGGCAAGATGCCAAGCCTAGTCTCTGGGGCGAGTCAAGTCGCTGCTGGGAACCAGACCATGGCTGAAAAATTAGCCGCGATGAGTAAACAACTGACGGCATTACGGAAGGGCTTGACGTCGGCATCGAGTGGCTTAACGCAAGTCTCCAGTGGGGTCGGCACCGCCAACTCTTATCTGAAGGGCCTGCAGAAGTCTGCAGCCGCTGAGACCTTCTACATCCCCAGCAAGCAATTGCACGGGAGTACGTTTAAGGAATCCCTGAACACGTACATGTCACCAAGTCGTAAGATCACCAAGCTGACGGTCGTCTTAAAGGATGACCCGAGTTCAGCCGCCGCGATGGCCCGGTTACCAAAACTGGAAAAGGTCGTCACGGGGTCACTAAAGGGAACGAGTCTCAGCGGTGCCAAGGTCGCCTTTGGTGGCAACACCTCGCAGACCAATGACATCAATGAAATGGCTTCCGGTGACTTTACGCGGACCGTCATTATCATGTTGGCCGGAATCTTTATCGCCTTAATGGTGGTGACCCGTTCGCTGGTTCAACCGATCGTAATCGAGGGAATCTTAATCGTCGCTTACTCCGGGGCATTGACCATTGTACACTGGCTGGTCAAACCCGTCTTAGGCGCGGACATGCTGACGTGGAACACACCGTTCTTCACGTTTGTCATGCTGATTTCCCTAGGGGTCGACTACTCGATCTTCCTGATGCGGAAGTACCGTGAGTTCTTACACGAACCGGGAGCAACGAGCGATAAGATGCTCCGTGCCGCGACCGTGATTGGGACCGTCGTCATCTCTGCCGGAATCATTTTGAGTGGGACCTTTGCCGCCCTGATTCCGTCCGGGGTCATGACGCTGATTCAAATCGCGCTAGCCGTCATCATTGGGATCGTCCTGCTGGTCATCTTGTTACCAATTGTGATGCCAGCCGTCATGAAGATCACGTATCCATACCCGTATTCTAAAATGGGTGACGCACCGGTCAATGACGAGGATGCCGAACGACCGCAAATGCGGCGGAACCGGAAAGACTAACATCTAGGTAACTTAGAAAAAAATGGGGCTGACCGCACTGCGGCTGTCAGAGGCTGGCGGGTCCCATTTAACAATCATCACTTGTTATTAAAAGTAGGTGTCAGGAACGCTCACATTGGAGTGGATGTTCCTGACGCCTATTTGTTTAGAGAAAATTTGTTGCTATTCAATTCTGCTGTGGTAGCTTATACTTGAAGTTGGTGAGCGCAGTTAGTATAGCGTCAACTGAGCCAGTCACCCGGTCGTTTTGAGTGGAAATAAGTCATTGCTTCACTGCAGAGGGTGGTTGGCTGACGAGCTAACTTCTGATTCAGTTGAATGTTCAATTGCATAACATATCAGATCTCATGGGGTTCTGTGGATTTTTCGACAGATACTATCAGGTAGATCTGACAAAGCACGGATTGAAACTTCGATGAAATTCACTGTTCTAGCGGGTGTAATTGAAAATATCAATCGAAGCTGGAGGAGGCCAGGGATGCAGCCAGCCGTGGAAATAGTGGTCGCTTTCAGTGTTCCCACAGCAGGCGGAATTCCTGGCAGCCGCAGTGCGACCAGCTCAAGCAAGTACCAGTCACTAAACAAATCTAAAAACTAAAAACCAGTTTCAGAAAGGAAGATTTATTCATGGATGCAGACCATCTTTCACAACGCCTGGCCATTGTCGCCAGCTACGTTCCACAGGGGGCCCGGTTGGCCGATATTGGGACCGATCACGCTTACTTACCCGTGAATTTAGCGAAGAATGGCGTCATCGTCGGTGGTGTTGCCGGTGAAGTCGTTCCCGGACCATTTAAAAATGCCGAACACGAGATCAATCGTGAGGGCCTGAGCGATCTGATCACGGCGCGTCTAGCCAACGGGCTTCAGGCCATCGAGCCCGCTGACCACATTGATACGGTCGCCATTGCTGGGATGGGGGGTGCCCTCATCACCCAGATCTTGACGCAGGATTTCGACCGCTTAGCCGGCGTGTCACGGTTAGTTCTTCAGCCTAATGTGGGCGAAATGACCGTGCGGCGGTTTCTTATGACCCACGGCTTCCAGCTGGTGGCCGAACAGATTGTGGCAGAAGATGGCCACACCTACGAAATCTTAGTGGCTGACCGCAAAGCCGTCCCCGAACAGTACGACGAAGAGACGTTGCGCTTTGGGCCATACCTGTTAGCCGAACACAACGACATCTTCATTGCCAAATGGCAACGGGAATTGGCCCGAACCAGTGAGGTTCTCCGGCAGGTCGAGTCGGCTCACGAGGTTCCAGCGGCTAAAGTGACAGAGTTACAGACAAAGATTCAGCAGATCAAGGAGGTCTTGCAACGTGTTGGTGCGTGAGTTAGTTGATCGATTTGAACAGTTTGCCCCGAAGACTTGGGCAGAACCCGGTGATCCAGTTGGGTTGCAGTTGGGCAGTCTGGATGCCGAGGTCCACAAGGTCTTGGTCACACTAGACGTTCGCCCAGAGGTGGTCGCAGAAGCCATCAAGGTGGGGGCAGACTTTATCTTTGCCCATCACCCGATGATGTTTCATCCGGCGAAGAACCTCGACTTGGCGGTGCCGCAGAATCAAATGTACGCAACGCTGTTGAAGCATGACATCACCGTTTATGGGGCGCATACGAATTTGGACAGCGCCCCGGGTGGGATGAACGACTGGTTAGCTGCCGCCCTGGGCTTACATGACGTGACCGGCCTGGTTCCTAGCAACGGCATCACAGCGACCCCGGAGATCACGATGGGTCGCATTGGCACGCTGGCCCAACCGACGACCGTCAAGGCGTTTGCCGAGCAGTGTAAGATTATTTTCAATGTGCAGGGCCTTCGTCTGATCAGTCACACCCCAGACGCCCCAGTCAGTCGCGTTGCCGTCTTGGGCGGTTCCGGCGGGCCATTTTACCAAACAGCCCTGGCGAAGGGTGCCGATGTTTACGTCACAGGGGATATTTCCTATCATCCGGGCCACGACATGATTGCGGCTGGCCTCAATGTGATTGATCCCGGCCACCACATCGAAAGCATCTGCAAGCTCCACTTAACGCAACTCTTCCAGCAGTGGGTCCAGGAAAATGACTGGCCGATTACCGTGGTACCGTCCGCGCTAAACACCGACCCGTTTACTTTTCTTTAATTACGAAAACGCGTACACTAAATTTGTAAGTTAATTTAATTGAGGAGTGATTCATTTTGGCAAAGTATGAAAATTTGATTCCCCGGTTTTTAAAATACGTGAAGGTCAATACCCGCTCGACCCCGAATTCCACGACTGTTCCCTCTAACGAACGGTTGACGAAGTTCGCTGAGGGCTTGGTCGAGGACTTGAAGGCCATTGGTCTGGACAACGTCCACATCAACGCGCAATCCAGCTACGTTTACGCGACCCTGCCCGCGAATACCACGAAGCAGGTCAAGAAGATCGGGTTTATTTCCCACTTTGACACAGCCGATTTTAACAGTGAAAACATAACCCCTAAGTTCGTTGAAAACTACGATGGCCAATCCGTCATCAAGCTCGACGATGCCGGTAAGTACACGTTGGACCCGGCCGTTTTCCCTAATTTGAAAAACTACAAGGGTGACACCTTGATCACCACGGATGGTAGCACGTTATTAGGTGCCGACGACAAGTCCGGAGTCGCTGAAATCATGGCGGCCGCCGAATACCTGTTGGCGCATCCAGAAATCAAGCACGGTGAGATCGAAATTGGTCTGGGCCCTGACGAAGAAATCGGGACTGGTGCCGATCACTTCGATGTCAAGGATTTCGGTGCCGACATTGCCTACACGGTCGATGGCGGTCCATTAGGCCAATTGGAATATGAAACCTTTAACGCCGCTGACGCGCAGGTCGAAGTTACTGGGACCAACGTTCACCCGGCCGAAGCTAAGGGCGTCATGGTCAATGCGTCGCAAGTTGCTATGGACTTCCACGCGGCATTGCCTGAACATGACCGTCCGGAAAACACCGAAGGACGGGAAGGCTTCTTCCACCTGTACAGCATGACGGGGACGGTTGACTCGGCGCACCTGAGCTACATCATCCGTGACCACGATCGCCAGGTCTTCGAAGACCGTAAGAAGTTGTTCCAAGGTGTTGCCGACCAATTGAACAAGCAATACGGTTCAGAACGGGTTCAGGTTACCATCAAGGACCAGTACTACAACATGCGTGAAGTCATCGAGAAGGACATGACGGTCGTTGATTTGGCTAAGCAAGCCTTAGAAGAACTCGACATCAAGCCACTGATTTTCCCCGTTCGTGGGGGGACTGATGGGTCCAAGATCTCCTTCATGGGCTTACCAACGCCGAACCTATTTGCCGGTGGGGAAAACATGCACGGTCGTTTCGAATACGTTTCCGAACAGACCATGGAAAAGGCCACCGATGTCGTCATCAAGATTGCCCAACTCGCCGAACAACAGGCATAAATTAATTGGTCAAAATAGGTCAAATTATTTTGACTTTGGTCTAAAATCAGTTAGAATATGAGTGAAAAATGGAGGTTGACCTAAGGGTTGCCTCTTTTTTTGAAGCGTGTGACCGATGGTGGATCAGGGTTAAGTGAAACCAACTGGCCTTGGTCCGACGGTGCAGCAAGCTAGTTGTGGAGACGACGAGCCGGGCTGTTAAGCCAAGGTCTAACATGGGCACAAATAACCAATTAATTTTAAGGGGGACACAACATGAATCCAGAAAAAATGACGCAGGCGTTGACCGACGCTCTGACCGAAGCGCAGCACATTGCGATGACCAGAAAGCACCAGGCCGTGACGGTCGCCCATCTCTTTAAGTTCTTAATTCAACCCGGTGAATTGGGCAGAGAGATTCTGGCCGATGCCGGGGCAAACATCGCTGACCTCGACAGCGAGCTCGATCGAGAACTGGACGCCATCAGCACCGTTTCCGGCAGTGGCATTCAGTACGGCCAGGAATTTTCCCGTAACCTGACGGAATTGCTGCAAAAGGCGGATGCCGTTAAGGATGGTTATCATGACGAGTTTATGGCCGTGGACACGGTTCTGATCGCTGTCATGCAGCTTAACGGGGAGAATCTGACCGATTACTTGAAGAGTCAGGGGATGACGGAACAACTGGTCCGCAATGCCGTTGACAAGGTGCGGGGCGGCGAACGCGTGACCTCGAAGAATCAAGAGGACCAGTACAAGGCCCTGGAAAAATACGGCATCGACCTCGTTAAGGCCATGCGTAGTGGGAAGATCGACCCCATCATTGGCCGGGACGACGAAATCCTGTCGGTGATTCGGATCCTGTCGCGAAAGACCAAGAACAATCCGGTCCTGATCGGGGAAGCCGGGGTCGGGAAGACCGCCATCGTCGAAGGATTGGCCCAACGAATCGTGCGTGGGGATGTCCCGGACAACTTGAAGGACAAGACCATCTTCTCACTGGACATGGGCTCCTTGATCGCCGGCGCCAAATACCGGGGTGAATTCGAGGAACGACTGAAGGCCGTCTTGAAGGAAGTTACCAAGAGTGACGGGCAGATCATCATGTTCATCGACGAAATTCATAACATCGTCGGGGCAGGAAAAGCGGAAGGCAGTATGGACGCCGGTAACCTGCTCAAGCCAATGCTAGCGCGGGGTGAACTCCACTTGATCGGTGCCACCACGCTCGACGAATACCGAGAATATTTGGAGAAAGATAAGGCTTTGGCCCGGCGGTTCCAACGGGTGCTGGTCAACGAACCCAGCATCGACGATACCGTCACCATCTTACGGGGCTTGCGCGAACGCTTTGAAATTCACCATGGCGTCAAGATCCACGACAATGCGTTGATTGCGGCGGCGAAACTGTCCGATCGCTATTTGACCGACCGCTTCTTACCCGACAAGGCCATTGACCTCGTCGACGAGGCGTCGGCTTCCATCCGGGTCGAAATGAACTCGGCACCGACCGAACTGGATCAGGCGCGGCGGCAAATGATGCGGATGCAGGTTGAGCAAACGGCCCTCAAGCAAGAGACCGATGAAGCCTCACAGAAACGGCTGACGGAATTGAACAAGGAACTTGCCGACATCAAGGAAAAGGTCGACAAGTTGAGTGCTCAGTGGAATCAAGAAAAGACGGCCATCAAGAGCGTGGGGGACAAGAAGACCGAACTCGACACGGCTAAGCGTGATTTGGAGAATGCCGAATCGGCGTATGATTTGAACAAGGCAGCCGAACTGCAACACGGGACGATTCCACGCCTGCAAAAGGAATTGGCCGAATTGGAAAAGCAGGATCAAAATCAAAACTGGTTGGTCTCCGAGTCCGTTACCGAAAACGAAATTGCGGCGGTCGTCAGTCGAATGACCGGCATTCCCGTGACCAAGTTGGTTCAGGGCGAACGCGAGAAACTGTTGAAGCTTGCCGATCGGTTGCATGACCGTGTCGTGGGCCAAGACCAAGCCGTGTCAGCCGTGGCCGATGCCGTATTGCGATCGCGCGCAGGGCTCCAGGATCCCACTAAACCCCTAGGTTCATTTCTCTTCTTAGGACCAACTGGGGTCGGGAAGACGGAATTAGCCAAGGCGTTGGCCGAGAACCTTTTTGATAGCGAAGACCACATGGTGCGTATCGACATGTCCGAGTACATGGAGAAGGAATCCGTATCCCGGCTAGTTGGGGCGGCACCGGGGTACGTTGGTTACGAAGAGGGTGGCCAGCTGACCGAGGCCGTGCGGCGTAATCCGTACACCATCGTTTTATTTGATGAAGTTGAAAAGGCCCACCCGGACGTCTTTAACCTGTTATTACAAGTCTTAGATGACGGGCGGTTAACGGATAGTCAGGGCCGGACGGTCGATTTCAAGAACACCATTTTGATCATGACGTCGAACCTGGGGTCGGAGCTCCTGCTACGGGGAACGGACGACCAGGGACGGATCAGTCCGGATGCGCAAAAGCAGGTCGCCCAGTTGCTGCAGACCCACTTCCGGCCAGAATTCTTGAACCGAATCGACGAAACGATCATGTTCACACCGCTCTCCTTAGCCGACGTCCAACAGATTGTGGTCAAACTAGTGGCGCACTTGGCGGTTCGACTGCACGAACAGCAGTTAGACCTGACGATTACGCCAGTAGCCCAGGCCTGGATCGCGAAGTCCGGCTACCTGCCAGCCTATGGGGCGCGGCCATTGCAGCGATTCATCACGACGCACGTGGAAACGCCGTTAGCCAAGCAGTTGATTGCGGGTAAGATCCCAGTCAATAGCCTGATTACGATCGACGTAGCCGATGACCAGCTACAATTTACACACACACCAATGGCAGTAAAAGAGTAAAACAAGTGACGTGAGGAGGCTTTCGGTTGTGATGACCGGGGGCTTTCTTTTTGGGGTGAAATTGAAGGTCGTGCTTGGGGCAGTCTTTGCCTCGAATCGGCGAACCGATTCTCAGTCGGGAGGTCTCCCCAGCAGGCGGAATCCCTGGCAGCTGTAGTGCAAAATTTAGCGTTCCAGAACGCTTGTTCGTAATCCGAGTCGTGCGGCCTGTTTTCTGGTATAATAATGTCAAACTAACTGCGAGAAAGGAGTGCTGACCATGTTTGTCCCGTTACAGGTCACGAGTACGTACAGCTTGTTACAGAGCAATAGCCGAATCGATGACCTCGTACAAACCGCCAAGGACCGGGGCTATCAGACCCTAGCCCTAACGGATAAGAATGTGATGTATGGGATCGTGGCGTTTTACAACGCCTGTCAAAAAGCCGGTATCAAGCCACTACTGGGCCTGACCCTGTCCACTCAAGGCCTGATCGATGCGACCCGGGAGCAAGAATGGCTCTTCATCGCGAGTGACTTTACGGGCTATCAGCAGCTCATGCAGCTGTCGACAGCCTATCAGGTTGCGGCAGCCCCCGTCAGCTTACAAGAACAGGCGCAGCACCTGAGTCACTTAAAGGTGATTGCCCCGTTAAATAGTGAGGTTCACCAGGCGCTGGCCGCGGGGGATGCACCGGCCGCAACGCACGTGTTGACCCAGGTGCGGTCGCTGCTTGCCGCCGATAGTCTATTTGTCGGGACCAGTCCAGAACTGACGCCGACAACCCAGCAACAACTACAAACTGTGGCGGACCAGTCTCAGGCAACGGTGGTGGCATTGGCACCGGTCGACTACCTTAATCGCGAGGACCATTTTGCCGTGACGGTCCTGCGGGCGATTGGTACGGGAGCGACCTTGACGGATACGGACGCCGCGCAACAGACCTTGGGGATACACTGGTTACGTCCCGCAGCCGAACAGGCGGAACTGTTCAATGCGGCGGGGTTGTCGGCGGCGGTGACTGCCGGGGAGCAACTCGCTGCCGGCACAGCGGTCACCTTGAAATTTCAACAACCACAACTGCCCCAATTTCCGACACCCGACCAGCAAGACTCACAGAGTTACTTAAAAGAGCTGTGTCAACGCGGGTTACAAGTACGTTTGCGGCAGAATCGGGTAACTGACGACGCGCCCTATCAGCAGCGCTTGGAGCGCGAGTTGGGGGTCATTCACCGGATGGGGTTTGACGATTATTTCTTGATCGTCTGGGATGTGATGAACTATGCTCACCGCGCCCATATTCAGACGGGACCAGGTCGGGGATCGGCCGCCGGGTCACTGGTCGCCTATGTGTTGGCGATTACGGAAGTGGACCCGCTGGCCTATGATCTGTTGTTTGAACGGTTCTTGAACGAAGAACGGGCGCAGATGCCCGATATTGACCTGGATATCCCGGATGATAAGCGTGAGCAAGTCCTGCAGTACGTTCACGATAAATACGGGCATTCTCGAGTCGCTCAGATCATTACGTTTGGAACGCTGGCGGCTAAGGCGGCCTTGCGTGACGTGGGTCGGGTCCTGGGGATGGCCCCTTATGAAATGAGCGAGTGGAGTGCGGCAATCCCAAGTCAGTTGCACATCACGCTGCAAGCGGCCTACGACCAATCGCAAAAATTACGAAATCTAGTGGCCGATAGCGACCAAAATAAACTGCTATTTGATACAGCCAAGCGTCTGGAAGGCCTGCCACGTAACTACTCCACCCATGCGGCCGGAATCGTGTTGAGCCAGGGCTCTTTGCTCGACCTCGTTCCCTTGCAACCTGGGGGCACGGACCTGCTGATGACCCAGTACCCTAAGGATACCGTCGAAGCGGTCGGCCTGTTAAAGATGGACTTTCTGGGACTCCGGAACCTGAGCATCCTGGCCAATGCCCTGGCGTTAGTTAAGAAGCAGACCGGACAAGCGCTCGACCTAAATCAGATCGACCTTAACGATGCGGCGACGCTGAAATTATTTGCTCAAGGGGAAACGAACGGGGTCTTTCAGTTCGAATCCACCGGGATCAAACGAGTCTTGCGGCAACTCCAACCGGACAGTTTTGAGTTGGTCGCCGCCGTCAACGCCCTGTACCGGCCGGGGCCGATGGAAAATATCGACACCTTCATTCGGCGAAAGCACGGCCAAGAACAGGTCGACTACGCGGCACCAGCCCTGAAACCAATCTTAGGGCCGACGTACGGTGTGTTGGTCTACCAGGAACAAGTCATGCAAGTGGCCTCCGTCATGGGGGGCTTCACGTTAGGCCAAGCCGACTTGCTGCGGCGGGCCATGAGTAAGAAAAAGAAGCAGACCATGGATGCCATGCAGAAGCAATTCGTGAGTGGGGCCCAAAAGTTAGGGTACGCGCCAACGGTGGCCGAGCAGGTCTTTGCCTACATGGACCGGTTCGCCAATTACGGGTTCAACCGGTCACATGCGGTTGCCTACAGTAAGTTAGCCTTTCAGCTGGCTTATTTGAAGGCCCACTACCCCGGTCCGTTCTATGCGGCACTGCTCAACTCGGTGATCAATGTGCCGGTCAAGACCAAGATGTATTTGACGGAGGCTAAACGCCACGGGGTCAACATCTTGCCCCCAGACATTAACCAGTCGAGTGCCTATTTTAATTTACGCGATAAGGCGATCATCTTTGGCCTGAGTTCCATCAAGGGGGTCCGGCGAGACTTTCTCAGAGAGCTCTTGGCCGACCGGCGAGCCAATGGACCGTATCGTGACCTCCACCAATTTCTGCAACGAATCGATGCTAAGTACCGCAAGGCCGACCTCCTAAATGCGTTGGTCTATGCCGGGGCGTTTGATCACTTTGGCTATAACCGAGCGGAGTTGATTGCGGCGTTGCCTGAGTTTCTAAGCACCGTCGAGCTTTCCGGGGACAACGTGGAACTTTTTGCGGCGTTAGCACCTAAGGTCACGCCGAAGCCCGACCTGGACTTGATGACGAAGTTAACTCAGGAAGAAGCCGTGCTGGGGGCCTACTTATCGGGCCACCCGGTCGAACAGTACCGACCACTCGTGAAGAAACTTCACGCCCAACCGGTCAGCGACCTCGCCGTCGATGCGCGGGTCAGTGTCATTGTCTACGTGACCAAGATCCGGACGATTCGGACGAAGCGCGGTGAACCGATGGCGTTTGTGACCGGGAGTGATGAGACGGCCGAAATCAGTCTGACGATTTTCCCCAATCTGTATCGGCAGGCTAGCACGTGGTTGGCAACGGATCAAGTCATCGTGGTGCAGGGTAAGGTCGAACAACAGCGGGGCCTGCAGATCGTGGTCGACCGCATAACACCGGCGGCCCAGCTGCAACCTAGTGCCCCAGCGGCGTTACCCGAGGGGGCTCGCTGGTTCGTCCGGGTTGACGCGACCCACGATGAACGAACGATTGCGGCCAAACTCGGGCAATTTCTAACGGCTCACAGTGGTCCGGTACCAGTGATCGTGTATCAACCCCAGACCGATCAGAAGCGGGTCCTGCCAAGGTCACAGTGGCTACGGGGGGATGCGCAGTTACAATCGGCTCTGGAAGAGCTAATGGGGAGCGGCAACATCGTTTTTCAAAATGGATAGACCAATTTAGTCAAAAATACTTCTAGACTATTCATACTGGCGTTGGTATGATTATACCAATGATTCAATATAATGACTTTGGAGGTATTTTTTTAATGCAATTAACTGTGAAGATTTATTCCGATGGTGCGGAATTGTCCGCCATGAAAGATGTTGCTGCGAAGGGCTTGGTCGAGGGATTCACCACCAACCCAAGTTTGATGAAGGCGGCTGGGATCACCGACTACTTGGCTTTTGCTAAGGAAGCCGTTGCCACGTTCCCGGACCGGTCGATCAGTTTTGAGGTCTTTGGCAATACACCTGCGCGAATGCTGGCCGAAGCCAAGGTCTTAGCTGCCCTGGGCCCCAACGTTGCCGTTAAGGTTCCCGTGATCCGGGCCAACGGCGAAGACAACGCCGAAGTGATTCACCAACTGTCGACGGCGGGGGTCAAGGTCAACGTCACGGCCATCACCACGTTGACGCAGGTCAAGCTTGCCGTGGATGCCTTGAATCCTGAGGTGGGCGGCATTGTGTCCGTCTTTGCGGGTCGCATCGCAGATACCGGGGTTAACCCGTTGCCAGTAATGACGCAGGCAGCGACCCTGTGTCACACTAAGCCTAACGTCGAATTGCTCTGGGCAAGTACCCGGGAGGTCTTCAACATCGTGCAGGCCGATCAGACGGGCTGTGATATTATTACCGTGCCACCCAAGATCTTAGGCAAACTGAGCAAATTCGATACACCAGCCCTTCAAGTTTCGGTGGACACGGTCAAGACGTTTGATCACGATATTGCCGAACTCGGATTTACGATTCCAGTCGATTCAGTGTCGGCCGAGTAGTATATTTTTATTCTTAGCATAATCTGTTAGTTATCGAACTAGCAGGTTTTAACTTTCCGGGAGACCCCGCGAGCGTAAGAAAACGCTTACTTTGATAATTTGTCCACAAAGTAGCGAAAAAGAGGGAAACATAGCAGACATAAATTTTTAAAAGTGATAGAATAATTTTGGAATCAAATTTGCGCCGAAACTTTTCGCTTGTCGATTTTTAGTTGAATCGATGAACAGTTTTGTGCCAATTCTAAAGGAGAGATTTTTCTAATGAAGAAAACCAAGATCGTAAGTACCCTTGGTCCTGCAAGTACTGACGTTGATACGATTGTTAAGTTGATCGAATCTGGCGCCAACATCTTCCGGTTCAACTTTTCACATGGTGACCATGAAGAACACTTAGGCCGGTTGGAAAATGTCCACAAGGCTGAAAAGATTACTGGTAAGACCGTTGGTATCATGTTAGATACTAAGGGTGCCGAAATTCGGACCACTGTTGAAAAGGGCGGTAAGCTCAATTTCAAGACTGGTGACGTTTTCCGGATTTCCATGGACGATTCACTCGAAGGAACCAAGGAAAAGATTGCTGTTACTTACCCTGGCTTGTTCGATGACGTTCACGAAGGCGGCCACGTCTTATTCGATGATGGTTTATTAGATACTGTTGTTGATAAGAAGGATGACGCAACTAAGGAATTAGTTGTTACTGTTCAAAACGACGGTGTATTGGGTTCTCGTAAGGGTGTTAACGCACCTGGTGTTTCCATCAACTTACCTGGGATCACTGAAAAAGACTCCGATGACATTCGCTTTGGTTTGGACCACGAAATCAACTTCATCGCTGCTTCATTCGTTCGGAAGCCACAAGATGTCATGGACATCCGTGAACTCCTCGAAGAAAAGCACATGGAACACGTTCAAATCTTCCCTAAGATCGAATCTCAAGAAGGTATCAACAACTTTGATGACATCATCAAGGTTTCCGATGGTTTAATGGTTGCTCGTGGTGACATGGGTGTTGAAATTCCAACGGAAAACGTGCCTTTGGTACAAAAGGCTTTGATCAAGAAGTGCAACCACTTAGGCAAGCCAGTTATCACGGCTACTCAAATGTTGGACTCCATGCAAGAAAACCCACGTCCTACTCGTGCCGAAGCATCTGACGTTGCTAACGCCGTCTTTGATGGTACTGACGCAACCATGCTCTCTGGTGAAAGTGCTAACGGTGAATACCCAGTAGAATCCGTTGCAACTATGAACCGGATCGACATCAAGGCTGAAAATGCTTTGAAGGACTTTGGTCGTGACAACTTGAACTTCGATAACGGTGACGTTACTGAATCTATCGGTGCTTCCGTTGCTCGTGTTGCTAACGAATTGGGCGTTAAGACCATCGTTGCCGCAACTGAAAGTGGCTACACCGCTAAGATGATTTCTAAGTACCGGCCAGATGCTGATATCTTAGCTGTTACCTTTGACGACCGGACCCGTCGTGGTTTGATGGTCAACTGGGGTGTTTACCCAATCGTTACCGAAAAGCCTTCAAACACTGATGAAATGTTTGATTTAGCAGCTGCTAAGGCTGTTGAAACTGGTTTGGCCAAGGAAGGCGACCTGATCTTGATCACCGCTGGTGTACCAGTTGGCGAACGTGGGACGACTAACTTGATGAAGATCCAGTTAATCGGCTCAAAGTTAGTTCAAGGCCAAGGCGTCGGTGACGACACCGTTATCGGTAAGGCAATCATTGCCAACACCGCTGCCGAAGCTAACGCTAAAGTCGTTGAAGGTGGTATCTTGATTGCTAAGAACACCGACAAAGACTACTTGCCAGCTATCGAAAAGTCTAGCGCCGTTATCGTTGAAAACGGTGGGTTGACTTCTCATGCTGCTGTTGTTGGGATTTCCATGGGGATTCCTGTTATCGTTGGTGCCGTTGGCGCTAGCGACAAGATCTCCGATGGCGAATTGATTACTGTTGACTCACGTCGCGGTATCGTTTACCACGGTGCTTCCAACGCGCTTTAATAAGAGATAAACCTGTTATGAAAAACGGACCCTCTGTCGGGGGTCCGTTTTTTGCTGTCTTTTAAGATGGTGTGGCGTGGTTTTGGCAAACTTGAATTGCAATCACGGTGTAGTCTGTGCCATATTAATGATTGATCAGTCTAAAGAATACTGGACTGATTATCACGAGCTGTCTCCAATAATTTCTGGGCTAAGGGTGATGAGTGACCCGGAAACTATTTCTATGGTCTACCCTCAACGACGATACTAGAATTTTTCTACGGCCTATAATTGGAGCAGGTCGTAAACTGATTTGCGACGGCACATACTATTAGCAGGCGAATATACTGAGTTACTCCTGATGGGTGTCTGGAAGGCTGCAAAATGTTATCCCTAAAGTTATTATGGATGCATACCTTGAAGTTCGAAACACTTTGGGGCTTAACGTTTAATTGTTGCAGAGCACAATGTGAGCCGGAGGACACCAGGCGGAATCCCTGGTAGCCGGAGTGCGGCCATTTACACGGATATAACCATTCTGATTCTTAAAGGTTTTGAATTAAGCAATTTTGTCGGATTTAAGCTCGCTAGTTGGACCGTTTCCGTGTAAAATATAAACTAGACACTTTTGGACGGTAAACTGGGAAACCAGTAGAATTGAGGAGATTATGGAAGAACTATTAGGCCGCATCATCGCGGGAAAAGTTACCGATGAAAATGAACAGGATTATTTTGTACAAGTTGACGGGACGACCTTTCGGCTTGACAAGGCTGAAATTGAAAAACCACTGAAGCTAGGCGCCACGTTTAAGGGATTTGCGTACGAAAATGAGGGTCATGATCTACAGATTACGCGAAACGCCCCTCAAGTACAGGTCGACCACTACGGTTTTGGGACCGTTGTTCGGACCCAACGGACGCTGGGTGTCTTTGTCAATATCGGTTTGCCCAACAAGGACGTTGTGGTGTCATTGGATGACCTTCCAGATATGATGGAACTCTGGCCACAGCAAGGCGACCGCTTGCTGATTGCCCTGCGTGAAGACGCCAAGCAACGGTTGTGGGGGGTCTTAGCTGATGGTGAAGTCTACCAGGCTATCGCGCAGCCCGCTAAGAAGCACATGCAAAACGCTAACGTCATTGCGACGGCCTATCAATTGAAATTGGTTGGGACGCGGGTCATGACGGATCATTACGAATTAGGCTTCATTCACCCGTCCGAACGGGAAACGGAACCCCGGTTAGGTGAGGAGCTACATGCTCGGGTCATCGGTGTTAGAGATGATGGCACGCTGAACCTATCGTTGCGGCCGCGGACCTATGAGGCCATCGATGACGATGCAGCCATGCTCTATGCAGCATTACAACATTCCGAAGATGGTCATTTGGACTTTAGCGATAAATCCGATCCAGCGGCCATCAAGGCTTACTTTGGGATCAGCAAGGGGCAATTCAAGCGGGCGATTGGTCATTTACTAAAAGATCGTCAGATTACGCAGCATGATGGTCAACTCTGGTTGGTCAGTGCTGAAGCGCAGCCCGAGACGGATTCAACGTCGACCGAAGAGTAGGAGGCCTGACCATGACCGTATTAGAGGATCAAACGGCGGACTTTGCCCACTACCTGACCGTGGAGCAGGGATTAGCTGTTAATTCGGTCACGAGTTATACCCAGGAGTTACACAACTTCAACCAGTATCTGACGGGTAAGGGCATTACGGATTTTAAACTGGTGGACCGGCTGCAACTGATGGCTTATCTGAGTGACCTGACCGCGGCGGGAAAGTCGCGTAATTCGGTGATCCATGCCGTTTCTGCGCTCCGAAAATTCTATCGCTACTTGGTGCAAACGCATCAATTGACGGTCAATCCCATGGCAAACATTGCGGCGCCTAAGCACGCGGAACACCTGCCCGCCGTTTTGACGGTGGCGGAAGTGGATCGTTTGTTGGCGACACCGGATACGACCACGAAGTATGGCCTTAGAGATCGGGCCATCCTAGAGGTGATGTACGCCACTGGCTTACGGGTCAGTGAACTGGTCCACCTCAAACTGGCCGACCTGCACTTAGAGATGGGCCTGATCCAGACGCTGGGTAAGGGCGATAAGGAACGTATCATTCCCATTGGCGACGTGGCCACCGACTGGATCAATCAGTATCTGCAGACGAGTCGGCCGGCCCTACTGAAGCAGCGGACGAGTCCGTATCTCTTTCTAAACGGTCACGGTGGTGGGTTGAGCCGCCAAGCAATTTGGCAAAAAATCAAGAAGTACGTGGCGTTGACGGGAATTCAAAAGGACGTGACGCCCCACACCCTGCGCCACTCGTTTGCGACCCACATTTTAGAAAATGGGGCCGACTTGCGGGTGGTGCAGGAACTGTTGGGGCACGCGGACATTACCACAACGCAAATCTACACGCACATTTCAAAGAAACGCTTAAAAAATGTTTATGATCAGTATCACCCTCGCGCCTAAGTGGGCCAGAGGGACGGTGAACGGAGGCAGACGCATGTTATTGAAATACCGATCAGATTATCAAAAAATCGCGATGGGCCTGTTGAGCCTACTTCCGAGCTTTAAGGACTGGGACCGACTCCAACGTGAGCTGGCTTGGTATCAAGGTGGGGACGATCGGACCCTGTACCTGTGGAAAGATGAACACGATGACTTTGCCGGTGCCGTGGGGACCGAAACGCAGGGCGATTACTTAATTGTTCGACTGATCACACTGATGCCAGACAAACAGTCGCCACTGAACAATCGGCGAATGCTGGATCAGTTGGCCACAGCAACGTCTAAGAAACGTTTAATGGGGACCTTAACTACGGCAAAAACGGTTGCGGACTGGGAGTATCAGCATGGACAAAAACAAAACAACGACTGACGGCCAGCCACTGATTCAGGTCAGCGACTTCGAGGGGCCCTTGGACCTTCTGCTCCACCTGATCAAGACAAATGAGATGGATATTTATGATATTCGGATCACAACGATCACCAGTCAGTATCTGACGTACCTGCATCAAATGCAGACATTGCGGTTAGACATTGCGGGGGAATACTTCGTGATGGCGGCGACCCTGATGGCCATCAAGGCTAAGCTGTTGTTGCCCAAGCCACAGACGGTCGAGCCACAAGACGATGCGGAGATGGGTGATCCCCGCGAGGAGCTGGTCAATCAGCTTTTGGAATATCAACGCTATAAGCAGGCGGCTCAGGCCTTAAAGAAACTAGCGGTAGCGCGACAGCATCACTTTACGCGACCGGCCATGGCAGTCCCAGAAGAGACAACCATGACCGTGGCACCGGGGATTCAGACCAGTGATCTGCAGGCAGCGCTGGTCCGGTTGATGCAACAGACGACCCGGGCTAAACCGGTGACGCAGAGCATTCAGGAAGAACACTTTACGATCAAAGACCAGATGGCAACGGTGCTGACGCGGTTGGAACGCGCCCATGGGCCGGTAGCCTTCGATCACTTGCTGGGACATGTCCCGGCCATGGAGGAGGTCGTGACGACCTTTCTCGCCGTCTTAGAACTCGCTCGTCAACGGCAGGTAGCCTTGACCCAAGTGAGTCGCTTACTGCCGTTACAGGTCAATTTTTTAAAGTTGAAAGGAAGGTATGCCACCGATGGCACCTCTGGCACAGATTGAAAGTCTATTGTTCGTGAGTGGTGATGAGGGCATCACCGTGGCGAATCTGGCTGCGGCAACGGGACTCTTACGACCAGCCATCCTGGCAACGTTGGAACGGCTAGCGCAGAAGTATGCAGCCGATACCGATTCGGCCCTCGAACTGATGGTCAACGATACGACTTACCGGTTAGTCACTAAGGCGGCCGCGGGGGACGTGATCAAGCATTACTTTGAGAACCCCCTGAGCACTAGTCTGTCACCGGCATCCTTAGAGGTCCTGGCCATCATTGCTTATCGGCAACCCATTACCCGGATCGAAGTTGACGAGATTCGGGGCGTGCAGAGCTCATCGACCGTGCAAAAATTAGTTTTGCGGCGGTTGATCGAAGCCACGGGGCGGTTAGACGAGCCCGGCCGACCTAAAGTTTATCGGACCAGCGATTACTTTTTAGATTACTTTGGCTTAAAGCAGCTCAGTGACTTACCCCCCTTGCCCGCTGCTGCGACGACTAGTGAGTCGACCGGCGATGGGGGCGACCTGTTCTTACAGGCCTTTAATCAGCAACTTAACCAATCAGAATCAGGAGATGAATCGTAGAATGGAACGCTTACAAAAAGTTTTAGCTCATGACGGCGTCGCTTCACGGCGGCAGTCAGAAAAGTTGATCATGAGCGGTCGGGTGAAGGTCAACGGGACCGTCGTTACCGAATTAGGGACCAAGGTCGGCGTCCACGACCAGATCATGGTCGATGGCGTGCAAGTGACCAGTGAAACCCCCACCTACGTCTTACTGTACAAGCCTCGCGGGGTCATTTCGACGGCTAACGATGAGAAGGGCCGCAAGACGGTGGTCGACCTGGTCGCCGACGTGAGCCAACGGATCTATCCGGTCGGTCGGCTGGATTACGATACGTCGGGCCTGCTCCTGCTGACCAACGACGGGGAACTCGCTAATCGCCTGACCCATCCTAAGTATGAGGTGGAAAAGACGTATGTGGCCCGGGTCAAGGGAATTCCTAGCAACGATGCCATGCGGAAATTACGACAAGGCATCACGGTTGATGGTGAGACTTATGCGCCGGCCAAGTCCAAGGTGTTGAGCCACGATGATAAGCGCAAGACAGCCATCATCGAGGTCATCATTCACGAAGGCAAAAACCACCAGGTCAAGAAAATGCTGGAAGCTGTGGGCTACCCGGTTGAAAAGTTGAAGCGTGAGCAGTACGGCTTCTTGACGTTAAAGGGATTGAACGCTGGCGAAGCGCGGAATCTAAAGCCCGAAGAAGTTAAGGAGCTCAAACGCCTGACCGGATTGTTAAGCTAAGCGGTTGACACACTTCCAGAAAGTTAGTATATTTAACATGTAATAAAATTTAGGTCCATCTTCAAGGCAGGGTGTAATTCCCGACCGGCGGTAAAGTCCGCAACCCGTGAGAGCGGTTGATTCGGTGCAACTCCGAAACCGACAGTATAGTCTGGTATGCAGAAGATGAGATGTTGCTTTTTGCGTAGGCGTCATTTTAAAGTACGTAAATTCCAAGGTCTTGCCCTTCTGTGGCGAGGCCTTTTTTCATGGGGTCGCGCTACGTGAGATGGCCGCAAGGAGGAACAGTGTGATGGAAAATAGTCGACGAGGGTTAAGTGTTCGGGCGATGGTCGAGATGGCATTATTTGCGGGGGTGGCTTACGTCTTAATGTTTGTCTCGCTCCCAATCATCCCGATCGTGCCCTATATGAAGTTAGACCTGAGTGATTTGGTGGTCTTATTGGGGATGAGTTTGTTTGGTCCGGCGGGGGCGGTCTTGATTGCTGCCGTCAAGGAGTTGCTTTACTTCGTGACGACCGGATTAGACATCGTTAACTTTATCGGGGTCTTGACCGCATTTATCGCGGATCTCGCGCTGGTCTTGCCGATCAGTGCCGTCCTCAAGCATCACCACCAGCCAACACTGAAACGGCAAATCGTCGCCGTTATCGTGGGGACGTTGACGCTGACCTTGGTCTTGTCCCTAGCAAACTGGTGGGTCATTACACCCCTGTACTTAAAGGTGTGGGGGATGTCACTAGGCTTACCCGTTAACAAGTTGATCTTATTAGGGGTCATTCCATTTAATCTGATCAAGGGGATCGTGCTGGGGGTTCTATTTATCTTGCTGAGTCGGCGGATGACACCGTGGTTGGCTAAGCATACGCTGTCATAAGGCAGACAATTTTTAAATGTTAAAAGGTGGGGCTGACCAGTCGTTGGCCCCTTTTGTGTATGGTAAACTAGGAACAGACTTTACGAGGAGGGGTGCAGATGGAAGCGGCGGATCTTTTACAGGTGTTAGACCGAAAACAGCCTCGGCGGTTGCGGGTGATCGAAAACCTCTTGCGAGGGCGGCGCACCGTATCGACCCTGTATTGGGGTCAGCGTTACCACTTGTTACCCCTGTTGGACGCGAACAAACACCTGGACCACGGCGCATTGACGGCTCCGGCGCAGCAATTGGCCGCTAGCGGTCTTGTGACCTTGGACAGTGAGGCAGATCAACTGTTACTGACACCGACCGGTCAACAGCGACAGGCCGGTGCCTATTATCAACCACAGACAAGTGCCGACTGGCTGAATCTTGACCTGGGAGCGGCCCGGCAACGACTCCTGTTAGCCGTGCAGGTGACGTCGCAATATGCCCATTCGACTAGTCGCTATTACCCGTTGGCAACGGATCTTGTAACGCGGCGGGTCGTTCGCCAATGGTTTCATTTGGAAAAGGGCCCGCAATTAGCGGCTGCGCTGTTAACGGCGATGGTTCAAAGCTTACAACAGTTACCGGTACAGACGGCGGAGGTCATGACGGACCTGTTGACGGGATACCAGCACCCCGGCTTAACGGTTAGTCAGGTAGCGAGTGAGCAACAGCAGACGGCGTGGGAAATTCAATTGCGACAGCGTGATGGGATTACCCAGATCGCGCGGGATGCACGGCAGGCTGATCATCCCCTACATGGTTTGTTGCACCCCCTGTGGCGCTCTCCGGTAACGCGCAGTGCTCAGGCCACGCTGTATGCCGTGGAACAGGGAGGCAGTCTGGAACAGGTTGCAGCGCAAAGGCACGTGAAGGCCAACACCGTGAAGGAACATCTCTTGGAGGCAGCAATTTTGTCGCCAGTGGCAACGTTTCCCTATGACCGGTTATTGCCGCAGCGTGTACGAGCGGACTTCGCGGCGGCATTGAATGCGGACATCGACTCCTGGCAGTTTGCCCAACTTCCGGAGGACTTACGCACGCGCTATGATTTCTTTTATTTTCGACTTTACGCAATTTGGCGGGGACGGGGGATGATGGATGATGGAGCCACTCACAGCTAGCTTACAACGCGTTTTTGGATTCGATACGTTTCGAACCGGCCAGGAGGCAGCACTGACGGCGTTGGAACAAGGGCAAGATACCCTCGCCGTTTTACCGACTGGTGCGGGGAAGACGCTGATCTACCAATTGTACGGGTACCGACATCCAGGCTGTGTGCTGGTGATCTCACCACTGCTGTCACTGATGAACGATCAGGTCGACCGGATGCGAGTCACTGGGTTTCGTCGGTCGGCAGCCATTAACTCCCTGACGAGTTACGTGGAGCGTCAAGAGATCTTGCGTCACCTGAGAGATTATCAATTTCTATTCCTGTCACCAGAGATGTTGGCCCAACCGCAGATGCTCGCTCAGGTACAGCAATTGCAACTCAGCTTACTGGTTGTCGATGAGGCCCACTGTATCGTGCAGTGGGGACCGGATTTTCGACCAGAGTATCTGTTATTAGGGGCAATTCGGACGAAATTGCGGCAGCCATTGACATTGATGTTGACGGCAACTGCCGGGAAGACGACGCGTCATGAGATTGCTAAGCAGCTACGAACGACGCCAGAGATTGTTTCTGAGTCGGTGAATCGGCCCAATATCTTCTTGGACGTGGAAAATGTGGCCGATGAGCCGGAGAAGCAAGCGCGTCTGCGAAGTCTGGTCAGTCAGTTACAGCAACCGGGTGTCGTGTACTTTTCCAGTAAGCAACAGGCGACGGATACGGCACTGTGGTTGCATCAAGAGACGGGTGTGCGGGCAGCGGCCTACCATGCCGGATTGGACAGCGAGGATCGTTTTAAGATCCAACAGCAGTTTATGGCGGGCCAGTTGGACGTCATCTGCGCGACTAGTGCATTTGGGATGGGTATCGATAAAAACAATGTCAGGTACGTGATCCATTACCATTTGCCGGCCGACCTAGAGAGTTATGCGCAGGAAATCGGACGGGCCGGTCGAGATGGCAAGCCCAGTGTGGCGATACTCCTCTATGCGCCGGGGGATGAACAATTACCGTTGGCGCTGGGACAGGCTAATCGCCCGGATGAAGAGACGATTCAGCGGTATTATGCACACCCGCAGCAATTTTCTGGGGATGACGCGGTGATTCAGCTACTGGCCTTTTATCGGCAGCACGGGATCAGTCAGGCGGCGGTGACCCAAATGTTTATGCGGCGTGAGCGCGAGCGTAACCGAGCCTTGGCCCAGATGATGGCGTATGCACGTGAGACCCACTGTCTGCGTGAACGCTGGTTAGCGGCTTTCGATGAACAGAGCCCCGAGCATACGGTGGCGTGTTGTTCACCCGGAAATACCCCTTTGGATTTAGACGCGGTGGGACTGATGCGGCAGCAATCGCCAACCGGGGAGGTTAAGTCCGAGCGTGAGGACTGGGTCACACGGTTACGGCGGTTATTTTGAGCAGGCGACGAGTTTGTCCGTTAACTTGGCCACTTGGCAATGCAAAAAAGCCTTTCATAGCGATATCTTAAAGAAATATGGGTATCGCAAAATCTGTAATAATGATACAATTACAGTCGAAGATTTTTCAGGGAGGTTAGATGATGAGTCAAAAGCGTGACGATCAAACGTCGAAGGAGCAAGAGTCCCATCCTTGGGATCAATCGTTTGCTGATGATCGAGACGATCAGGGAAACCTGTCACGAACAAAAATGCGGCGACAAAATCATAGCAATACTATGGTGACGGTTATTTTAGTTGCCATTATCGTTGTGATTGCGGCGGCCTCGTTGGTCTACGGTCTGGCACGCCAGAGCGCAGTTAACCGGCCCCAAAACACAGAAAATGTGGCTGCGGGGTCGTCGAGTTCTTCACACAAGGACAAGGCAGCCAAGAGCTCTAAAGGGAGCAAGGCGGCCAAGACGACTAAATCCAGTAGCAAAAAGAAAGCAACAACCTCAACCACAACTGCTAGTTCGGCTTCACGCGCTAGCAGTTCTTCTGCTACCACCGATGAGTCATCGACTTCTGCGTCGAGTAGCTCAGACAAGAGTAGCAGCAGTTCCGTATCAGGGGCCAAATACGCAACGGTCGAATCTGGCCAGGGGGTCTACCGAGTCGCAACTAATGCGGGGATTTCTGTGCAGAAATTATTGGAATTAAACGGACTCTCTTCCGGGGCATCATTACAACCAGGACAGAGATTACGGGTTCGTTAAACTTTATTTGATAGGGAGTTTGGTTTTATGGAGAAACAAGGGTTACAAGTCGCAATTGACGGTCCCGCTTCGGCCGGTAAGAGTACGGTCGCTAAGATCGTTGCGCAACGGTTCCACTACATTTACTGTGACACCGGCGCCATGTACCGGGCAATTACCTGGAAAGTCTTACAAGCCGGTGTGGCTTTGGATGACGAACCAGCCGTTAAGCAATTGCTGGATCAGATCACGATTCGCTTTGAACCGGGGACACCCGTGCAAAAGGTGTTCGTAGATGATACGGAAGTGACGTTAGCCATTCGGCAGCCAGATGTCACAAACTCAGTTTCGGCCGTTTCGGCATTGCCAGCCATTCGGCAAGAACTGACTGAACGGCAACGGCAAATTGCGGAAGCCGGCGGAATCGTGATGGATGGTCGAGATATCGGGTCAACCGTCTTACCACACGCCCAGGTTAAGATCTTCTTGGTTGCTAGTGTCGATGAACGGGCACAACGGCGCTTGAAGGACAACGCTGCTAAGGGAATCGATACGCCATTGGCAACGTTGAAGCACGAAATCGAAGAACGGGACCGCAAAGATTCGACCCGCAAGGTTTCTCCACTGACCCAAGCAGCCGACGCAATTCGCTTAGACACAACGTCTATGAGCATCGAACAAGTGGCTGATAAAATCGCTGAAACCATTAAAGAAAAAGAATCCCTATAGAAATGGGCTTTTTACTAGCTTTTACGGACACAATCGGCTAGAATAGTATATAGAGTTGTCGCAAGGAGGAAAAATTCGCATGAGTGAAAATGGCACGAGTCAAAACAATGAAAATAACGATCTGTTAGATGCTTTAAACAGCATCGACACCGTTAAAGTTGGTGACGTTGTTAAGGGTGAAGTCTTAGCAATCGATGATGACCAACAAGCAATCGTTGGTATTGCTGATACTGGCGTTGAAGGGGTTGTTCCTAAGAAGGAACTTTCCACGAAACCAGTAGATGATATTAATTCTGTAATTAAAGTCGGGGACGTTATGGACCTCGTCGTAATTTCTCGCATTGGTACCGATAAGGAAGGCGGCAGTTACTTACTGTCACAACGTCGTTTGGAAGCCCGTAAGGTTTGGGACGACATCCAAAAGGAATTCGAAGCAGGTCATACGTTAACTGCACCCGTTACCCAAGTGGTTAAGGGTGGGTTAGTTGTTGATGCTGGTGTGCGTGGATTCGTTCCTGCATCCATGGTATCCGATCACTTCGTTGAAGATCTTTCTCAATTCAAGGGTCAAACTCTTGAATTCAAGATCGTTGAAATCGAACCAAGCGAAAACCGTCTGATTTTGTCTCACCGTGCCCTCGTTGAAAAAGAACGTGCTGCACAAAAGGCTGAAATCATGGCTAAGTTGACCGCCGGTGACATCGTCGAAGGTAAAGTTGCTCGTTTGACCAACTTTGGTGCCTTCGTTGACCTTGGTGGCGTTGATGGTTTGGTCCACGTTTCAGAAATCGCCTTCGAACGGGTTGAAAAGCCTAGCGATGTCTTGAAGGTGGGTCAAGAAGTTAAGGTTAAGGTCTTATCTGTAGACCCAGACCGCGACCGGATCTCTCTTTCCATCAAGCAAACCTTACCAGAACCTTGGGATGGGATTGAAGACAAAGCCCCTCAAGGTAGCGTCTTAGACGGAACAGTTAAGCGTCTGACTAGCTTCGGTGCCTTTGTGGAAGTCTTCCCTGGCGTTGAAGGTTTAGTTCACATTTCCCAAATTTCTCACCAACACATCGCTACGCCTGCTGACGTTTTGAAGGTTGGCCAAGAAATCAAGGTTAAGGTCTTGGACGTTCGTCCTGATGACCACCGCTTGGCATTGTCCATCAAGGCCTTGGAAGAAAAGCCACAATCAGGTGACGAAGCTTCCGAAAGCCACAGTAACAACAACCGGAGCCGGAACAACAATGGCGGTAACAACAACCGTCGTCGTAACAACCGGAACTCTGCTGAAACTTCAACGGCTAACGCCCCAGAAGAAAGCACCGGCTTCTCTTTAGGTGACCTCATTGGGGACAGCTTGAAGAAAGATATGGAAGATAACGAAAACAACTAATACGTTTGGTTGAAGAGGGTTTAGAGCGGAACTTTGTTGGTTTCGTTCTGAACCCTTTTCATGTCAACAGACGTTTTGCTTAAAAGTTAAAGGAGGGATTTGTAGTGGCATTTCCAGTAGTTGCCATTGTCGGCCGACCTAACGTTGGAAAATCGACCCTGTTCAACCGGATCGCCGGCGAACGGATCTCCATCGTGGAAGATACACCGGGGGTTACCCGGGACCGAATTTACACCCGGGCCGAATGGCTAGGGACTGAATTTCGGATGATCGATACCGGGGGGATTGACCTCGGTGATGAACCATTTTTGACACAGATTACGCAACAAGCCGAAATCGCGATTGAAGAAGCCGATGTCATTGTCTTCATTGTTAGCGCCCCCGAGGGTGTTACCGATGCTGACGAAAAGGTTGCCAAGATCTTATACCGTGCTGACAAGCCAGTCTTACTGGCCGTGAACAAGGCCGACAACCCGGACGTCAGAGAATCCATTTATGACTTCTATTCACTCGGTTTTGGCGATCCATACCCCGTTTCTGGGGTCCATGGTTTAGGCTTAGGGGATTTGTTAGACGCTGTCGTCAAGGAATTTCCTGACGATGACGGTGCCCCTAAGGACGACACGATCCGCTTTAGTCTGATTGGTCGGCCTAACGTGGGGAAGTCCTCGTTGGTTAACGCCATTCTTGGTGAAGACCGCGTGATTGTTTCCAACATTGCCGGGACTACCCGTGACGCTGTCGATACCAAGTTTACCGCGGACGATACGAAGTTTACGATGGTCGATACGGCCGGGATTCGTAAACGGGGTAAGGTCTACGAAAACACAGAACGTTACAGTGTGATGCGAGCAATGCGGGCCATTGATGATTCAGACGTTGTGTTGGTCGTTTTAAACGCTGAAGAAGGTATTCGGGAACAGGATAAGCGAGTCGCTGGCTATGCCCATGAGGCTGGTCGAGGAATCATTATCTTAGTCAACAAGTGGGATACCCTGAAGAAGGACAATCACACGTTGACGGACTTCCAGAACCTGATTCGTTTGGAGTTCCAATACCTGAGTTACGCCCCAATTATCTTCGTGTCAGCGAAGACGGGGCAACGGTTGGAACAACTGCCCGAAATGATCAAGCGTGTGTCTGAGAACCATAACAAGCGGGTTCAATCCGCAACGTTAAACGACGTGATCATGGACGCTATCGCACTGAACCCAACACCATCCGACAACGGAAAACGGTTGCGGGTTTACTATGCGACCCAAGTGGCCGTGGCACCGCCAACCTTCGTGGTCTTCGTTAACGATCCGAAGATGATGCACTTCTCTTACGAACGTTTCTTGGAAAATCAGATTCGGGAACACTTCGATTTCGAGGGAACCCCAATTCATCTGATCGAACGGGCGCGGAAGTAATTTAGGTGCGTGAAACCAGCTTTGGGACCGTTTTTAGGTGATTTTTCGCCAAAATTGACGATTCTTTCAGGATAATTGCTAAAAAACACCGTTATCCCTTGTCATATAAGGCTTCCTGTGCTATCTTTGATAAAGAAATGATGCGGTTGACCGTATTTGTTTCATCATTTTTGGACCACTCAAAAATGATCACTAGATGGCATTCATCTAATCTTCTGTTCAGGAGGTGAATTCAAACATGGCAAACAAAGCACAATTGGTTAGCGACGTTGCAACTGCAACTGGTTTAACTAAAAAGGACGCAACGGCTGCAGTTGATGCAGTCTTCGATTCTGTCCAAGCAACGTTAGCTAAAGGCGAAAAGGTTCAACTGATCGGCTTTGGTAACTTTGAAGTACGTGAACGTGCAGCTCGTAAGGGCCGTAACCCACAAACTGGACAAGAAATCCAAATCCCTGCAAGCAAAGTACCTGCATTCAAGCCAGGTAAAGCTTTAAAGGATGCTGTTAAATAAGCAATTATTTAACGCGTAAAAAAGCCAGTACGGTGTATGCCGGACTGGCTTTTTGTTACGCTCTAAACGATGTTGAACAATAGGGCAAACTGGTCGTACTACGGCTGCCAGGAATTCCGCCTGCTGTGAGGAAAGGCTTCACCTGAGAAGTGGGCTTCAGACTCGCCTAAAAGCCGCGAAAATCACGCGTCTCTTAGGTCGTCCCACGATGTAAGCTGAGAGGTCAGCAGATATGGGGCCGGCCGGGTAAGGCGATGCGTCGACTATGTTGCCATGCTAGGCAATTCGTGATGAGTGGTTAAAAATAAGTCAAAATAGCAGTATTTAAGTTAAAAATCTTGTAAACTAGAATAGTTGCGCAATAAGTCGTAACCAGCAACTAAGTCCAAGCATCGTTTAGCGGCTAGTTGCCATCGGAAAATGATAATTGGAGGCGGGTTATGAGTTACGCAGAAAAGGCATTGGACCTATTAGAAAAGGGTCAACTTGAAGAATTTAAGAAGCAGTACGCCTTGTCCCTACGGCACGACGACGACGATACGCTATTCAGTCTGGCCGAAGAGCTGTACTCGTTAGGTTTCTTGAATCAATCCCGGCGAATTTACGAAAAATTACTGAAAAAATATCCAACTGAAGACGAATTAAGAACGAACTTGGCTGATATTGCCATTGACGAAGATAAAAACGATGAGGCCCTGGAGTATTTAAACGAGGTCAGTCCTGAGTCATCGGCCTACGTTCAGGCGCTGATGGTGGCGGCAGACCTTTACCAGACCCAGGAGCTCTTTGAAGTCAGTGAACAAAAATTGCTGACGGCAAAGAAATTGGCCCCTGACGAGCCGGTCATCACGTTTGCCCTGGCTGAGCTCTACTTCACCATGCGTGAGTTCAGAAAGGCCATTCCGCTGTACTTAGACCTGATCACGGCCGGTACCACGGAGCTCTCACGGGTCAACCTGGTTGAACGGTTGGGTGTGGCCTATGCCAACGCCGGTCGCTTCGAACAGGCCATTGGCTACCTGAAGCAGATCCATACCGGTGACATGACGCCGGATGTGAAGTTTGAAACGGCCTTCACTTATCTTCAATTGAAGGATCGGACGACGGCCATTCGTTTGTTTGGTGAATTAAAGGACAGCGATGCGCATTATACGTCCCTGTATCCTTATCTGGGACAGGCTTTAGAAGAAGAGAATCGGTTAGCCGAAGCCCTGACGACCTTGCAAGAAGGTTTAGGTGTCGACCAGTATAACGAAAAGCTCTGGCTACAGGCGGCTCACGTGGCCACTAAGCTCGATGATGAGGCATTGGCTGAGAAGTACCTGAAGAAGGGCCATGAGCTCGACAGCGACGATTTAAGTGCCGTTATTCAGCTCAGCAATCTGTACGTCAAGCAGGAGCGTTGGGACGAGAACGAAGCCTTAGCGAAGCCATACGTGAAGGCCGAAGATGCGGACCCACAGCTTTACTGGAACTTGGCGGTCACCGCTGAGCATAAGGAAGAGTATGATCTGGCCCGCAAGTATTACGACGCTGCTCAGCCATTCTTCATGGATCAAGCTGACTTCTTGAAGCCAGCGGTCTACTTTTACCGTGAAGAAGGGGTCAGCGAGACGGTCGTTAAGTTATTGCAGGCTTATTTAAAGGTGGTTCCTGACGATGCCGAAATGGCACTGATGTTGGAAGGCTACCAAGACTAAATATGAGGAGAAAGGGCGACTCGTTGGAGTGGCTCTTTTTATATAGTTAACACACAAAAATTACTTTAACCTATGTCACACCAAAAAAGCAACCGCAAAAACCGCGGTTGCAAACCCAGTCATTAACGCTTCAATTTGCCGATCCAGCCCTTTTTAGGGACGGCAAACGTAAATCCTTCACCGAGAGCCTCATTGACGTTGATCACCGAAACGAATGCTCGGGGATCATTCCGCTGGATAATCTGGCGTAACTGGTGCAGCTCGCTCGGCGCCACGACCACGTAGATCATTTTACGTGGGTGATGGGAGTAGCCGCCTTCGCCATCGATCAGACTAACGCCGCGGCCCAGTTCGTCCATAATATTATCGGTAATCGCCTGATGATGGTCCGACACCACAATGATACCCCGCGCAGCGTAGGCACCTTCCTGGGTGAAATTGACGATGCGCGCAAAAATATAGGAGTAGATCAGCGTATAGGCCATGTGTTGAATATCGATGTAGACCAATGAGAACAGGAGCACGATCACATCTAAATAGAGCAGGGTGCGCCCCATGGGAACACCCCGAAACCGCTCGAAGATCCGGGCGATAATATCGGTGCCACCCGTCGTTCCGCCATAACGGTAGAGCAACCCGGAACCAAATCCGCCAATTACACCAGCCCCCAACGCCGAGAGTAACAGGTCTCCGTGTAACTGAATGACGATGGGGACTCGTTGCCAGATCCACAGGAAGAGGGACAACATGATTGTTCCGTAAATCGTATAGATCAATGACTGGCGACCCAGGAAACGCCACCCAATTAAAATTAGGGGCACGTTGATTAAGATCGTCGAGTAAGCGGGGTCAATGCCAAACAATGCTCGTAAAATCAACGTTACCCCGGAAATACCCCCATCCGCTAGGTGATTGGCAATGTTAAAAAATACCAACCCAAAAGCAAACATGGCACACCCAATCCCAATCATCACTAAATCCAGCACATGAATTGACTCATCCTTTTGTGTCATCTACATCTCTCCCAACAAAAAAATCCTCATTTTATGATAGCACAGCCAATGTAGAAACTGCTGAGAAACTGATTAGCGAATCGTGGTTTGAATTCAATTCTTGCGGGGAATCTGTTAGACTGGCATATAGAACCTTGTGTCCACTCGTTAACCGCGTGGGCCACGAGCACTGACAGAATTTAGCTGGCAGAAGGGTGAAAGATAATGAAGTTAGAACACTTACCAAATGAATTTGAGGCCGCCCGACCGGTACTTCAGACCATCGAGGCCGCTGGGTACGAAGCCTACTTTGTGGGTGGCAGCGTCCGCGACACCATCCTAGGGAAGGCGATTCACGATGTCGATATTGCGACTAGTGCCTATCCCAATGAAATCAAGGGCTTGTTCAAACGAACGGTCGACACCGGGATTGACCACGGCACCGTGATGATTTTGGACCACGGGACCGGCTATGAGACTACGACCTTCCGTTCCGAATCGACCTATACCGATTTTCGGCGTCCCGACCAGGTCACCTTTGTCCGATCCTTACAGGAGGACCTAAAACGTCGTGACTTCACCATCAATGCGCTAGCCATGCGCGAAGACGGGGAAGTGATCGACTTGTTTGATGGCTTGACCGATTTAGAGAACCACCACATTCGGGCCGTGGGTGATCCACAAGAACGGTTCCACGAAGATGCTTTGCGGATGATGCGGGCCGTGCGGTTTGCCAGTCAGCTTGACTTTGACATTATCCCAGAGACCGAAGCGGCCATCACCGACCACGCCCAACTATTGGCTAAGATTGCCGTAGAGCGGACCCAAGTAGAATTACAAAAGATGTTCACGGGTAAGGCCCCCCAACGCGGTCTAGCCGTCTTTATGCGAACAGGGCTGTGGCAATATTGCCCGGACTTTGCGGCCCACGAGAACGACCTGCAGGCATTGAGTACGCAGCTACAGCGAGGAACCTCTAGTGACACCGCAACCTGGACACTACTGGCAACAAAATTTGGTCTAACCGCTACCGCCATCACGCCATTTCTCAAACACTGGAAGGCCGCTAACCAAATGATTACGGCGGTCCAGACCGCTAGTCGCCTGGCCCAAACGCTACTGACCACGGCGCCCAACGCGTGGCAACTGTACCAGTGTGGCGCTGACCTGACTCCCGTAGCCAATGAAGTGGCCAGCATCTTAGGCGCACCCGACCGCGCCACCGAACTGACGCAGCAACTACAAGCGTTACCCATCCAGCACAAGAAGGAGCTTGCCGCCACGGGGAAAGACCTGATGCAAGCGGGTGTACAACCCGGGCCGCAACTGGGCGCCTTACTGGGTGATCTGGAGTACCAGGTCGTCACGGGACAACTGCCAAATGAACAGGCGGCATTAGTTGCCTATGCGACGGCCTAACCGAATTTGAAATAAGAGAGTGAGACATTATGCAAACCTTACGCGCAGAAAACTTACACCGAACTTATGGTGAAAAAACACTTTTCGATAACCTGAATTTTATCATCAATGAACACGACCGGATTGGCTTGATCGGGGTCAACGGGAGTGGGAAAACCTCACTACTCAACACCTTGGCCGGTATCAGTACCGAACAGTCCGGAGAGATCAATACCCCTAAGGATTACACCATCGGCTACTTGACGCAAAAACCCGAGTTAGATGAAAATCTGACCGTCATGGATGCCGTCTTTTCCGGTGATCAGAAGGTCTTTGTGACGATTCGCCGATATGAAGCCGCTCTGGCGACCTACGGGGAACATCCGGAAGACCCCAAGGCTCAGCAGCGCTACCTGGACGCCGAGGCCCAGATGAACGAAGAGGACGCCTGGACCGCCGAGAGCGATGTTAAAACGATCCTGACGCAGCTGAAGATCACTGATCTATCACAATCCATTAAGACCATGTCCGGGGGGCAGATCAAGCGGGTCGGTCTGGCCCAGGTCCTGATTCAATCGCCAGATCTACTCCTGTTGGACGAACCAACCAACCACTTGGACTTCGATTCCATTGCTTGGCTGCAACAGTACCTCAGCTCGTATAAAGGAGCTTTACTGGTTGTCACTCATGACCGGTACTTCCTGGACCAGATTGCCAATCAGATTTGGGAACTGGACTTTGGAAAACTTTATCAGTACCCTGGCAATTATCAAGCCTATGTTCAAGAAAAGGCCGAACGGGTCACTCAGGAGGCCGAAGCCGACCAAAAGCAACAACAACTCTACAAGAAGGAATTGGCTTGGATGAAGGCGGGGGCTAAAGCCCGATCGACCAAGCAACAGGCCCGAATCAACCGATTCAACGACATTGCCAGTAACGTGGGCACTCGCCAGGTCCAAAGCAACGTGTCAATTTCCCTTGGTCAACAACGACTGGGGAAGAAGGTCATTGAACTAAAGGATGCGAGTCTGAAGCTTGGCGACCACGTCATTTTGGACCACTTCAGTGACCTGATTCAAGGCAACGAGCGCATTGGGATCAGCGGGGAGAACGGGGCCGGTAAATCAAGCCTGCTCAATGTGATTGCCCAACGCCTGCCGCTGGACTCCGGCATTGTCACGATTGGGGAAACGGTTAAGATGGCGTACTATACGCAACAGATCGAACCCATCCCAGAAGACAAACGGATGATCAGCTACCTATCCGAAGTCGGTCAAAACGTGACTAACAACCAGGGTGACTCCGTTAGTGTTGCCGAACTGCTGGAACAGTTCCTATTTCCGCGATTCATGCATGGAACCTTGATTCGTAAGCTTTCTGGTGGTGAAAAACGGCGGCTGTACCTGTTAAAATTACTGATGGAACAGCCCAACGTCTTACTCCTCGACGAACCAACCAACGATTTAGATATCGGCACGCTGACCGTTCTTGAAGACTACATTAGCCAATTTGCCGGGACCGTCATCACGGTCTCCCATGACCGATACTTCCTGGATAAGGTGGCTGACCGGCTCCTCATCTTCACGGGGGACGGCAACATCGAGCGTTATTCCGGGCAATTTAGCACGTACCTCGACATGGCCCAACAACAGAGCCACGCAGCAAAGGCCAAGCCTAAGGCCCCAGAAAAGCCAACCCAACCCGCCGACGATGCACCCAAGAAGAAGGTCAAGCTGACCTACGCTGAACAAAAGGAATGGGAAGGCATTGAAGGCGTCATCGACGATCTTGAAAGCCAAAAATCCCAAGTTCAAACGGAGATGAACGCCAACGGGGACAACTATGATAAGTTAGCTGACTTACAAGCCAAACTAGACGACCTCGACCATCAGTTAGATGATAAGATGGCCCGGTGGGAATACCTGAGTGAATACGCCGAATAGGAGATGACGGGTGTGTTAGAAGATGCTTACCTTAATTTAGCCAAGACCGTTCTAACGACGGGGCACCAAAAGACCGACCGAACTGGTACTGGAACCATTAGTTTATTTGGGTATCAGATGCGATTTAACCTGCAAGAGGGGTTTCCGCTACTGACGACCAAAAAAGTTCCATTTGGTCTTATCAAGTCCGAACTACTGTGGTTCTTACGGGGTGACACGAATATTCGTTTCCTGCTCCAGCACCACAATCACATTTGGGACGAATGGGCCTTTCAACGCTACATCGATAGTCCCGACTATCATGGACCAGACATGACGGACTTTGGTCGCCGTTCCTTAGTTGATGCCGACTTCAATGCAGCCTATCAAACTGAAAAAAAGGCTTTCTGCGACCGCATCGTGAATGACCAAGCCTTCGGTGACCACTATGGCGACCTGGGCCTGGTTTATGGCAGTCAATGGCGCGCTTGGCAGGGTCACAATGGCGAAACCATCGACCAACTCCAAAACGTGATCGATACGCTGCGGACCCACCCTGATTCTCGGCGCATGATTGTGTCTGCCTGGAACCCGGCCGATGTGCCATCAATGGCCTTACCGCCTTGTCACACGCTCTTTCAGTTCTACGTCAACGACGGTAAATTGAGTTGTCAGCTCTACCAACGGAGCGCCGATATCTTCCTTGGGGTGCCATTCAACATCGCAAGTTACGCGTTGCTAACGTCACTCATTGCCAAGGAAGTTGGCTTAGAGGTCGGCGACTTCGTCCACACGCTAGGCGACGCCCACATTTACCTAAATCACGTTGACCAAATCAAGACGCAACTGGCACGGACGCCACACGAGGCACCCCAGCTCTGGCTCAACCCAGATAAGTCCAGCATCTTTGACTATGATATGCACGACATCAAGGTCACGGGGTATGACCCGGAACCGGCAATCAAGGCCCCCGTGGCTGTTTAGGAGGGAACACCGATGTTGATTTTTCTATGGGCCGAGAGTCAGGGCCACGTGATTGGCTTTAAGGGCCAGCTCCCATGGCATCTGCCAGCCGACATGCACTTCTTTAAGACCGTCACGACGGGCAATACGATCATTGCCGGGTCCAAGACGTTCGCGTCATTTCCACACGCGTTGCCGAACCGGAAGAACGTGGTCTTGACCCATCAATCGGCGGCAAATTTTCCGGCGAGCGTGACGGTGCTCGATTCATTCGACGCTGTTCGTCAATATGCTGCGCAACGGCCAACCGAGAAGCTGTTTGTTGTGGGTGGTGCCCAGCTCTTCAACGGTCTACAAGCCGACGTCGATTTTCTTTACCGAACCACGATCGACGCCGGGTTTGACGGTGATACTTGGATGCCCGCTCTCGATTACAGCAAATTTCAGCGCATTAACCGCCAACCTGGCGTGCGCAATGAAAAGAATCCGTATGACTATGTGTTTGAACAGTTTCAGCGGATAGTTGATTAAATAGGCCACACTGCAACTATGCTTGATGTAATTTAGTCGCCACTAGCTCATCCAGGTTGACCAGCAACTAACTGTTCAAAAAAAGGCTTTGACATCATCTGGAAATCAGATAACGTCAAAGCCTTTCATGGTCAAATTAGTGACGTAGGACCACTTTACATTAAGCATACAGTAAAATCGAGAAGTACATCAGCCCAGTCCCCAGCATCACAAATAGGTGCCAGATAACGTGACCAAACGGAATTCCTTTGAAACTATAAATAACAGCACCCAGGGTGAAGGCGAGTCCACCACAGAACAGCAGTGCAAAGCCAACCGGGCCCAAACCGTTGTACAGCGGCTTGATTCCCATCAGGCACATCCAGCCCATGACCACGTAGATCACGGTTGATAATTTCTGATACTTGCCTAGCCAAATGGCCTTGTACACGATACCGAGAACGGCCATTGCCCAGATAATGCCGAACATGGTCCAGCCCAAGGCGCCACCAACCACTAATAAACTAAATGGCGTATAAGTTCCGGCAATCAATAAGTAGATCGCACAATGGTCGAATATTTGAAAAACGTGGCGACCACGGGTAAAGTACAAACTATGAAAGAGTGTGGATGCAAGGTAAAACAGGACCAGGATAGCCCCATAGATAGCAAACGTGGTCATCCGTAAGGCCCCACCCTTACCGTGCGCCTGCAACAGTAAGATGACAAGACCCGCGATGCTTAGGGCGGCGCCGATTCCGTGCGTTGCCGCGTTCAAGACCTCATTGACAACTTGATAGGTGTGACTACGTTCCTTTTCCAAACAAATTCCTCCTTATTCTCGTAACTATTTTTTGTGAAAACCACTGGGGGAGTTCCGAACAACTACTGAAAAAAATTGGCAACTCTGCTATACTATTACCGTATGTTTCATTACGCATATTGTAGCATAAACCAAAATCTCTGGTCAGAAAGAGTGGAATAGCATGGCTAAAATAAAAATTGTTACGGACTCGTCTGCCGGTATCTCCGAGCAAGACATCCAAGACTACAACATTACCATTATTCCGTTGACGGTTATGATCGACGATACGATTTACGTTGAACGGGAATCCATTACGAATAAAGAGTTCATTGAAAAAATGAAGACGGCAAAGACGTTGCCCAAGACCAGTCAGCCACCGTTAGGGTCATTTGTTGAGACCTTTGATAAATTAGGTGCCGATGGCAGTAGCGTCATCTGCTTCAACATGCTGGCGGCTATCAGTGGGACGGTCCACACCGCTGAACAGGCTGCGAAGTTGTCCAAGACGGACGTCACGGTCGTAGACAGTCAAACGACCGACCAGGCCTTGGGTTTCCAAGTCGTTGAAGCTGCTAAATTAGCCGCTACTGGCGCCACTAAAGATGAAATCATTGCCCGGGCCGCTGCCGTTCGCGATCATACCAAGCTGTTCATGGGCATCGTGACCCTCGAAAATATTTTGAAGGGTGGTCGTCTCAGTCGTGCTGCGGGCATGCTGACGTCACTCCTAAACATCAAAATCGTCTTGCAAGTTACTGGTGGCGAGCTGAAGATTCGGGCCAAGGGCCGGGGAATGAAGACCATTGACCGGTATTTTGATAAAGTTTACGAACAGATCAAGCAAACACCTGACATTGTTGCCATTGGGATTTCTCACGTGGAAGCCTTTGAATCCGTTGATAAGATTCAGGAACATCTGCACGAGATCTTACCAGACAAAGAAGTCTTAGTTAGAGAAACGGTGCCCATCATCGCTACCCACGGGGGACCCGGTGCTTTTGCTTTGATGTACTACACGGACCCAACTAAATAATCAACTTAGGAAAAGGGGTGGCCACGTCACCGCTTTTTCTTTATCCCGAGGGGGGATTCAGATGAAATTTAAAAATATCAGTAAGATCATTGGGGTGACCTTGCTACTCGTCGCGGTCGTCGTGGCCGTGCTGACGTACTGGCATCCCGGTGCACGGACGACCCAAGATACATCGTCCACGACCAATCACCGCAAGACCGTTCGTATCGTCGCGTTAGGGGACTCCCTGACCCAAGGGGTGGGTGACCAGCAAAATGACGGCGGG
>NZ_AZDP01000123.1:131879-171307 GCF_001435525.1 Levilactobacillus koreensis JCM 16448
CACAACTACGGGAAATCCGGCGACCGCAGTGACCAAATTGAAAAGCGACTGCTCGACAGTAAGGCCATGCAAGACCAGGTCAGCAAGGCCCAGGCCATCGTGATGACGGTCGGTGGCAATGACCTGTTGCAGACCTTGGAGAAGAACGTCACGATCAATCAACAATCCCGATTAGATGCGCAATTGGATACTGCGGAAGCAACCTACCAAACTAAGTTGCACCGCTTACTGACCACCGTTCGGGGATATAATGACCGCGCGCCAATTTACCTGTACTCTATTTACAACCCCATCTACGTCTACTTTGCCAACATTGACCAGATCACTAATGCCGTCGACGATTGGAATGCTACAACGAAGACGACGGCTGCCAAGACGGATAACCTCTACATGATCGACATTAATCGGGCCTTGTCCGTTGGGCAGTTCAAGTCAGTGACCCAGCAAGCCCGGTTGAAGCGTCAATCGCAAAAGTCAAATAATGGGAAATTGTCGACGCAGAGCTTCCAAGAAATGGCTTTAGCCAGCGATAGCGACAAGGAACTCAACCATTACCTATCACCGGTAGACCATTTCCATCCGAACGCCAGGGGGTACCGCCTCATGACCCGCTATGCCTTTCAGCAGATGCAGGCCCATCAACAATGGTTATTAAAGTAAACTAGAAGGAGGAACCGCAGTCATGCAACGTCAAACAGAAAAAACAGCACGGACACGTAACTGGTGGAAATGGGGATTCATTGCCCTGGTCGCCGTTCTACTGCTCACGACCGTTACCATCGGCGTCAAGGCCTTTTCACCAGTCAAAATTGATTCTACAGCCAAGGTCACCAAAAATACGACGAATCTCGATGTCACCCTAAATAAGGCACAAGTTAACGCGCTGGCTGACTACTACGTGAATAAGTCACTCAAGAATTCTGCGCTCAAATACAGTTTTCAGGTCACCAACCATGCGATGCTGACTGGGTCGACCCAAGTTCTGGGGGCCAACGTCAACTTTGTTTTACTCTTTAAGCCGACCGTGTTATCCTCAGGAGATGTCAAATTAAAGGCCCAGAAGCTGTCGATCGGTTCATTACCGGTTCCCGTGAGTTTCGTTATGAGTTACATTGCCAAGAACTATCCGTTGCCGAAATGGGTCGCGATGGATACTAAGGCGGAGACGATGACGCTCCACTTAACGGCCATCGGTAATGGGACCAGACCATCATACGCAGCCAAAGAGATCGACCTCTCCGGTGCCGGTAAATTTGTCTTTCAGGCCCGGATTCCGAACAACTAAGGAGACCACTAATGCCCAAAACGTTTTATCAATTTTTAATGACACAGCGTAATACCGAAAGCTACGATCCCGTCGCTACGTTTGCGAACAATGCCTTTCTGGATAGCTCCTTTCCCAAGCAGGAAACCCAGTTTGACCCACTCTCCAAGTACCTGGAGGAAAATGCGCCTTATTTACCGTCTATGACGATTTTTGACGATGCCTGGCAACTATACCTGGCAGCACTCGCGTAAGAGAAAAGGAGACAATTTATGAGTACCATTCAATGGTTCCCCGGCCACATGGCCAAGGCGATTCGCCAAATGGAAGAAAATATCCACCTCGTCGACATCGTGTTCGAGCTGGTCGATGCCCGCATCCCCGCAGCTTCTCGTAACCCAGAGATTGCTCGCATCGCGCAACACAAGCCTCATTTGATTATTTTGACTAAGAAGGACCTTGCCGATCCGCAACAAACGGCCGCTTGGATGACCTATTACCGGTCCCAAGGTCTGGCTGCAATTGCTATCGACTCCCGGGCCAACGTGACCCCCAAACAGATCACCAAAATTGCCAGCAGCGTTTTGGCCGACAAACTAGCTAACGAACGTGAAAAGGGCCTGAAGGAACGGCCAATGCGTGCCATGACGGTTGGGGTGCCCAACGTTGGGAAGTCGACCTTACTCAACCATCTGGTCAACCGTAAGGCCACCGTTACCGGCGATACCCCAGGGGTAACTAAGGGCCAGCAGTGGCTTCGTTCCAGTAAGCACTTGGAACTCCTCGATACCCCAGGGATCCTCTGGCCCAAGTTCAAGGACCAGACGACCGCCCAAGAATTGGCGCTGACCGGTGCTATCAAGGAAAAGCTCTACGCCAAGGACGACGTTGCCCTATACGGCCTGAACTTCTTTCGGCAGTACTACGCGCCAGCTCTGACCGAGCGTTATCACCTAGCACCAGCCGATTTAGAACTGAGCGACGTTGACCTGCTCCTGAAGATCACCGAAAAGGTCGGCATGCGCGACGACTACGAACGGGCTAGCGAACGGTTCATTTTAGACGCCCGGCACCGTAAGCTCGGTGGCTTCACCCTCGACCGCGCCCCTAAAGGCGATGAGTCCGATGAGTAGTGACCGTCCCAGCTTAAGTGACCTGAAACAGGCGCTAAAGGACGTTACCGACCCCGCTGACCCGCGACTGGACTCGTTAGCCGCGGACTCCCGCAAAGGGGCTCAGCAGCTTCTAGGGCAGATTAAACGACGACTAGCTAAAGCGGCAGCGGCCGAAGCAGCTTTTCAACACCGACTGCACTACGAACGGCCATTCTGGGAACAGGGACAGTTGGTCGCTGGCATCGATGAAGTTGGGCGGGGACCACTCGCCGGGCCGGTCGTCACCAGTGCGGTGATTCTGCCGCCAGACTTCGACATCCCCTTAGTCAACGACTCCAAGCAGTTGACACCTAAGGAACGCGAGCGACTTTACCCGTTAATTTTGGCGCAGGCGCAGGCCGTCAGCATTGGTATTGGTAGTCCCCAATTGATTGACCAACTCAACATCTATCAGGCCACCAGGGTCGCCATGCAACGCGCGGTTCTCGGGTTAGGCTTGGCTCCCCAGCATCTCATCGTGGACGCCATGCAGATTCCGGTGGACCTGCCGCAGACCCGATTGATCAAGGGCGACGCCAAGAGTGCCAGTGTCGCCGCGGCCAGTATCGTGGCTAAGGTCTACCGAGACCATCTAATGGCCACTTATGACCACCTTTATCCTGGCTATGGATTCGCTCAGAACGCCGGCTATGGCACGGCTGAACACCTGGCCGGACTAGCCGATCGGGGCGTCACACCAATCCATCGTAAAACTTTTTCACCCGTACAAAAAATAATCGCGAACAAATCACGGAGTTAACCCTAAAAGGGAAAAGGAGGTTGCTTATGCAACTGACACTTCGTGATTTTTTCATGCGCTTACCACTCATCCCCGGTATTGGCCACGGGACCACAACGGCCTGCTGGCACTGGACGTTAGACCATCCGCAGGTGACCCGGATCAACGCGCGGACCTTGATGGCCATGCTGACGGAACTCAGCTTACCCGAGAAACGCACCGCGGCTATTACCCGTCATCTCTTCTCGGCGGCGTTGGACACCACCATTGCGACCAATCTTGCCCACAGCGGGTGTTTGACCATCGCTGATGCCGCGTATCCGCCGCAATTAAAGGAAACTTATGCTCCCCCTGTCGCCTTATTCTTTTTGGGAGATCTCCGGTTACTGCACGCACCGCAATTGGCCGTAGTGGGGACCCGCCACCCCACACCGTATGCGATTCGGGCCATGCGTCTCTTATTGCCAGCGGTGGTCGAACACGGCGTCTGCTTGGTGTCCGGGCTAGCTCAGGGGGTCGACACGTTGACCCATCAGGTGGCGCTTGCCCATTGCGGCAAGACCATCGCCGTCATTGGCACGGGGCTGGACCACTGTTACCCGGCAGCCAATCGAGAATTGATGACGACCTTAGCGCATCAGCAACTTATTTTTTCGGAGTATCCGTGGGGAACGCAGGGTGCCCGGCATCACTTTCCGGAGCGAAATCGTATCATTGCCGGTCTTTCACAAAGTGTCTTAGTGATTGAGGCCGCTCATCACTCGGGAAGCCTGATTACCGCCAATATTGCCCTACAAGAAAACCGAAATGTGCTGGCCGTTCCGGGGACCATCGACGGTAAAAATTCCGTTGGCACCAACGAATTAATTCTGGCTGGGGCGAAACCAATCTTGAATTCGGAACATATAATGGAAGAAGTTTTAGTTGACAAGTGGCCCTGACTTGAAATATCATGTGTGGGATTATAGTGAATAAATTAGCGAACTCTAAGTTCGTCGTAAAAACAAATCAAATAGAGGTGACGGTCCGCACCAAACGGGCCTTTATCGTCTATCATTCGAGGGAGTAATGTGATTTGCCGACTAAGTCTAAACCAACAGCAAGCACCAAGAAACGGCGAAAAACGCAAAAAAAATTAGTTATCGTTGAATCACCAGCAAAAGCGAAAACAATTGAAAAATATTTAGGCCGGACCTACAAGGTCATGCCGAGTCTGGGACACGTGCGTGATCTCCCAAAAAGTTCGATGGGGGTCGACACTGAGAACAATTACGATCCACACTACATTTCCATTCGTGGTAAGGGTGACGTCATCAAGGGATTACGGTCAGAAGCCAAAAAGGCCAAAGCCGTCTACCTCGCATCTGACCCCGACCGTGAAGGGGAATCCATTGCGTGGCATTTAGCGCATGTCTTAAACCTAGACGTCAACGACAAGAACCGGGTTACCTTTAACGAAATCACGAAAGACGCCGTCAAAGAAGCCTTCAAGACACCCCGGACCATCGACATGGACCTGGTCAACGCCCAACAGGCGCGCCGGATTCTTGACCGATTAGTGGGTTACTCGATTTCACCACTGCTCTGGAAAAAGGTGAAGAAAGGGCTCAGTGCCGGGCGGGTCCAATCCATCGCCTTGTCATTGATCATCGAACGGGAAAAAGAAATCAAAGCCTTCGTTCCCGAAGAGTACTGGACGATCGACGGTGAGTTCAAGAAAGCACGGCATGCATTTGACGCGAGCTTCTACGGGCTCAACGGTAAAAAGGCCAGCTTAAAGGACAACACGGCCGTGCAAGAAGTGTTGGGCAAACTCGACAAAAAGGGTAAGTTTGACATCGTGAACGTTGTGCGTAAGGAACGGAAGCGTTCACCCCAACCACCATTTACGACGAGTTCCATGCAACAAGACGCTAACCGGAAGCTCAATTTCCGGACGCGGAAGACCATGATGGCCGCCCAACAGCTCTACGAAGGGATCAACCTGGGCAAGGAAGGGACGCAAGGGCTCATTACCTATATGCGGACCGACTCTACGCGGATCTCAAGCATTGCCAAGCACGAGGCCTCGACCTTCCTGCACGAAAAGTACGGTGCTGAATACGCCGCCACCAAACCCATCAAGGGAAAATTGCCTGAAGGCGCCCAAGACGCCCATGAAGCGATTCGGCCAACCTCTGTCTTCCGGACACCCGCTAGCTTGAAGGACCGCCTCAACAAGGATCAATTCCGTCTGTACCAATTGATCTGGAATCGCTTCGTCGCTAGCCAAATGACGAATGCCGTCATGGATACCATGGCCGTGACGCTGGAACAAAACGGCGTGACGTTCCGGGCCAACGGTTCCAAGATGAAATTCGAAGGGTTCTTGAAGATCTACAAGGACAACAAGGAAAAGGATAACTTGTTACCCGACCTTGAGATCGGTGATCAAGTCAACCTGGCCAAGACCGATCCGGCCCAACACTTTACCCAGCCGCCTGCACGTTATTCCGAAGCCAACTTGATCAAGGCGTTGGAAGAAAACGGTGTCGGTCGACCATCAACGTACGCGCCAACGCTGGACACGATTCAGCGCCGCTACTACGTTAAGTTAGTCGGTCGGCGGTTTGAACCAACGGAATTAGGTGAAATCGTCGATGGCATCATCAACGAATACTTCCCAGACGTGGTCAACGTTGACTTTACGGCCAACTTGGAACACGAATTGGATGGTATCGAAGAAGGTCAACAGGACTGGGTCAAGGTCATTGACACCTTCTACAAGCCATTCTCAACGGAAGTCGCCCATGCCGAGGACGCCATCGAAAAGATTCAGATTCGTGACGAACCCGCTGGCTTTGACTGTGACATCTGTGGCGCCCCAATGGTCGTCAAGATGGGCCGCTACGGCAAGTTCTACGCGTGCTCCCGCTTCCCAGATTGTCGCAATACCAAGCCAATCGTGAAGGAAATCGGGGTCGTTTGTCCCGTTTGTCATAAGGGTCAAGTCATCGAACGGAAGTCTAAGAAGAACCGAATCTTCTACGGTTGTTCCCGCTACCCTGACTGTGACTTTGTCTCATGGGACAAGCCAGTCGGTCGTGATTGCCCGAAGGATGGTCACTACTTAGTTGCCAAGAAGATTCGTGGCGGTGTCCAAATCGTCTGCCCGAACGGCGACTACGAAGAAGCACCACAAAAGTAAGCAAGATTAAAATTGAAATAGGCATTGGCAGTCTCTCCATTGGGGGAACTGCCAATGCCTATTTGTGTGGGAACTATGGATAGCGTCTTTCGTTGGATGCACTGCGGTTACCAGATACAGGGATTGCCTCCAGTCGTTAGCTCGAGATTCCGGATAGCCTGAACCCGTGAAAATCACACATCTCTTAGGGCGGTCCTATGCCGTAAACCAGCGATAATCGACCAACGTCATCGATACAACCGGCTCTAATCAATTTTTTGCAGTAAACGCCGTAAAAACATGTGTTGCGAGTCCTTGTCCGGAATAATAACTACTCTAAAAATTTCATCATAAGTTGCCATAACGCTACCACGTAAGCCGAGAGGCCGGCAGATATGGGCTCAGGCGCGTCGTTCTGCTTAGTCGACGTTTCTGGCCGGCTTAGCAGAAGACCAACCTTGAAGACTCGCGATTTTCGAGGCTTCAAGTTGCGTCCGCACCGACCTAGCCCATATCTGCCGGCCGGTAAGGCGACTTAACTCACTACGTTGTCAGTTGAAAACCCGACAGTTTGATGAGTTAGTTGTGTTTTTCAAAGCTGTTTGCTAGCATTAACACGTACAGGAGGTGTTTTTCGTGGATGAAACGGTCTCACAGTTCATGACGTATCTTAGCGGTGAACGGCAATACTCACCGGAAACGGTTAAGGCCTACCGCGAAGACATCGAAGAATTTACACAGTTTTTAGCTGACAACGGGGGCGTCAAACCGTGGACAGCAATTGACCAGCTGGACGTTGAGGTCTACCTGAGTGATCTGTACGACCACCATTACGCTCGCACGACCATTGCCCGTAAGCTGTCGACGTTGCGGTCACTCTACAGTTTTTTGATGAGTAACGACTTGGCCAAGGACGACCCGTTCGCCTACGTTCAACTCAAGCACCATCAGAATCATTTGCCCCGGTTCTTCTACGAACGGGAAATGACGGCGCTGTTCACGGCCGCGGCGGCTAATCCGAATACCCAACTCGCCACACGTGATTCGGCGGTGCTTGAGGTGCTGTATGGCACCGGGATTCGGGTCAGTGAGTGCGTTAACCTCACGTTGCCCGACGTTGATTTCGACAACCGCATCATGTTGATTCATGGGAAGGGCAACAAGGAGCGCTACGTGCCGTTTGGCAATTACGCCAGTGACGCACTGAAACGCTACTTCACGGCCGCGCGCACGCCGCTAATGGCGACCTTCAACCGTGCTCACCCGTACGTGTTTATCAACGCGCGGGGGGAACAGTTGACGCCAGCCGGGGTGACTTACCTGTTGAACCAGGTCATCAAGCGCAGCAGTCTCACCACGGACATTCATCCCCACATGCTGCGGCACACGTTTGCCACGCACCTGCTCAACCGGGGGGCAGATCTCCGGTCGGTCCAAGAGTTGCTGGGACACAGTAGCCTATCGACCACGCAGATCTACACCCACGTGACCCGGGAACATTTACAGCGCGATTACCGTCAGTTCTTCCCCCGAGCCACTGAAGAAAAGTCTGATCATACAAAACAATCGTAAGGAGATTGATGAAACTATGCCAGTAAAATTTGAAGCAACCACCATCTGTGCAGTTCGGCATAACGGCCATAACGCCATGGCCGGTGACGGACAAGTCACCATGGGTGAAAAGGTCATCATGAAGGGGACCGCACACAAGATTCGCCGGATCTACAACAACCAAGTCGTCGTTGGGTTTGCCGGAAGTGTTGCTGACGCCTTCAACCTTGAAGAAAAATTTGAAAGCCAACTCAACGAATACAGCGGTAACCTCCAACGGGCGGCCGTTGAACTCGCCAAGCAGTGGCGTTCTGACCAAGCCTTACAAAAACTAGAAGCTTTACTGATTGTCATGGACAAGGACGAAATGCTACTGGTTTCTGGTTCCGGCGAAGTCATTGCTCCCGATGATGACATTTTGGCCATCGGTTCCGGTGGTAACTTTGCCCTAGCCGCTGCCACTGCTTTACACCACCATGCAACCGACATGAGCGCTAAGGAAATTGCCGAAAGCGCCATTCACATCGCCGGTGGGATCGATATCTTTACCAACGAAAACGTTATTTCTGAAGAACTTTAATCGAAACGGAGGAATCCATTGTGGACGCCATTAATAAAACACCTAAAGAAGTCGTCGCCTTACTTGACCAATACGTCATTGGCCAGGACGAAGCTAAAAAGGCGATTGCGATTGCCTTACGTAACCGTTACCGCCGCATGCAACTAGACGCTGCCATGCAGGAAGAAATTTCACCAAAGAACATGCTAATGATCGGACCGACCGGGGTTGGGAAAACTGAAATTGCCCGCCGGTTAGCTAAGATCGTTCACGCACCATTTACCAAGGTCGAAGCCAGCAAGTTTACCGAAGTTGGCTACGTTGGTCGCGACGTGGAATCCATGGTCCGTGACCTGGTCGAAGTTTCCGTTGCGATGGAAAAACAAGACCAATTTAAGAACGTTCGTGCCGATGCCATCCAAGCTGCTAACAAACGGCTGGTCAAGCTCCTGGCACCCGCTAAGAAGAAAGAAAGCAAGAACAACAATGACTTCGCCAACATGATGAACATGTTCTCCCAGATGCAAAATGGCCAAACGCCAACCGCACCAGGTGAAGAGGAAGAGGTCACCGACGATATCCGCAACGAGCGCCTATCCCTATCCGAACAACTCGACAAGGGCCTGCTTGAAAACCATATGGTCGAAATTGAAATGGACGATCCCCAACAAGCCAACGCCGGCGACAACAACATGCTGGGCCAAATGGGTGTGGACCTCAACGATACGTTGGGGGCTATCATGCCAAAGAAGCGCATTAAGCGGACGGTCACGGTCGCTGAAGCCCGGGAAATCCTGGTCGCCGAAGAATCCGAAAAGCTGGTCAACAACGCTGACATCAACCATGATGCCATCAAACGGGCCGAAAATACCGGGATCATCTTCCTCGACGAAATTGATAAGATTGCCAAGGGCAGTAGTCAAAACAGCGGCGACGTTTCCCGTGAAGGGGTCCAACGCGATATCTTACCCATCGTTGAAGGGACGCAGGTCAAGACTAAGTACGGCACCATCGACACCGACCACATCCTGTTCATCGCTGCTGGGGCCTTCGCTGAATCGAAGCCTAGCGATTTGATTGCTGAATTACAGGGCCGTTTCCCAATCCGGGTCGAATTAAACGACCTGAGCAAGGACGACTTCGTTAAGATTCTGACGGAACCTAACAATGCCTTGATCAAGCAATACATTGCGTTGATTGGTACCGACAACGTTAAGGTGACCTTCACCATGGAAGCCATCGAACGGATCGCCGACCTGGCCTTTGAGCTGAACCACGAGAACCAAAACATTGGGGCTCGTCGTTTACAGACTGTGCTGGAGAAGTTGTTGGAAGATCTGTTATTTGAAGGTCCCGACATGGGTACCGGTGACGTCACGATTACCGAAAGCTACGTCAACGATAAGATTGGTGACATTGTGCAAAACAAGGACCTGTCGCGTTACATCCTGTAAATAATTTGTGGGGCCGAGACGGTTGTCTTGGCCCTTTTTTCGTCAGTCAGGTATGATGGGGATAGTGAAAAACATTGTGTAAACTGGTCGCACTGCGGCTGTCAGGGATTCTGCCTGCTGTGGGACGCTGAAGCGCGTGCTGGCTGGCTCTATCCCTGACATCCTCCGGCTAACATTGTTTTCTACCCACAACAAATGCTAGAGACTTGTTTGCATAGCAAGTTTAACTAAGGGCCAGCCACGTTCAATCCCACCTCGTAGCCAGCAACTGGCAACACTTGCTTATCATCTGAGACTAAATTTCTAATTTAAAAATAATCAAAAACAAACGGGAGGAATTTACATGCTAACGTTAAAGAACACGTATTTAACGGTTAAAATTAATTCCTTGGGCGCCGAGTTAACCAGCGTTCAGGACAACGACAGTCACTTGGAATACATGTGGCAGGCGGATAAAGCCTATTGGGGTCGGCACGCGCCCTTCTTATTTCCCATCGTGGGCCGGCTGCAGGACAACCAGTACCGTTTGGCAGGGAAGACCTACCAGATGACGCAACACGGGTTCGCCCGTGACCGCGAGTTCCAGGTGGTCGCCCAGACGGATACCCAGTTGAGCTTGCAGCTGACGGCCGATAAGCAGAGTCGCCAGCTCTTTCCTAGCGACTTTACCCTGACGATTACCTATACGCTGATCGATCATCGGCTAAAGGTCGCCGCCGAAGTTGCCAATCCGGCCGATACACCACTGGTCTTTTCGTTTGGTGCCCATCCCGGCTTCAACGTGCCATTGGGCGAGGCAACTGCCGACTTTACCGACTATCAGGTCACCGTTTCTCCTAAAAAAACGTATCAGCGGGTGCCACTCGTTGGCCCATATAGTGATACCGGCCATCCGGTCCCACTCGATTTGACCAAGCCACTACAGTTGGACCATCAGTTATTTGAGCACGATGCACAGGTCCTTTCACTGGATAATCAAGAGACCACGCTCATGCTGAGTAGCACCGTCAACGACCACGGCATCGCCCTGACGGTTGCAGCGCCATACGTGGGCATCTGGTCCCCGTATCCGAAGCAGGCACCATTTGTCTGCATCGAACCTTGGTGGGGCTTAGCGGACGATGTTCAGACCACAGGGGACCTCGAAACGAAGGTCGCCATCAATCACCTGGCTGCTCACCAGAGTTTCCAGGCGGGGTATGAAATTACTTATTTCTAAGTGGTGAAAAGACGATAAGTAGACGTCTACTCCGAATTTTATATTGCCGAAACGTGTACTCAAAGGCAGTCGGTTTCGCTTAAACCTGATAAGCGAACAATCCAAGTTCGGGATTTTTCGCTTATCAGCCTTAATGCTCGCCGCCTAACCGCCTTTGAGCATACTCTGTCAACAAAAAAGGAGGCCAGGACACAATGTCCGGGTCTCCTTACGTTTCTAACGCGATTTAGATTTCTGCCGCTTGTGATAGCCCCGACCAAAGGGGACCATCGATTCCGTGCCTTCGCGAATCCGTTGAATGTTGGCGCGGTGACGATAAAAAACAAAGATAGTCAGGACCAAGGCGATACCGGTCAGGTACCAATCCTGAAACGCCAGGGAAATCAACGTAATCAGGCTAAAGGCAATCATGCTGGCGAGGCTGACCATGCTGGTCCAGTAGATCAAGCTGACCCACAACCCAGCAGCAATCACAAACATTATGGGGTTGTAAGCTAGCAACATCCCCGCAGACGTGGCGACGGCCTTGCCACCTTTGAAGTGATCAAAAACCGACACTGTGTGGCCCAGGATAGCGAATAGACCAAATAGCAGTGGGGTCGCCGTTCCCAAAAACGTTGTAACGTGGCCCAAGGTCGGTAACAAGGTAGCGACACTACCTTTAGCAATGTCGAGAACCATCACAGCCGTCCCGGCATAGGGGCCTAACACCCGGTACGTATTGGTCGTCCCAATGTTGCCGGACCCCGACTGGCGAATATCCGTTCCAAAGAAGGCTTTACCGACCCAGACCCCGTTAGGAATGGCACCCAGTAGGTAAGCCAAAATAAGTAACCCAATTAATTTCACGACTCGATTCCTCCGCTCTTTCTCCCAATGTGGTCCGCATGACCGCACTGCAAATAAGCTGCTCTATATTTTAGCATGTTTTCCACGCCACGCCAATTATCTCAGGAGAACTAGCCAGTTTTTAACTTCCTGTGGTATGATAATGTGGTTATTGCTTACCAAGCCGCGGGCGTTTGACCGTTTTATTTGAACATACGTTCGCGTTGCGGTAAACTAGGTAAGTATTGCAACACGCTAGTTTAAAACGAATAAAAATGTAAAGGGGATTTACGCATGGCGAAAGCAAAACCAAAGTACGACGATTCCTCCATTCAGGTCTTGGAGGGATTGGAAGCTGTTCGTAAACGTCCTGGGATGTATATCGGCTCAACTGACGGCCGTGGACTACACCACTTGGTCTACGAAATCGTGGATAACGCCGTTGATGAAGCCTTAGCGGGCTACGGTAAAGAAATTAACGTAACCATTCACCAGGATAACAGTATCACGGTGGTCGACCATGGACGGGGTATGCCAGTGGGTATGCACGCCTCAGGGATTCCGACGCCCGAAGTCATTTTAACGGTCCTCCATGCGGGGGGTAAATTTGGCCAGGGAGGCTACAAGACCTCTGGTGGACTCCATGGGGTCGGGGCTTCCGTTGTGAACGCCCTATCCAGTAAACTGACCGTGACCATTGTGCGTGACGGTGTGCGCTACCAAGAAAAGTTCGCTGACGGCGGCAAGCCACAGGGCACGCTGAAGAAATTGGGGAATACCCGTGCCCATAATGGGACCACTATTGACTTCAAACCAGATAGCAGTATTTTCACCACCACGGTCTATAACTTCGGCACCCTGTCCGAACGGTTACGTGAATCGGCGTTCCTGTTGAAAGGCGTTAAGATTACGCTGACCGACGAACGTGAGGGTCAAGAGAAAGCTGAAGCGTACCATTTTGAAGACGGAATCAAAGAGTTCGTTGGTTACTTAAACGAAGACAAGGACACCTTGGGCAACGTCATGTACTTTGACGGCAAGAAAGACGGCATCGAGGTCGAAGTTGCGGCTCAGTATAACGACGGGTACACGGAAAACCTGTTGTCCTTCGTCAACAACGTCCGGACCAAAGATGGCGGGACGCACGAGGTCGGGATGCGGAGCGGTTGGACCAAGGCGTTCAACGAATATGCGCGCAAAGTCGGCCTGTTAAAGGATCGCGATAAGAACTTGGAAGGCTCCGACGTTCGTGAAGGGCTCTCAGCGGTTATTTCGCTGCGGGTTCCCGAAAACCTTCTACAATTCGAAGGCCAGACCAAGGAAAAGCTGGGAACGCCGGAAGCGAGAACCATCGTGGACAATGTCATCAGTGAACAACTAGGCTACTACCTGATGGAAAATGGGGACTTCGGGAAGATGTTGATCAAGAAGTCCACCCAAGCCCGTCAGGCCCGTGAAGCCGCCCGAAAGGCCCGGGATGAGAGCCGAAACGGCAAGCGGCATAAGAAACACGAACGCTTATTGTCCGGTAAGCTCACGCCAGCACAGTCCAAAAATGCGTCCAAGAATGAGTTGTTCTTAGTCGAAGGGGACTCCGCCGGTGGTTCTGCTAAGCAAGGCCGTAACCGGAAGTTCCAAGCCATCTTACCTTTACGGGGGAAAGTATTGAACACGGAACGGGCCAAGCTCCCAGACATCATGAAGAACGAAGAAATCAGCACCATGATCTATACCATTGGCGCTGGCGTCGGCACTGAATTTAATATTGAGGACGCCAACTACGACAAGATCATCATCATGACCGATGCCGATGATGACGGTGCCCATATTCAAATCCTGTTGCTGACCTTCTTCTACAAGTACATGCGGCCAATGATCGACGCCGGTCGGGTCTACATTGCCCTACCACCGCTGTATCGGATCAAACGGACCGGGAAGAACCAAGACATCGAATACGCCTGGACCAATGATGAGTTGACCGAAAAGACGCAGAAGATTCCTAATCACGGCTACAACCTCCAACGCTTTAAGGGGTTAGGGGAAATGGACGCCGAACAACTGTGGGAAACGACCATGGATCCCGACAACCGGACGCTAATTCGCGTCCAGATCGACGATGCCGCCCTGGCCGAACGCCGAGTCACCACGTTGATGGGTGACAAGGTCGAACCCCGGCGGAAATGGATCGAAAATAACGTTCAATTTACGCTGGAAGACGACAATACCAGCCTATTAGAAAATGATGCCACGTCGACCAGTGATTAATCGACCGGTGAAAGGAGCAAACATGTCGTGAGTGAAGGACAAAAAATTCAAGAATTAACTCTGGAAGAAGTCATGGGGGACCGCTTCGGTCGTTATTCCAAATCTATCATCCAAGAGCGGGCCTTACCCGATGTCAGAGACGGGCTAAAACCCGTTCAACGGCGAATCTTGTTTGCCATGAACAAGGATGGCAACACCTACGATAAGGGGTTCCGGAAGTCCGCAAAGTCTGTTGGGAACGTTATGGGGAACTTTCACCCCCATGGCGATAGCTCCATCTATGAAGCGTTGACCCGGATGAGTCAGGATTGGAAGGTTCGCGAACCTCTAATCGAGATGCACGGGAACAACGGGTCCATGGATGGTGACCCAGCCGCTGCCATGCGGTATACCGAAGCTCGTTTAAGTAAATTAGCTGGTGAAATGTTACGGGATATCGACAAAGATACGGTCGAAATGGTCCTTAACTTTGATGATACCGAGTACGAACCAACCGTCTTGCCAGCGCGTTTTCCCAACCTGCTGGTCAACGGGGCGACCGGGATCTCTGCCGGTTACGCCACGGATATTCCGCCACACAATTTAGGTGAAGTCGTTGATGCCTGCATTTATTTATTGAGTCACCCCAAGGCTACCTTGGAAGAATTGATGGGCTTTGTTCAGGGACCAGACTTCCCAACTGGTGGGATCATTCAAGGGAAAGACGGCATCATCAAGGCCTATGAAACCGGTCGTGGTCGCGTAGTCGTCCGTTCTAAGACGGCAATTGAAGCCTTACGGGGCAATAAGAGTCAAATCACGGTCACCGAAATTCCGTACGAAGTCAACAAGGCCCAATTGGTCAAGAAAATCGATGAGATTCGCTTGACCAAAAAGGTCGAGGGCTTAGCCGAAGTTCGGGATGAAACCGATCGGGACGGTCTGCGGATCGCGATTGAACTCAAGCGCGACGCCGACGCCCAGGGGGTACTCAACTACCTGTTTAAGAACACCGAGCTCCAGATCACCTATAACTTCAACATGGTCGCCATCAACCATAAGCGGCCCGAACACGTTGGGTTAAAGACCATTTTGACGGCTTACTTGGAACATCAACGTCAGGTCATCACGAAGCGAACGGAATATGACCTACAAAAGGCCTTAGACCGGCAGCACATCGTAACTGGGTTGATCAAGGCATTGTCTATTCTGGATCAAGTGATCAAGACCATTCGTGCCAGCAAGAACCGGCGAGACGCCCGTGACAACCTGGTCAACACCTATGACTTCTCCGAAAAACAAGCGGACGCCATTGTCGCCTTACAACTGTACCGGTTGACCAACACCGATGTAACCCAGTTGGAAGCCGAATCTGACAAATTATCCGCAGCCATTGCGGAAGACCACAAGATCTTAGCTGACCCTAAGGCCTTGAACGCCGTCTTACGCAAGGAACTTAAGGCCGTAGGTAAGGAATACCGGAACCCTCGGCGTACAGAGATTCAGGCTGAAATTGAAGACTTGAAGATCAACACTGAGGTCACGGTCGCTGACGAAGAGGTCGTGGTCCTCGTGAGTCACGATGGTTATCTGAAGCGCTCCGGTGTCCGTTCTTATACGGCCTCCGATCCTGACGATAACGGGCTAAAGGATGAGGATTATCCAATCTTCATGCAAAAGCTCAGCACGCTAGACCACTTAATGATGTTCACCAACAAGGGGAACCTCATTTACCGGCCAGTTCATGAGATCAGCGACGTCAAATGGAAGGAGACTGGTGAACACATTTCCCAGACCACCGGTTTAGCTGCCGATGAAGAAATCGTTGCCACGTTTGCCTTCAAGACCCTTAAGGAACCCGGTCGCTTCCTAATCGCTACCAGCGATGGCTACATTAAACAGACGGCCTTTAGTGACCTAACGCCTGGTCGGACGTACAAGAGTCGTGCCGCCGTGTACGAAAAGCTTAAGCATCCTGAGGCGCGAGTCGTGCAGGTTAAGTATCTGACCGAACCTATCGATCAGGGAATCCTGCTGGTCTCTAAGAATGGTTACGCCTTGCGTTACAGCATCGACGAAGTTTCCGTCAACGGGGCCCGAACGACTGGTGTCCGATCGATGGATCTTCGCGATGACGATGAGGTCGTGAACTTGGCACTCGTCACCGATAGCGATACCATTGCCATGATCACGCAACGGGGGGCCTTCAAGCGACTAGCCATGAAGGAATTATCCGTGACGAGTCGGGCCCGACGTGGGGTCATCGTCTTGCGTGAGCTGAAGCGTGATCCACACCGCGTCGTTGACTTTATGGCCATTCCCGCGGGCAATCCGCCACTGGAAATTCTGACCAGTCGTGAACGGACCCACGATGTCTTGCCAACGGAACACCCGCTAAGCGGTCGTTACTCCAACGGGTCCTTCGTGGTCGATACGGATGTCGAGGGGCTGCCAACGCAATTACGCGTTAAACCGACGGCGCTCGTTTTAGACTAGTTAGTTGCTAGCAATGATTTTATAAGCAGAAATCGTTGCGCTTTTAGGCCAAACAGCCTATCATAGTGATTAATAGTAACCATTAGGTTGGCCTGGTATCAGACTAATCATAAGGAGTAAAAGCGGATGAAGACGAAACAGGAAAGTATCTTTTCTTCAAAGACCTTGACGTACTTCCTACAGCTTGCGGAAACCATGAATTACACCCAAGCTGCTCAGATTTTAGGGATTACGCAACCGGCATTGACGCAGCAGATCAAGAAACTCGAACGGACTGTGGGGGCACCGCTCTTCTATTCGGTCGGGAAGAAACTGCGGTTATCTGACGCTGGTTACACGATGTTAGACGCCACGCACAAGATTTATGGGATCCTAAACCAAGCCACTGACGAGATTCAACAGTCGACCAGCGCAACTCAGGGAGAAATCAACATTGGGCTTCTGGCCTCCATGGAAGACGCTGTCTTTGAGGACTTCGCCATCTTGTCATACCAAAATAATCCTGACTTGAAGATTTCCTTTCACATGTTAACGCGGAAGGAAATCTGGGAACGACTAGAAAATAATAAGATCGATTTGGCCATCATGTACTTGCCAGATGATTCGATTAAGAACTGGAAGCCCTATGAGTCCAAGAAGATCATTTCGGATGACCTCTTGTTTATCCACCACGACGAACAACTGTCGAAGAAACGACGAATCAAGTTCAAGGACACGACCGCCGATGTTTGGGCGATGTACCCAGAAGGCTACTACCTCAATCAGACGTTGCACGAAGCCTATAAGAACCAGTTAGCTGATTTCCCTAAGAGTGTCGCAAACTTCACGACACCAACGCAGCTGTTGCACTTCTCAATGCAGACCCAAGCGTCTACGGCACTGCCAAATTCGTTTATGATTGGTCAAGATGACCTCCCACAAACGTGGACAGCGCATTTCGATCCAAACATCCGCTTCGACCTAGCCTTTGTGTTCCGCAAGGGTAAGGCCGAGATTCCGCGAATTAGCCATTTTTTGGCTCAATTTGATCGTTATTTACACACGGACGATTACATTTCGCGGCTCAAACAATTGCGTAACAAGTAACACTAAAAACTATTCTGTTAAAGGAGTTCTACTCATGAGCAAGTCATTAGTTTTCGGTCACCAGAATCCAGATACGGACGCCATTGTTGCAGCCAAGGCGTTTGCCTACTTCCAAACCCAAAAGGGCTACGACGTTGAAGCCGTTGCCTTGGGCGAACCTAACATGGAAACCACTTACGTTTTAAACCACTTCGACGAACCAGCACCACGGGTCGTTAAGACGGTCTCAAACGAAGTTGATCACGTCATGTTAGTCGACCACAACGAAGCCCAACAAAGTGTTAGCGACCTCGACAAGGTGCAGGTCAACTTCGTCGTCGACCATCACCGGATCGCCAACTTCACGACGGATTCACCTCTGTACTACCGGGCAGAACCTGTTGGTTGCACGAGCACGATCCTGACCGAAATGTTCAACGAAGAGAAGATGGAAATTCCTGCCAAGTTGGCTGGGCTAATGTTATCCGCCATCATCTCTGACACGCTGTTACTCCAATCCCCAACCACGACTGATGCCGACCGTGAAGCCGTTCGGATGTTAGCTGAAATTGCTGATATCGACGTTCAAAGCTACGGCATTGCTATGTTGAAGGCGGGAACGAACTTAGCTGCTAAGAGTGACAAAGAACTTATCGACGGCGACGCTAAGTCCTTTGATATGGCTGGTCACAGCGTGCGTATCGGCCAAATCAACACGGTCGACTTAGCCGATGTTTTGGACCGTCAAGCTGGTTTGGAAAAGGAAATGCAAGCTGAAATGGCCGCCGATGGCTACGACTTGTTCATTACCTTAGCCACTAACGTTTTGAACAGTGACTCCGAATTAATCGTTGCTGGTGAGCCTAAGGCAGCGGTTGAAAAAGCCTTCAATACGAAGCTTGACAACAACCGTGCTAGTTTGCCAGGGGTTGTTTCCCGGAAGAAGCAAGTCGTGCCACCATTGACAGCTGCTTTTGAAGCTTAATTTACTCAATTTACAATCTGAATGAACGCTCCATGGCGACTTAACGGTTGCCTTGGAGCGTTTTAATTCGCTTTAAAGTCAGTAACTGCTATAATGACGCCGATGGTAGCCGTTAGGCATCTTCCTTCGCGAAGAGAGGGATTATGCATGACAAGAAGCTTTTGGTCCCGGGGGATTACCCTTGCGGTTGTTACTGTTGGTCTTTTTGTCACCCCAGTGGGCGGGAGTGCTGTTGCCGTGGCTGCAGCCGGCACAACACCTTTTGGTCCGGAGCGGTTTGCCCACAATCACGCGACCTACGTAATCACCACCAAATCGGCTTACTATCGGCAAGTTTGGCAATCCGCCATTAGCGCTTGGAATCGAACCGGTGCGTTTCATTTCAAATTGGGTACCACTAAAAATGCACAGATTACTCTCAAAACCGCCTCGAAGACACAGGCAGTGGCTCTGGGAGAAGACGTCGGCTTAACTGATTACTGGTCTAAAAACGACCTGTTACTCGACGTCACGGCAACACTCAACCCAACGCTCCTGAAGTCGTACGCGTATTCACGCGCTGACGACGTTCACGTTGCGGAACATGAATTGGGTCATGCCATGGGATTAGCACACAATCCGGCGGAAGAAAGCGTGATGTACTATCGCAATCGTTCCGTTGGAATCAAGCAAGTTGACGTTAACGGCGCTAAACTGCGTTACCAAACTCCGGCTGGTCAATCCAGCTAACCTTGAACCGCTGGCCGACGATGAGTTGGCTGGCGGTTTTTGCGCCTATCCAGTCGTCAAATTGTAGGCTAGAGCGGTGTGGACGACGTTTCTTGGCATTATTGTATGATCGACCCTGATGATTCCTCCAGCACAAAAATAATGTTGAATGCTCAATTCGATTGGCCGGACATCAAACAAATTAGTTGCGTTTTAGTCCAGGAGCCTTAAACTAGGGCTTATAGGTAATTAGTTGTACGCAATTGATTGGAGGAAATTATTATGGCTAAACAAGAAACGCAAGATGATTTAAAGCAGCGACTCACCGCTGAGGAATACGCCGTAACCCAAGAGGCGGCCACAGAGGCAGCGTTCACCGGAAAGTATGACCACTTCTACGAACCTGGTATTTACGTGGATGTGGTCAGCGGCCAACCGCTATTCAGCTCGACCGACAAGTACGATGCGGGCTGTGGCTGGCCATCTTTCACCAAGCCAATCGATGCGACTAACGTTAAGGAGAACACCGATCACTCATTTGGTATGGTGCGACAGGAGGTTCGGAGCACAGACGCTGGCTCACACTTAGGTCACGTCTTTAACGACGGTCCAGCAGATCAGGGTGGCTTGCGCTACTGTATCAACTCAGCAGCGCTAAAATTTATTCCGGCCGACAAATTGGAAGCAAACGGTTACCACGACTTTGGTCAATTATTCAACTAAAAAGGGGGATTTCGCATGAGTCAAACTGAAACGGCAATCTTTGCTGGCGGCTGCTTCTGGTGCATGGTGAAGCCCTTCGACACCCAACCCGGGATTCAGTCCGTAATTTCTGGATATACCGGCGGACATACGGTTAATCCAACTTATGCCGAAGTGGCCAGTCACACAACTGGTCATACCGAGGCCGTCAAAATTACCTTTGATCCGACAGTCATCAGTTATGCTGAACTCGTTAATATTTATTGGCGACAAACCGACCCCACAGATGCCAGCGGTCAATTTCAAGACCGGGGTGACAGCTACCGGCCAGTGATTTATGTGGCCAATGACGATCAGCGGCGCATCGCGGAAAAATCTAAGGCTGACTTAGCGGCCAGCGAACAGTTCAACGCACCCATCGTAACCCAAATTGAAGCTGCCCAGCCATTTTATCCCGCGGAAGAAGAGCACCAAGACTTCTACCGAAAGAATCCATTCCGCTATCAAATCGAAGAGATGGGCGGGCGCGAGGCCTTCATTCATCAGAATTGGCACTAGCAAGTCCCTTATTGCATGTTACAATTAGGTAAAGGACGGGGATTTTCGTATGGGTTATGTACTAAATTTACGGCAAAAAGTCGGTCAGCAACCACTAATCGTTGTCGGTTCAGCAGCCATTGTTCGTCGACAGCAGCAAGTACTGTTGGTTAAGCGCCGAGACAATCATCTCTGGGGGTTGCCGGCCGGATCGAAGGAACTAAATGAAGATACGGCAGCAACTGCCGAGCGCGAGTTGCGTGAAGAAACCGGCTTACAAGGAATCGTTCAGCAATTGTTGGCGGTCGTCAGTGGTCAAGACATGCAGTACACGTATCCAAATGGCGACCAGATTGATTCGGTGACCGTGGTTTATGACGTCGCAGCAACTGGTAACTTAGAGGTTACGACGGATGAAACGAGTGCAGCAAAATTTTTCGACTTGGCACAATTGCCAGAGCAACTGACACCGTTGACGAAAAAGATTTTGACCACGCTAAAATTAATTTAGATTTTATTGATATAGGAAGCCAATTCGTTAAATAAAAAACGAACGGGCTTTTTTACTTTGAATCTAAATTGCTTGCTTTTTTGGCTTTTAACTCTACTTTCGATAATATATATTATGTAAAGTAGAATATATTTTAAATATTAGCCGTGAGATTGACCGACCCCTGTTTGCACTTTGACTTTGTATTTTTGTCTGTTACCAATTTTGGACGCACGTCTGCTGTAAGCTAAATTTCTTATTAGCTTTTTCGTCGTCCGTGATCAAACTTCAGCAGCTGGATCTCTGCTTAAACGTTCAACAAATCTACTATCATCATAATCAACTTCAAATTGTTCCTACAGCGTAACGAACTCATCCACCGCGCACAAGTAACCGACTCCGTTTGAATCTGATGAAAAACTCAAACTATCGAATTTTTGAGGCGCATTCTACGACATTCTCGTGATGAAGTCTCCGTCTAAAGTCTGAACGTGTGCTTAGAATCAACGTGTATTTTGGGCTTTTTCCATGGCTGACTGAGTGGTCGTCGCTAGTTAAATTTATTCCCAAATCAGCAGCATTTACCAGCTGGATTGAACAGAATTCATAATGTCAGTAGCTACTAGCCATGCGACAAAGCTTGCTGACTGTTGATTCCGACCGTAAAAATAGTATGCTGCAATTGATAAAATCCCAAGCCATTCAACCGTAATATGCCTAAGAACGTTGGTATATCAGCGTTGAACCCCCAGTAGTCTTAATCATAGAAAGACTGACTACCAATAACAGGAGATAAATTTTAGTCCTAAACATATAAAAGTCGTCTAAATCCTTGCTATGACAGCATTTACAGCTAGTAACCCACAGGATACCTCAACCAAACTACTTTAGGGCCAGCAATTGTCATTGCACTACTTTCATTAAAACAAATATTTTAAAGATAGTAGTAGCTAGAATTAAGGCGGGGGACTTGCTAATTTGGTCATTCACCGGTATCATATAGGATATGAGAACATACGTTTGGAGGCCATTTCTATGGAGAAACAACATTACTTAAAATTAATTAACGAGGAATTGGCCACTGCACCCTGGTACGTCCAGGAATACTACCAGGCCAAAGCGACCGTCCCCCTGTCCCCAGCTACCCTTTATCAGTACCTCACGGAATTCCGCCGTTTCTTTAACTGGCTGATCAGTGAAGGCCTAACGCCGGCTAACCACCCCGCTGACATCGATATTCAAGTGCTGGCGACTTTAAAGAAGGAAACGGTTGAGCTGTACAAGTCCGCCCTGCTGAATCAAACCAAGCTCACAGGTGCTCCTGGTAGTCGAACCCATCCAACCATCAATCGTTCACTAAATGCCCTCTCGTCGCTCTTTAAGTACCTGACGGAAGATACCGAGGACGAGCACGGTGAAGCTTACTTTGACCGTAACGTGATGCACAAGATTGCCCTAGTCCGAACTAGCGAAACTTACGCGACCCGGGCAGCCAACTTGAAGACCAAGCTCATGCTAGGCAACACGGATCATGATTACCTGACCTTTATCGACGAGAAATACGAAGGCCTGTTGTCACCGGCTAGGAAACGGTATTTTCACCGGGATAAACAGCGGGACCTAGCCATCAACGCCCTCCTGTTGGGTAGTGGCTTACGAGTCTCGGAGGCCGCCAATGCTGACCTGCGCCATTTGAACCTGAAGACGGGCACGATTGGTGTCGTCCGCAAGGGGGGCCAGCGAGATACCGTGCCAATCGCCCCGTGGACATTACCCTACATTCAAGACTATGTCGAGCACCGAACGGCGATTTATCACGCCACCAGTAGCGACCGGGCCCTTTTTCTCAGTAGTTATCGCGGTCAGGCCTCGCGCATGCAGGCCAATTCCATGGAAAAAATGGTCGCCAAATATTCTAGCGCGTTTAAGGTCCGTATCACGCCGCATAAGCTCCGGCACACATTAGCCTCAAAACTCTACCTCGCCACCAAAAACGAGCAGCTCGTAGCCACCCAGCTGGGACAGAACTCAACCAGTGCAACTGGTCTGTATACCCACATCATGGATGAGGAACAGCGGCATGGGTTGGAGAAAATGTAAAATGAGTAAGCTGCAAGCGTGAACTAAGTGAAAACCTTACCGCCACAATCGACAAATAGCCTCGCACAAGCTGACAATCACTGAACTATCGGCCTGTGCGAGGCTATTTGTTTGAACATGAAACCAAGCTAAAACCGTCTAGCAAGCAGTAGCCGTTATCCTCCAAAAATCAATGTCAAACTAGTAGACAGTTGTTGGAGCTCATCATGGGATGGCAAGTCATCTGACTGCAAATAGTAAGTTATCAGGCCCAACATGGTACTCCCAATCACAGTTGTTTCTAGTTCTGATGCGGGGCGCTTAAAAAAGACGCGAAATTGCTCACTAAAAATACGCTGAGCACCCGCTAATAGCTGCACCCTCGTCTCCGGAATCGTCATCAAGGCATTGATTGGTCTTCGCCAATTCACCATTAATTCCTGCAGCTCCTCCTCTAATTTAGTCACCGCATGACTTAAAGGAATTTCTTGCTTCAGTAGTGTAACCCTCTTTTGTAGTGTTTCATCTAACCACGTCAGAATATTCTGTAATATCACATCAGCCAGCGCAAATTTATCCTGATAGTGAGCATAAAAAGTTTTTCGATTAATCATTGCACGGGTAGCTATGTCCTTAACAGTGACGTTAGCAAGTTCCTTTTCAATTACCAGATCGACGAACGCGGAAGAAATAATTTTATCTGTTTTTTGAATTCTTAAATCGGCCAAGGTGACGCCCCCTTCATTACCACTTTTTGTGCTTCTGTAACCCTACACCCCACAAATTTAGACTGTGTCCCTTTAAGACACAGAAATGTTCAACCTGACCATTCTTTTAAATGCAGAATCCGTTTATGATACTCATAGATTCAAGAGGAGGTTATTTAAATGCTTAATGTATTCAAAAGAAAGAATATTTGGCTAGGTATGTTGGCCGCAATTATCATCATCGGACTATTCGCCTTCGCACAGGTTGGGGCAAGAAGTACCGTTAAGCTCCACCACCTGCCATTGGCTCTGGTCGTCAATGACAGCGGAAAGGATGCTAAGAACGTTGTCAAAACCTTGCAGAACGAAAGTCACAAGAAGAATGCCGAAATCAAATGGGTAAATGTTGAAAGTTCCCGTAGCCTAACCAAAGGGTTTGCAGAGAGAAAATACTACGGTGCTGTCGTCATCAATTCTGGGTTTACCAAAGCTATTAATCAACAGACTCGTTATTTAAAAGGCAAAGTTATCGCTAACAAACTGGATGTTCTAGCAGCCAAGACCCCGGCATTAACTGAAACGCAGCCATTTCAACGGCAAAAGATAGTCGCAAGTTCTTTGACCAACAGATTACCTGAACAAGCAAGGATTTCTCTGTATGTCAGTCAAGGAAGTAATGTGACCGCTGCGAACGTCTTAATGACGGCGTTACCTGAGATGACCAATCGATTAAACCAAAAGATCACTAATCAGTATAACCGTATCGCTACTAAGTCTGGTTTAACTCTGACGTCACCGGAATGGTCAAGTCTTCAGACGCCAATCAACGCCACGCTGACGAAACGCAATTCCGTTTCAACCAAGGAGATCAGTGGGATGGCGCCATTCTTGATAACCATCTTTTGCTGGCTTGGAAGCCTCATTTTCAGCCTTCTAAATTGGCGCGACCACAGCAAAAATGAAATGAAACGCACTGATGGTCGGCTATCTATCACCAGTGTGACGAGCCAATTAATCTCAGGCCTGGCAATTGCAACGGTCATTGCCGTCTCCATTTACTTCTTCATCAAAATTTGCTACTCGGTTCCCGTTCACAATCCACAGAACTTCCTCTTATTGATGGGATTCATTGCGTTTGTCTTCTATGCCTTGCAGTCAGCCGTTCTCGATTTACTGGGCCTAAAAGGGTGGCCTCTGCTGCTCGTCATTTGGATTGGGTCGATGGGTGTAATCACATTTATTCCACAAATGCTGAGTCCCTTTTACCACAACTACGTTTACGACATCACACCCATCCGCTTTGCCAACGACCTCATCACAAATCAAATGTATATTCGGGATGCTTCCATAACTGGATCATCCATGATGGCCCTGCTTTACCTTGGCCTAGCTTCAGTTGCTGTCATGTATGGATCAACGCTGATTAGAAAGGCAAAAAAGACTGCCTAGCCTCTGCAACGATTACAGTTATTATGCGTCTCCTCTAATGAGAGTGACGAAAATAGCCATTTTGCCTTGGTGCACACGCCATCGGTCTACGTCGGACTAGGTCGTGGGTGCTCACAAAATTCACCTTCCCACTATATAATTATTTTTAACCGCCCTCAAACATTTGATTGCAAAAAGCGCTGCTTAGAACAATCCTCATACAAACATTGAAGAGTCTTTAGCTCTTCCGTTCCTAACAGTATGGTATCGTTAAAATTATTTAGCCTAAAAATGGTCAGTCCATATTGAGGCCGACCATTTTTACATATCTTTCTATAGCAACACGACGACCTTACCAAGCTTACATTAATCAGTCAGTTGGTAGTTCGCGTCAACGAACTACCCATGCAGGCATTGTGGACCCGCAATGCAACAGCCTTTTCTCGCTCATCTTCCACGAAGTAAGGCTCCTGTATTTTTTGACGCCTAACCGCTTCTGAAGATACCAGACGATATACCACAGGGCTACAAAGGTCGCCACCCCGATGACAAGCCCCAACCAGTTGGGTGAATGGACGCACAAATAATGGCTAGGAAAAGATTGTTCATCCAAAATGTGAAGCGAACGATTCTTTGAGCACGTGCCATTTGACACTTACGTCAGTGATCAGAAAAAGGCGTCTGAGATCGTCATCAATCCCAAACGCCCACCAAAATTTAGTTTCGGTTCAGATAATCCTGACGCTTCCTAAACAGAAATACCGTCAACAGCATGCTAAATGTAAATGGTAGCGCCAATCGATATGGCCGTAAGAAGGCCTGGGTTAATTGTTGCTTGGTTTCGCGCCTGATTTTCGTAACCACGGATGTCAAAGTCCTATTATCTTGAGCAACCCGGGCCGTCACGGCCTGACTAACCTGTCGGTGAATACGCCGTTTAATGGTAGCTGGTGCTTGGGTCAGCTTATTTTTCTGTAAGGCTTGCTGGTAGTTTAAGCGGATAAGCCGTTGCGTTTTCGCCTTACCGATGAACGTAGTCTGTTGATGCTTAGGTGTCTTCTCCGTTGCTAACTGCGTCTTTACCTGAACCAACGTGTCACTCTTCACCTTATCTGCCATCGCTAAGGCCTCGACGCCGTTCTGCGCAAAGGTCCAGATGTTGGTCTTCGCCGTTACCAAATTAGCAGACAGTGCTGACACAAAGATGGCTACGGCTAGGGATGTCCCAATCTGCCGAAAAACGCCAATGACACTCTGCGAGGCCGTTAGCAGGTTGCCGGTGAAATTGCCGGCCGCCAATACCGTAATCGGTCCAATCACGATGCCATAGCCTGCACCCACTAGGATTGCCGCCACACAAATCTGCCAATACACATCGGGATTCATTTGACTAAGGATCACATAACCCCCAATCATAGACAGACTCCCCATCAAAATGACGGCTCGCGGCCCCACCTTGGATAACAGCCAACCGCTGATGGGTGACCAGATGAAGATCATGAGTGAGGCGGGGGTTAATCATCAATGCCGCCAGGAGCTCGCCTTTATTTTGCACCTTCGTAAAGAAACTTGGCATCAAGACTAATAGCGCAACCAGAAAGATACCGGACATCACGGTCACAACTGCTGACCCGACAAACTGTTTTTCCTTAAATAAGGCCAGTGGCACCATGGGTTGTTGGCTATGTGCTTCGACCACAATAAAAGCAACTAGCGCAATGATACTCAGGAGACCAAGCCCCAGACATCTCTCGCTCATCCACCCCCAGTCACTGCCCTTGACCAACAACAGAGTTAGGCTGAATAACATCATCATTGAAAACAGCGAACCAGCAACATCTAAGCGTTCCTTTAATTGCTTGCCCTCGTGTAAGTCGAACAACCGCCAGCAAAGTACGAGTGAGAGCAAGGTAAAAGGTATATTGATCAAGAATATTCCACGCCAACCAAAGAACTGCGTCATGATTCCGCCAATCGTTGGCCCCATAGCTGCCGCTAATCCTTGCGTGACGCCCAGTGTGGCAATCGCGCTGGTTCTTTTTTCCATAGGAACACTCTGAATGCCAATTGTCATGCTGGCTGGGAAGACGATTGCTGCCCCCAGACTCTGAATTCCCCGGCCCACAATTAGCCACGCCACATTAGCTGATAATCCAGAAAATAGTGAACCGACTAAAAATAATGCTAGACCTAAGATGTAAAACCGGCTGCGACCATGAATATCTGCTAGTCGTCCCAAAGGAATCGTCAAACTGGCAAACAAGATGGTATACAAATTGAGCGCCCATGAGAGCTGTTCCAAGCTGGTCGATAATCCCGTTTGGATCGCCGGCAACGCAATGTTCATCACCGTCGTGTCTAAAATACAAAGAAAAATACCAATGGCCATTACCCCAACTAACTTCATTGATTTTTTCATCATCTTCACCCCTCCTCAAGTGTTATTACTAGTTTATCGGCTGCCACCACGATAAACTAGCTTTAGGTTACAGAAAAGGGGAGAGTGTTACCTAATGAATCCACGAGACCGCAAGCAGCAGAACTTAGCAGCCATTTACCAGACTTTACTGGAATTGATGATGCAAAAACCACTGACCGATATCTCTATCACTGAGCTTTGTCAGCGGGCCCAAGTGTCGCGGACTTATTTCTATCGCCACTATCAAGATTTTGATCAGATTATTCGGACATACCAAACACAGAATATGCTCCACTACCTACGCCGATTGCCACGGACACCGCAAGTTGATCTCGCTCGGCTGATGACCCACTACTTCGAAAACACAAAGTCAGAAGCAGAAACCTACCGTCTCTTGATTAAAAATGGTAAATTGGATGTCTTGCTGGAAACATTTCAAACCGTTTTTCAATTGCTCATCAAACAAGACCGCATTGAAAAACACTCGTCGCGGTTAACGGCTCCTTATTATCTAGAGTTCTTTTCTGGTGCCGTCATCAACATTACGGTCAACTGGGTCAAACATGGTTTTGTTGAATCCCCGGAGTACCTAGGACAACTGGTGGCTCAGTTTACGCTGGGTTAAAAAAGAAACGGCTTCACCGCGGCTGTTTGCCGTGATGGGGCCGTTCAATTTGGAAAATATAGGTAACCGTACATTCAATTCAAGGTGACATGACGGGAAAATCAATTATTCAAAGGATTCTACTTTTTCTGGCCGAAATCATTTGCTGCCCAAACTTTGGGTAAACTAATGGCTACTAGAAAAATCAGAATCCATTTTAAGAGAGTCAGTCTGGTTCTATTATTCGACTACCACTTTTTAGCACAGAAAGCGAATCAGCAGTCGGTCAACTTGAATGTTGTTATGCAACTTACTATGCTGTGCGTTGGGCCCAACAATCTTCCGTTCCCGATAAGACTTCGCTCGACTGGAAACCAGGTATCGCAGTGATTGGGAAGAGGCATTGCTGACCGAACCATCCGAATGTGAGCCATCGTTTTTATCACCGTAAACGTTCAGCACCGTAATTTGATTCTTAGGATAAGTCTTACGCAACTGTAATAGCGTTTTATAATCAGCCTGCATCTTTTCGGGCTTGCCATTATGATCAAGCTTCATCTGATTTGGCTCGTCATTCATTCCCAAAATCCCATCGAAATGACCCGCAATATTAACCTGTTTCTGAATCTTGGGGAGCTTCGATGTATTGTCCAACAGGTAGTACATAATTGCCATATTACCCATCGAATGACCAACCACGTTAAATTTTTTTAAGTGATATTTCTGCTGGAGCGTCACGACTGTTGCCTTGGCCCATCGCCCCCATTGACGCGGATTCGAATTGCGGCTATCTTTGAAATCCACCTCTACGATTGGATGGTAATCGCCCTCACGAAACTGGCCCGCCAAGGAAACCTTTCCATGCTTTGAAACCGTTGCGCGCATAATCGTCTTCGTCAGACCGGCGTTCACCAACGAATGGGCCATCTGTTCTTCAGCGCGGTAACTACTGCCCCACCCGTGGAAAAACAGCGTTGGTTCGTATTTACTGGCATGCGGCAGACGCGCTGTAGTTGACTGATGACTGGTCGTCCCACAAGCTGTGAGGCCTAAAACAAGTAATCCAATTCCCAGGAATAGTAAAAATCTCTTTTTCATTTCGTATTTTCTCCCCATTTTTAGTAACGACTTTTCGGCCACTTAGTTTATCGGGCCAAGTATAAGCCTTGATGTGAACTCTAAGGCAAGGCTTATTTTCAATGACTACTACAAAGATCAGGTCCCGATTCAAGGTAATCTGAATCAAGACCTGGTCTTTGTAGTGAATAACCGTGTTACCTTCCCAATGAATCATTATTCTTCGTGCATCCACTTATCGAAGCTTGGCGATTTTTCAGGGTCATAGCAACCATCTTGATCAATAGTCACTGATTCCACTGGAATGTCCGCGATAAGCTTCTTCCAATCAGAACTGGACGGTAGTTTTTCAAGAATCAAGCGCCCATCATCGCTCAACGTCATTTCCAGCTGATCACCGCTTGAAAGATGCATTCTTTTTCTAAAATACAATGGAATAGTCACGTGTCCCTTGCTGGAAACTGTGATTATTTTGCTACCTTTTTTAATGTCCATCGTAAATTCCTCACTACCATTGAATTTTCCGTCTCATCAGAGGCCAATTCCAACCTTTGCTATGATACAGTATAGACACTTGAATAGACAAAATCCATCCACGTATATTTTTTTGAATCATTTTAACGGTAGCAGTTTCCGGCGTGGCATTTACCTCCGACTTTGACTATCATCCACCTACTTGACTACATCACCGCCGAGTCCGCCCGGTGCCAGTAAAAGTATGCCAACGTCCCTAAGCTAAAGACGACCGCGATTCCCGCCAAAATCCAGCTAATACCCGCAATTGAACCGCCCAGCGAAATTGTATGTCGCAAACCGGCCATCGCAACGGTCATCGGCAAGTACGGGTGAACGGCCCGGTAGAACGGATTGGTCAGTTCAATCGGGTACGTCCCGCCCGAAGCTCCAATCTGAAATAGCATGAACAGTAGCATCAGCCACGCCCCCGTTAGGCCAAACCATAACCGAAAACAGGTCACTAAGCTGAAGAACGCCAACACAATCAGCAAGCTCAATAGGTACGTTTCCCCTGGTTCCAGTGGCCGTAAACCAATGATGTAGCGCACGCCCAGCCACATGCAGGACGCCGCTAATACCACGAACCCCCAGAGAAAGCCCATTTTATCCAACCAGGCCAGCGCAAAGTTACGGTATTCCCCGTGACGCTTGCGGGCGTCGTAAATAATGTTGAGCGTGATGCAACCCACGAATAGCGAAATCGCCATAAAGTACGGTGCCATGCCCGTTCCGTTGTTGGCGACGGTCACCACGTCATGCTGCGTTAATTTTACGGGCATTGCCAAGTGTTTCAATTGATCTGTCCGCCGAACCTCGCTGAGCTGTTCGCCGCCCTGTGTCAAACCAGCCACAATTTTCTGCGTTGCCGCGGCAACTTGTGTCGCTGGTAAACCGGCCACACCAGCCTGACTCAGCTGATCCAATTGCTTAGCCGTTAACGTTAACCGCTTGCCCACCGTCAGTGCTGCATTCTGACTAGCCTGTAATTCGGCTTGAACTGCCGTCTGGTTGAGGGTCGTCTGCAGCTTCTGCATTACAGTCGCCCCCATCTTTGAAGCCACCGTGCTTTGACCAGCGTTGGTGTCATAGGTCACCTTTAGCTGCTTCGGTGTCGTTGCTAAATGACTCAGAGTTTGCGATGCGTTGGCCGGAATCTTCAAGACCAGAAATAGCCGACCGTCCTTCAACTCCCGCCGAGCCTTCGCCGCAGTCATCCGGTGAAACTGGAGTGACTTGTCTTTGACCAGCTTTCGTGACACCGTCCGCCCCCAAGCCAGTGTGCGCGTGGACCGATCCTGATCGACCACCGCCATTGGCAAGTGATGAAGCTCCCCGTACGGATTCCAAACGGACGCCAGAAACAAACTTGCGTAAAATAGTGGAATGACTAAAATGCCTAATAAGATTCGCCAAACCGCTGGATGATGCTTCAGATAGGACCATTCATGAGATTTCATATTCTCTCCCCCTTGCTTTATCGAATGAACGAATCATTCATTCGATTGCCACCCAGTCTAAACACTCCCGCCAAAAACACAATTTTCAGTGGCCATTTCACGGGATTTTGACCAGTCAGCTAATTAAGGGGCTCACTGATAGCTACGCCGCAACATTTCCCGAACAACAATCAACATTTGTTCGTCGTCATTACGGGCCATCTCCGTTTCAAAGCTGTCGTAGCGCTTGTGGGCACACCACCAGAATACGAGATCGACCACGATGACACCGTTACGTTGGGGGTCATTCAGTTCAGGCTGATGTTGCTGCAGGAAATCCCCAACATGCTGATAAATCTCCTGCCGCTGCTGACGATATAACGCAGTCAGAGCAGGATTCACGCTCGGATTATGCTCAAGAATCAAGAAGTAACGCCCGTATCGTTTAAACGCCGTAAATAAGGCCGTTAATAGCTGGTCAAAGCTAGTCGTCTGCTGGCCAGCCAGTTGGTGATTCCAGTCAGCATATGCGGCTTCCGTCCGCCGCACCAGCTCCCGCGGATCAACCGGTTGTAAGGGATAGGTCGACCATGACGTCCCCTCAGTTGTCGGTAAGGTCGTCAGAAACACATAATCCAATAGGGCCTCTTTCCCACTGAACAGCCGGTACAACGTCCCCACCGCAACGTGCGCCCGCTGCGCAATCATTTGCATCTGCGTTTCGTGATACCCTGGTTGAATGAACAATTCACTCGCCGCGGCGTAAATTCGCTGCAATTTTTCTTCATCGGTCATGGGTGACCAACTCCTCTCCATTTCCATTAAACCCTAAATGATGGCGAAGTGCCGGGTTGACCATGTGACTGGGTTAATCACCTTACAAACAATTAGTTGTATACAACAAAAAGGATAAAATTAGGATATGAATTTCTCCTAAAATCATCCTTTGAGTATTTAAGGTCTAAGCTGAGCCCCATCATATTTTTCCTTAATTAACTAAAGAGCGGTAAATTACCCAGTGATTGGTCCCAATCACCATAATCGGTACTTGACTAAGACTTAATTAGATCCTATTAAGACAGGTTATTGTATATACCAACGAATTTCAAGAAACTATCGTTCACTTTGCTTACTTGATTGCTCTAAATTTGCTAATTTTCCAGTACGTAAGCTCCCCGACCAGATCAATCCTAGTAACGATAATACTGCGCTCCCCAGCATCGCCGCTTGAAAACCACTGACAAATCCTTCGCCAGATACTTGATAAAAGATCATGACAGCAATCGTCGTTCCCAACGCCCCACCCAGTAAGCGAAAAACGTTATAAATACCGGAGGCCTTGCCAATCATCACCCGTGGAGCCGCACCGAGCACCGACTTCTGTAAAGCTGGGCCAGCCATCGACAATCCAACACCAGCCAACATTAGCGGCAAGACCAACCACGCATAGCTCTGGTGAACGAACCACGCGATCAATAAGTAGCCCCCGCCTTGCAACAGCAATCCCAACGTGGCAACCCACCGTTCTCCAAATCGATCGACCGCTCGACCCGCGAATGGGGCCACAACAACCAACGTTCCCGTCCAGGGTAAGAGTTCCAGCCCCGCCGTCAACGCCGTCGCATGTTGACTGGCCTGTAAGTACTGCGGTAGGAAAAATACGACCCCGTACATTGATCCGTAGAGACAGGCCGTGGCCAGATTACCACCAGTAAATGCCCTTGCTCGAAACAGATGGAGGTCAACCATTGGGAAGTCTGCATGCGCCTGACGAACAATGAACCAACCGGCACACCCAATACTCAGCAAGCCAATTGCCAACGACCAGTATAACTGACCGCCGTCGGTTGTTGCCGAAAGTGCCCAGACAGTTCCCGCCATGGCAACGATAATCAATAGGCTATCCATGAGGTTGATTGGGTCGCTTCCCCCGCGACTCTCTGGCAAATAACGTCGTGATAAGAGAACGGCCAAAACGCCAATTGGCACGTTGATCCAGAAAATCCATTGCCAAGTCAACCGGGCCACGATAAAGCCGCCCAGTGAAGGACCGACAATTAAAGCCAGTCCACCAATACCACTCCAAATCCCTAGGGCACGGCCACGTTGCCCGGTTGGTAAAGCGTTGGTGAGAATAGCCATCGACATGGGAGTCATGACCGACGCCCCGATGCCCTCAACGATTCGTGCGAGAATCAACCAATTAATGCTCGTTGCCAGCGCACAGAGCACCGAACCAATTGTAAAAATTAAGATGCCCCAATTGTAGACTCGCCGGCGCCCCCAACGTTCCCCTAATGCGACACCGACCAATAAAACTGCAGCAATCGTAATATTATAAGCGTTCAACGCCCACTGCAAGGTGCCAACTGAAATTTTAAATTCAGCACGAATTGCGGTAGCTGCCGTGGTAACGATCATCGCATCCATCATGGCCATAAAGAATCCCAATGATGTCAGTCCCAGTACCCACCCCGACTTGATCTTTTCCCCTGTCATTTCTCCGTCTCCTTAATGTCAAAGCATAGTTCAAATACCTTTGAACTATGTAAACATACCATGGCTGCCAATCGCTGGCAAGCGGCAAAAACAAAAAAGAGAAGATCCTGATGATCTCCTCCTCATTGGTCTAACAACCTATAAGTTTTGCCAGAAATGGGTTAGATACCGGTCAACCGTCGACCGGTCTAACATCACATATTTTTCACGGGCCACCTTGTGCGTGGTGATCAGTCCTGCTTCCTGCAAAATTTTAAAATGATATGACCCGGACGTTTTGCTAATGTGCATGGCCTGACCAATTTCACCACAGGAGACTTCATGGTCCAATCGATTCAGATACCGGATGATCTCTAGCCGAATGGGATCAGCCAGGGCCTTAAAAATCTTAATTTCAGCTTCAGTTGTCTGTATTTGCTGTGTCATATCACTTATCCTATCAAAATTATTTTCACGACTTATGCTTCGCACGTTGCTTCAACGCCTGATTAATCTGACTGACACGGAGGCGCTGGTTCAGCATAACAGTGACCCAAATGACGATGTAGACCAAGACAAAATCGATCCAAAAGCTGAGGCCAACCGACCAGTTATTATACACCATCAGGAGTAAGATCACCGCCGCCGTTCCGACCAAATGAATGGTAAACGCCAGTGGCCAGGCCACCTCTTCATGATCACTATCGAAAATCAGGCTGAGAACGCCAATTGCGCCACTCGCTAAAAATAGACTGACAACGATTTTTGGTGAGACGGTGTCGGACGTCACATGAAACGCAATCAGTAGGAGGTAGGCAACGGCACCATAACTCACACCTCTGATAACGTACCTGAGTATTTTAGTCATAGCTCCCCCTCCTACAAGCCCAATTGGCTCATTAATTCTTTGACATACTTACGACTCACCGCCGTCTTGAGGTTTGTTGTTAAAACGGCGGTCATGTTCCCAGAAAAACTGTCTTCTAGCGACTGTAGATGGTCCAGATTTAACACGCCATGCTTGGAAACCTGGATAAAATTAGAGTCGCCCAACCGTTGAACGAGATGTCGCAACGTTTCGTGGGTGGTGATTGTGCCCGTCGTGGTATACAGCAGGAGGGTCTCGTGTTGGACATCGGCGAGAATAATCGTGGCCGTTTTCACCATCACTAGCCGATCCGGCGTTTTAACGGAAATAATACCGGTGCGACTAGTTTGATAGTTGTCCAGATACGCCGAAATCGCCGCTGTTTCCGGACCCTCCGCAGCCGCCTGAACGACTACCAAAGGATCAGCCGGATCGATATCCGGATTCTGTTCGAATTTATGCCGCACGCCAATCCCCCCATTTTACTTACTGCTCGCGGACTACCCGGCGCCGACGCTGGAGTCGTAGCCATTCTACGCCAAATACCAGGATAACGGCACCGCTAAAGATTAATCCCATTATGAGGTAAGTTTCCTGTTGGGTCAACAAGGTCGACCAGTTTAACCGGACACCCATCAATCGATCAAAGGTGTTTCTAGCCGCTACATTCCCGGAGAAGGCCGTTTTCAGTTTGTCGTCCATCAAGAATTGGCGATAGAGCGCCGCCACATAGCTTCCGGGGATGAATTTGACCATACCCTGCGCGAAGTTAGGCAAGGTCCCAATGGGGATGTACGTGCCTACCAGGAAACCCGCCGCGGTTCCTACGATGGTCCCCAGTTTGCCTAAACTGTCTACCGTGTGAATGCCTTGGACGATTGCTGCATTCACCACGACTGCTAGAAGTGAACTCGTGACCATGAGTCCCAACGTGTTCAAGACTGCCGTAACGGAAAGCGTCAGGCCATCCGTCAGGTAAAAGCCACCCCACATGATGACAAACATCGCCAACTGCATCAGCGCACCGATCACCGCGGCGCTGAGCAAGTAGCTGGTAAATAAGCGCGTTGGACCGGCATCGGTTAACTCCAAGTCGGCCACAATGTGCTTTTCCTTATCTGTGACCATCAACGCCATGCTACTGAGAGTCGTGGTGATGCTGGTAATGGCCAGTGTGCCCCCAATCAGCCAAGTGTCGAGCAGAACCTTGGCGTCAGGCATCTGGTGCCAACTCGTCAACATATTTTTCTTCAGAAAGACCAGGTACAGAACAAACGAGATGAGTGCTCCCAAAAGTGAAAAGAAGACCCCACTGCGATCCCGAAAGTACAATAGTAAGTTACGCTTGATCATGGCTAGCATATTACCGCATCTCCTTTCCCGTTAATGCTAAGAAGGCATCATCCATGGTGCCCGGCCGAAATTCAAAGTTACTGATCAGTGATCGGTTTGCTGTCAAAATGTCGAGTGCGGCCTGCATCGTTGGTAGGCTAAAGATAAGTTGGTCAGCCGTCCGCCGCAGTGGTTTCTGCGTCACTCGCGTCGCCAATTGTGCAACATCCGGTGAGATCAGCGTCAATTTGTCCGCTGCATAGCGATTTTTAATTTCGGTCGCCGTTCCCTGCGCCAAGACCCGGCCATGGTCGATGATGATGACCTTGTCTGCCGCGTCGGCCTCATCCAAGTAGTGCGTGGTGAGAATGACGGTCAGGTTCCGGTTGCGTTGTAAGCGCTGAATCAGCGTCCAGATAGCCAGCCGCGTCTGAATATCCAGGCCGGTCGTGGGTTCATCCAAGAATAAAACATCTGGCTCATTGATCAGGGCCCGGGCGATGTCGACTCGCCGGCGTTGCCCACCGGATAAGGTGCCGTAACGTTGGGACATAAACGTGGTGAGTCCCAGTTGCTGGCTTAAAATGGCTACCCGGTCAGCGGGGACGTGGCGGTACTGGCCCGCGCGAATTTGTAGATTTTCTCGGACCGTTAAGATGTCGTCCAAGACGCTGCCCTGAAAGACGACGCCCAGCTTAGGGTCATGGTCGTAGGTCACCTGACCGGCCGTCGGTTGCAGCAGGCCAATCAACATATTCATGGTCGTCGACTTGCCCGCGCCGTTTGGTCCCAGTAGTGCGGTAAAACTCCCCTTTTCAATCTGCAGGTCCACCGCGTTAACGGCGACATGGTCCCCAAAAGTCTTGGTTAAGTGCTGCGCTTCTAATAGCATCTGCCTCATCTCCTATGCTAGGAGAATACACCCCGAGTGCCCATGCCGTCTCGATAATTGGATTAAGTGGCGATTTTTGCTAGGTAAGTGGTAAACTGGGGCGGGTGAAAGAGTGGGGTTAGAAGAAGCTATAGTCAACCTATTTATTAAAAACTAAGCAAAAAGTCTGCGATTTTAATCGCGGGTTAAAAAATTCGCCGTTGAAAAATTTTGCGACATAATTCTGATGAATGAACCACACCATTAATAAATAGCCCGTTTCGAAAAATTTACATGTCCTTTCCTTGTCTCTGATGTTAAATCAAGTTATACTAGTTAAAACTTAATATATTAAGGAGTGATGGCTATGGAAACAACGATTCGTAAAATTGGCAACTCAGTAGGCGCAATTATTCCTAGTGAACTTAATGCCGAAGCCGGCGATAAGTACAAAATTGTTAGAATTGGTGACACATTCGTCATGACCCCTTTACGTGATAATCTCTTTAGCAATGAAAATGGCTGGGTTGGTTTTCGCGATAGCATCTCTAAGGAAGACCGGGAATGGGACGAGGCAGATGACTAATGTACATTCCTGAACAAGGAAACCTAGTTTACATCAATTTTGATCCGTCAATTGGTCATGAAATAAAAAAGAGACGTCCTGGACTAATTGTCAGCAAAACAATATTCAATAAACTGACTGGTTTTTGCCTAATCTGTCCGATCACTAGTACCAAACGTGCTTTTGGAACTTATATTACAATCGAACAACCCCATAGAATTAAGGGCGAAGTTGTTACGCATCAGCTGAGGTCAATAGATTTTGAAAAAAGGCAGCTAGAGTTTATTGAGACATGTGATCCTGTAACCTGGGCGCATGTCATTTCGACGATTGATCAATTCATTTAAGTTCAATACACAAGAGGTAGAAAATCCGAGTTAAATTTCGGATTTTCTGCCTCTTTATTTTCAAAAATAAAAAAGCACCGCCACCTCTCGGATGACCGATGCTTTACTTCCCTTACTTCAATGACCATTCTTGACGCGTAAAACTAATTCCCCAATTAGTCAGCGTTCTTGAATTGACCACCGGTTAAGGCACTCTTCAATACCCAACCTTGACCCTTAACGTAGCTAAACGTTCGCGTCTTCTTGGCTGAATTCTTCAATTTCAATTGCTTCGTTACTTTGTACGTGGTGCCAGCTTTCAAATGACCCTTAGCCGTCAAGGAAGCAGTTGGCCGGTCAGCAGCGATGAAAGCCTTGTGAACAACGGGCTTGGCGTCCTTGGTATGGAACGTTTTAGCCGTCTTGAAGAAGCTAGACGAAACGATCGTGTAGGTCACAGCTTTAGCCTTGATTCCGTCAGCGGCCTTAAACTTGCCGGCCGTTAACTTGCTGGCAACGACCCAGCCTTGACCCTTAACATAACTGTACTTTTGGTTTTTCTTCGCGTTAAGCTTCAAAGTCGCTTGCTTGGTGATTTTGTAAATGGTGCCGGCCTTCAGGCTCCCCTTAGCCGTCAACGTCATGGTTGGCCGGTCAGCGGCAATGCCTGCCTTGTAAACAACGGGCTTAGCATCCTTGGTGTGCACCGTCTTGGCCTGCTTGAAAAAGCTAGACCCAACGATCGTGTAAGTCTTACCTTGCTTAGCCTTCGCCGTCGTTGCAACGGCCGTCGTAGTCTTAGCAGAAGCCGGTACGGCCAATGCCATTGGTGCGACTAACCCCAAAACAGTCATTAATACTAAAGATTTTTTCATAATAATCCCACTCCCTCTTCCAAAGATTACGACCAGTATAGGCAGGTTACAGAAATGTGTCAATGGCATTTCGATTGTAATATATTAAGATGTTCTAAAGGCACAATCTTTTAGGGGAGTGACTGCTTGCTCGCCAAGACGTTTGCCCATCAAACGTTACAGAACCGTTAAGTTTGGTGCCTTGTGAACGCAAATTCTAAACAATTTGATTTACTTGGATTATCCACTCGACCATACAAAAACAAGTTCTTGTTCCCCAGCGGGCGGGACTAGCAGCAGAACCGCGGTGGCATTTTATTAGTTGCTTTTATTAAAAGTTAAGCAGAAAACCTGCGATTTTAATCGCGGGATGAATGCCAGAACTTAAAATCCTTTTGAAACATACGTTCCCCTGGAGAGCTAAATTATGGTATACTTAATCCAATCTACAGGGGAGGTATCCATTGGCTAAATTAGGGCGAACAATCAAGATGAGACTCTATCCGGACACTGATCAATCAGAACAATTTCTAGCGATGAGCCAGGAATATCAACGATTAGCTAACATTGTCAGTCAATGGATCTTTGACAATGCTTTTCAGTTAAGCTGTTTAAAAATCAATCACCATCTGTACAAACAATTCAGGCAGAAATCACCGCTCAATAGCCAGATGATTCAGTCGGTTTTTCGGACGGTTGTGGCTCGC
>NZ_AZDP01000123.1:171400-174589 GCF_001435525.1 Levilactobacillus koreensis JCM 16448
AATCTCAATCACCACTCTAGATAAGCGGACTAAGTTAGGATTCACTAACAAAGGATTTGAAAAGTACTTTACCGATGACTGGAAATTCGGTACTGCTAAGTTGGTCCATAACCGGGGCAAGTGGTTTCTGCACATCGGCATCACCAAAGAAGTTAGCGATTTCAGTCCCAAAGACAATCCTAAAATCGTAGGGATTGACCGTGGATTACGTTTCCTGGCAACCGCCTTTGATGATGAAGGAAAGACGCTATTCTTTGATGGTCAGAAGATCCTACGTAAGCGAAAGAAGTTTCTGGGAATTCGTCGACAGCTACAAAGCAAAGGGTCCAAAGCTGCCAAGAGAAAACTGAAGCGACTGGCTCAACGAGAGAACTGCTGGATGACCGATGTGAATCATCGGCTAGCTAAGACACTCGTCGCGGCATATGGGTCGCATACGCTTTTCGTTTTGGAAGACTTAACTAATGTGACGTTCAACACGGATGATTTACCTAAATCAATGCGTAATAGCCATCGTTCTTGGTCTTTCTTTCAACTAGAATCTTTCTTAACGTACAAGGCTCAGGCTATTCAAAGCGCCGTTGTGAAAGTGAATCCAGCCTTCACCTCTCAGAGATGCCCCAAGTGTGGGCTAGTTGAGAAGACTAACCGTCATCATGAAACTCACGAATATTGGTGTGCCCAATGCCAGTATCGGTGTAATGATGACCGATTAGGCGCAATGAATATCTCGATGCTTGGGCAAGAATGGTTGAGCGGCGTCAAATACCCAAGGATTAAGAAGCTAACAACTGCTGGGTAAACCTGGCAGTTAAACGGGTAGCCGTCAATTACCCGATGATGTTGCCACTACGAGTAGGAGTGCCTAATGGGCATGTTGGACTACTGTGTTGCCAGACACGTGAGCGACAAGCCGCTGAATTTATTCAGAGGCAATTGACATGTGTCAGTCATCAATGCTATCGTTGGTCGACGATTCGTCTACTAATGGCCTCAACCAGGATTAAAGCATATAAGGAAGATATCGCCTTGGCTTACCATGGTAGTTCATGCCCCTTCGCTTTTCCCCAATCTAATTTTTGCTCACGCTTACCATCGTCTTCCCAGTCCGCAAATAAGTCGTGAATATTAGTCGGTTGTTTCTTTACTGGTGTTAAAACAATCGAACCATCTTTAATCGTAAATGTCAGTTCTTGATCATCGGCTAGATTTAACTGCTTAATAGCTTTACTGGGAATCTCAACAACCTTAGAATTTCCCCATTTAACCAAATGGATTTGTGTTTTAATAGTTGCCACATCAATCTCCTTAAATCACTGATCTCAACAAAGTATATACCCATGTAGATATGTTAATCAGCCCATTGGCTTGGTAAAGAATCGTAACCTTTGACTTCCAATTCTTCTCACTAGCATTCCTCTTCCAAACCAGGTAGATTAGACCTAATCACTCATCCAAAGGGGAACCGCCATGTCACTCGGTACAACGCTTAAACAGGTTCGTCGGCAGCAGCACCGCTCACAAAAAGATGTCGCGGCCGGTATCTGCGCACAATCCATGTTATCCGCCATTGAAAATGACCAGTACACGCCAAACGCCAAGCTCTTACTGGCGCTCTGTCACCGCTTAAACATTTCACTCGATGAGGTTAGTTTAGCGACCGACTTTGCCATTAGCGGGGATGATCGCCTGAACACCCACATGCAACGGCTCTGCAATCAGCATCGTTACCAGGAGTTAGCCGTCTTTTTAACAGCTCCCAGCACCCAGGAGGCTATCAGCACCGCGCAACAAACACAGGCATATTATTACTATCTAGGCGTGGCGCAACTTCATGTCGACCCAACGCTCACCGCCGCCGAACAGAACCTCCAGTTCGCCATGACCATGGCCGAAGAACGAACGCCAACCACGCTGACCCGGTTAGCTGCCACCTCGCTCGCGACCGTTCGGGCCAAACAACAGCGACCGACCAGTGCGATACAATTAGTCGACCAGGCACTCACGGGCATCGACCAGGGACCCTACGAAGAGAATTGTAATATCATCTTCTACCTCGCGGCTTTGACCGCCTATTTTCTACAGGATTCAACGTTAGCCACCCAACGACTCATGACCGGCATCACTTATATTACCGACCACAACTCCCACTACATGCTGGCCAACAGCTACCGGTTGCTGGCGGAGATTGCCGCGCGGGCTGGTCGTGAAAATGATGCCGTAGTCGCCCAACAGAAACAACGCTTTCTCTCGGACCTCTTTCACGAAAAAGTTCCCGAAAAATTTTAGATTATCAGTATTCTGATTTTTAATCGTCCGCAAATTGCAAGAACAAGTTAGTCACTAGGACCAAATACTAATACCAAGGGATTCTCAGGGCTTGGAGTTGGGTTGATCATTGGGCTGAGCTTAGCCGCAGGCGGCAGCGAAGCACTCGGCAGGTGACCGGTAGTCGAGTTGGCGACGAGGCATGTTGTTCAGCTTGTCAGCGGTCTTAGCGACATCAGCTGGACTAACAGCATCGAGCGACTCGCCCTTAGGGAAGTCGCGACGAACCATGCGATTGTGGACTTCATTAGTACCACGTTCACTGGAGGTGTAGGGGTGCGTAAAATAGACCGGTGCGACTGACGCCATCACTTGAGAAAGGGTCGCAAACTCTGGGCCGTTGTCCGCAGTCACTGACTTGATAATGTCTCCGTATTCAGCGATGATTGCTTTCATGATGTAGGCTACGGAATCGGCGTCACGGCCGTCAATCAGTCGGATAATCTGGAAGCGGGTTTGACGCTCAATCAGGGTCATAATCACACTCTCTTGACCATCACGCTTACCAACAATGGTATCAATCTCAAAGTGGCCGAACTCTTCACGTGTCGCCACTTCAGCGGGCCGTTCTTCAATGCTTAACCCCAGCTGGCGGCTATTTTTATGAGGAGCGTGCTTGGGTAGTCGGCGACTCATCTTCTCAGCGAGATCCAAGTTACAGACCTCTAGGAGTTGTTCGTCGATGTACTTATATAGCGTTTTGGTGCAGACCATCTCGTCAGGACGAAAGAGTCCCAGCGCTTTGGCCCGACCTACAGCAACATCTGGTGCCCAGCTGTCAGTCTTAAAGTGCTCAACAAAGAACGCTAAAAAGGCTAGGACCTGATAGAACTTACAAGGACGATGACAGGCCTTACGCTT
>NZ_AZDP01000031.1 GCF_001435525.1 Levilactobacillus koreensis JCM 16448
AGTGTCTTAGCTAGCCGATGATTCACATCGGTCATCCAGCGGTTCTCTCGTTGAGCTAGTTGCTTCAGTTTTCTCTTGGCAGACGTGGTGTTCTTACTTTGTAGTTGTCGACGAACCTTAAGAAATTTTCTCCGCTTACGTAAGACTTTTTGACCATCAAAGAATAGTGTTTTCCCTTCACTATCAAAGGTAGTTGCTAGGAAGCGTAACCCGCGATCAATCCCTACGATTTGCGGATTGTCCTTGGAATTAAAATCGCTAACTTCTTTGGTAATGCCAATGTGTAGAAACCA
>NZ_AZDP01000032.1 GCF_001435525.1 Levilactobacillus koreensis JCM 16448
CATTTGTTTTTGGCATTCTCTTTTGGCGGGATGGTGTAGGTCCCCGATTCCGCTGTGATATATTGTCGCAACTCAGTGGTCCCATAGGCTTTGTCCGCAATGACATTAGAGTCGGACAGGTCCAGTGATTCCAACAAGGTTTTAGCCGCACGACTATCGTGTACCTGACCGCCTGTTAGTAAAAAGCGGACTGGATTGCCTAAGCCATCCACAACCGCATGAATCTTCGTCGTACGACCACCACGGCTTAGTCCAATGGCTTGATTTTCGACCAGACACTTGGCGTTTTTTTTGCTCCCGTTGCTTTTTGATGAGCTCGAACAATCGTCGAATCTAAGCTAAGATTTTCCATATCTGGATCATCAATGAGTTCTTCAAAGATACGTTCGAAGAGCCCAGACTCAACCCAGAGGCGGAAACGACTATAGACTGTCTGCCAAGCACCATAACGTTCTGGTAAGTCACGCCATGC
>NZ_AZDP01000004.1 GCF_001435525.1 Levilactobacillus koreensis JCM 16448
TGCCCGATAATTAAGATTAAAGAAGTGTGCACTCGTGTCCTCAGGATCGATAAGCTGCGCACAAGATTCAGCTAACGTCAAAAGTTTAGCGTTAGTTTTGAGCTTGATTAAGAAATCAGTATCGGACGATAGGCATAATTGATAAAGCTCCGGTGTCGCAAAGCCACTGTCACCGCGGATTAAAGTGTTCATCTGACAGCTAAAGTTCTTGGTGTAGTCAATGATTGGCCGTATAAAGTCAGCAACGCCAGTAGAAGTGTAGACATTTCCCGGCCGAAGCGTGGCACCCAAAAACATACCAGACAAGCCATCAAACGCGAGTAATGGGTGAAGTCCCATCGAAGCATAATGAGAATTAAAGGCAGCATTAACTTGGTTGCCAAACGTATCGGAGTGAGTAGAATCAACATCGATAATCATGTCAGTTTGATTATTTTGTTTAATCACAAGCTTATTGAGATTTCGGTTTAACGCTTCAAAACCAGCGATAGCCGATGATTCCAAGTGATTGATGAACCGAGAGATAGTCGGTTGTGAAGCTAAGGTATCTTTATTTAAGCAAAGTTTTAAGGCGGGATCATGACTGAGATTTTTGGTCATCGAATCATTTTGATAGCCAGCAATTTTTTGAAGTAGTACTTGTGTCAGCAAAGATGAAAGCTGATGTTTAGGGCTTCTACGCCACTCCTGTTTAGGCAATGCACATAAAACCATCTGTTTAAAGCCAATACGATGTAAGAAATCAGTCATTAGTAATAAGCCAGAATCATTCGTAAGTTGGGTGCCATCGTCACAGAAAGAAATATTTGAATTGAAGTCTAAGCCACGGTCTAGTATATTGGTCATTAGGAACTCCCCTTTGTATTGTTTTGTCTCGCAACTTCACAATAACATTGTGGGGTTCTTTTTTTTACAATTTTTTTGGTTACACCCATTGGGTGTAACCAAAAAGGACTAGGTATGCTTGAGACTGTAGGAACAGTCAAAACATTCTAGTCCTTTTATGAATAAATTGGG
>NZ_AZDP01000033.1 GCF_001435525.1 Levilactobacillus koreensis JCM 16448
TAAAGACAATACTAATTTATATTATTTCGTATGACAACTTGACAGGGACTAGCACATACCCCACCTACTTTCGCAATTAAAATTCACCTCACCCGTTAGCTTACCAAATATCTTGATAATTTTCTCAACTAATCGTCTAACGCTCAGAAAAAAAGAATCTCGCCAAGACGACGAGATTCCCAGGTTACTTATCATTTTTTTGGTAGCGAAAAACAATGAAGTAGAAGCCAAAGTTCAAAATACTCAGAACAAAGATCAACCCAAACGCCAGTTGACTCCCAATCGCTGTCTCGTGGGCGTAAGACATACCACTCACCTTCACCGACGACATCAACGCTGCTAGAATCGTTGTGCCCAGCGACCCCGCAAATTGTTGACCGGTGTTATAGATTGCATTGGCATCCGCCCGTTGGCTAATGTCAACTTCCTTCAATCCATTCGTTAGCGTATTGCTAAAAGCCATCGAACGGCCAATACTAAACAGAATATACATAGCCGAGATTAGAACGATGCTTAGATTTTGCCCAAACACCGTAAAAATCAGAGCCGCCATCAGAAACAAACTGCTGCCCAGCAGGATTGGTAACCGGGCACCATGCTCATCCAGTAAGTGACCAAACCAGGGTTGGAGAATCGCCGTAATCAGACTACCTGGTAGCAACATCAGGCCACCAATCAGAGACGTCGCGCCAACTACGATTTGCGCGTAGTTTGGCAGTGCGAAGTTAATCCCGATATTACAGAACTGAAGGATAACGTAAGCAAAGAAACTGTAGGTGAAGACTGGATTCTTAAAGATTTCCAATTTCAGCAACTGCTGCTCACTACGCCGCGACACCTGAACATACAGTAGAACCGCCACCACTGCCAGAACAACACCACCCAAGAACTGCCAACTTAAAATTCCAGCCGAGGAAACACTGTTGACTCCCAGTGTAAAGCTGATAAAGGCCACCGCTAGTAAGATAAATTGCAACCAGTTAAACCGAACTTGCTTCACAGCTGAAAATTGTTTAATGGCGGTCACCCCTAAAGCTAGGATCAATGCTTCAACCGGCAGTGTTGACCAAAAGATCATTCGCCAATTTGCCAGATAAACCATCAGTCCCCCAAATGTCGGGCCACTGGCCGGTGCAATCATTAGAATCAGACCCGCCATCCCCATGTAAAAGCCTAACCGCGAACGGGGAACACTTTCGACGATGATGTTAAACATTAAAGGAATCGCCAAGCCGGCACATCCCGCTTGAATCAACCGACCAATCAGCAAGATTGGAAAGTTGGTTGCGAGCGCACAAATTAAATCTCCTAAAATAAACGCCATTGCGGCGGCCACAAATAATTGCTTGTTCGTAAAACGTTGCTTTAGAAAAGCCGACGTAATCATGAGTAACGCCACCATTAGGAGATAGCCCGTCGTAATCCATTGTACGGTGTTCAATGATACGTGCATTTGCTTCATTAACGCTGGAAACGCCACATTCATTGACGTTTCTACCAAAATCCCTAAGAATGCCATCAATGCAATCGCAAAGATTGCAATCAAATTCTTTCGGGGCACCTTCTCAGGTTGAATCGTTGTTTGCATCTAACTCTCTCTTCTCTCTTAATTAGCATTACTTTCCATCATACGCATTTTGAGACAAAATTGCATGATTAATTAAAAAAAACGCGGTTGCCTAAGCTTCCGCGTTCCATTCAGCCTTGTATTCAGCTAAAAAATCTAACATCACTTGTTGGCGGTGTTCGGCCAGTTGCTTCGCCGCCGTCGTATTCATTAGGTCCTTTAAGGTAAGGAGCTTCTCGTAAAAGTGATTGATAATGGTTTCGTTGTTGAGATTACGGTACTCCGCATGTGTCATCTCGGTCCGCGGCTTCACAGCTGGATCATAAATTTTCTCACCAAAGTGACCCCCGAAGTAAATTGCTCGGGAAATACCGATGGCCCCAATCGCATCTAACCGGTCGGCATCTTGAACGATTTGTCCTTCCAATGGCAGCGGCTTAGCCGTTCCATCAAGGGTTTTATGGTAAGACATGTTATCCATAATTAAAAATATGGTATCAATCTGAGTCGTTGTAAATCCTTGACCCACTAGGAACTGACGAACCTCTTCGCTAGCTGCAGCGGTATCCGCAACTAACTTTTCATCGATAACGTCGTGAAGATAGGCCGCCGTCAAAGTTTCGAGCCGATCAGCATCCGGATACGACTGCCCAATACGGTCGGCTAAACCCACGACCCGTTGAATGTGGTCGAACCCATGGCCCGTTTCATCATTTCCCATTTTAGACTGTGAAAATTGCCGCACTGCCGCTAATACTGTTTCATCTGTCATTTCTCATCCTCCTGATCAGTTGGTTGCGACTCCGGTGACGGCACGGGACCTCCCGCAAAACCATAGAAAAATAAGTGCATCAGCTGATCGATCAACCGCTGATACTTTTTCGGTGGAATATCTGCCGTACTAAAATACGTCACGTACATATGCAAGTAGAGTAATAGTGCTTCATCGGAAATGTTGGGATTGATCATCCCCGCAGCCCGGCCCCTAACGACCACGGAATCCCAAAACTTTTTTTCACCATCATCGTACGTTTGCTTAACGACACTACTCCCGTAAACGCCACGCATCTCATCAATCACAAATTGATAAAAGTCAGGGTGAATGGCATCACTAAGTTTAACCTTGTTTGCCATCATTGCCTTCACGATATCCTGAAATGGTACCGAGTCATCATCAATTAACTTTTGAAAGCTGGCATAGCCTTGGAGAATCATTTCGATTACGACCTGCTGACCAAGCGCTAGCTTACTGTCAAAGTATTTATAGAGGGTGACCTGCGACACCCCCGCTTCCTTTGCGACCGTTGTGATGTGAGTCTCCTTGAAACCATCGCGATTAAATAGCTTGATTGCTGCTTCCAAAATTCGTTGACGCTGTTGGGCTTTACGTTCCTGATTGGTTGCCACCTGTCTCACCACCCTCGCTATCCTAGTAACTCTCCGTTCTTAATTTTATCATACCGCAAAACACTTGCGTTTTTAATTTTAGTGAACTATTTTTTGAAAATAGTTCATCTTTTCGTTGACTTTCGCATTCAGCGGGATTACGATGTAAACGATTTTAAAACTGTGAGGAGGGGCTTGCTTATGACAAATCCTGTACTTCAAATCAACCATCTCCAAAAGAAATTTGGCCACTTTCAGGCACTAAAGGACATTACTTTTGATGTCCGCGCTGGCGAAGTTTTTGGCTTTATTGGACCCAATGGTGCCGGAAAATCGACAACTATCCGCGTTCTACTTGGCATCATCCGCGCCAGTGGTGGCACCGCAACTATTTTCGGCCAAAATGTTTGGTCCGATAGTGTTAGTATCCATCAACGTCTCGCCTATGTTCCCGGTGATGTCTACCTCTGGCCCAATCTGACTGGGGGAGAGATCATTGACCTTCTCCTCAAGATGAACGGCACCGCCCACTCCGCCAAGACCGATGACCTCATTAAGAAGTTTGGCCTAGATCCGACGAAGAAGGCCCGAACTTACTCCAAAGGGAATCGACAGAAGGTTGCCCTCATCGCTGCCTTTTCTCAAGACGCTGACTTTTACATTTTCGATGAACCCACTTCCGGACTAGACCCGCTGAACGAGCGCATTTTTCAGGAAGCCGTCTTAGACCTTAAAGCCCGCGGCAAAGCCGTCTTGCTGTCCAGCCACATTCTCTCTGAGGTTGAACGCATGTGTGACCGCATCGGTATCATTCGTGAAGGCCAAATCATTGAAACGGGCAGTCTAGCCGAAATGCGGCACCTGACCCGGACCATGGTCACCGTCACTCTGGGTGATGACTTTGACGTCACAACTCTAGCTGGCACTCACGGGGTCGCCGCGGGTCATCAGCCACATGAATGGCAGTTCTCTGTCGAAGACGCTCAACTCAGCGCTGTCATGAATACTCTTGCTCAGCACCAAGTCATCGCCCTACAGAGCACCCCACCAACCCTTGAAGACCTCTTCATGCACTACTACACGGGAAAGGAGTGACCATCATGTCACCTTACGGACGCACCGGTCAACTGATTCGACTGAATTTACGTCGAGATCGGTTCCGGATTCTCATGTGGATCATTCTTCTCGCTGCGCTGATGACCAGCGTTGCTTGGAAGTTTGAAGGGATTTATGGAACTCAATCTGAAATTAATGCCATCAAGGGGACGCTAGCCAGTCCCGGCATCGTTGCCATGTTTGGCGCCTTCTCCTTCACCGGAAAAGTAACGACTGCTGAAATATTTGCGAATGAAATGTTACTCTTTATGGCCCTCATTCAAGTCGTCATGAACCTAGCCTTGAGTGTTCACGCGACCCGTTATGAAGAGGATCTTGGAATCACCGAACTCGTGCGGGCCCACGCCGTCGGGACAGACGCCCCCCTAGCTGCCGCAGCAATCGAACTGGTCATCGTCAACGGCTTTCTAGGTATTCTCTATAGTCTAGGACTGACCGCTGCCAATATGCCCGGCGCCACTATCGAGGGCAACTGGCTGATTGGCCTTGGCTTAGCTAATACTGGCCTCCTCTTTGGTATTCTCGGCCTATTAACTGCTCAGTTGGCCGATCATTCCTCTAGCGCCACGGGGCTAGCCTACAGCCTGTTCGGCCTTAGTTACCTCGCACGAATGATCACCGACGTTCAACATCCCCGTCTTACCTGGTGGTCACCGCTTGGCTGGGTTGAAAAGCTAGCACCCTACAACCATCCCAACTGGACCCCAATTTGGCTCAGTTTGTTGTTGGCCCTCGTCTTAGCCGAGTTAGCCGTGCTAGCCAATAATCACCGTGACCTCGGTGCTGGCGCCATCACAACACGGCCTGGTCGCCGAAACGCCTCAGTCTTTCTTCGTGGACCAATCTCTTTGATTTGGCGCCGCCAGCGGAATGTCATTATCGGCTGGATCGTTGGTATCATTATCTTCGGTATTGCCTACGGAACAGTATTCAATACCATTGGTGATATTCTTAAGACCAATCCGACCATGCAGCAAGTCTTCGGCACGGCCATGGTTCATGAAGCCAATCATAAAGTCTTACTCAGCTTCACTTCCTTATTAGCCATTGTCATGGCTGCCGTAGCCGTCATTCCCGGCATGCAGCTCATCTTGAAATTGCACAGTGACGAAACTCGCGGTTGGCTCGAAGCTTTGTACGCTCGACCACTCAGTCGCACGCGACTCCTCTTTAGTTACGTGGGGACCGCCTTTGTCACCAGTACCCTGGCTTATGTTGGTGGCCTTGCCGGCATCGTCGTCATGGGTGACGCCAGTCTTAAACACGTCCAGGATGGGATCAGCGCCAGTGAATTCTGGCAAGGTGTCTGGGCCCAACTCCCCGAAATCTGGGTATTCTTAGCACTCAGCGTTCTCCTTATCGGTTGCTGGCCACGACTAAAGGCCCTCAGCTGGTTCTACTTGGCTTTGGGCTTCATCAGTGTCTACATGGGAAGCCTGTTAAAGTTGCCCGACTGGGTCAAGAATCTCGCACCTTCAGGCTGGATGCCCCGCGTCCCGCAGCACGACGTGAACTGGACAACTTTCAGTTGGATGGTCGCCCTAGCAATCGTGCTGGTTATTATTGGCTGGATTGGCTACCGACGCCGTGACCTCCATATGAGCTAATAGGGCATGTCACACCGGTCTGTTGTTGACCGTTCACACACCATTATTAATAATCAAACTTGCCAAACCCATCACCCCACGTGCTCTTTACGGGCTCTAGCTATCTGTCTCTCAGACCTTTTCGCCCCTAATTAGTACAGCATAATAATGCTCGCAATTTCCTAAAGCATCCGGTATGCTGAAAATACGTTGGCTCCCCCGAGTCCATAACGTACGACTTAAATTAAAAAATCACATTTTGACTACCATCACTGGTAATCAGAGTGTGATTTTTTCTTATCTCTTATTTGGTTAGTCGTTCGACATCGCGAACAATCATCAGCTCTTCGTTCGTTGGCACTACCAGAACCTTGATTCGGCCGTCGTCAGGACTCACGATATGCTCTTCACCACGAAAATCATTCTTGGCAGGATCAATCGCGATTCCGAAGTAATTGAGCTTATCCGCAATTGCTTGGCGCATCTCCACGCCATTTTCGCCGGAACCGGCCGTAAAGACGATTGCGTCTACGCCATTCAGCTCAGCAATGTAACTCCCGACGTAACGGACAACACGGTTCACAAACATGTCCAGGGCCAGCTTAGACTTTGGCCGTTCGTCCTGCGTCTTTTCGAGGTCGCGTTGGTCCGGTGACAACTCGGAAATTCCTAGTAGACCCGATTTATGATTTAAAATATCGATCATTTCTGGCATCGTCTTCTTTAATTTTTCCGCTAAAAAGGCAACCAGTGACGCATCGATATCACCGGAGCGCGTACCCATCATGACGCCCGCTAACGGCGTAAAGCCCATGGACGTGTCCAGCGCCTGACCGTGATCAAACGCCGTAATCGATGACCCTGATCCTAAATGTAGCGTGATCAATTTCAACTCTGCTAACGGCTTTCCTAGAATCTCAGCCGTCCGGTGGGCCACATAGCGATGACTCGTCCCGTGAGCGCCATATTTTCGCGCACCTAGCTTATCGTAATATTCATATGGAATACTATACATATAATTGACCGCTGGCATCTCAGCGTACAGTGAGGTGTCAAAGACAGCGACCTGTTTTGCTTCCGGCAGTAACTGCTGGAAAACTTCAATATAGTACGCCTGAACCGGGTTGTGTAACGGCGCGTAGTCTTTGAGCTCCTTGATCTGCTTCAGAACGATCGGCGTGATGACCGCGGAATCCTTGAAGACTTCGCCACCCGCAACGATTCGGTGACCCACACCGGTAATTTCGCTCAGATGCTTCACGATACCGTAAGATTTCAACCGGGTCAGCACCATTGCCGCCGCAAGCTCATTGGTAATGTTGTCCTGCGTATCGACAATTTTCTTGCCGTCTGGTAATTTAACCTTGAAAATCGACCCCGGGAGATTCAGCCGATCGACCATCCCCGATGCGATAACGGTTTCTTCCGGCATGGAAAATAGCTTCCATTTCAATGTGGAGCTGCCTGCATTAATTGCCAATGTTTTTGCCATGATTAGTGTTACTCCTCCCATTTGACTTATCTCCTAGTCTAAAGAAAAATGTAATCGTTTTCAAGAAAAAGTTCGCTTACCGGTGAAACTCTTTATCAATTTAATTATAAATAATAAAAAGGCCCGAGAATTTTCATCTCAGACCTGTCAGTTTTAAATTTAGAACCAGCCGTAACCTAACCAATGCCGCTTAGCGCGTTGCCAAGACCCATAACGGTTGTGCGCGTACTTATCAGCCGTCTTCTCCTGATTCGACTTGCTGTAGTCACCATGTAGCATTGAAACGGTTAGTTGATACTTCCCGTAATAGCGACCGTTGCGGGCGCGGTAGTTGCCACCAGACTCTTTTCTTGCGATCCAAGCCTTAGCGCGCTTTTCTTTCTTAGTCAGTGTGCAAACATATTTCACACTGGCATCCGCTGTCGTGGTGCTTATCACACCAGTGGCGCTAGGCAGAGCCATGGAAACGACCATGACGATAACCATAAAGAATGTCTTGAGCTTCAACGTGGTTCCCCCTAACGGATTTATTAAGAATATCATAACCTTTTCAAGTTACAGTCTAGTTGTCCGAATGTTACAGAACCGTGACAGCCCACCCCACTTTCTACCAGGTGGGGTCAAAAAGCGCTTTAAACCAGCCAAAAACGGCGGTCCTCCTTAGAGGAAACACCGTCGTTTCATAATTTTATTTTTTTAGCTAACTTACCAAACCAGCTAAACTAGTCGGTTTAGTACCAACCATTTGCTTGCCAGAAGGACTTAGCGGCAGCCCATGACCCGTAACGTGAGGTCACGTAGTTGTTGGCAACCTTTTCCTGGTTAGCAGCTGAATAGTTTCCATTCAAAAGAGACTTAGTCAGTTGATACTTCCCGTAGTAGTTCCCGTTAGAAGCCGTGTAAGAACCACCAGACTCCTTGTTCGCAATCCAAGACTTTGCTGAAGAGGTTGCGCCAGACGTAGCAGCTGACGTTGCAGTGCTAGTGGAAGCGGATTGACCGCTGGAAGCGTTCGTCCCCGTGCTCTTTTGGCTACTGTAGTTATTCGTTGCTTGCGTCGATCCAGTGGTTGCCGAGTTGCTCGTGGTAGCAGCCGTTGTCGTTGACGTGGTTGAATCTGGAATCGTCAAGGATTCACCGACATAGATTAAGTTAACATTCTTTAAGCTGTTGGCCTTTTCAATGGCTGAAACACTTGATTTATATTGATTAGCAATCTTAGCGACCGTGTCTCCTGACTTCACCGTTACCCGGACGTCGGCGTTAGCGGAAGTGGTGTTGGCAAAGAATCCCGCACCTAACACAGCAACAGTACCTAACGTAGAAACTAAAACTTTTTTGATATTCATAAAAATGAACGTCCTCCTTTTGATTAGTGAAGCTCGTTTGTCTATCAATTACTTAACAAGACCTATCATAACCTGTGGACGTTACATCGGAGTTGTCAGGACGTTACACCCTGATTAAGAAAAACTAGCTTAAATGACAAACCGTAATGTGGTTAATAACACTGAAACATTCACCGCCTAATCTATTCACGACTGCGGGTAAACGGGAGATTACTGTGATGGTTTGGCTAAAGTTGTCTTCTTTAGGTAGTAATGATTTTTTGAAAATTGAAGGTAGCGGCTACTGATTTTTTGGGATTTAGCGATTTAAGTTTGCTTGGTCGCCGCTTTTACGTGGCAGGTTTTGCTTTTTGACCGGTAGACACTCGCATTTCTGCTAAGGATGCCTTGGTTGATTAGTGATTTTGACGTTTTTGATGACCTCACGTTGCGTGGTTCTTACTATATTAGTAGGTAATCTATCTGCTTGGTCACAGCTTTTTATTTTTACTCTGGTTAGGATCATAGTCTTACTCTCGCCCTTAGATCCCGATACTGGCAGCCTCCAAAACGTGCTCCACGAGGCAGGTTCCTGCGCTTAACAAGAATAAGTCTCCTGCTCGGCACCGTCTTTCATTCTATATTGGTTAAGGCCTCAGTCTTGCTCTCGCCCTTGGATCCCAATACTGGCAGCCTCCAAAACGTGCTCCACAGGGCAACTCCCTCCGCTTAACCCCAATAAGTACCTGATCGAGTCCCTCGGTCAGATACTTATTGACGTTAATGCTCAGGAGTTAACCGCCCTGTTCCGCACTCTTATACAAAAAAACGCCCCTAGACCTGCATCCGGGGGCGTTACTTGAATTTAAACGTAAATTGGCTTTACTAAACTAGTTTAGTACCAGCCGTTTGCTTGCCAGAAGGCTTGGGCTGCTGACCATGAACCGTAACGGGAAGATACGTATGAGTTAGCAACCTTTTCTTGGTTGGCGGCTGAGTAGTCACCGTTCAAGTAGGAAGAGCTCAACTGGTACTTACCTACGTATTGGCCATTGCTTGCAGAGTATGAACCGCCAGATTCCTTGTTGGCGATCCATGCCTTGGCGCTGGCTTCTGAACCAGAAACGCCAGTAGAAGCAGCGGTGTTACTGCTGGTGTAGTTAGAGGTCGTGTTGTAGTTAGTGTTGTTGCTGCTTTGACTAGTCGTTGATTGGCTAGCAGTGTTGCTGTAGTTTTGCTTAGCAACTGAAGCAGATGAAGAGCTGTACTGAGTAGCTTGGGTGCTGTTCGGCACGTTCAACGTTTGACCGACAAAGATTAAGCTAGCATTGCTCAAGCTGTTAGACTTTTCGATAGCCTTAACGGATGAGTCGTACTTGTTAGCTAATGACCAAACAGAATCCCCCTGCTTGACCGTAACCTTAACATCGGCGTTTGCCGTTTCGTTCGTGGCGAAGAGACCGGCACCGACAACGGCAACCGTCCCAAGAGTCGTAACTAAAGCTTTTTTGATATTCATAGAAATGAATGTCCTCCTTTGTTTGCTTAACGGCTATTAGAATAACCGATGGGTATGTCATTCAGATTGATGTTAGGTTACGCCCATATTAAGAAAAATATTACAGTATGACATTCCGTAATATTTGTTACACCGTTGTCATATAAAACGCTTTTTTAGCCCAATTTTTACCCTTTTTAGCGCAAATAAGTCCTAAAAATCGGTGTGGTTTGCACCAAAATCACCATAAAATTTGTCATATTTAATGAAAATTCGATGATAATTTGACCTTTTTGTGCCAATTTTGCTGAAAATGACGACAAAAAATCCGTCATCACTCTCGATGACGGATCATTTTTAACGAATTTTAAGCGTCAAATCACACCAAATTTTGACTTATTTCTGGGTAAACTAACGTCACAATTTTTATAATCGTCGACCGAACCCATTCGGAAATGACGAGCGACTATGTCAGAATCAACTAGGTCCAAATTTCTGGTCAATCAAACCATGTCTATAATTATAGTAGAAACACATTTATTTTTACCCTTCAGAATCGCCAAAACCATTGTCCAGCCTGAACAACCGCCTACTTTTGACTCGTTGGCCGGATAACCAATTCGTTCATACTAGTATTTTCTGGTAAGTTCACGGCAAATAAGATAGAATCCGCAATTTCTTCGGGACTGATGGCGTTATCGGCCCATGCATGTTCCAGACGATCCTTGGTGGCGGCGTCCGTGATGTGGTTGGTCAACTCGGTAGCGACCATTCCTGGTGAAACGACCGTGACCCGCACGTTACTGCCGGCAATGGCTTCCTCTTGCCGCAACCCTTCGCTGATTGCCCGAACGGCATACTTCGTGGCGCTGTAAACACTACTTGCTGGGTGTACGGCATGACCCGCAACGGAAGCCGTATTGATAAATTGACCACTCTTTTGGGCCCGCATGATCGGTAAGGCCGCAGCGATACCATACAAGACACCCTTAATGTTGACGTCGATCATCTGATCCCAGTCTTCAGTCCGGCCTTGGATCAGTTCGGATTGGGGCATCAAACCGGCGTTACTCATCCAAACGTCGATGCGCCCGTAAGTGTCCACAGCCTTTTGGGCCAAAGCCTTCACGCTGTCGCTAGACGTCACGTCGGTCACAGCATAAACGGCTTCACCACCGGCCTGTTCAATAGCCGCAACAATTTCTTGCAACCGAGATTCACGCCGCGCACCTAAAACCAGTTGGTTCCCAGCAGCAGCCAGTTTCTTCGCCGTAGCTTCACCAATTCCACTGGAAGCACCCGTGATAACAACAACTTTTTTTGTCATTTTAAAATTTCCTCCAATTCAGTTCTGATACCTTCTATGATACCCTTTGATTCTTATTTGGCAACTTGTTTTCCATATAGGTAACTCTTCCCATTTTCTAAAGACTAATCAAGTCTGGCATATCAACGATATAGGTGCTGTCTAGGACGTTTTTCGCCCTACCAGCCGCCGGTCGCCACAAGCTTCCTTTCCGCCTTCCATTAACCATAAAAAAGCGGCCCCTCATCCCTGAGTGGTCGCTTCCGGTCAAACGTTACTTTTCAACGTTTTTCCCGTCGTATTCATCTAACATAATCTGCTTCAATTCGGAAACTAATGGTTCCTTTGGGTTAGCCGTCGTGCATTGGTCTTCGAAGGCCAATTCGGCTAAGTGGTCAACGACTTTGTCGAAGTGCGCCTTGTCGACACCGTTAGCCTTCAAGCTCAACGTCACGTCAACGGAGTGGGCCAAGTCAGTAATCTTCTTGACGAGGGCTTCCTTCAGCTCTTCCTTAGTCGTCCCTGGCAAGCCGAGGTACCGCGCGATTTGAGCGTAGTCTTCGTCAGCTCTGAAGGATTCGTACTTAGGCCACATGGACAGCTTCGTAGGTTCCTTGAAGTTGTAGCGGATAACGTGTGGCAAAGTGATTGCGATAGCCAGACCATGCGGCAAGCCGAATTCACCACCCAGTTTGTGGGCGATCGAGTGGTCGACCCCGAGGAAGGCGTTGGCAAATGCCATCCCGGCTAACGTCGAGGCATTGTGCATCTCTTCACGGGCAGTAATGTCGCCGTTGTATGAGTTTGTCAGGTTATCCATGACTAACTTAATTGCTTGTAACGACCATGGCCGCGTGTAATCGGAAGCCATGTTGGACACGTAGGATTCGATGGCGTGAGTCAACACGTCCAGGCCAGAGTAAGCAACCGTGCGCTTAGGAACCGTTTCGATAAATTGTGAGTCCACGATAGCCACATCAGGCGTCAATGCGTAGTCGGCCAGTGGGTACTTCACGTGGGTCTTGGAATCCGTGATGACGGCAAATGGGGTAACTTCGGAACCAGTCCCCGACGTTGTTGGAATGGCAACGAATTGTGCCTTGTGCGGCTTGTTGAACTTGTAAGCCCGCTTCCGGATATCCAAGAACTTCTGCTTGGCTCCAAAGAAGCTAGCTTCAGGATCTTCGTAGAACAACCACATGTTCTTGGCGGCGTCCATTGCAGAACCCCCACCTAAAGCCACGATGGTATCTGGCTTGAAGGTCCGCATTTGAGCGACACCCCGGTTGACCGTATCAGTCGTTGGGTCTGGCTCAACGTCGGAGAACAGGGAATATTCGATACCGTTTGGTTGACGCTTCAATTCGTTTAAGACCGTATCGATGTAGCCCAATTCAACCATGGCTGGGTCGGTCACCAGGAAGACCCGCTTAACACCTGGCATATCGTCTAAGTAACGGACAGACGTCTTTTCAAAGTAAACTCGAGGTAATTTAATCCACTGCATGTTATTTCGCCGCTTTGCAATCGTTTTGATGTTCAACAGGTCAAATGAGGAAACGTTGTGAGACACGGAGTTCTTACCCCATGAACCAGTTCCCAGCGTCAATGATGGCACCATTTCGTTGTAGATGTTCCCGATCCCACCAACAGCGGAAGGGGTGTTGACTAAGACCCGACTAGCCTTCATCTTGATTCCAAATTCGGTAGCCAAGTCGTCGTTCATCGTGTGAATACCGGCCGTATGACCCAGACCACCAAAGTGAAGTAGTTCATCACAGAGCTTGAACGCATCTTCTTGGCTCTTAGCCTTGTAGACGGACAGAACTGGTGATAACTTTTCACGAGAAAGTGGGTACTTTGGCCCAACACCAGTGATTTCGGCAGCCAAGACCTTCGTGGTTTCAGGCACCTTGATGCCAGCTAAGTCAGCGATCTTTTGTGCGGACATCCCGGCAATTGGTCCCTTGACCCCACCATTTGGCACAAACATAGCATCGGCTAAAGCCTTTTCGTCGCTCTTCTTAATGAAGAAGACGCCTCGAGCTTCCATTTCCTTCTTCACGTCAGCGTAGATTTCATGGTCAATAACGGCACTGTTTTCTGAAGCACAGACCATTCCGTTATCAAACGTCTTGGAAAGAACGATGTCGTAAACGGCCCGCTTGATGTTGGCCGTCTTTTCAATGTAAGCCGGACCGTTACCAGGACCAACCCCCAAGGCTGGCTTCCCGGTTGAGTAAGCCGCCTTGACCATGCCAGGACCACCGGTAGCCAAGACACTGGCAACCATTGGGTGGTTCATCAAAGCCGTCGTGGCTTCCAAGCTAGGCTTTTCGATCCACTGGATAACCCCTTCAGGTGCACCGGCAGCAATCGCAGCGTCACGAACGACCTTAGCGGCCATCACGGATGACTTTTGTGCTTGTGGATGGAAAGCAAAGATGATTGGGTTCCGCGTCTTCACGGCAATCAAGGACTTGAACAGCGTGGTCGACGTTGGGTTCGTAACTGGGGTTACCCCAGCCAAGATTCCCAGAGGTTCGGCAACCGTGATCAGTTGACGTTCGCGGTCATCTTTAATGATACCAACCGTTTTGTCCTTCTTGATGGTGTGCCAAATTTCTTCGGTCGCAAACATGTTCTTGATGGCTTTGTCTTCCATAACACCCCGACCAGTTTCCTCGAAAGCGGCCTTGGCTAATGCCATGTGTTGGTCCAAGCCAGCAATGGCCATCTGGTGGACGATGTGATCAACTTTTTCTTGATTAAAGTCGTCCATGGCGCAGAGGGCGTCGTGGGCTTTAGCCGTTAACCGGTCGATCATTTGGTCAACGGTTTCTGTCGTTTCTTTGGGAGTTGCTTTTGAATTTTCTTTCACGTTCTTTAACATTCTTATGCCTCCATTTTTTGAAAACACTATTGTTAACTTCTTCACGAGTTTCATATTATCATATTTGAAAAAGTTTGCAAGACGTAAATGTTAAAAATATCACAATTAATTAATCCGGTAGCCAAACTCAACAGCAGTAAGGCTTACAGTCATCTTTATTGTAAGCGCTAACACGTTCTGCTAAACTTTTTTAAATTATTTTTACTGGTGTGAAGTCAATCACTAGTGGGTGCTTTCATTTTCATAGCCGTACTGAACTATTTTCAGGAAGTGAAATTTAATTCAGTAACTATTACCCCACAAGTAATTTTCCAAAATTAAGCGCGGGATTATGCTAAAGTAAGGTATAGATTTCCAAACAATATTAAAACCTACATATTGACTTTACCTTGAGAGGAGTTGAGAACTGTGCAGACTTGGCAGTTCTGGCGGGAATCGACCCGCCACTTTTTCCAGCACTGGGGTAGCTACGTCACCCTGGTCTTCGTGACCAATCTGGTCATCAGCTATCTTGCGGTACCCGTCTTCACTTGGCTCACCGCCGAACTGATGGCCTGGCAGCACGTACCTTACGTGTCCTACACCAACATCGGCAGCATCATCGTGAGCCATCCCCTGGCCATCATTGGGTTACTCCTGATTCTGTTGGCCGTGATCACCCTAATTTACTGGCAGTTTGCCTATCTCCTATTAGGAATCACGAATATCAAACGGGGCCGACCGCAAACCTCACGCGACATCCTCGGCGACACCTTTCGTAGCATTGCTGGCGCTTCGCCGAGTACCTTTCTCTTCTTCATTGGTTACTTCATCGTTATCATGCCGTTTGGGAGCGAACTATTTACGACCCCCCTGCTGAACAAGGCGAAGATTCCCTCATTTATCGTCAGCTATCTAATGGAGAATAATCTGTTCGCCGTGTTGCTCGGCCTCTTCTACGTTGGCGCGGCCTACCTGGGAATTCGGTTGATTGCCGTGCTCCCACTGATGATGATCGATCACCTGCATAGTCGCGCGGCAATTCGACTGAGTTGGCAACGCACTCGTGGCCATTTTTGGCGCTACCTGAGCCGAATCTTGTTAACGCTGGTCATCGTCAGCGTCGTCGTCACTCTCATTTACATCATCCTATATCTTGGTCAGGTGCTCTTTGACAAGACCGGCGTGGCGTTGGTCGCCGCGACCGTGAATCTGTTTTTGATGGAGGTCATTACGGAATTTATCGTCTGCTACTCCACGGTCATCTTCATGATGGTCATCCTGAGCAGTCACGAGACCCATCACCTATCACCATCGATGCTCTTTAGCTTCCGCGAACCAGCGAAGACGCGCTTGCGGACTCGAATCATGATTCTCGCCGGTCTGACCGTCATCAGCGCCGCCCTGGTCGGGTTTAATCTGGTCTATCTAAATGGTCTCGCCATGAGCAAACCACTCACCATTGCCCATCGCGGCGTGGATAACGGCAATGGCGTTCAAAATACCATTCCGGCAATGATCAAGACCAGTAAGGAAAAACCCGACTACGTTGAAATGGACGTCCGCATGACCAAGGACCACCAATTTGTCGTGATGCACGACGCCAAACTGAAGAATCTAGCAAACCTGAAGCGAAGTGTCTCCAAGATGACCCTAGCGCAATTGACTAAGGTCACCGTCACGGAGAACGGCTACCAGGCGAAGATTCCTAGCTTCAATCACTACCTCAATACGGCCATCGCCCATCATCAGAAATTGCTGATTGAAATTAAAACGGGCGGCGCTGACACGACCGACTTACCCGAACGTTTCTACCGTCAGTTCGGTCAGCGCATCATCGACAACCACGAACAGGTCCACACCCTTAGCTATTCCATCATGAATCGGTTGAAAAAAGAGCACCCCAACTTGTTCGTCAGCTACATCTTGCCGTACAACCTGACGTTCCCGCACACCCGCGCCAATGCCTACACCATGGAGTCGACGACCCTCAACGATTCATTTATCGACCAAGCCAATCGCGAACATAAGCGGGTCTACGCCTGGGACATCGACGACGTAACGACCATGGACCAAATGATGTTTATGGGCGTCAATGGCGTCATCACGAACAACCTGCACCTGATTCAACAGGAAATCAAAGACAACACGGATCATCCGAGTTACGCCAACTTACTGCTGACGTTTATGAATGATTTATCGTTGGAAACGCAGACACAATAAGTACGTAAAAACGACGACACAAGTTTAGTTGTGCCGCCGTTTTTGGCGTTACTTTAAAATTGTAAACAGCGTTATTTCTTCTCGATTTTTCGTAATGGTCGTTTGATCAAATGCAGCAGTTTCTCCGACTGTAGCCGGGCAACCACTGCGTCAACAGCCACCTGCATCAGCTTTTCATTTAAGTCCTTCGCCGCCGGCTGAACCTGTTCCTCGCCGAGATGGTGAAGGCGGTCCTCTAATTGGCCGATGAAGTTATCGTAAGCCTGCTTCGGATAGTCGCCAGCCGTGATCTGATCGATTCCCGAACGGACCGTATCCGTTTGGAACATGGGTTTGAGGAGGCTGATCATTAAAATATCCGTCAGCTGCATGGTCTGATATTTTTTCTTAACGGGTGCCAAAATGACGTTATGCTTCACATAATTATTGATCATTGCTGGCGTAATCGTATCGATCCCCAGCGGACCCAGCACATCGTTGATCAGCGCCGTGACCTGGTCCATGTAGAGGTCAAACTTCGGTAAGTCATCCCAGCGTGGGAGCCTGACGCCGTGCATCTGATGTTCCCAGCGGGTGTATTGATTAAAATCAGCCATGTTACTTCCCTACCCTTCCGTTTCTACCTCCGATTATAGCATAGAATCTAGTCCTAATGACTAGCTAAGAAGCAAATCCGGGAATTCACCTAGTGAAAAGACCAGTAACGCGTCAACGCCACCGAATTCGGCTCAGAATCCGATGACCTAAGACGTCCTGGACCACGACAAAGACCGGTACGACGCTCACCATCAGCGGTAGATACAGCAACGCTAATTTCCAATTTAACAGGCTGACCAAAGAGAAAATGGGGCCAAAGAACAGGAAAATGATGGCAAACAAGCCAGCCATGATGGCCACTAACGCAATCTTAAAGCGGTTTAGCGGCCGCGCAACCATCAACAGCGCATTTAAACTGATCAGCCCAGTCATCAAGACACTTAACGTCGAAGTCGTCGCAAAGCTCAGGCTGAACTGCGTCCCAATCGCCATGATAACGAGAATATAGCTGACCACGCAGATGGCAGCTGGTGCGGCAATCTCCATGACCTGCTGCATGAAGCGACCCGTGATCCGGGCATAGTTGGGTTGCAGGGCTAGGAAGAACGTGGGAATTCCCACCATTAATGACGAGATGGGGGTCAGTTGAATGGGCTCGAACGGATAACTACGCGTCATGAAGATAAAAATCAGCGTCAGGACAACTGAGTACATCGTCTTAATCAAGAATAAGGACGCGACCCGCTCGATGTTATTAATGACCCGGCGACCCTCATTAAGGACGTTAATCATCGCATCAAAGTTCGAATCGACCAGCACGAAATCGGCCAGACTCTTGGTCGCCTCGCTCCCGGACGCCATGGCAATGCTGCAGTCGGCTTGGCGTAGGGCCAGCAGATCGTTGACCCCGTCCCCCGTCATCGCCACCGTGTGCCCAGCGCGTTGATAGGCTTTGATCAATTGTTCCTTCTGTTGTGGCGTAACTCGACCAAACACGTTGTTCTCACTGACTAGGCGGTCGTAATCCGGCTCGACTCCCACCTGACTCATGTCGACCAATTGCTTGGCACCAGCGATTCCGGCGCGTTCAGCAATACTGGCGACCGTGACGGGATTATCACCGGAAATTACCTTCAGCGCAACATCTTGATTGGCAAAAAAGCCAAAGGTATCCTTGGCTCGTGGCCGCAACTCGTCGGTGATCAACAGCAGTCCGATTGCCCGCGGATTCATCGGCCGCGGCGTCATCAGCTCAGTGACTTCGGCCAGTAGGAGCACCCGGTACCCCTGTGCGGCCAGCACTTGGATTCGCTGTTTCACGTCGGTTGGTACTGTATCGAAGATAAACTCCGGCGCGCCCATGACGTACGCATGCTGGTCAAAGGCCGCCCCGCTCCATTTACGACCGGAAGAAAACGGTAAACTGGTATCAGCAACAACCGCTGGCGTGCCCAGTGCTGTCTGGACGGCCTGGGCCGTTTCGTTGTCATCACCCGTTGCGGCCACCAATTTAGCCAGTATCGTGTTGAGTTGGCCGGTCGACTGTTGGGCTAATGGTTCGACGCGTTCTAATTGGAGGAGACCGTTAGTGATGGTCCCCGTCTTATCTAGGCACAGCACGTCAACTCTGGCAAGCGCTTCGATTGCGGGCAACTCCCGCACCAAAACGTGCCGCCGTCCCAAGGTAAAGGCCCCCGCCGCTAACGCCACAGACGTCAGTAGAACTAGCCCTTCTGGAATCATGCCGACCATTGACGCCACGGTCCCCAGAATCGCGCGGTTTTGACTCTGACCACGCATCATCGCCGAGATAAATAGCGCGGCACCTAAGGGAATAATGGCAAACGTGAGCACTTTAATAATTCGATTAATAATCGTCAGCAGTTGACTAGCCGTCCGCCGTTTCTGCTTGGCCGAGTGCGCCAACTGTTTGACAAAACTCCCACTCCCGACCGCCGTTGTCTGCACAATGGCGCGACCACCAAGAATGACGCTTCCGGAGACTAGCTCGTCACCGGTCTGCTTGATGATGGGCGTCGACTCCCCGGTAATCTGAGATTCATCGACTTCCATCCCTTGTGTGTCCCGAATCAGGCCATCCACAGGCAGCTGATCACCCCGGCCAATTTCAAGCAGGTCATCCATGACAATAGCGTCTTGGTGGTGCGACTCGACCTGACCCTCACGGCGCACATTAATATTAGCTTCTGAGAGTAACGCCAGTCTGTCGACTTGACGTTTAGACCGGATCTCTTGGAAGATACCGATCCCCGTGTTGACCACGACCACACCCAAAAAGAGTAAGTTCTTATAGCTTCCGGTGAACAAGACCAGTCCACCTAGGAGTAGGTTGATTAAGTTAAACAGGGTTAATAAATTATCCCGAAATATTTGTTTAACACTTCGAGTCAGCGGCGGTAACGGGTCATTCTGTTGGCCCGCAGCGATTCGCTCTTTGACCTCAGCGGCCGTCAATCCGCTAGCAATCGGTGGTAAATAACGGTCTGCCATCACACCAGCCTCCTTCACCGTTTCGTTACCCCCATTGTACTAGATATTTTGGTAGCGCTCCCTTAATCCGTTCAGATTTTCCCTATCCTTAACGAATCATCACTGATTTAACGGTTGCCACCGAAACAGCTATACTGAAATTAGGAAGATTGCAGAAACCAGCTCACGTACCGATTGCGTAGGCGCGCTGATTTCTACTATCTGCCAACCTGTAATCAGTTGAACCCGACTGATGAAATGGTCAAACTAATCCATGGGAGGAATCATTATGAATCACAAATTACCAGCTGTTATTCTATTTATCCTCTACTCAATCCTGCTCGGGTGTATGTTAGCCCATCAAGATATGCTCGCCATGTGGCTCATGACGTTTGGTATGTTGATTGAGGCTTCCATTAACCTCTACGACCAATTTAAGCGCCGGTAGAAAGCGTTGTCATTTTAACCGATTTAGCCTAAACTAGACTTATTATGCTGACGACATTTGCCGTCAAGGAGGAACACACGATGACACCCACCAAGATTACGGATACGATTGAACTCGCCGACGGCAACCGCATGCCCGTCATGGGTTTCGGCACCTATTTAATCGGTGACCAAGAAACGATGACCACCACCATTAACGCCGCTTGGAACGCCGGCTACCGGATGTTCGACACGGCCATGATGTACCGCAACGAGGATATTCTCGGACCAACAATTCACCAACTCGGCTTACCACGCGAGGGTCTCTTTTTGACCAGCAAAGTGGCTGAAGTTGTCCAGGGTTATGACCGAACAATGAAGGCCGTCGAGGGGTCATTGAAACGACTTCAGACAGATTATCTGGACCTCCTATTGGTTCATTGGCCAGTTCACGAATACTTTTTCGACACCTGGCGGGCTATGGAGCAGCTGAAAGCAGATGGCAAGGTCAAATCAATTGGTGTATCCAATTACACCATGGCTCACTTGGAGTTACTTGCCACGCAGGCTAAGGAGATGCCGGTTGTTAACCAAGTCGAATATCATCCCTACTTGAATCAACAAGCGCTACTCGACTTCGACCGTGACCAAAAAATCGTCACGGAAGCCTGGAGTCCCTTGGGCCGACGTGTCGTTTTAGACAACCCAATGCTGGCTAAAATTGCCAAGCACCAAGGTAAGACGGTCGCCCAGGTTATTTTACGTTGGGAACTTCAACACGGCCTGTTGCCGATTCCCAAGTCGACTCACGTGGAACGGATTCAGGAGAACGCTGACATCTTTGACTTCTCCTTGGCCGAAGACGAGATGACCATGATCGACCTGCTGAATAAGAACGAGCGGACTGGGAATGAGCCAGAAATCGTTTATGAGACTGGGAAACAGTACTAATTATAAAAAGCCATGTGGACATCTCAAATCGGATGCTCACATGGCTTTTCGTGTTTACCGAATTTAAAGATTACCGATAATTCTATCGAAGCCTAAGCCATCATTGACTATCTTGGCAACCTTCATAAAATCAACGGCGTTAGCTTCTTTCATAACCATATAGTCCGTCCCCTCTTTTACATCAAGTTTAGCTGGAATGCTTAATACTAAAGCATTTCCTTGTTTTCTAGCCTTCATATTAAGTCCCTCCCTAATAAGTAATTACATAGTAATACCTAAAATGATAAAAACCATTACAAGCTCTCAACACCAAAAGCAAATACAGAAACGAGTGTGGGCCAGAAAACGTTTAGTTAACGTCCTTAATCCCGGTTCTGGATTGGTTGTCTGTCAACGTTAAGCGGAGGTGACTGCCTGTTGACGCCCGTTTCGACCACATACGTTTAGAACGCAAAACGGGTCTGGGACTTTTGTCCCAAACCCGTTTCATTACCTATTAAGGTTAGTCAATGCTGATTTCATGGTTATCGTCAACTTTGGTTTGCTTTGGCAAGGTCAGCGTCAAGATGCCGGCATCATACTTTGCCTGAACGTTCTTCAAGTCAATGTCTGGGAGATAGAAGGAACGCGCAACATTTTGGCTGCTCCGCTCTTGACGGAGAACCCGGCCATCGTCGTCCTTAGCAGATTGGTTGACCTCAGTCTTACCAGAAATACGTAACGTGTCATCCCGGTAGTCGACATGAATATCGTCCTTCTTAAAGCCTGGCAATTCAGCCGTGACCACGTAGTCTTTGTCGTGTTCGACCACATCCGTCTTCATACTGCTATCACCACTAAACATATCGTGACCCAAGTTACCCACTTCATTGAAGAAATTCATTGGATCAAATAAATCAAAGTTCCGGTTCATAACATCATTAGCCATAATTCATAACCCCTTTCTGCTTGATTACATTATCTATAATAGTCAGTATTGGTCAGCAATGCAAGTAATTAGCACTCACTCGACCAGAGTGCTAATTCGTAAATATAAACGCTGTCAAAACAGCTTTTATATTTACAGGTGTCTAATCTACATCAAATAAAGATCATACCTTTACATTAAAGGTCAAATAAAATCAAATTATATCAACCGTGTAAAGGTTACGTTCAGTCTTTGTAAAGATGAACATCCGTTCGAACTTCTATGGTAAACTTCTCCTTGTCATCACCTAACCAAAAAAATGGCCACTGCAGAATATCTCCACAGTGACCAAAATTACGGTTAATGTTTACGTTCCAAACCGTCCTGTTCCACCTTATACAGCCCGGTGCGGACGTGCTGATGAAAGACCTTCCGTACCATGACCGTAAAGGTATGATGGTACTCAGGAATCACGACGTACTGATAACGGAGAACATTTTTCTTGAAGTCTGACTTCGACTCCATGAAGTTCTCCTGACCGACCGCTTTATCCGTGAAGTAATAGTAATTAGCCAAATAACCCGCATAATAACTATCCACATCTCCCGGGTGCGGATCAACAATCAGAATTTTCGTATGACTCAGCTTCGTCCACGGCTTCGAGGTCTTATCTAGCTGAATTGGCAGCGTCCCTCGATTATAAATATTGGTATACTTCGTCCCATTGATTTCCGAATACATCATGATGATTGCAAAGAAGATCATCAGGAAGGTCCCCAATTGATAAGCGTTCTTCGTCACAATTGACTTAAATGCCCGCAAATCACGTTTGCTGAAATCTTGCTCGTAGAAGGTTCGGTCTAACGCGCGCACAAGGACCATTGCCCCAATAAAGAGGTTCAGAATTACCGTACTACTCATATACCGTTCGAAGCCATCCAACATGATTGCTTCCGCATATGGCATAGACAGAATGTACATTCCGAACAAGCTCCCGTAGTAGAGGATAAAGACAAAGTCCAGAAGAATCATCATCCCCAGCAACTGATTACGCTGGTGATTGCGGTGGCGAATAATAAACCAAGCAACGAACAAAATAACATTAATTAAGATGATTCCTTGCGTCGATAGTGAGTTAAGACTCAGGATTTGATGCAAAAATTTCTCGCCGATCTTAACAATGTGTCCGGTTCCTTCGCCTGACAGCTGATGAGAATAGGCCTGTGCACTGATTTCGTGCTTAGACTCCGTAAAGGTCGTTTTGACGTGCCATTCCCACCAAAGAAACGGTGCCAGCGCCGCCGCTAGGGTCACCATAAAGCGAGCAGGGACACTAAAAAGCTTCCAGTACCAGTGCCCTTGAGCATTCGTAATCAACTCATATAAGAAGTAAACCGCTAGAACTGCCACGAAAAATGCCGCCGAATTTTTTACTAGTAAGAGGCTCGCACTGAAGATAGCCACGTGCGCGCTCAGATGCCACGGCTGCTTTCGATAGACATAGATACCGACTAACCCGGCCACCGTAATAATTGGCAGTACGTAGTCAACCAGTAAATTATTCAGACGAATATTAATGTTAAAGACGTAAGAAACCGCGATAGTCAAGCACAGGATAAATGACGTCAACCCCCGGGTGCGGTCCCGCAAGATGTTGAAGACGGCATAGGAGGCCGCCCAAATCAAGCCAAACTGAGCAACCAACATGGCCCCTTCACTGTATCCCGTCCAAGTCACCATCTGCGTGAGCCACAGCGCCATTGCCGGTGGATACGATGTAAATGAAATAATCGCGTCGTGCGCACCGGGTAATCGTCCCGTAAACGTTAGAAACTTGACAATAACTGCCCAATGGGAAAAGTTATCGTAATGCACTAACGGGCTATGATATAGCTCATACGCCATGACTAACCCCAGACTAACCATCCAGAAGTCAAAGCTATGAACCCCTTCAAACTTTAAAGCACCCTTACCATAGTGGCCCAGTATCAGTCGAATGACTAATAGTAACACACCAAACAGAGTTACCAATCGGAGCCCTAAACGCAGTAGTCCCAGCATCGCAAAAACATAATCCAAAAGGATCTGCACTAAGATACTCGTAATCCATGCCAGATAGGGACTGACCCCTAATCGACGAATACTGCCGTTGTACCCCATCAACGATAAAATAATTAGTAGCAAACCTAACCAGGACAAGCTGACACCTCTCTCCTAGCCCCTGCACCCCTACTAGTGCATTCGCTGCAAATAATGCTTATGAACCTTGAACAGCCCGGTCTTGATCTTTTGGTGATAAACCCGTTTTGTCAGTTTCGTAAACGTCCGGTGATATTCCGGAATGACCACGTACTGATAGCTTTGCACAGTCTGTTTAAAGACGGCTGGCGTGACCATAAAGTTTTCTTGACCCACTGCCTTGTCCGTGAAATAGTAATACCGAGCCGCATATCCCGCATAATAATCAGCAACATCGTCAGCATGCGGATCGACAACCAAGATTTTCTTATGATTTAAGTGTGTCCAAGGCTTCGAGTCCCGCTGCAATTGCAAGGGCAACGTATTATGGTTCATTTCATTTGTAAACTTAGTCCCCGTAATTTCCGAATACATCATGGTAATCGCAAAGAAGCCGACAATCAACGTCCCAATTTGATAGGCGTTTTTCGTTACGATCGACGCAAACGACCGTGAGTCTCGCTTTTGAAAATTTTGCTCATACATGGCACCGTCCATGGCTCTTACTAGGAACATCGCGCCAATATAGAGGTTCAGGATCACCGTACTTCCCATGTAGCGTTCAAATCCATCCAATAAGATAGCCTCAGCATACGGCATGGACAGAATGTACATTCCAAACAGACTGCCATAATACAGCAAAAAAATAACGTCGAGCATCGCAGCAACCCACAATAAGTGATTTTTCTGCTGACTGCCAAATCGAATCATGACCCAAGCACCAATCAAAATAACATTAATCAATAAAATTCCCTGTGTCGATAGCGACCCCAGACTCAGAATCTGACTAAGAAATTTATGAAGGATCTTCATGATTGTCTTGGCACTCTCACCCGATAACTGGTTCGCATAGGCTTGCGAACTAATCTCATGCTTGGAAACGGTAAAGGTCGTCTTCACGTGCCAATTCCATATCAGAAATGGAATCGCCGCTAGTCCCAACGTCAGCACCGCTTGAACCGGTATCCGTAAGGTTGCGACGTACCAGTGTTCACGGTTATTTTGAACCAAGGTCACTAAGAAGTAGATACCGATCACGACCACAAAGAATGTCGCCGAGTTCTTGACCAGTAGCAGCACGGCAACAAAGAGCGCCACATGTCCACTCAGTACCCACGGATGCTTGCGATAAGCCCAGATACCGGCTATCGCGGCAACTGCCAGAATCGGTAACACATAATCTACCAGCAAATTGTTCAGACGAATCGCGATATTAAAGACAAATGATATCGCAATCGTCAAACACAGCAACATCCCAGTGAGTGCCCGCGTCCGGTCCCGCAACACGGCAAAGACCGAATATGCCGCCGCCCAGATCAACGCGAACTGGGCAAGTAACATCGCCCCTTCACTGAACCCCGTCCAGTGCAAAACCTGTGTGATATACAGGGCGGTGGCTGGTGGATAGGAGGTAAAGGAAATCAGTTTATCCGCAGCACCTGGGAGTCGACCGCTGAAGAACATGAATTTGACCATAACGGCCCAGTGAGAAAAATTGTCGTAATGAACTAAGGGACTGTGGTAAAGTACCTGGCCCATGGCCAACCCTAAAGCAATCATCCAGAAATCAAACAAGTGAATCCCTTCGAATTGTAGTTGGGCTTTACGCCAAAAGCTCAAAATAGTCCATAACCCAAACAACGCAATCCCGACATAGGTAACCCACTGAATCCCTGTGTCCAAGCCGCCGACCATGGCGCAACCGTAAAGCACCAGAATCTGAAACAGCATGGCTGTGATCCAGGAAAGGTAGGGACTAACCCCTAATCGGCGAAAGGTTCCCCCATAACCGATTAATCCCAACACATATAGTCCTAATCCCAACCACGACACGGTTGGCCACCCACTCTCTTCTCGAATTTAGAACCGGTTGAATCGCCGGCCGAAGTTACGTTCAAACGCTTGCGCCCGAACGATGAAGTTCATGTAGAGCTCATCAAATGGGGTGATCCAAGTGTCCTGAACCCGCGGCAAGGTCTGGTTCGCCCCGTCGTAGATTAGTTGCAGATAATAATCCCGGTTTCGGTCCGGTTCGACAGAAACCATGGCACTGTAAATGGCTTGTTTGCCGCGATGACTGATTCGCGCAACCTTACCATGCAACATGATTTTTTCGTGGCGATACTCGAGCTGAAAGTCAGTCTTGTCACCTTCCTTAAGCTCAATACCGCTGTCTTCCGGCATGGTGAAGGCAATCCCACCTTCGGAAACATCTTCCGTGGTAAATGGATGCCATGTCTCGTCGCGACGAACTTGGCCTGAAATCTGACGGGTAAACCGCTCGTTTTTTCGGTAGACCCGTCGTCCCATGGCAATAAATAAACACATACTCAAATTGATAAAGTGCATTAACAGCCAGAATGTAATAACACTCCCAACCAGAATTTCCGAACCGTACTTCCCATAGTTGAATTTAATAATGGAAATTAGGGTAATCGCCCAGAGGAAGAAGTACGGAAGCATGTACAACCGGTCTTTAAAAGAAATCGTCACATTCTTTGACGTCACCTTAAACTTCTTAGCTTTAATCCCCAACGTTTCTAGTAAGACTGGGATGAAGAGGTACGGTGCAAAGAAGGTCTCCTGCACCTCACCCCAGCGTTCATTCCGAATCTTCCCGTTCGTTTCATGCATGCCTGAAGTATCCCCCATCACATAGTGAAGCAGGAAATACCCGGGCGCCCATACGACCATTAGCACCCAGAAATTGGCGTTAACCACTTGAATCTTGAAGAGGGCGTAGAGGATTGGCGCGGTAATGTAGACCATCCGCCGGAAAAATGCCCACCAGTAAAAGTAGGTGTTAATTAAAATTAGCCGATTGATCCAAGAGAGCTTGGGATTCGTAAAGATATGCAGGTTCCGACAGCTTTGAATAACGCCTCGTGCCCAGCGGGTCCGCTGCTTAATGACCCCTTTTAAGTCAATTGGCGTGATCCCACTAGACTCAGGAACCTTCGTCGCCAGACTGATATAACCTGCCATGTTCAACATGGTTCCGAGCTCGAAGTCTTCGGTAATGGTATCGGTCGGAAAGCCCCCAACCTCATCCACGGCCTTCCGTAAGAAGACCGCGTTGGAGCCCGTAAACAATGCCCGCTTATTCCCTCCATTAAGAACGTTAACGTCTCGAGAGAAGAAGTCTTGTTCGTTAGGAATCACCTTTTCAGAGAACAAATTGAACTGGAAAATATCGGCATTATAAAAGCTTTGTGGTGTCTGCACGAAACCCAACGGTTCAGTATTGTCTGGGTCTTCTTCTAACTGCCGAAAGTTCTCTTGGAACAACGGTACCGTGGCATTTAGGAATCCTGAGAAGGGAATCATATCCGTATCAAAAATCACAAATAGTGGAGAATCTAACTTGGCCATCGTACTGTTGATGTTCCCAGATTTGGCTTTCTTGTTATCGACCACCCCGGAATACCCTACGTGATAATGCTCTGCCAACGCCTTAACCTCTGGCCGGTTTCCATCGTCAGAAATAACGACGTGAACTTTACTCTTGTCCGGATAGTCAATAAAAGTGGCGGCATTCACTGTTTTCCGCAGCAATTCGACCTCTTCGTTATGGGTCACGATAATTAAATCAACGTCAGGAACCGTTTGCTTCGGATCATAGTCTGGAATAGTAATGTCTTGCTTCTTCCGGGTGGCCAACATCCGGAAGAAAATCAGAATGAACCCGGTAAAGTTCGACAAAATTTCACTAATAACCAAGAGCAACGCAAAAATTAGCGTAAAAATATTAGCATGCCACGGGATGGTGAAGAACACCCGCCACAATAAATAAATCACCGATAAAACGATGGCTAAAATGTAAACTGCTCGACGCTTATTAGACATGCTGTCCCTCTTTGAAAATCAAATTCTTTTGAATGTAGTAACTAATCAGAAATAAGCAGAAGTCCCCCAACATTTTCGCAACCGTTGGGGCCCAGTGCGCTGAACCGAATGGTAATAAAACGGTTAACCCATGCGTCAGGTAGCCAGACGCAACTGTCTGCACGGCTAGTAACGCGCCATATTTTAACAACGTTTGCTCACCGGCATTACCGAATACCATGTGACGATTCAACAGGTAATTGACGATTGCCGACAACAATCGGGCAATCACCGTGGCCACCATAATGGTCCGCAACGAATGATTGCCGATGAGGCTCATTAGCAAGGTGAACAAACCAATGTCCACCAAAAACGACATCAAGCCACTCGCCGAGAACTTTAGGAAACGTGAGTAAATGGCAACTGAATCCCGAATAACCCGGAAATGCGACGAGGAGTTGCCGTCGAGATAAATCGTCGGAATCGGCTGCTCGCTAATCGTAACGTGATACTTCTTGGCTTCTAGTAACATATCAAATTCAAATTCAAACCGTTCGCCAGGAAAAGTAACTAACCGGTGAACGTAGCTCATTGGAATGACCCGCAATCCCGTCTGGGTATCGCTGATCGTTTGATGCGTGATCAACCGCACCAGGCCATCCGTTAACAGATTGCCAAACCGACTCCGAAACGGAATGTCCTCCGTAAACTTACGGGCACCAATGACCAAATCTCCTGGCCGCTGCTCAGCTAGTGTTAAACATTTTTCCAAAGCCGCTACCGTATGCTGGCCGTCGGAGTCCATGGTCGCAATCCCCGTTACTGGCGTGGCTTGATCGAGATAAAACTGGAAACCAGTCTTCAAAGCCGCACCCTTCCCGCGATTATGGTCGTGATGTAGCACGTGTAATCGTGAGTCGTGCATGCTTTCAATTTGCTTAAAGATGAGCTGATGCGCTGCGCTACTCCCATCATCAACTATCAGAATCGTTGAAATTGGCCCGTTGCTAACCAGTAACTGGCGCAACAGGTCGATTAATTTTTGATCCGGATTAAGTGCCGGAATGAGTACACCAAAGGTTTGCATATCTATTTCCCCTGAAAGCCGAGGCGCTATATAAACACTAAACCTCGTTAATTAATTCTAAATAAAAATAGAATTGTTTTTCATATGTAAGTCTACATACATGTTATAACAAAATATGAAAAGCGCCTAACGTTTCTGGACACTCTCGGCAGACTGGGTAGCCCAATAATCCCCTATAATCAATCCCGAATCATCAGTTAATCAACGCGTTTTAATTTCGTTATTGGGGACAATGGTTTTATGCACGAACGATGCTTAGTTCCGTACTGCTACTCAAGATTTTCCCTAAGGTTAGTCTTTCATCTTAAAATATAGTTCTCATTATATTATCTATGCTGTTTACCATTGACTGGGGTGACATTGTCACTGGCCCGTTGTAAACAAAAAGTGAGCCCGAGATATAATCTCCGACTCACTCTTATTTCCAAGTAACGAATTAGTAGGTTGTTTGTTGAACCTCGTTATTTACAATCTTTTCATCCAGAGCGTCAGCCAGGTCGTGCAAAGCTTCGTCTCTAGTCTTGACAATATCCATGTTGAAGATAACGGAATCGATATCCCCACCAGCGAAATCAAATTGTTCGAAGTAAACGTACGGGTCATGGTCATCGTCGTCGTTTAAGAAATGCTTAGTTACAGCATCAGATAGCGCGGTTGCCCAGGCTAAATCTGCCATCTTTGGTAGGTCTTTTTTCGTCACATACCCCGGATCAAGAATCAACTTCGCTGCCTTTTCAACGTCTTCTGTTGGAATGTCAACGGTTTCTGTTGCTGCTTTTTCCTTTGGTGTATCTGCCATAATCAAAATCTCCTTTGATGTTACTAAAGTCAAGTCTAGTCCTTTTTGGTCAAAACGTTAAGCAATCCATTCTTTCTCTGACTTTTTTCGTCTGTTCGGTTGCTAAGCGAACTTAGAAAGGGTAGAATTTGCTACAATTCACCCCCTGTGAAAAGGCGGTGAGACGCGCTATAATAAAGAGATAGAACGATATGAAATGAGGAATGATGTGTGGATAGCGGTCAGATAGTTGTGAATCTAATTATTATTTTAATTACCTTCTTTTTTGCAGCTTTCTTTGTTGCCTGCGAGTTTGCTTTAGTTCAGACGCGTCCAAGTGCTTTGGAAGAAAAGATTGCGGCATTGGACAAGCCATCGACTAAGCTTAATCGGGCCATGAAAATGGTCACCAATTTAAATGAATATTTATCAACGACACAAGTGGGGGTCTCCCTCGCCGGAATTATCTTAGGGTGGATCGGGGAAACGTTCTTCGTTGACCTATTGCTTGGCGGAATCGCCCCCGCCCACTTGAACACGGCCACGGCACACACGCTCAGTGTGATTGTCGGGGTACTGCTGTTAACTTATTTAGAAGTTGTCTTTACCGAAATTGTACCTAAGAACATTTCTATCGACATGCCAATGAAGGTATTGATGCTCATCGTCACACCATTGCACTACTGCCACGTCTTGTTTTACCCGTTCGTCTGGTTGCTCAACACCAGTGCTTCCGGGGTCGTCAAAATGATGGGGTTAAAAGTCGCTAATGAAAGTGACGAAGTCTTCTCTCAAGCTGAAATTTTAAACCTTTCGCGGAGTGCCGTGGAGGGCGGCGAGCTGGAAAAGAACGACTTGGTCTACATGCAACGGGCCTTCGAGCTAAACGACAAGGTTGCCAAGGATATCATGATCGACCGGACTCAATTGATCGTCATCGACATCACATCCAACGTTAAAGAAGCGTTGACGGTTTATTTACAGGAACGCTTCAGTCGGTTGCCCGTGGTCGCTGACAACGATAAGGATAAAATCCTCGGTTACGTTTACAACTACGACCTGATTCGCCAACAGCAAGTTGACTCGCACGTTCGCGTGGACAAACTAATTCGGGACATCTCGACAACGCCAGAAACAACGCCGATTACCCAAGTCTTGCAACAAATGATCAAGAAACGGACTCCTATCGTCGTCGTTGTTGATGAATATGGTGGGACTTCTGGGATCATTACCGACAAGGATATTTATGAAGAGTTGTTCGGGACTGTCCGCGATGAAATTGACGATGCGAATGATCAGTATATCTTCAAGCAACCTAGTGGCACGTTCCAGGTCAACGGGAAGATGACGACTTACGATTTCGAACGGTACTTCAACGTTGATATCAAAGAGTTTGAGTCAACTGAAACCGTCACGATGGCCGGCTACATCATCGATAATTATCCTGAGGTGAAGGTCAACGACGTGATTCATTTGGAAAACTTCGACCTGAAGATTCTCGATTACGAAAACTCGTTCATCAACTGGTTGGAAGTCACGGTCAATCCGCCACGGAAGCAGATTGAATTCCACGACCCCGATGACAAGGATGACAACAAAGATAACTGAAGATAAATGACTCCCACTACTCCCAATCGAGTGGTGGGAGTTTTTTTGGCAAAAAAAGAGCGTACCACCTAAGTAGCACGCCACATTCTCAAATTTTACTTCGTTACTTTCTTTGCGCCGAACAAGCCCTTGAATACGTAGTAAAGCCCACCAACGACTAAGGCTAGTGAGACCCACCAGAAGACGCTCGTTAACCGGACCGGCATGATATCCCAGACCATCAGCAACAAGATCAACACACCGCTCCAAAAATCGACGGATTTATAAAAATGGCTATTAAACATCATGCTTTTTATGCTCCTTGTCATCCGTTGACCGACTGTTGGTCAATCCGCGAAACAGTTCGTAGATGCCCACCATCATTAACGCAACGGAAAATATCCAATAAAAAAAGTCAGTTGCAATCGGTGATAATCCCCAAAAACCAACAATCAATGCTACCAAGCCAGCCCAAAAATCACCGGATCGGTAAAAAAATCGGTTAATGCGCATCTAACCTGTCCTCCTACCCCTACGAATCGGTGGCTCCCACACCTCACAACTCAATCTTTACAATCTTTACACAGTCCTCCTACCCCTACGAATCGGTGGCTCCCACACCACTCTTGTTCATTATATGACTAATTTTGGCCAAACAACAACCCTTCCTAAATTAATTTCCATCTCGATTATTGCATGGATGACTCAACTTAACATTGACACTCTCCTGAAAACAACCGCATAATAATCCTGGTTGGTCATTTTCAGAAAGAAGGGTGCCCAATGGATATGGGACAATTAACCAGCCAGATTACGCTAATGTTTGTTTTAATGGCTGTCGGTTTACTCATCAACAAGCTAGGCTTCATGCACGGCCAGACCGCCACCGACCTCACGAACATCTTACTTTACGTGGTGTCGCCCTGCCTCATCATCAACGCCTTTGAACAACGCTTTTCTACGAGTCGCTTACAGGCTCTAGCTTGGGTCATGCTCGGTATTCTCATCACATATGGCATCATGGTCATTGTTACCAACCTCGTTTTCAAACGCGTCGCCGACGTCAACTTACGACGCATCGCGCGGTTCGGTTCCGTCTACTCCAACGCCGGCTTCATGGGCGTCCCGCTCGCCAGTGCCCTCTTTGGCAGCACCGGTGTTTTCTTCGCGGTGGCCTCGCTAGCTGGCTTCAATATTTTCTGTTGGACGCACGGTATCGCCCTCTTTACACCGCACCAGGCGAACGATCGACACATTAACTGGCATCAAATTCTCTTAAACCCCAACATCGTCGCCATTGCGGTCGGCCTAATCGTCTTCGTCAGCGGCATCCACCTGCCCAGTCTACTCAACCAGACCATCACCTATATCAGCTCGATCAACACGCCGCTGTCCATGATTGTCATCGGGAACAGCTTGGCCGCGGTTAAATTGAACCGTCACACGCTCGACCACAGACTGTGGGGACCACTCTTACTCCGAAATTTACTCTTTCCAATCATCATGCTCCTCATTCTAAAACTATTCGGTGTTCAAGGTGTCCCGCTTTACACCACAGTACTGATGGGTGCCTGTCCGGTTGCCGGCAACGTGGTTCTCTTTACCCTGCAAGCCCATGGCGACACAAGTCCAGCCGTCACACTGATGAGCCTATCAACGATTCTTTGCCTGGTCACCATCCCGTTAATTTTCACCCTGAGCAATCTGCTTTGACGCTTAAATTAGTTGGCCTAAAGCCTCACTGATCCTCCATCTCAATTCACTTCATTTAAAATCGACCTATCTTCCCGCGTAATTCCAACCGATTATAAATAGTATAATAGCGACTTTTTTTACAGTGTTGAATAGTTGCCATTTAACTGTATAATTGTGCTAAAGGGGTGATTTAGCTTATGAAGCTTAAATTTAATCTACTATTGGGGATCATTGCCATGTTGTCCGTCGTCATCAGCGGATCGACCGCTCTGGCCAAACAAACAGCCACGACGGTTCCGACAGCACTACGGGGAACCTGGACACAGTACCATCCATCAGAAAAAATCTACACGGTCATTCAGATTAAACCACACAGTATCAGCTACCACTTGGAAAAGCACGGTAAACGTGTGGGGGGTAAACCCGCTGTTTTTACGTTCAAATCCAAAGGTTATCACCGACTCGTCGTCAAGCGTTTCAATCACCCAAACGCCCAACCGAGTTATCGGTTTAACACTGCCCGTCACTACTACGACCAGTTGCCACAAATGTGGATCGGCCACCAAACCATCAAGGGTCACCGTTACCGCGTCCTCAAGACCTACGAAAAACGGGGGCATCGGGTAGGTATCTTTACACCGAAAAAGATGACGGTCGATGCTACCTACGACTACGGGACGCAACGACCCACATCATTCATTGGTCACTAGGCTGGCAATTGCGGAATTGTGCTACGTCCAACCTGATAACTAGTTTTGAAGGACTTACGACCCAACTTCCTAAAAAAGACGGTATCACCAGTTCTCATCGAGAGCTTGGTAATACCGTCTTTAATATATCCTTTACAAGTCAATTATCATTTATTTTTCAGCCTTTGGCAACCGCAAAGCCAGTAAGAAGCCCGCTAATGCCAGGATGAACGTGAAGTAAAACCCGTAGTGAGTCCCGTTAACGAACGCACCAGCAGCATGATTCGCGCCATTGGCAATGTACGCTGCTTGGCCAATGCCCAGCAGACTCGTCGCAATCGCCGTGGAAATGGCCCCCACGATTTGTTGCAACGTGTTCATGATGGCACTCCCATCGGCAGCGATAGGTCCCGTCAGCGAGTTCAATCCATGCGTCTGTGATGGTGACATCGCCAGCGGTGCCCCAATCATCAAAATCACGTGGGCCAAAATAATGTACCAGATTGCCGTCGACGTTGACGTTAAGGCCAACATCAAGGCCCCAACCATCGAAATGATAAACCCAATCCGCGCAGGCTTTTGCGCCCCGACTTGGTCATACAAGCGACCAGCAACCGCGGAAACCACGGCATTCATCACCCCACCTGGGAACATGATGACCCCGGTCAAAGCAACCGGCACCAGCAGACCCTTTTGGATGTACATTGGTAACAGGTACATTGCGGACAAAATAATTCCAAAGTTGATCATGACCAAAACGGCCCCAATCCGGAATCCCGGAATGGCAAAGGCGCGCAGGTTTAAAATTGGCTTTTCCATCGTCAATTGACGGTGCGTGTACCAAGCCAAGACCAAGATTCCTACGACCAAGGCACCAATCACGATGGCAGAGCCCCAGCCTCGGTCACTAGCCATGCTAACACCGAGAACTAAGCTCCCAAACCCAATCGTGGAGAGAATAATGGACAAAAAATCGACCTTTGGCCGCGTCACTTCAGCAATGTTCTTTAGTGACGTAACGGCAAAACCCAAGGCAATGACCAAGAACGGCACGAACAGCCAGAAGATCCACCGCCAGGAAGCAACGCCCAAGACGATTCCGGCTAAGGTTGGCCCCACGGCTGGCGCGAACATGATGACCAAACCGACCATTCCCATAGCAGCCCCCAACTTGTAAGGGGGGAAGATCTGCATGGCAACCGTGAACATCAGCGGCAAAATCAACCCGGTCGCGATTCCCTGAATCATTCGACCAAAAAGCAGCACGCCAAATCCCGGTGCGGACGCCGAAATAATGGCCCCGACCGTAAAATCAATCAATGCGAACAGGATCACCTGTCGTGTCGTAAACCATTTCGTTAAAATACTTGATAGTGGTAACACAATCCCCACCATTAACATATACCCGGTGACTAACCACTGAACCGTGGCCGTTGACACATTTAATTGCGCCATTAATTGGGGTAGCGCAATGTTTAAGGACGTCTCGGAAAACATGCCGACAAAGCCCCCGATTAGCATCCCCATCATGGCCAGCATGGGATGAGCAACTTCTACCCGCGCTTTTTTCGCCAGTTCAGGTTGGCTACTTTGTACTGAATCCATTTGTTTTCACACTCACTTTCATTTCAAAACACAATGGATTACTCTACCAGAAAAAAATTATTTTCGTAAGTACAAATTTAGAAAAACTTAAAAGTAAACGTTTTCTTGTGAAATTTCTACCCGAAATGCCCTATTTTGCCGACTTAATTGCCGCAATCTGTTCACGAAGTGTCTTTAATCGTTGCGTGTCCAATTCCGGAGCCATCATCGCTTGATCGTATTCAAACTGTAGCCGTGGCAGGTCAGTTACTGGCGTCCCAGTTGCCGTTTGTTCCGGATCTGCTAATCGGTGCTCAGCGAGTTCCAGCGTCCGTGTTGCCACGCGTTGTCGGAACGTCTGGTCATGCGCAACAAAAAGCACGGTCCCCGGGTATCCTCGCAGGAAGTCTTCCAACGCCCGCAAAGCCGGCAGATCCAAGTAGTTCGTTGGTTCATCCAAGATCAACAAATTGCTAGCACTGACCAGAATCGTCAGCAATTGGAGTTTAACCTGCTCGCCACCGCTAAGGCCGCCCACCAGCCGGTCGTAAAACTTAGCCGTCAAGCCAAACGCGCCCATGATCTGTCGTGTCCGATTTTGGTCCAACGCCGTTGCGGTCCGGATGACCTGCCACACAGTCTTATCCAGTGGCAACTCCGTCATATCCTGATGGAAGTAGCCGACCCGCGCACTCGGCGCCAACCGTGTCTGGGGCGCATGGGCCAAAATGGCGTCGATCAAGGTCGATTTACCACTCCCATTTGACCCCGCCAAGGCGACTCGCTCACCAGGCTTGAGCCGCAACTTAACGTGGTGCAACAAGTCATGCTTGCCACGAGTCAGATGCAGGTCATCCACCGTGACTAAATATTTCCCAATCACCGGCGGTAAGTCTGTCGCCACCAGCTTCAATGCCGCCGTTTCGTGGGGTTTGACCGTCGTTGTCTGTCTATCGGCGCGCTCTTGTAGCGCCCGGGCGCCCCGTTCCATCTTACCCGCATTTTGTTCTCGTGCAGATTTACTATTGGCGCGCTCCATGGCACTCATGCGCTTACTGCCCTTACGAACGCGAGCGGCCTTTTCATGACGTGCCTGTACCGCTTGCTGCAACTCGCGTCGTTCTCGCTGCTCACGTTGATACTGCGCCAACGTATTCTGCCGGCACTGCTCGCGATAGGTTTCAAAGTTCGCAAAGCTTCCGTTGTACTGGGTGTAGGTGCTCTCTTCAAGCGACCAGATTTGTGTGGCAACGTTGGTTAATAGATCCCGGTCATGCGAGATCACGATCAATAATCCGTTAAAATGATCCAGTTGGTCCGTTAGCCAACGTTGGTGGTCGTCATCCAGGTTAGCTGACGGTTCGTCTAAAATTAAAATTTCTGGTCGTTGGGCCAACGCCGCGCGAATCCGGTCCAACATACTCTGACCGCCAGAACGCCCGGCCGTTGGCGCAATCTGTGGTACCAAAGTCACTGGCGCCGTTACGTTGCGTTGTCCTTCAAAATCCGTATCTTGGCCGCTAATAATTCGCGCTAAGGTCGTTTTCCCAGTTCCATTAGCGCCAACGATGCCGACCCGGTCACCCGCTTGAGCCGTTAAGTGATCAACGGTAAATAATGTCACTCCCGCGACCATTTTTGTTAAATTTGTTAATGTTAGTTGTGTCAAAAAATCGTCCCCCTTTTGTAAGCAGGGATTGTGGGTCTAACCGACCATTTTTCGCATAAAAAAAGTGACCGCATTCCGTTCGGAAATGGCGCCCACTGGTTGTTTTGGCAACTCAGTCGGCGTAACCCATCAATCCCAATTGCAGGCCCACTCCACCCCTTAACGGTGATGAAGCTGACTAACATTTGTGGATTGAATTAGTTACGCATCGGCTGAATACCTCGTTCTTTCTTAAAGTAGCTACAGAATAGCATATCGTTTAAAAATTGACAAGTCGCATCATCTGCTGGTACCGGGCCATCTTAAAATCTTAAGAGCATTCCTACCAAAATCCGTGTACACTAGGACTAACGAATTTGGCAAAAACGGAGGGAAAAATATGCAACCTTTACGACTATTATTCATCTCGATTGAGGGCAATACCCGGAGCTTCGTTGAACATCTGACCGCCTACGCTGCCAAGCAACACGCCACCGACGCGACTCTTCCAGAGATCGCCTCTAAGGAAATCAGTGAAGCCAGCGACTTTACTGATGAAACGCAACCCTACTTTTGCTTTGTGCCAACTTATCTCAATGGGGGCAACGGCATCGACAACGGGGTAAAGGAACTGATGACCAACGTCATGGACGAATACATTGCTTACGATAACAACGCCCGGCAGTTAATCGGGGTTGTCGGGAGTGGTAACCGTAATTTCAATGAACAATACTGTCTAACCGCCAAACGCTACGCACAGAAGTTCAATGCACCATTCATTGCCAATTACGAATTACGGGGCGTTCCCCGCGATGAAACCCGGGTCTACGATGCCTTGGTCGCGCGTGCTAAGGAAGTGGTCAACGGATGAATCCAACATTAACCACCCTCATGGCACACCGTAGCATTCGTCAGTTTACCAACCAACCGCTGACAGCAGCGGAGGTCGATGCGCTGGTCACTGCCGCTCAACACGCGCCCACCAGTACCTTTTCTCAACAGTACAGCATTATCAGCGTGACTGATCCCGCAAAGTTGGCTGTCTTGAGTGACATTACCGGCCATCACTGGTTGGAACGGGCTGGACACTACTTTATCATGGTTGCTGATCAATATCGTAATCAACAGCTAACCCCTACGACTACCACAACCACAGCCAATCTGCACAGTCTTGATAAACTGTTAGCCGGTATTTTCGACGCGACCATTGCCACGGAAGCCATCGTCACTGCCGGCGAGAGCATGGGCCTCGGGAGCACCATCATGGGGAGCATCCTCAACGATGCCCAGCGGGTAGTTGACCTATTGGACTTGCCGCCGCTGACCTTTCCCATCCTAGGTCTCGCCATCGGCCACCCCGCCGAACAGCCAGAGCAAAAGCCTCGGTTGCCGCAACCGCTCATGCACTTCACGAACGGTTACCAGCGATTGACCGCCGATGACCCGTCATTAGCGGCATACGACCGCCTCATCACGGACTACTATCATGCACGCGGCAGCCATCAACGCGATGAAACCTTTACGCACCATATCATCAGTGAGCTGAGCCGCGACCCGCACCAACGAGCCAGCATTTTAACCACTTTAAAGCACCAAGGATTTCTGGATGATTAGTTAGGCGCGCGTTAACCCCAAAATGGGTTGACCGTCGCCTTTTTATTTTGCAACAAGTGGGGGTCAAGCGCCACTTGCAACCCAGCGACATCCACCGGTCGAGTTAGCGGCATCTCCGTAACCGTTGTTAATGGGAGCAACTGGCTCTCACCACGATAGTTTTTTTCGGCCAAGTAAATCTGATCTGGACTCAACGTTTCTTCAATCAGCAACGGCTGGTTGGTCACTAAAATCAATTGGCTACGATTGGCCCCCGAATTCAATAACTCTAGCAAGGCTTCGACCACGATTGGCTGCACGGCAAGCGCAAATTCATCGGCTAAGACGGTCTGTGGATACGGTGCGTGTTGCGCCGCAATCATGGTCAGGCCTAGCGTCACCAGCTCCTGAATGCCTAACGAAGCCTGCTGGAGGGGTAGCTCGTCCGTGCCGATGACTTCCCCCTCCTCATTGTATTTTTCATAGATAAGATATAAATCAGGTCGGGTAAAAGCCGAACCATCCAGAAACTGCACCGCCACTTGATGTTGCGCGATTCCCGCGACCTCGCTATCTACCGCTTGCAGATATTGCATCAGCTGGCTCGTGACCCAGTCGTCCACGACCAAGCTGGAATTAGGCCGTTTTTCCAGTACCAGCAAATCTTCATTAAACCAGCGAAAGGCGGCAATCGCTGGCCCATAATTCCAATTCTGCAATGTGTATAACAAAAGCATGTTTGGCCGGGTACTGGCCACTGCGACTGCCTGATCAGCCGGAAACTGAGTAACTTCGCCATTCTCACGAACAAAGAGCACCTCATAGCCTTCGCCAGTCGACTGGGCAAGCGATTCGTTGATCACGTGAGTCGCGTCATAACTGAGCACGTAACGGTAACGGCGATCGCCACGGGTAAAGTTGACAACGAAATCGGTCTGCCCCGTTTTGGACCCGTCGTCGAAACGAAATGGATCGAAGGACAGCTCATCGGCAATCTGTTCGGTCGGTGTCACCACTAGCCGTTGAAGGACCGCCAACCCAGCTAGGAGTGTACTCTTCCCAGCACCGGCCGCACCAAAAATGGCCGTACACTTCAACAGGCTTAATTGATCATCTACGGTGAGTGTCTTTTGCGGCCGCTGTAACGTCCCACCCGTCGCTACCAACGAAAGCGTCGCGGAGTCCTTGAACGAACGAAAATTAGTCAACGTGAAATCAATTAGCATGATGAAAACCTCCCTTATGTACTTTTGAATGTTACGCCAGTTGTGCCGATTCACAACTACTTACATTCGATTCAGGGAAATCAGCTATAACTGTCTTAATAATCCTTCCGTATTTGACTTGGCGACGATTAAGCCACCCCTTTACGCGAATCACTTGGGTCCTAAAAAAGGCCGCCCTCACTAGAAGACGACCCCTACTTATCATTTATTTGATTTAGCCAGATTCAATCGGTTTCGCACCATCACTGCCGCCAGGGCTAGCAACATAAATGCCGTGACTGACCAGAATAGCGACTGGTAATTACCATATTCAATAATCAATCCACCATACAGTGGCCCAACCGCTCGGCCAAAGGAAATTGCCATGTTATAGATTCCTTGGAATTTCCCCTTATCATTGTCGCCCGCCAGCGAGTCGATCCAAGCCGGAATGCCCGGAAAACCGGTCATTTCACCAACCGTTAGGATAATCATCGTAATGACAAACATCGCGTAGCTCTTAGCAAACACCAATAGCAAAAACGACAGAATAAAAATCAACGACCCCACCGCAATCTGTGAACTCATCTTAAAGTAAGTCCCGATGCGGTTAGCCAGCGGTTGGCCGAACACGATCAATAACCCGTTCAGCGTCCAGAGGAGACTGTAGTGTTCAAACGAAATCCCCAGATTGGTCATGTGGACCGAGATCACGCTTTCCCACAGCGAATAACTGAGGTACATGCAGAATACCAGTAGCGCAATCAACCAGATCAAGTTTAATTGGGCTGGCTTGGCCGGTCCCTTTTCGCGGTGCTTGGTCTCCTGTACAATGTCCATTCGGAAGTCGGCGATGAAAATAATCAGCAAAGCCGCGTAGCAAATGCTAGCCGCGATAAAAACCAGTTGAACACCGTGGTCCATCAGATAGCCGACCATCAACGTTCCCATGACGACCCCTAAATTCATCCCAATGTAGAGCCAGTTGAACACCCGGCGACTGCTGATCTGGGTCACATTCGCCGCAAATGAATTCACCACGGTCATGACGATGCCGTCGCCCAAGCCAATGAAGAGCAACATAATCCCAAATATCGGCCAACCATGAAAGAAAATCAGCAGGAGCATCGGAATAAAGGAACACAACGTTCCCACGACCCCCGACATGAATGGCGACCATTTATCAAACAACAGGCCGCCCAACCAATTTCCAAGGATCATACAGAGCGACATCCCCAACAGGGCCACCCCAGCTAATGCCAACGTTTGATGAAGCTGATTATGCATATAAACAGTCGTTAACGGCCACATACACGCGGCAGCGGCGTTAAGTAACAACGTCGCCGAGAGAATCCCCGCTAAACTGACTTCCTTTCTGGTTTTCCTCATTTAATGTCCCTCACTTTTTCTAGATTCCACCCCTCATTGTCGCATATTCTAGAAAAATCCGAAATGGTTAAGTGACTAAAAAGGCCGTTAACTCGGCATTTATGGGCAACTTCTCATAAATATTTCGATAAAAAGTAAAAAAGTTTGTCCGACTTGATTTGAGTCAAGTTCTTTTCGACTGGTACCCCGTATACTAGGTCTTGTAATCAAGACAAACGAAAAACCTGAGGAGGTTTTAATTATGAGTAAAGTAACCATGAAGTTAGACGATCTGACCTGCCCATCTTGCATGACTAAGATTGAGGGAGCCCTCAGTAAAAAAGACGGCGTTAAGGATGTTAAGGTTCTGTTCAACGCCAGCAAAATCAAAGCCGAATTCGATGACGCCACCGTCACCGCTGAAAGCTTAGCCGACACGGTCACTGACCTCGGCTACACCGTTAAGAGTTCTAAAGTCAAAGCCCTCTAAACCATTTAAAATCTGAAAGGAAGTTCATCCAATGACTACAACTACCGCTACTATCGAAGACCGTTACGCTGCTGAACAAGCCCAAACTGAACACGACCACCACGTGCCAACGGCCGGTGCCATGACCAACCACATTCTGGCTAACCTACACATCTCCATCGTGAAGTTCCACCAGGTTCGCTGGTCCGTCAAAGGCCCATTAGCCTTGAGCGTCCGTAGCCTACTCAGCGACTACATCGCTACCTACCGCGATCAATTCGACGCCTTAGGTGAACTCCTCTTGGACGAGGGCGAAACGGTCTCCACGACCACCAAGGAATTTCACGACTACAACATGCTTCAAGAAGGCGGCGACAAGAAGTACCTCAGCGCTGAAGACCAAGTTAGTGAGTTGGTCCGCGACGCAGATACTCACAACCTCTTTATCGACCGGGCCATCAAGCTCGCCGAAAAGGAAGAACGCCCAGCCTTAGCTAGTTTCTTGGTTAGCCTACGGGGGACGAACAACCACATCATCCGTGAACTCCAAGCCGTTCTGGGTAACGATGCCCGCGACGGTCTGGACGAAGAAGACGATGACGATGATGAAGACTAATCTTTAACTTTGAGGGAACGTCAGCGCACTGCGAGGTGCTGGCGTTCCCTTTTTTTATCCCTTATACTAGGTTTAGGGGTGATTTCAATGAATACACATCTTCGCCGAATCGGAGTCGGCTGTTTATTTGTTTTTTCATTATTGCTAGCTACTGTGGCCGCCAATCTTCTACCAGCGTATACGCTTCTACTGTACGTTTTGGCTGGAATTTTCTTGGTCAGTGCCATTGTTTTGATCTTCAATCGGAAGGCGCCGGACGACAAGTGAACCGACAATGATCCTGATTCCTCATTTGCCGTTTTCTTAGTTTAGCATACAAAAGCAAACGGATGTTCGATAAAGTTGAACCTGTACTTACTCTTTACAATCTTTACATAACAAAGGACCGCGGCGGAATTGTCGCGGTCCTTTGTTTAGCTTTCATTTTAGATTGCCGAAACGTGTTTCAAGGGGCAGCCGGCTCCGCTTAAAACTGCTAAGCAAATAATCCAAGCCCAGGATTATCCGCTTAGCAGCCTTAATGCTCACCAGCTAACCGCCCCTTGAAACACTCTTTACACTGCCCCGTTCCACCATCTCAACCGGGACAAACGTCGCCGCCTTTTCCCCCATCACGCGGTCCACGCTCTGCGCGCCAATCTGGTAAAAGTCCTGCGTCAGGCTGGTCAGCGCTGGTGTAGTAATGCGACAAATATCGGTACCATCAATGCTGACCAACGACAACTGCTCTGGCACCGCGATGCCCGCTTCCTGGGCCGCATTCAGCAGGCCCGCCGCGACCATGTCACTGGCCGCAATGATGGCCGTGACTTTCAATGGGAGAAATTCTGCCAACAGCTGCCGGCCCGATTCGTAACTGTAATCGCCGTATTTGATCGTCGTTTCCTGAATGTCGCGCGCCGCCAATGCCTTCTGGTAGCCGGCAATTCGCTGACTCCCGGTATGGTAGGTGTCGACCCCGGCGAGGCCAATGTGCGTGTGGCCGCGATCGAGCAGATAGTCCGTCGTGGTCGCCGCCAATTTTTCATTGTCCGAGCTGACCGACAGGACCTTGTCCGTGCCCAAGTAGACCGAGACGAAGCAGAATGGCACGTGCGACTCCTTCAACAGCGTCAAATCCTCCGCATCCGGCTCGATCGCCGCCAGTAAAATTCCCGATACCGCACGTTCCAACGCCGTCACGATGGCTTGGTGCTGCAGCTCAGCGTTTCGGTTACCCGCGTACAAAATAATCACACCCTGCCCCAATTCGCTGGCGCGGCGCTGAATTCCGTCGATGATCTGCGTAGAAAAGTTGGTTGGCGTCGCGTTGATGATGAGCGCAATGACCGCAGCTTTTTTCTTGACCAACTCCACAGCGGTCGAATTTTTACGATAGCCCAACCGCTTGGCCACGGCTAGAATTTTAGTCTGTGTTTTTTCACTATACGTTCCCGTTTTATGGCTCAGCACTCGTGAAACGGTGGCGATCGACACGCCTGATTCGGCGGCGATATCCTTAATCGTTGGTTTCATACGTCCCCCACCTCACTTCAATATAGTCCCATTATAGCCTTAATCCCGCCATTTTCCTAGCTAAAAGAGTAAACGTTTACATTCCTTTTAAATAGGCATTGTAAACGTTTACGTAACGTGCTAGTATGAAGGCGTTGAAAGAAATAGCCATTATTTAAATTCAAGGAGATGTCCTGATCATGAATCAACCAGCAACGAACTCGCTGGGAAATCACAAAGCCACTGCGGCCGCCCCATCCAAGACCAAACGACTTGCGAACTCCCTGCCAAATTTACCGTTGAAAACACTATTTGCCATTACGTTCGGTTTCTGTGGGGTCAACATGGCCTTCTCACTGCAATCTTCACAGATGAGCCGAATCTTCCAGACCATCGGCGCCAACCCGACCAACCTGGGACTGTTCTTCATCCTGCCCCCACTGGCCGGCTTGATCGTCCAACCGTTAGTCGGGAAATATTCCGACCGGACCTGGAACCGCTTCGGTCGACGGATGCCTTACCTCTTATTCAGTGCACCCGTTGCCGCTTTAGTCATGATTTTACTGCCTAACGCCGGGTCATTTGGCTTCGGCTACGCCTCCATGGCGGCCTTGGTCTTCGGGGCCATCGCCATTCTGTTCATGGACCTGTCCAGCAATATCTGTATGCAACCATTCCGGATGATCATCGGGGACATGGTCAACGAAAAGCAAAAAGATAAGGCTTGGTCCTGGCAACAAGCCTTCAGTAACCTCGGTGGTGTCCTCGCCACGTTGTTGCCATTCATCCTGACCTTCTTCGGTGTCGCCAACACGGCCAAAAAGGGTGTCGTTCCCCTGTCCGTTCGCCTAGCCTTCTACATTGGTGCGGCCATTCTGTTAGGCATTTCCGCCTATACCATTCACACGGTCAAAGAATACGACCCCGACACTTACGCGCTCTATCACCACATCGACCCGCAAGCCCACAAGAATACCAAGCCACTCTGGAAATTAATTAAGGACGCACCTAAAGCCTTATGGGAAGTCGCCGTTGTTCAAATGTTCGCTTGGATCGGTATCCAGTACATGTGGACCTACACGACCGGTGCTATCGCCCAAAACGTTTGGCACACCGCCAACGCCGCTTCTGCTGGATATCAAGCCGCCGGTAACTGGTACGGGATCTTAACCTTCATCCAGTCCATGGCCGCTGTCCTCTATGGTTTCTTGGTCTTGTCACACACCAACCCGCTCAAGCGGAAATTCTGGTACCGCTTCGGGATTGCCTGCTTCGCCGTTGGCTTGATCTGGGTCTTCTTCATTCACAATCAGTACCTCTTGATCTTGCCATTCTGCCTGATCGGTATCGGCTTCTTCACGGTTCACGTGGAACCCTTCAACATCTTCACGTCATCTCTGGACGGGTCAAATGAAGGGTCTTACATCGGGATCTTCAATGGGACCATCTGCTTGCCACAAATCATTGCCTCCGTTGCCAGCTTCCTGGTCTTCCGGATGGTCGGCAAGTCCATGCCCGGCATGATGTTAGTTGCCGGCATCTCCATGTTGATCGCCGTTGTCGCCATCAGCGTTATCAAAGCTGACAAGCCGCAAAAGGATCTGTCAGATAAGGCTGCTGCTTAAAAAAAGAGTGTGGCTAGAGGCGCTTAGTTAGCGTCCTTGGCCGGCTTAGCAGAAAACCAATCTTGAAGACTCGTGTTCTTCGAGGATTCAAGTTGCGTTCGCACCGCTCCAGCCCATATCTGCCGGCCGGTAAGGCGAAAGCACCGACCACCGTCGCTAAAAACAAAATTTCAAAGCTAGTTCTATAATAGAGAAGAGTAAGAGAAAAAGGAGATACCTTGTTATGACTGCTTTACCAACCTATGAACAAAAAGATCAAACCGTTACGTTTCACTATCCCGACCACGATCTGCAGCTGACTGTCCTGACGCCAGCCATCGTCCGCGTGTTCGAATACCGCGGCAACAACGGGGCTTCCTACGCCATCGAAGGCAACAAACAGACTGCGACCGACTTCAAATTGACCGACACCGGTGACCATTACGAACTGACCACCAGTGCCCTGACCATCGACCTTGACGCCGAACGCCACGTCGACGTTTACGACACCAACGGCAACGCCCTCGTCACCGATTTCCGCGGCGAACGGACCCTGCTCGACAAAGGGGTCGACAAGGTGCACCAACGGTTAGTCGAAGCCGAAGGACACAGCGTCACCAAGTCCACCGTCAAGGCCAACGCCAGCTACTATGAAGTCGTCAAGACGCTGGCGCCCGATGAACACCTCTACGGCTTGGGTGATAAGACCGGCTACCTCGACAAACGGGGCTTCGAATACGACAACTGGAACGTGGACAATCCATCTCCCCAGTTGGAAATTTTACCAAACATTTACAAGTCCATCCCCGTCATGCTGGGCTTAAAGAATGGTCATCCTTATGGCCTGTTCTTCGATAACACCTACAAGAGCCACTTCGATATGGGTAAGGAAAGCGACCACTACTACTTCTACTCCGCCGTTGACGGGAACCTTGACTACTACATCATTGGCGGGCAATCGTTGAAGGATGTCGTCACCAACTACACTTACCTGACCGGCCGCACACCGTTGCCGCAGAAGTGGACGTTGGGGTACCAGCAATCTCGTTGGGGCTATAGTGCCAGCGAAGATGAAGTCCAAGAGATCGCCGACAACATGAAGAAAAACGACCTTCCCTGCGACGCCATTCACTTTGACGTTGACTACATGCGCGGCTACCGTGTCTTCACCTGGGACAAGGCCAAGTATGCCGATCCCAAGAAGTTTGTCAGCAGCCTAAAGGGCCAAGGCATCAAGGTCATCCCCATCATCGACCCCGGTGTTAAGCAGGACCCCGACTACGACAAGTACGCCGAGGGCATCAAGAACAACTACTTTGTTAAAACGCCAGCTGGCAAGGTTTACATCAACAAGGTTTGGCCCGGCGACTCCGCCTTCCCTGACTTTGGTCGGCCCGATGTTCGCAAATGGTGGGCCAATAACAACAAGTTCTTGACCGACATGGGCGTCGGTGGTGTCTGGATCGACATGAACGAACCCGCAACGTTTGAGGGTGAGATCCCAGACGACGTGGTCTTCAACGACCAAGATACCCCGTCTACGCATAAGAAGATGCACAACGTCTACGGCCACAACATGGCCAAGGCAACCTATACTGGCTTGAAGGCTCAGCAAGGCAAACGGCCCTACGTCATCACCCGGGCAGCCTACGCCGGCACGCAGAAGTACTCAACCGTTTGGACCGGGGATAACCGCAGTATGTGGCCCCACATTCAAATGATGATTCCGCAGCTTTGCAACCTCGGTCTGAGTGGCTTTAGCTTCGTGGGGACCGACATCGGTGGGTTCGCCTCCGATACCTCGGCCGAACTCCTGACCCGTTGGATCGAAGCCGCCATCTTCAGTCCCCTGTTGCGGAACCACGCGGCCATGGGCACTCGCCATCAGGAACCTTGGAGTTTCGGCGAACCGACCCTTTCCATTTACCGGAAGTACCTGAAGTTGCGCTACCGCTTCATTCCGTACCTCTACGATTTGTTTGCCCAAGAATCGACGAACGGTCTGCCAGTCATGCGGCCACTGGTCCTAAACTACCCAGAAGATACCCGCGTACGGGACCTGGACGATGAATTCATGGTCGGTGACAACGTCTTAGTCGCCCCAATCGTTCAAAAGTCCAAGCTCAACCGGACCGTTTACCTGCCAGCCGGCAACTGGATCGACTTCTGGAACAACCGCGAATACCCTGGCAACCAAGACATCTTGGTCGACGCACCACTGGATAAATTACCACTGTTCATCAAGAAGGACACCCTGTTGCCATGGGGCCAAGAAGTCAGCCACGTTGCCGAAACGCCCGACACGACCATGACCTTCAAGGCATTTGGCCAAAACGCCAGCTACGAGCACTACCAAGATAACGGTAGCGACTTCAACTACGAAGATGGCGAGTTCAACCGCTACTTGGTCACGGTCAAAGATGGCGACGTCAATGTCACCTTGACCCACAGCGGCTTCAAGCCGGTCTACCAGACGATTACGGTCGACCTGCCAGCCAAGTCCGTCACCTTGACTTACGACGCGGCTAATCAGAGTTACCGAGCTTAGTGTAAATTGGCCGCACTGCGGATGCCAGAGATTCCGCCTGCTGTGGGGACGCTTCAGCCTGGAAGACCACCAGTCTTCTCGCTCGCTTTTAAGCCACGAAGAACACGTGTCTTAAAAGTCGCCCATCTTGGTAGCTAGCCAGCTACCAAGATTTCCACGGCTGGCTACATCCCTGGCCTCCTCCGGCTCTGATTGTGCCCTACCACGACAACGGCCGAAAGCCGCGCGTACATTCCAAATTTTCTGGCCTGACTGATAACGAGTCCTTCACTCATTCCCCTAGTCGCCAAAAAAATCACTGTGTAAGCTGAGAAGTCGTCAGCTATGGACTCAGACCGTTCCAGCCCATAGCTGGCAGCCGGTAAGGCGACGGAGACACTTAGTTGTCCAATTTACACGCTAATATCGTCGTTGTACCAGGTTTTAGCAACATTTAGTAGCTTAACAACTTAACCAGTAATCAAAAAAATCCCGTAGAGACAGTGAAAATTAACGCTGTCTTTACGGGATTTTTACATTCATTTGGTATGCTGTTAAGAATCACTATTTATCGAAAGGAAGCCGATTATGCCAACGCCCGATTTTCAGCTACTCCAAGACTACCTGTTCTTTAAGCTGTTTGCCTTCAATCCCCTGGCTAATGGCCTCAACTTCTATGACACCAGCCCAACGGATACCGCTTTGGCCGTCGATGTCCGCGGCTACAGCGTGATTCTTCAAGTTGCCGCCGCACTGGGCCGGATTTCCGCCCAATTTTCCCTCCAACCGGCCTACGAACACGAGGTATCGTTGGCCGAAATGGTCAAACCGGATGCGCTACCGGACCTCGTCACCTTTACCATTTATCGCTGGGACGCGACGGAATTGGCCCGGTTTCTACCAATTATGCACGACTTTCAAACCGCCCAAACCAGCCCCGAATGCTACGCACCAGTCAAGTTTCACCTGCCAGCTACTTCGTCGGCGTCGCCAGCACCATCCCGTAAGAGGTCATTTGCCCCTCGGACTCGGCGCGCGTTGGCAGACCGTCCTTGGAATAGTCACCATCATTGGCCTCATCAGCAATAAAGATCCCAATGTTGCCGGTAAACGACGCCCGTTTCTCCGCCGTGTACCCCATCGCATCCAGTTGCGCCGTCATCTTCTTGATTCGGGGCGCCACAGGTTGGCCCATGGTATTCCAGAGGTCACTAGACGGTTGGTAATTCTGAATATAACTGATGTTCGTCACGTCCTTAAACCCAGCCGGCTTCTGAATATAACTGTAGGCGCCCGTATCCGCGAACGCCGACAACTTCGCACTCACCGTGACATTCGGATACAGCTTTAAAATGGCCCGGGTCAGGCGTTGCGATGGGTCCGTTTGAATGTATTTCAGATATGCCGCATCCGAACTGAACGACGCGGGATTCTGCGCAATGATCTTAGTAAAGTACTTACTCCAGGCAATCCCTTTCACCTTAGGATTGGTCTGACTGGTCAGCTCGTAGTAATAGCTAACGGCCTTCCCATTCTGCCGCTTCGTGACAATGTTGGACACGTTCCACCGCGTGTACGGGTAATTCTTTAGGTTATACAGCTTTTTCGTGTGGCGCGCATTCCAAATGACCCCGTTGGATTTCACCTTCGCCATATTCGTGGTGTAGGGCACGCTGTCGACAAATTTAGATGTGATCTGATACGTCGTCTTGGCCTGCGCCGTGACGGGTAACGCGGCCGCTCCGACGGCAATCAAGACCAGCGTCAGCAGCAATTTAAGTGGCTTTTTCATGTTAGATTCTCCCCCTCTGATTGAGGATAGGATAGCACGAATTGAACGTGCGTAGGCGATGAACTGCCTAATACTTAGAAAATCCACTAATTATGGCCGTTATTAGTCAAATTTTAAATCATAGCCGATGGATTGTGCCCGCCGTCCTACCAGCTAAACCTATAACGTCATTTCAGTTCTCACCAAACGTTGCCATCCCCACCAACATAAGTCGAAAGGCCGCCAGATATGAGTTCAGACGCACCGTCCCAGCCCATGTCTGGCGATCAGTAAGGCGCAGGTCCCACTAGATTGCCAACTTATCTTCAAACCATTTTCGACTTATTTTCAAAAAAAATAACGTTAATTTCGCCAACTTGATTCGCATCAAGTTAATTTCTGCTGGTCCAAGGCATAATGGGTACATAAACAAGGACAAAAGAACTCATAGCCAAAGAACAGTATAGAAAGGAACGTACATCATATGGCATTTCAACGTTATATCTACTCACACACCAATCCCATCACCTTCTGGTCAGCCGGCCTCATCATCGTCGGCTTTCTCAACACCTGGTTCACCCACATCGCTTACGTGACTGACGTGGCTTGGATCATCGCCTCCGTCATCGCCGCTGCCCCCATCATCCTACGGGCCATCAGCGCGCTCAAAGCCAAAGTCTTCAGTATTGAATTATTAGTCGGCATCGCCGTTATCGGGGCGTTTGCCATCGGAGAATTTGAAGAATCTGCCATTGTGACCTTCCTCTTTCTCTTTGGGTCTTACCTCGAACAAAAGACGCTGGCCAAGACGCGGGGCGCTATCCAATCCCTGACTGAAATGGCCCCAACGACCGCCCTCCTCGTCGGTGACGACGGCACGACCGAAGAAGTCGACGTCGACGATCTGGAGGAAGGCAACGTGGTCTTAGTCAAGGCCGGTGGTCAAGTTCCCGTCGACGGTAAAGTCATCGACGGTACGGGTTACGTCAACGAAGCCTCCATTACCGGTGAATCTCGGCCCGTCAACAAGGCTAACGGCGACGGCGTCTTCTCTGGCGCCATGGTCGAAAGTGGGACCTTACAGATCGAAGCCACCCAAGTTGGGGACGAAACGACCTTCTCTAAGATTATCGAACTGGTCGAAGAAGCCCAAGACACCAAGTCACCTGCCGAAAAGTTTATCGACAAATTTGCCCAGTACTACACCCCAGCCGTCCTGATTATCGCCATTCTGGTCTTCGTCTTCTCTCGTGACCTCCGTTTGGCCATCACCGTCCTGGTCCTCGGTTGCCCTGGGGCCCTGGTCATTGGTGCACCAGTCTCCAACGTTGCCGGTATCGGTAACGGCGCCAAGAACGGCATCCTGATCAAGGGTGGCGACGTGGTTGAAAGTCTCGCCAAGGTCGACACCATCGTCTTCGACAAGACCGGGACCCTGACCACGGGCAAAATGACCGTTGCCGACATGAAGGCTTACACCGACGACCGTAGCTTATTAGCCGGTGTTGCCCAAGTTGAAAAGACATCCGATCACCCCTTAGCCCAAGCCATCACCACCAACCTCGCCGCTCACATCGAAGACGACGCTGCCACCATCGAAACGGAAACCATTAAGGGCCGTGGCATGGTCGGCAACTGGGCCGGTCACGACCTCTACGTTGGGAACGCCGCCTTATTAAAGGACAACGGCATCAATTTGACCGCTGAACAACTCACTGACCTGCACCACATGCAAGACGAGGGCCAATCCACCGTCTTAGTTGGGTACCAAGGCGCCTTAGCCTTCATCCTGGGTGTCGCAGATACGGTGCGGCCAGAAGTTCCGGGCGCTTTAGCCGCTTTGAAACGTCAAGGCATCAAACACCTCGTTATGTTAACTGGTGACAACCAAGCCACCGCCCAAGCCGTTGCCGAATCACTCGGTATCGACGAAGTCCACGCCGACTTATTACCAGCCGACAAGGTCACCTTCGTCAAGAAGTTCCAAAACATGGGTCGCAAAGTCGCCTTCGTTGGGGACGGCATCAACGATAGTCCCTCCCTCGCCACTGCTAGTGTTGGTATCGCCATGGGCGGTGGGACCGACGTTGCCATCGAAACGGCCGACGTGGTCCTGATGCAATCCAGCTTTACCGCCTTGAATCACGCGGTCGGCCTCGCGAAAAAGACATCCGCGAACACCAAGGAAAACATTACCATTGCCATTGGCGTCGTTGTCTTCTTACTGATCGGCCTGGTCTACGGTTACATCTACATGGCCAGCGGGATGTTCGTCCACGAAGCTTCTATCCTGGTCGTCATCTTCAACGCGATGCGCCTGATTGGTTACCATCCCAGCGTTGCCAAGAGTCCTAAACCAGTTGCCCAACAGTTGGCAACGAACTAAACCGTTTCCCAAACTGAACTAGCTTATCTACAAACCAAGGTCGCAACCCCTCACTACGAAGGATTGCGACCTTGGTTTGTTGTTGCAGGTTTAATGGTCGAAATATGGTCGCGCTACGGCTGCCAGGAATTCCGCCTGCTGTGGGGACGCTTCAGACTGGAAAGACACCAGTCTTCTCGCTCGATTTGAAGCCACACAAAGCCCGTGTGTCTCCAAAGTCGCCCATGGTGTAAGTCGGGACCACCCGACTAACGCCATTACCACGGCTGGCTACATCCCTGGCCTCCTCCGGCTCAGACTGAACGCGTACACAACAATCGCGCCCCATCACGCTCTGAATTTCAGGCTAAGCGCATAACTGTCTACAGTATTCCGTTCATCCTGCCATCGGCCACCAACGTAAGCCGAGAGGTCGCTAGATATGGGCTCAGGCGCGTCGTTCTACTTGGCCGGCGTTTCTTGTCGGCCTAGTAGAAGACCAAGCTTGAAGACTCGGCACTTGCGAGGCTTCAAGTTGTGTCCGCACCGTTCCAGCCCATATCTGGCGGCCGGTAAGGCGTAGGCCCACACTAGGTCGCCCGATTACCACACATGCACCGAGTTCTTCAACGTCGCGCGCAGTTGGAGCAGGTAGATCAAGCCGGCCGCAATGCCCCACAGCCCGTCGATGCCCAGGTCCAGATACCACGGGGATTGCCCGGTGATAACGAAGCCAATCGTCTGGGAGAACGGAAATAGCCGGCTAAACAGCCTCAACCATACGGGATACTTGGTAATGACGACTAGCGCGCCCGACACGATGGTCGTTAGTGCCCCAATCAGATTCAGGTAAAAGTAAGGATTGTTATTCTTCCAAGCCGCCACGCCACAGAAGAATCCCAGCACGACGCCTGAAAGAATCATCAGTGGAACCATCGCAACCGCTCGCAACAGCAGCTGCACCGGCGCGCCGAATGCCAGCAAAACTAAAAGGTTCACGCTGACCGAGAGCAGGCTGGTGAGCGCCGCGGCCGCAACCTTGGCGCCCCAATAGGCTAACGAGAATGGGCGCTGGACCAACAATTCGCGGTCAATGCCCAAGTCGCGGTCCATCACGAACAGCCCCGTCATATTTTCCATCGCCAATCCGCCGCTCGCAATCACGATGGCAGCAACGGCCACTGACCAGTTGAAGGCGTTCGTGTACTGCGAATCAATCAGCACCAGTAAGGCCAGGTTGATGAAGGGAATCAGCATGAAATTAACGAAGCCCGTTCGCCAATTTTGCAGGTAAGGTAATGACGATAATTGTAGCCACATGTCACATCACCCCCGCACTACCGGTTTGCTTGGCGATGCGCATGATGCGGCCAGACAGAACCAGGGTCAATCCCGTCCACAGTGCCAAACTACACAAAAATCCCAGCCAGTTGACGCTGGCCTGCTCATTTAGCAACCGGTTCACCGGCACCGCAATCGGGATGACCCACTCGCCCGCATTTAACAGCGGCCGTACAAGTGGCGACGACCCGAATAGCCCCGATAAGAGGAGTAGTGGAATCGTGATCAACTCCTCGTAAACGATCGCATTGACCGTCAACACGAAGAATGTTGCAATCAGCTGGTCCATCAGCGCGGCCGCCACCCACAGCAGGCCCATAACTAACACCAAGTGCCATGACAGGTTGGCGTGCCCTGTTTTCAGGAACACCGCTAACCCGTAGGCCACCGGAAAGGCCAGCAAGCCAAAACTAGCCGCCGGAAGCAGGAGTGCCGCCAGCGAAAGGCGATTGTCAATGCGAGTGTTCGTGATGTAACGAAGCGTCCCCTGATACCGCTGAAAGCCGATGGCCCCGGCCGCCGTGGTCGCCGAGGACCACAGGCCAAAGACACCACTGCGGACCCACAGATTGGGGTCGCTCAAATTGTGCGTCGCGTAGGCCATGACGTACTGTAGGAGAAAAATCGACGCCGTACTCGAGAGCGTTAACCAGAAAAAGTATTGGTTGGACGCGTAGAGTTTCAAATGGAACCAAAACAGGCGAAGAAAGCGCATGGTTAAGGCCTCCTTAGCATGGGGGCCAACGCCAGATAGGACTCCTCTAAGGTGGCGGCCCGGTCAATATGATGAACCTTTGACTGGGCAACAATTTCGGTAACCGTTCCGGTCGTAAATATTTTCCCGGCCCCGAACAGGAGCACCCGGTCGGCCAGCATTTCGATCTCGCTCATCGTATGACTAGTCAGGAGCACTGCCACACCGGCATCCGCCAACTGCCGAATCGTTTGGTGAAGCTCATTGGCGATTTCAACATCTAACCCACTCGTTGGTTCATCCAGTAACAATAACGGTGGATTTCCCAGAAGCGCCCGCGCAATGTGTAAACGTTGGCGCATCCCCTTAGAGAAGAACTGCACCTTCTTCCCCGCCACATTTGCCAAGTCCACGACCTGTAAGACGCGCTGAACTTCCTGGCGTTGCTCGCGCCGTGGAATCCGTGCCAGGTCCGCGAAAAATAGTAGGTTGGCTTGAGCACTCGCGCGACCGTAGAATCCCAGGTCACCACCCAACACCACGCCGACCTTGGGCTTCTCACGCGTTTTGTAGCGGTCAATGCCATTGATCAAAACAGTCCCACTGGTCGGCAGGAGATACCCGCCCACCATGGACACAATGGTCGTTTTGCCCGCGCCATTGGGGCCTAACAGGGAGACAATTTCGCCCGGTCGAATTCCAAAGGAAACATCGGTGACCGCGTGAAAGCTGTCCTTGTGCGTCACGAAGGTCTTGCTAAGATGCTGGACCTCTAAAACATTTTCCATAATTAAATAAACCCCGATTCATTTGTCGCCTGTGTCTGACTCTGCTCTTCATTTCTGAGGTCACAACCATCGTCAAATGGCTGGCAAAACTAGCTTCACGCATAACGCATTTCCTACTTTCATTTTAAATTTAATGGATGGAACCGCCGCCAAACGACCGTTCCACTGGCAGAATACAACTCGTCAGATTCCAGCACAACTTAACCGGTGCAAAATCTGATTGTAATTAAAGTTGGTTGGCTTAACTTCTACGCCTCTAAAATCACACCGTAACAACTGGCACAATCAAAAGCGTTGCCGTATACTTAAAGCATTATATTTTTTCACATCATAATTTCATTTGTTTTTAATTTTTCATGCACAAAGAAGGTCTGTAATTGTTCAGCTAGATATTCCCGAAACAAGTTGCTTTTGCTTTTGTCTTTTGAACCAACCAACATTTATACACCCAATTGTTTTGCCATTAATTTAGTTTGGCTATATATTCAGGCGTAGTCTACTGCAACTCTAGTCTTGCTCCTATTACTGGCATTCATCCTTACCTGAAAGGAATTTCGTCTAATACCTGCTAAAAATAGCTGTCAACTGTGAGCCTTTCAAGTCTGAAGGACGGAGGAAATGCTTATGGAAGTCTTTTTTCGAAATTTTCACTACCTCATCTTCATGATAGCCAATATCATCAGTGCCATTGGCTCCTCACTATTTAGCATTGTCTTCGTGATCTACGCGCGGCATATGCCCCATCCGACCCTAGCGATTAGCATCGCCTCCGTTGTTGGCAGCTTACCACTCATATTTGACATTTTAATGGGTTATCTGGCCGATCAAACACACAATCACTACCGGCAGCAACTACGGAATCGGGTGATTCAAGGGAGCCTATACGTGATTATCAGTGTCTTAATGATTAGTCGTGCTCAATGGCTCAGCTTCATTGTGATCTTGGGATTTAGTATGCTTGTCAGCCTAATCAGTAGTTACAATACGTACGGTGCGATTCCCATCATTAAAGATATCGTGGTCCCACAGGACATCTCCGAAGCAGAGGGGTTTGAGGCTGGAATCAACGCCACAATCTCGCTCACCGGGGGTCTCATTGGTGCCGCGTTGCTGACCGCTTTTCACTACAATTACAGTCTATTTGCGCTCGTTAATGCCGCATCCTTCTTTGTCGCCTTTGCCTTGCTCTTCCACGTCCGCCAACATTTTTCGACACTGGCTAGCAGTCAGGTGACGATTCAGAAAACGACCGGTCTGCTGGCGAACATCAAACATTTCTTTCGGCAGACCAAGGCTAACTTCGTTTTACTCAAAAACCAATCGACAATCATGCAGTACGTTGGCGTCTTTATGGCGATCAACCTCTTCGACGCAGGTCAGGGTGTTCTGTTGAACCTGTCATTCGCGCATCAACGGCAGCTTCTGATTGGCAACTACGGGTACACCGTTGCCCTGGTCGGAATGATTGGCTCAATCGGTAGTATTATGGGGTCACTTCTCCCCGGCCGGATAACCAAGCACTTTAGTATTTCCAAAGGTATTCTTTTGATTTACACTGCGTACGCGCTGATGCCACTAAACATCCTCCCTTTTGAAAAGTCGCAGTCTCTTACTCGCGGTTGTTATCGTTGCTAACGTTCTCATCGGCATTCTTAATCCTCAAGTACAGGGAAAAATGATAAATGATCTGCCCAAGAACTCTATTGGGTCCATTATTAGCGCCTTTTACACGGTCGTCCAACTAACAGTTCCCTTGGGATCATTCGTTTTCGCTATTTTAGCCAACACACTTTCACTAGAAATATCCTGGGTGGGATTATTAGTGTTCGATGCCATCACATTAGTGCTTTGGCTGGGCCAGCGACATCATCAGAACAGTAAGCTTGCGAGTTAATAAGCGAGCTACAGTTGCCTCTCATTCCTGCCAAAAAATGGCCCGCGAAATCCATTCAGATTTCACGAGCCATTTTCCGTGCCAACGACCAACAGTCGCCATCACGGTTTATTTAAATTTTTATGCTTAAGCCTTAGTGAAAGTCCACTTAGCAGCT
>NZ_AZDP01000034.1:0-30889 GCF_001435525.1 Levilactobacillus koreensis JCM 16448
AGATGCTAGTTGCATAGGTCAGAAAAGTGTCTAACATTTTACTTGCACTTCATTCTCAGCTGGCTTACAACACGGGACGTCTTGGAGACCCGTGTTTCTCAACGGGGCTTCAAGACGAGACCGGAGACCGCCTTTTGGCTCCGGTCGGTCCCCACAGTGTGGCGTCTGGCAGCCGCAGGCGAAGCCAGGAACCATCAAAGCTACCGGTCGGTGCGGGCGCGGAGGGCGTAGAGGATCGTCACCGTATCCACCACTTCTTGGAACACGGCCCCAATAATGGCCGGGATGACCCCGAAACTGGCGATCACCATCAGTACCGTACAGATAATGATGCCGATCAACACCGCTTGTTTGGCAATCCGCATAGTCCACTGCGCGATTTCACGTGCCGCACTGACCCGCGTCAGATCATCCTTGAGGACCACGGCATCGGCCGATTCACTGGCCGCCGTTGCGCCGTGAGCCCCCATGGCGATCCCCACATCGGCCGTCGCCAATGATGGCGCGTCATTGATTCCGTCACCAACCATGGCCACTGGCCGTTGGTCGGCCGGTAATTCGGCTAACACGTTGATCTTATCCGCTGGCAAACACTCCGCATGGACTTGGTCGATTCCCACTTCAGCAGCAATCTGTTTGGCAATTGGCTTGCGGTCACCGGAGATCATCACCAAGTTGTGAACGCCCAAACGGTGTAGGTCGGCCATAGTCGCCTTGGCTTCCGGCCGCAATTTATCACTGAAGCTGACATACCCTTGATAGATACCCGCTGCTGACACGTAGACCGCCGTCTGATCTGCCTTGTTGACGGGGTGGTCCGTAACGAACTCCGCCTTACCGGCCCGCACAACCTGACCATCGATGGTCGCTTGGACACCCTGTGCCGTGGTTTCATTAACGTTAGTCGCTGGCAATAATTTTTCGGTGGTGGCGGCAACTAAGGACTGCGCCAACACGTGGCCAGAATGCTGTTCCGCACTCGCCGCCAGCTGCAACAACTCCGTTTCAGGAATTGCCGTCACGGGAACGATTTGATCGACCACCAATTTTCCTTGGGTAATCGTTCCGGTCTTATCAAACGCAAACGTCTTGACCTGCGCCAATTTTTCCAGCGTGGTCCCGGTCTTCACGATGATCCCATTACGACTGGCGCGACTCATCCCCGAGATCAGCGCAATCGGCGCCGCTAAAATCAGCGGACACGGTGAAGCCACCACGAGAACTTCCGCAAACCGCACGGGGTCGCCGGAGATGCCCCAGGCAAGCCCGGCAATCACGTACGCCAACAGCGTAAATGGCACCGCGTAACGGTCGGCCATTCGCACAAACTTCGCCGGTTGCGACTCCGCCTGTTTGACCAACCGTACAATGTTTTGGTACTGACTATTGTCGGCCGTCTGGTCCGCCCGCAGGTAAACGGAGGCTGCCCCGTTGACACTCCCGGACATGACCGCCTCGCCGACCTGCTTGTCGATGGGCCGTGCTTCACCGGTCAGTGAGGATTCATTGACCGTAGTCGGACCCGTCAATAAAGTGCCATCGACGGGCATGACTTCGCCGGGCCGGACCAGTAACCGGTCCCCCACAACGACTTCATTAATGGCAACGTCGGTAATATCATTATCCACAGCACGGTGGGCCGATTGTGGTGAATTGTTCAAGAGCTCCTGTAATTCACTATTGGCACGCCGAGCCGCAAAATCCTCCAGGGCATCGCCCCCGGTCAACATAAGTAAAACGATTAGGGCCGCCCAATATTCACTCACGGCCAAGGTGGCGATTACCGCGGTAATTGCCAGCAGATCGACACCAAATTTACCGGACCGCAACGTTTTAATCATGTCGATAAACATCAACAGTGCCAGGAAAACCCCTAGCACAGTCACTAAAATCTGTGCCCAACCGGCCTGATGATTGACGAACTGAAGCCATAACGCAATGGCCCCCAACACAATAACGAACCAGAATTGTTTATACTCTCGTAATTGCTGCATGAAATCTCCTCCCCGGAAACTCACATTTAGTCGCGGGCGACCATCGTCACTCGTTGCTCTTAAATCGAGTATACCAAAGCATATGATACTTTTCACATTTTAGTAACAGCAGTTGATCATTTACGGTTGTGTTTACCGCTGACTACAACAATTAATGCTCCAGTTTGGCACCAATTGTAATAGCCAATGACACCCACCAAAAAACGCCCAATCACCTAAAATCAGGCAATTGAACGCTTTATTATTTCAGTTTAAATCTTAAAAATGACGTCGGATGACAGCCGCTGAACCTAAGATCATCAGCACGATACTCCCACTCAATACAGCCACGCCGTTAACGCGATCGCTGGTTTGTGGTAATTTAGTGTTCGTCTTTCCCTTAGTCGTGGTCGTTCCGGGATGTTCCGTCGCCGTCACACCAGCAACCTTAGCCGCCTTGGCCCGAGCTTTTTTAGCCTTAGCCTTCTTAACTGGCTTCTTGTCGGGTTGGTTGGTTAAGCTTTCGCCCTCTTTATCTTCGCGGGCTGCTTCTTCGGCATCGGTTTCGGTCCCACCATCAACGTCGATAGTCCCGGTCGTATCGTCTTCTTCCTCCTCGGAAGTTTCGACTTCGTCCGTGTCGCCACCGTTGTTCTCATTCCCGTTGTTGTTCCCGTTACCTTCATTACCGCCGTTATTTTCATTGCCGCCGTTGTTCTCGTTACCCTCATTACCGCCGTTATTTTCATTGCCGCCGTTGTTCTCGTTACCTTCGTTGCCACCATTGTTTTCGTTCCCGTTGCCTTCGTTATTGTCACCACCACCAACAGCACCATTGCCGTTTGATGAGGAAACTTTTCCGTTGGCTTCTTCGGAATTCTTACCGCCGGAGGTTCCGCCGCCCCAAGTCATGATGGCCTTATTCTTAAACTTGTAGCCGGAATGAATCATTGCTGGATCGGTTACTTTAGTGTAGTAATCGATTGTGACTAAATTGCTAACCGTGTCATTAAATTTCAACGTAAATCCTTGGTCGCTATATGTAATCTTGTAGTCGTCTTCCGTCATGGCTGGTTTTTCCCGCTTATAACTCGTTGCGTCTAACCAGTAGGCATTGCTGACGGTAACGCCGTGAATCAGCTCCTGGTAGTCACCAATCGTATCAGTAATTTCCAAGTTCTTCATGGTAAGCTCTTGGCGGTTGACCAGGATCGTCCATTTGATGGTACCGTCATCCTGCAGCGTCCCCTTCTTCGAGAGGTTTGCATCGCTGCTGACCATGTTGATGACCGACGTACTGGTTTGATTATCCTTCACGTTAAAAATGACGTCCTTTTCGCCGGTGTCATTCTCACGGTACTTGGTCGCCAGGTTGACCGTCAATTTATCATTGGTCTTGCCTTCGAGGGCGGCGTTCATCGTCATGACGACTTTGCCGTCGTTCACAACGGCTTTCCCGATGACGGTACCGTCCGTATCGAGCACATCAAACGTGTCCCCGTTCGTCTTGGCCTTCAAATTGGCTGGCAAATCCAATGTGATCGTATCCCCGTCATGAATCGGCGTACTACCAAAGTCCAACTTATACTGAATATCAATAGTATCGGCATGCTTAAAGTCAGGGCCATTCGTGACCTTAGCCGATGTCGTAAACTCAGCCCCGTTATGGTTGGTGGCCGCCTTCACCGGCACCGTGCTAATGACCAGCAACGTAACCAAACTTAATAGTCCGATTAGTAGTTGCCAGACTTGACTGTTCTTCTTCAAAAAAATCCCCTCCTGTAACCTTTTCTACTCCCAAATTATACCCGTTAGTCATTTGACTTGGCAATCGAATTCGGCATATTTCACAGGAAACCACAAAAAAACTGACCACCACGAGAAAATTCCCGTAATGGCCAGTTTTTAGACGCAACCCTTAGCAGATTCGTGTGCCTAGCGTTTGCATTTCTTTCTTTAAGTCCAAGTCTGATTTTTCTTCGGCGGTATAGGTAATCAACCCCACCGCGCTATCCAAAATACCGGTGTCATCGCGCAAGGACAACTGGTTGTAAACGCGGTCTAAAATCAGGCCGTTACCCAAGTACAGCTCGGTGTCCGCGTTCGTCATCAGCTTCAAGCCGGCATCGTTGTCAATGGGAATCGTGTAGTCCGGATCCGCCGCCGTTAGGGAAACAAACTGGAACTTATCACCAATGGCACAGCTTCCGCCCAACGTTGAGTAGCGATTAGAGCCATCGTCCAACGTCAATAGAACCGTGGCATCTGGCTGTAAATTCTTCGTCAGGTAGGCCTTCGCTACATCTTTAATCGTAATTTTCATCAAGATTTCCCTCTTTCCTGCCAACCGACTGCTAATCAATTGTACACAAGTATTTATACCGCAATTATCAAGCAAAGTAAACTATATTGCTTACTAAACGATAGTTCGTGCTGCTGTGCGCTGGTCGCACTGCAGCTAACTATGATTTTGACCTTCTCCGGCTTCAACTGATTTTTTCTATACCAATCATTGAAAATCATTCATAAGTTACCCTGGCAAATGAACCGCTAATTAAAAAAACTAGCAGCCATCCCACGACTGAACGTAGAATGACTCCTAGTCTTTTTAGAGTCAACCCGCAATTACGATTCGTAACTGTGTCTAACCAACTCGATCAGCTCGTCCTCAGACAAGTTGAGCTTCTTGGCCTCGGTCGTGAAGCCGTCAACGAAGCGCTCCGAGAACTGTGCCCGGCGTTTTTCCCTGATGGTCGTCTCGGCCGTGGCGGTGACGAACATCCCCACACCGCGGCGTTTCTCAATCACGCCCGCCGCAACGAGCCGGTTGATGCCCTTCAGAACGGTTGCGGGGTTGATATGAAATTCCTTGGACATTTCTGTCGTGGACGGCACCTGCTCGCCGGCCTGATAAATCCCGGTAAAGATGGCTTCTTCCACCTGTTCCGCCACCTGCAGGTAGATGGGTTCCGGACTATCGAAATTAAATTTCATTTTTCATTTCCCACATTCTTTGTGAACTCGTCTTGTCGGCTAATCCGTCGTGGTTTTAGGCAGAACGATCCGCCAGTACAGTGCCAGCGTAATCAAATAGTAAATGACGTACAGGCCAATAAAAATCAGGAAGGTGCTCCCAATCCCCAGGTAAGGGCTCATTGGCGCTGACATCAGGGGCTTAAACATCTGCAGACCGAACAAGACGTCGATTACCCCCATAATACCAGGAATTAAGAATAAAATCCCAATTTCTTTTGCGATTCCCCAACGCATGAGGTTTTGGCGGACCCCCACCTTGTAGAGCATCCGGTACCGCCGTTGGTCACCAGGCGCCCCAGAAAGGATCTTAAACATCAGGCAGGACGCGAGCATGGCCAGGAAGGCGATTCCCAGGAAGTAGCCCATAAATTCAAGACCACCGAAGAACCCGTTCATCATTTCAAAGCCTTGGTAGCTTCCGACTGTCATGCCGTCAGGCGCTGCAAACCGCTTGTTTTCCAGCTTATTCAACTGTTTCAGTGGTTTTTTATCCTGCTGCAGGTCCTTTACCCGAATCGTGGTCACGGTCACCGTTTTACCGGTTTGTTTGGCGAACTGCTCAGCCGATAAAATTTTTGGCGTGTAGGCACCGATTTTACCCAGCGCTAATGCCATGAAGTCCATATCCTGCGTGCCAGACTTCTTGAAGTCCTTCAGCGACTGCGTGTACAGCTGGGCTTCTGGTTGACCAGACTTCTTATAGCGTTGTTGTTCGACAGGTTGCTTGGCGATCTCATCAGCGTTGTAGTAGACCATCTTCCCCTGCCGTTTCTGTGTATAAGTCGCGGTGTAGGCCACGTGCAGTTGATCCATCAATTTTTGCTCAACCGGTGTCTTATCATGCACAGCAATCGTATAGGTACCAATCGTCTTGGCCATCATCGGCAATTGTTTGTGATAGCCGGACCCGACCGTGATTGCCCCCAACGCCATTGCAAAGAGTAGTGACACGATTGTCAGCATCCGCGTGTAGTTGTGGACCCGGAAGTTGAGTTGACCTAATAGGAAGCCGTTTAAATGTTTCTTGGCCCAGGCCGTGTGCCGTAATCCCCGGATGATCACCAGAATTGTTGCCCGGAACAACAGATAGGTTCCCAGTGTAATCGTGACTAGTGCCACTGGAATCGCCATCACCTGCAACACTTTAATGGCCGCCAATGCCCAGTAACCGATTGCCAAGAAGACGATTCCAAGTGTCCCCTGAATCAGTTGACGAAAAGGCTTGACCTTTGGCTGGTTGGCTTGTTCGTCACTGTGTAATAAGTTCAACACGGTCGTCCGGGTCAGCCGTACTAGGTTAAACAGGGAGGCCAAGATGAACAACCCCACGTATAACACGGCCGTCGCAATAATTGCTGGGACGTACGCCGCAGTCAGGTGGGCCAAATGAAGCCCCAACATGTTCAGTAAAAAGCCGACCAAAAATTTACTCATCAGCAGGCCCAGAACAATCCCAATCGCCGTGGCAATCGTCCCTAAAATCAACGTTTCCAGGAAGACCAATTCGCCGACGCGCTTACGGGTAGCGCCCAACATCATGAAGAGACCGTAGTCGTGCTGGCGCATGCTGAGCAGAAAGCTGTTGGCATACATAATGTAGACCACCGTAATCAGGATCAGCAGGACCGCCCCGAAGCCGAAGATGAGACTGGCTTGAGAAACGACCGCGTTGGCCTTGATAAAGGCCCGGTTGGTAGCTAAGTTGGCAAACATATAGAAGATGGCGGCCGACATGGTCAGCCCCGCCAACAAGACTAGGTAGTCTCGACGCCGGTTTTTAATTCCGGCTAGTGCTAATTTTCCTAACATCGTCCGTCCCCCTACTCGTTAAACGTGCCCAGTTCGGTCAAAATTTGTTGGTAAAACGCAGCCCGGTCCTGACTTCCCCGCTTGAGCTCGGAACCAATCTGGCCATCCTTGATGAACAGAATACGTTGACAGAAGCTAGCTGAAAATGGATCATGGGTGACCAGCAACACGGACATCGCTTGCTTCTGGTTGATAGTCGTCAGTAAGTCGAGCAGTTCGCGCGCACTGGTTGAATCCAACGCCCCGGTCGGTTCGTCCCCCATCAGGATTGACGGGTGATGGACGATGGCCCGTGCCGCTGCAACCCGTTGCTTCTGCCCACCGGAAAGTTCGGCCGGGTATTTTTGGAGTAAATCGGCAATCGACAGCGTTTCCGCCACTTCATGGATGGCCTGGTCCATGACCTTTGAGGCCGTCCCCTTCAATGCCAGGGGCAACCCGATATTTTCTTCAGCCGTCAGACTCTCTAGCAGATTGAAGTCTTGGAAAATGAAGCCGACCTCTTGCGCCCGAAAATCGGCGAGTTGGTTGCCCCGCATCTTAGTAACGTCATGACCATTTACGATCACATCGCCCTTAGTTGGCGTGTCCAACGTGGATAACATGTTCAAGAGCGTCGTCTTTCCCGAACCGGAAGCCCCCATGATGCCGACGAATTCACCCTCGGCCACCGAAAAATTAATGTCTTTAAGCGCCCGGTACTGGCGTTCGTTTGCTTTACCGTAAGTCTTTTCTAAGCCGTGGACATCCACGACCGTCGTTGCTGTTGTCATTTTAAAATCCCCCCGCTGGTGTATTGGTTAGTTACTTGTGTAATTAACTATAATGGTTCTTAGTAAATTGTCAATCACTTTTTTCAAAGCGAAGAGTCAAAACGCGAAATTCAGGGGGATTCGGTGTACAATTATTTTTGTAAACCGGTGGCCCGTTTGACCCGACTACCTGGTTAAATTCGATCAAGAAGGAGTTTTTCTGATGAAGCAATTACGCTTAGGTGGTACCGACTGGCAAGCTTCCGCCGTCGCTTTAGGCATCATGCGGATGGCTACGATTTCCGTTGCGGACGCAGCCAAGGCGCTCCAAGCCGCCCACGAAGCTGGCATTACTTACATTGATTCCGCCGACATTTATGGCGACGGTCAATCCGAAAGAGTCTTCAAGGATGCGTTGAAGGCGTCCGGCCTCAGCCGCGATGACTTTTACATCCAATCCAAGGGTGGCATCGTGTTGGACCCAGCACGGAGTCACGACGGCTTAGTCTTTGGTCAACGCTACGACTTCTCTAAACAACACTTGTTAGATTCCGTCGATGGCATTTTGGAACGGATGGGCTTAGACTACTTGGACGCCTTTTTACTTCACCGGCCAGACCCACTGATGGAAACCGAAGAAATTGCGGACGCCTTCAACACCCTGCAACGCTCCGGCAAGGTCCGACACTTCGGGGTTTCTAACTTCAACGTGCAACAGTACCAGCTGGTCCAAGAGGCCGTCGACCAGAAGTTGATGTTCAACCAACTTCAATTCGGTGCTGCCCACACGCAGATGATTACCGAAGGTCTACGTGTCAACATGGACGATGCCCCAGCAGTTACTGATGGTGGCTTGCTTGAATTCTCTCGGCGCAAACACGTCACGATTCAGGCTTGGTCACCATTCCAATACGGCTTATTTGAGGGCATATTCATTAACGATCCGAAGTACCCTGAACTCAACGCGGAATTACAAAAATTAGCCGATAAGTACGGCGTATCCAAGAACGGTATCGCGACCGCTTGGATTCTGCGGCACCCCGCTAACATTCAAGTTCTGTTAGGCACCATGACCCCTGCCCACATCAAGGACAGTGCCGCCGGTGCCGACGTCACTCTGACGAAGCAGGAATGGTACAACATCTACTACGCTGCCGGGAACTACCTTCCATAAAGTAGCTGTAACTGGGGCGCACTGCGGCGGTCAAAGATGCCGCAAAAGAAATCAAGTCGACCAGGATATCAATTTAACTGGTCTTAACCCAATTGTTATCTGCGTCTCAATCTAACTACAAAAAACGTGAATCCTCCAAAATAGCCGGCATGCCGCCGACCGTTTCGGGGGATTTTTATTGCCCATTTTTTCGCCAAAAAAATTCAAAAAAGGGGTTGCCCTTTTTCCATTTGGTGGTAAACTAAAGGTGTTCTTAAGGGCGAGTAAGTACTCGCTCGAAGAAATGGAAAGGGGATTTTAATCATGTTTACCACTACTTTTTGGATTCTAGCGATTTGGTTGGTTATTAACGGTGTTTGGACTTGTGTTGCTACCGACAACCGAGAGTTGCTCAAATGGTTTGCTTGGATTAACGTGGTTGCAATCATCGTCGGGTTCTGGGTATTCTACGGTGCAGCTGCTGTCGCTGCCCTGAGCGTTTGGTTTACCGTCGTTAACTGGGTCAATGTGGTATTGGCTATCGTCCAGTTCTACCTCGTATACCGTCAAGCAGGCGCCGTTCACCATGCCTAACGATAATCCCACCTCTATCAAAAAGCGGTGATGTCCCGGACACAGACATCACCGCTTTTTGGTCTGGTAATCACCCCCGTCACTGGTAAAATGGAGGTATGCCGCTTCCATCGCCTTACCGGCCGGCAGATATGGGCTGGAACGGTGCGGACACAACTTGAAGCCTCGAAAAAGCCGAGTCTACAAGCTTGGTCTTCTGCTAAGCCAGCGGGAAAACCACCCACTGACTAAGCAGAACGACGCGCCTGAGCCCATATCTGCCGACCTCTCGGCTTACACGGAAGCTCTCTCGCAACCTCCAATTAGTCCAGTACGTCTTAACGTCGAGTGACTAATTGTAGCGTCCCGACCTTGTGATGGAAGGAAACAGTCCAAGCCGGAGGAAGCCAGGGATGGAGCCTGCCGTGAAAATGGTGTTAACTGGCGGGCCATTAGCCAGTTTACAGCATGGGCGACTTTGAAGACACGCGGTTCTGGCGTGGCTTCAAATCGAGCGAGAAGCCCGCCCCTCAGGCTGAAGCGTCCCCACCGCTGGCGGAATTCCTGGCAGCCGCAGCGCGCCCCAGCTTAGCACGTCTCTCTCCAATTCAAACGATAAGATATTTTACAAAAAGGTGGTTCTGATCATGGCTAAGAAGAATATTCTGGACGAGTTTCCAGCCATCGTCCAGGCGAATAAAGAGTTAACGCAGAAACAAAAAGACGTGCTGATTGCCAGCATCCGCCTGTTTGCCGAACAGGGGTATGCCAACACCAGCACGCATCAAATTGCCGTGGCCGCCCACCAATCTGAGGGCACCATGTTTAAACATTTTAAATCCAAAGCCAACATCCTGCGGACAGCCTTAGAGCCGCTGATCAAGCAGATCATTCCCGATGTCGAGGCGGAGTTCAAACGCGACACACTGAACCACCCCACGGAAAGTCTGCACGACTTTTTGGATTACTTTGTCCGCAACCGCATGGCCTTTGCCGAAGAAAACCAAGACGCCATCAAGGTCTTCTTTAGCGAATTGCTGTACAACGAGAGCCTACGCCAGGAGTTCATTGAAACTGCCCGAGAAGAGCTCATCGCTGCATTTAAGGACACCATCGCCGATCTACAGCACCGTCACCTGATGATCGACTGGCCGTTCACGGAGATTTTCCGCTACATCATTGCCGTCATCGTCGGGTACGTCATCGACCGGTACGTCCTGTTCCCTAACCGCGACTGGGATGACGACGTCGAGGCGGGATATTTAGTTACCGAACTAGAAAAAGTTTTACAGCCCTAGTCATTGCGAGCCTGGCAGTCAGCCGACCCGCTTTTTTTCTGTAAAATTTTATGGGGCATCCGTCAAATGCCAGCGAATCTCACCCGAATATTCTCCGGCGACCGCATGCTTACTGACCACCATCAGCGGCCCGGACATACTGGTCCAGTTCTTAGAAATATTGGTGACCTCATTGGCACGCTTAGTCTCGTGCGTCATTACAGTCGTTGGTGAGTCGCTAAGCTCATACGATGTGCCCTCATGCGCGTAAATGAACTTACCGGCCAAGCGGCGACCAGATTTATCCTGAAATGGCTTCCCCATGCTAACCTGCAATTGCCACTTGCGACCGGCGCTCCGGCCATCCTGCACGCTCAGTTGCCAGCCCGGACTGGGTTCGCGTTGCACGATTTTTTCGCGGCCAGTCAGCGTTAGGGGCATAAACCCACAGTCGGTTGGCACCGACACAAAGGCCAACTCGCCGGCCTTCTTTTCAATTGACAGCTTCAAGACGTTTGAGGCCCGGTTCTGCTTATCTTTGACCTGCACCGTAACCTCGTTTTTCCCCGCTTGTAGCAGTCGTGTCGGCACTTCCATCCCAAATTCGCCCAAATCATGAGCCGAGATCCACCCCAGGTTCAGGTCCCGCGGCTGATACGACTTGCCGTTCACCGTGGCCTCAAAATGGCTGTTGTTCCGGTCGATTGCTTCAATTGGTAGCTTGCCGTTCGTCAGTCGCCCCTTGATTGCCACGTCATCGTGGGTCGTTGTCAGGGCTTCATCACCAATGCGCGTCAGCTTTAGGTCCACCAGCTTTCCCACTTTAAAGGTCGGCGTGGGAATGGAAATGTAGTAGTTGCTACCGTAGAACAGGGTCGGCGGCGTTTTGACGGTGACGTCCTGATTACTACCGGCGAAGGTGACGTCTCGCTCAGTCGTGAGCAGTCGTTTTCCCCGCTTGCGGTCTAGGACTTGAACGTGACGATCCCCGGTTATCCCACTATCCGAATGGTCCGTCACATTAAAGATGGCCGTGGTGCCGTTCTTAATCGTAATGCCTTTCACAATTGAGGGCCGCGGTAATCCCGACTCAACCGTAAAGGCCCCCGTGTTCCCATAATCCCCGGTCAGTAGGCCTTCGTTGGCAAAATCGACCTGGGAGCTAAACCGTACCACGTCTTTGGCCGTTAGCTGTTCCACGACATCCCCTTCGGTAATCTCGCGAGCACGATCACCGAGTAATTCCACCTTAGAGTTGACGCGCATCTGCGGCCAGCGCGGATCTTGGTCCACGACAACCAGTTGATTATCCCGAGATGTACTCGAACTGGTAATTCCCCAAATGGCACTGGATGCGCCCTTGTCCCGCGTGATATCTATCTCTTCTTGTTGGCCTGACTCTAGCTTCTCCGTCTTCTTGGTGGGGACTAAAAATCTTGTATCGATCGTCGTCTTATCGGTCACTTCCGGTTTGATTGGTAAATTGGTTGCCGTATCCCGGTCATTGTATGCATAGGTCATATGCTTGGTCGCCGCTTCCCAGTGCATTGTCACGTGCCGCCAATTTCCATCCGCCGGGCTCGTTTTCATATAATTCATCTTGGTGTGAATTAACGTTGGGCGCGACTTTCCCTGCTTATTCACCAGTTTATAGCTCGCCGAGTTTCCTGGATAGCCGCTCGCAATGTGCGGGCCCTCACTGACATAGTAGTCCAGAAAATCATTGAGATTACTTCCACCGCTGCTGTTCACGTGCGTGTCGAATTCCAGCGCCCAGCTACTACTGATTCCTTGATGAGCGACCGATGCTGGGTTGACGTTCACGCCACTCTCTGGCGCCCCACCCCAGACACCGATGGTCTGACCGGCCGTTGTCTTGGGAATTGGCACCATTTTTCGCTCCGAGTTTTGCAGCACAAAAGCCATCCCTTCACTCGACTCATCTCCCTTATCGCCAAAGTACAGCCAAAATCCCCACAACGCATCCTTGGTCAAATTGACCTGATTCGACACGGCTAGCCCGTTTTCATTTGCCTTGGACCACAGCGCACTGACCTGTGTCCCATCGTTCATGTCACTGGTCAGTTGCGCGATCGATTGGGCTACCCGGGGACCGTCTTGTCGGCTCGCCGATGAGTTCACAACTTGATCCAACTTGTAGAGGTCCGTCAGCGGAATCCCATTTGGCGCCGTCCGCAACGCTGCCGTCAAGCTATCTTCTTTCATGGCATTCACCCGTCGTTCGCCACTAACCAGCACGCCCAGACAGACGATTACCGCCAAAATCCATTTCATACCGCTTCCCCCTCGCTCCCCTTTTTCTAATCGAAATTGAATTATACAGAGGCGGACGGGTTTTGACAGCAAAAACGCAGGAATGAGCTGGGTCGTGGCATAAATTTAGTTATAAAAAGCAGGCGCACCCCTTGTGTGATAAGGTGTGTGCCTGCTTTGTCGTTACTCTTAAAAATTGAAGTCTAGCCGTTAAAAAATGATTTGGTCTAGGCCATACCATCAGGGGAGGATGTCCCGCTGATGGCGAAATTCTGTTTTAGTTTCCCGGTCATTTCAGCGCCCTAGTCAGGTTAATCTGCTTGCGGACCGTCCACTAATTGCCAGTCGAACGTGCCTTCATAGTCACCGGCGACGGCACCACCGTTGACATGTAATGCAAGCCCCTCAACTTCGTTCCAATGACTTGGTAAAACATCTGTCTCTTCATCTTCCGTGGTGGTCGTCTTGCTCATCACGTTCACGGCGTCATTCTTTAAAACCTCGTCTTGGTCATGACCGTGTCTTAAGGCAACATCCCCGGTCATCAGGCCAGAACCATCCTTGAGATGGAAGGGTGTGCCGAGAGAAACTTGTAAGGTCCACTTACTATTGGCACCCCGTTCATCCATCACCTTTAGCTGCCAATCGTTCTGACGCGAGATCCACTGTGGCCGCCCCGTCAATTGGGTCGGGATAAACGTCGAATTTTCGGCGACCTTGCTGATATACAATGTCCCTTCTTCCCGCTTAATGGTGATTGTAACGGCATTCGACCGATGGCTACGATCATCATCCGCGGCATCAACATCGTCTGCCCCCACCAAGACTAGTTGGTTATCCCCTACCTTGAGGTCCTTAGGGGCAATGTTGAAATTGAAATGACCCGTACTGTCTAAGCTACCTGACGTGGTAGCTTTCCCATTCAACAATGCATTGAGGTGATAATCCTTCATCTCTTCGGCTGGAATTGGCTGGTCATTATCGGTTAGACTTCCCGTAATAGTTGCTGAATCACTATGCTTTAACTCAAAACTTGTCTTATCAGCAGTCAATTTCAAGTCCATCTGCTTCTTACTCTGGATGTTATAACTTGGTAAACTCAACTTTGTTTGATAATTATCGCCAAAGAATCGGGCGGTGACTGCCGCTACTTTCACTGGTGAGGTAACCTTAGGGACAATCCCCGTAACTTTAACTATGGCCTTTGGATTAGTTCCATTAAGAGATTGGGTCCATGTCTTTTGAATTTGCGTATGGGTTAATTCATCTGTAGAGAAAGGTTCTGATAAAATACTCTCATTTCCATAACTCACGCCACCAGACTGCCATTTTAGTGGCGTCGGTAATGGTACATCCATAGTTAGTGGGTGGATGTCTTGCTGACTATTCCCCTGATAATCAAAAGTATATGTGTAAGTAACCTGATCACCACTTGTTACACTATCTCCTTCAGATATTTTTTCTTCATTTTGCGAGGTTTGTGAAGTCTTCTTAGTGAGCGTTGCGGAAGATTCCACATGTCCGAGACTGGTAGCCGAATCAACGACAACCAAACCATTTTCACTAGAATAAGCATTGGTTGCTCCCGTAACTCCCCAATAAACGTTCCCATCAGGATCTGTCTTTATACTGGCAGCCCCATCCCTTGTTGATTCATTTAGTTTAATACCACTTGCTTTACTCAGCTTATCAAGAGCATTCAGATTATTTTCTCCAGGAATATTCACATTGATTTTAAGTGTATCCGTTATAATGTCGTCAATAGACTGCTTTTTTTTATTATTTGGATCAATATCATTGAGTGTATATGTCATGGTTTTATTAGTAGCACTCCATGCCAAGCTCAAATGATGCCATTTGCCATCTGCTAAATTTCCAGCCGATTTAGGTCTTACATGATTCATCTTATACAATTTTCCAGGGCCGTTCCACTTGCCTCGATTGGGATTGTTGGGATCTTTAATCCACTGTCGCTTGTAATAACTGTCACTGTACGTTTCGGCACTTTTAGGATATCCACTTGCGATATGCATTCCGTTTCGAACAACCTTTTCTTCACTAATCTCCGAAAACACTGTGCCCGGATACTTAGCTATTTTTCCAAGATCAAAAGAATCTGCTCCACCCAGACTATCTTCTGAAACATTTGGCCTAGTATCAAATTCTAAAGCCCAACTATTATCAATGGCACCATATGTAATGCCACTAACATCTGATTGTGGATCTCCATTACCATCGTTTCCCCATACGCCTAAACCTTCACCTGCAGCCCCCAGAGATTTAATTCCAGCTGATGAATTTTGTAACACAAACGCCATCCCATCAGCCGCTTTATCTCCTTTATTTCCAAAATACATCCATAAAGAGATTGCTGTATCCTTTTTTAGGTTCAAACGACTATCGCTCCGAGAAAGCGGGTTTCTCTGTGGGTCTTTTCTCGACCAAATAGCTGCAACCTGCTTTGGTGCCCCCGGGGCCGGCCTATCATAAGTTATCCGAGCAATAGACTTTGGTACCAACGCTGAATCTATAAACTCTGGAGTACTATCAAAACCTGCTCCTTTAATGGAAAATAAATTATCTAAAGGTACACCTTGTGGCGCCGTTTCTATACCGTGATGCCAATCTTCATCTTTATAATCTACCTTATCGCCTACATCCGCATATCCACTGATTGGCACCGCAATTGCCAACCATCCCAACAACACCGTTAGTCCGACTAACCACCTTTTCACCGTTTTTGCCTCCTAGATAAATCCCCCGATAATCTTTATACAAACAAATTATACAAGGATATTTCGGCAAGGCTAGTGAAAGTTACTAATTATAATTATTTAAATATTAAATCACTTATAAAAGCACTTTCCTAATATTCACAAAAAGCGGTGAGAAGTTTGCCCTCTCGCCGCTCAAACCACTTTTTATAAGTGAAATTATTTTTTAATGGTGGTCATTGACAACTATTTTTCAAACCAACTATAGTCGTCTAGTTGTGATTAAATTTCCGGATCAACCGCCGCGATGGCCGGGCCAATTGGATCAGTCCCCAGGTCAGCACAATGCTGACGGCGACCATTGCTGCCCCAAAGAGTGGCGTCATGCCTAAACCGAATTGGCTGGTCACTTGGCCACCAATCCCTGACCCCAGCGCGATACCCACGTTGAATGCCGAAATATTCAATGCCGACGCCATCGTAATGTCGTTAGGCGTCTCCTTTTCCGCCAACTGCACAATATACAGCTGCAGGCCGGGGACGTTCATGAAGGCAAAGAATCCCATGACTAGTACCGTCAACAGGCCCAGCCATTGACTATTTGCTGTAAACGTCAACACCAACAGCGTTGCGAAGAGACCCGTAAACATTTTCAATAGGGCTGCTAACGGCTTGGCATTTGCCAACCGGCCACCAACCGTGTTGCCTGCCGCCACCATTAAGCCGTAAATAACCAGAATGACGACCACGGCGCCCGCGGACCAGCCCATCTTTTGTTCCAGCAAGGGGGACAGGTAGGTGTAGACCACGAACGTGCCGCCGTAACCCAGCGCCGTGACCAGCAAGGCTAACAATAATTTTGGATTCCGTAAGACCCGAATGATCCCACTGGCCGTCGCCTTGCTAGGCAATGGCAGATTGCGTGGCACTAGGATATAGTCGGCAATCAAGCCAATGACCCCAATCAAACTAATGAAGATAAAGGACCAGCGCCAACCGCCCAACTGGCCGATCATGGTTCCCAGCGGCACCCCCGTCACCGTGGCGACCGTCAATCCCGTAAACATCACGGCGATGGCCGATGCCCGTTTCGATGGCGCCACCACGTCCGCAGCGATCACGCTCGCCACGGTCATGAAGATTCCGTGAGCCAGCGCGGCAACCACCCGACCGGCAAGTAGGATAATAAAGGCTGGGGCAAAGGCCGCAACCAAGTTACCGGCGATAAATAGCAACATGATAATGATCATCAACGTGTGCCGGTTGATCTGTCCGGTCAGTAACGTCATCAGTGGCGCCCCGACCATGATGCCCATGGCGTAGACCGACACCGTCAGGCCGGCCTGGGCCATGCTGACATGGAAGCTCTGGATCAATAACGGAATCAGGCCGACGCTAATGAATTCCGTGGAGCCGATGGCAAAGGCACTAACGGCCAGTGCGAGTAGTGTAAAAGTTGGTGAAATGGATTGTGATTTTGTCATAATGACCTCCTCGTTTTTTGGTTGCTAACGTGATAAGTAATGATTATACTGGTTAGGAACTTAGGAACAAGAAGTCACTTTAAAGTGCGCTACCCACCAAAAAGTAATAATTAGACAGGAGACGGTTTGATGCCCACTAAAACTTATCACATTGGCGTTGAAGCCACGATGGAAATCATCGGCGGCAAGTGGAAATCCATTATTCTCTGCCACCTACGCCACCACACCATGCGCACCGGGGAACTGGCCCGGGCCATCCCACAAATTTCGCAAAAGATGCTGACACAACAGTTACGTGAGCTGGAGGCCGCCAACATTGTATCCCGCCACGTCTACAAGCAGGTCCCACCCCGCGTTGACTATTCGCTGACGGATTACGGCAAGTCATTGTCTGGCATTCTCCACGAACTGTGTCTCTGGGGTGAGGACAATATCGACCGGCGACAGGCTGCGGGCGAAGACATCAGCCTGATGAGCCGCGACGACGTCATTTAGTCAATTAATTACGCTGCGGCTGTCAGGGGGACGCTTCAGACTGAAAGTTGATTACAACACAAAGAAGGAGTCTGGGACAGAACCCCAGACTCCTTTTGGTATCTCCAAATTTATATAGAACAAAAGGCCACTGTGTAAGCAGAGAGGTCGGCAGATATGGACTCAGACGCACCGTTCCAGCCCATATCCGACGGCCGGTAAGACGATGGCACCACTCCACTGTCTAATTGCCATATTCAACCTCACCAAAGTGATAAGCCTTGCCATTAACACTGTAGTTTGTCCAACTGGCAATCGAATCAAATGTATCATCGACGGGATTAATGCCTAAGCTGCCGGTGGTCTTCTTATTGGTAATTTTCAGGCGATAATGGCCCTTACTGAGCTTTTTGTTTGGCAAACCCGGCACCGCTTTGCTGTAATAAACGGTCGTCGTGTTGCCCTTAACCGTGACCTTCGACACCTTCACAGAATGGGTTGGCTTGTAAGCATGGCCGTCCGTGGCCCAGCGATTGCCAAATAAGTAAGTATCCTTGGCCATGGCCGCCTTGCTGTAGTACTGCAGGTAATTGTCCAACGTCAGGTAGAAGCCAGCCGTTGGTTCAGCCTTCGTGTTCGTACTATTCGCCGTGTAGCCCTTCCCTGACAAGAACACTTGTGTCCGAATCGGTGCCTTTAAGTTGACCCGTTTGAAATTAGCCTTAGTAAACGGAATCGTCGCGATGTTCTTGTACTTCAGCGTTTTTGCCCGCGCATAGTTGACCACCCCATAGCTAAACAGCGCCGTGGTCTTGACACCACCGTGACCGTCATTCGACGACATGGTACTGCCAACGCTCAGCAGGGTGTTCTTCTTGACCTTAACCTGCTTATATTTACCATCAGTCCTCTTATAAATACCCACGTACATGGCCTTCTTGGTGCGCACATAGCCCACGTTGCCCGATAAATACTTGTCGCTCGTCGTCGCTGCGTTAGCCGTTGACATCCCTACACCAATAACGGTTAGACCGACCAAGGTAGCTAAAGCCCACTTCATATGTAGCTTCATTCTAATTCCCCCTATTTTCGCTGATGACTAGGTTATGATTATATTTCAAAATCACTATACACCCCGAAGCCTAAACTTCTTTCACAAATGCCTTACAAACAGAAGTCAACTAGATGACGGCTTCACCGAACCCCGGTCTTAGCTGCAAACAGCAAAGGCTCCGAGCAATCAAATCGATTTCTCGGAGCCCTCTATTACGCGTAATCGCTATCAAAACTATCGATTACCGTTTGCCTTCTTTTCCCGTTCCCGGGTCCAAATATCATCAACTAAACTGGCCAACGTGATCTGGGCCATTTGGGTTTCGGCCGCGCGTTGGACCTCATCATAAGCCACGCGCAACGTCTCCTGGATGTTGCCGCCCACGACACACTTGGGATTCGTTTTATCGTCAACATGGAGAAGATTGCCCTCTTCTTCCACCGCCTGGTACACGTCGAGCAGAGAAATCTTTGCCGGTTGCCGTGCCAATCGTGGAGCAGCGGTTCCCTGTTGCGTTGCCAGTAAACCAGCGCGGCGCAACGCCACCATCAGCCGGCGAACGAGTGCCGGATTGGATTCCACACTCGCCGCAATTGCCGTACTCGACAGGTCGCTGTCGTGGTAAATATCAATATAGGCCAAAATATGAACTGCATCACTCAATCGATGCGAATACCGCACGTCAATTCCCCCTTTTGATTGATTACCAGGACTAGTATACCGAATTAGGCTTGACGTGCAAGTTCTGCTACTAAGAAATCTGGCAACGTCTGCGCTGGCCGGCCCATGATTTTACGGAAATCATCCGTCACGGTCGCCAGCAAGCCCTGTGCCCCACCAGCATACATGGAAGCCAGCATGTGGCCCTCGTTACCCTCATTGTACATTTCGCCGAACTGTTTCAGCGTGACCGGTGCGTAACCAATCGACTGGCCGGAAACGTCGCTCAAGACCTGAGCCAAGGCGGGCATCGTGTACGACCGTTCCTGGGTCAGCGTGTACATGTTTTGCGTCCACAGCGCTGGCGTCACGGCCACCTGGGCGAACGCCGCCGCACTTTCTGCTAGGCTGATGAAGCTTAATGACGCATCCCCCAGCGGATAGATGACGTTGTGGCGCTCAATCAGCTCTGGCAAATAAGGCACCAGCGGATCGGCGTACAGGGCATTCCGTAAAATGGTGTAGGACAGGTCCGTTCCCGCCAACCGCCGCGGCACGTAACCGTAGAATGCGGACAGGTCAAACGGGTTATTGACTTGGTCGGCAATGAACCCCATCACGATCAAATGTCCGACTGCTGCTTTTTCTGCGGCACCAATAACATTCTCAAACTCGGTGACCCGGCTGAAACTGTCATGACTCTTGCTGGGCACGTAAATGGCCACGTCGGCCGCTTGCAGAACACTCGTGATGCTGTCCTGATTGCGATAATCCAACGGCAGCACGTGCATGCCCTGCTCGCTGAACTGAGCGGCCTTGGCCGGAGTGTGCACCCCCAGCGTGATTTCGGTGGCGTTCACGCGTTGAGCGACTTGGTTAACGATTTGTTGGCCTAAGTGGCCCGTGGCGCCCGTAATAACAATTTTCATTTCAAAAACTCCTTCGTCGTTAGATGTTACTTTATATATTACATCTAGTCTCTCAAATGTCAAAGAATGTGACTCTTCTGACAGCATAATAAGCGCTTTCCGTTATAAGAAAGATTATAATAAGGGCATGCAAATCGGTGTGTGGTCAGCCTGAGGAGGCGCTCCTTTTCCTTATGCCGAACACATCACCCTAATACTTATTTTGATAAGGAGTGAGTAACGTGGTTCAACAATTACCTGATAAAGTTGCAATTATTACCGGTGCCGGATCCGGCATGGGCCGTTCCATGGCCGAATTATTTGCCAAGGAAGGTGCCAAGGTCGTCGCTGCCGATATCAACGAAGATCGGTTAAACGAAGTCGTTGCTGCCATTAAAGATGCTGGTGGCGAAGCAATCGCCAGTGTCACCAACGTCACCAAGGAAGCCGATGTCGTGGCCATGGTCCAAGCGGCCGTTGACAACTTCGGCCGCCTCGATATTTTAGTCAACAACGCCGGCATCATGGATAACATGGCGCCAGTGGGTACTTTGACCAACGAGCTGTGGGACAAGGTCATGACGGTCAATACGACCAGCGTGATGTTGGCCACACGAGAAGCCCTGAAGATCTTCACCAAACAAAAGTCCGGGGTCATCTTAAACATCGCTTCGGTTGGCGGAATCGGTGGTGGCCGTGCCGGCGCCGCCTATACCGCTTCGAAGCACGCGGTGGTTGGCCTGACAAAGAACACCGCGTACATGTACGAAAACGCCGGTATTCGGACCAACGCCATCGCACCCGGTGGTATCAAGACCAATATTAGCGAGTCCATGACCGGTGTCGACAAGGAAGGCATGGCCCGTCAGAATGTTGGCATGCCGTTATCACCAAAACCTGGGACCGGCGACGAGATTGCCCAAACGGCCCTCTTCCTGTGCTCCGATGCCTCTAGCTACGTCAACGGTACCGTTGTTCCCGTCGATGGTGGATGGACGAGTTACTAAACTCGTTTGCGTTTGCTTTGCCGCCTGCGGCTGACGGACGCCACACTGTGGGGACCGACCGAAGCCTGTGGAACGGTCTTCGGTCTCGACTGGCAACCTCGCCAAGTTCGGCGAGTTTCCAAACCGTCCCGTGGTGTAAGCCAGCTAAAAAACGCTGACTAACACCACCGCCACAGTGTTCTGTCCGTCATCCTCCGGCTCTAAATAGCGCGTTGGCTTAGTATCTGATTGTCTAAATTGAACCCTATGCTAAAAGTCGTTGTAGCTGGCTGTATCCTTTACGGGATGCTATCGCTACAACGACTTTTTCGTTGATTACAGTTGATGGCTAATTGCTGACCAAAATTTGTACAAGTAACCTTCAACTAGTCTAGTCAGTGGCTGACAGGGACGTAACCCCGTGTCGGTGTTCTTAGACCGGGCGTTCTTCCCGGCCTTAGAACACAGGCCGAACTTTTAGACTCGACCTGTGAGGCTTAAAGTCGCCCTGAAGACTGGCACTTTAGTCTTCAGGTCTGCTTCACCGGGTGGAGTCCCTGTCAGCTACCGACGGCCCCGTCCACCTAAAATTGACGCTTCCCACCATAAACAGTAAACTAATCAACATGATTACACGTTAAGGAGACGATAGCGTTAATGGAATTGGTTAGCTTTAATAATTACTGGATTTTTAGTTGGTATCTTGGTTATTTCAACGGGTGGTGGCGGGGCCGCCATCTACTTGGGCCTGTTGACATCTGTCTTCAACCTTGCCCCCGCCGTTGCGGCCGCAACCTCACTGGCAACGGCTTTTCCCTCACTCATTGTTGGGGCATACGGGCATTACCGCACCGGGCAGATCCATTTCAAGGTCGGTAACCAGATGCTGATTGCGGCAGTTCCGGCAACCATCGTCGGCGCCTTGCTCGCCCCGTACATCCCCACCACCATCTACACCTGGATTGTCGCCATCATCCTGACCGCGCTAGGTATCCAGATTCTCTACAAACGCTTCTTCATCCGGCAAAATAAACCTGCGCAACATCAGAGCATCCAAGCCGTACTCTACGGGATTTTAAGTGGCCTCATGGTCGGTATTGCCGGTCTCAGTGGCGGCGGTCCCATTATTGCTGGGCTCCTGGTCTTAGGTTTGGACATGATTCCAGCCGCAGCCACGTCGTCCTACGTGCTGGTCGGCAACACCTTTGTCGGCCTCCTCTTTCACCTCTCTGCGCACAGCATCGACTGGTCGATTGGCATCAGCTTGATGATTGGAGCCATGCTAGGCGCTTTCTGTGCCCCACGCCTGCTTGCCCACATCGACCCGAAAAAGTTGAACACCTACGTGAAGCCATTTATGGGCGTCCTACTCGTCTTCATGGGATTAAAAATGCTTCTCTAATACCAAAAAACAAGCGTTACGCTAACTCCCTAGTGGGTCAGCGCAACGCTTGTTTGATTCATGCCTACAGTCGCTTGAATTTAATGATACAGGTTAATCTTGACGCTTTTTACGGTAAACGAACGTGCTACCCAAACCACCAGCTAGCAACAAGCCTAGTGCTTGTAGCCAACCTTGGTGCGCTTCACCCGTTTGTGGCAAACCGGCTGATAAGCCCATGCCCTTTAGGAGTTGGGCCCGAATAGCCTGCAATTTGGCAACCAACGCGGTATTGTGTGCGGCTTGTGCCTTGGCAATTGCTGAGTCGATTCTGCTCAACAAAGCTTCACCATCCGTAGCCGAGTCGGCGTCTCCGGCCTTTTCTTCGGCTTCAAAGTCGACCACTTCGTCTTCCAGCTCGCTTAAGAGTTCTTCTTCATCTGGGCTTTCATGCTCGTAGTCCAAGTCCTCATCAACGTCTGGTTCCTCGGTGTTTGGTAACTCAGTGCCGGGTTCTTCGGTGTCCGGCTCTTCAGTATCAGGGTTCTCCGTGCTTGGCAACTCAACATCTGGCTTGTCGATGTTTGGTTTGTCAGGTGCTTCGGGTTCCTCGACATCTGGATTATCAATGTTTGGCTTGTCGGGTTCCTCAATGTTTGGTAACTCAACAGTTGGCAGGTCAATGTTTGGTTTGTCTGGCGCCTCAGGTTCCTCAACGTTAGGTAAATCAATGTTCGGCTCGTCTGGTTCATCGATACCTGGTAACTCAACGGTTGGAATATCGATGTTGGGCTTGTCTGGTGCTTCAGGTTCTTCAACATTTGGCAAGTCAATGTTCGGCTCATCTGGTGCTTCAGGTTCCTCGACGTTCGGCAAGTCAATGTTCGGCTCGTCCGGCGCTTCGGGTTCCTCGACGTTTGGCAGATCAACGTTCGGCTCATCGAAGTCATCCTCGTCCTCTTCGTTGTCCTTGTTGTCTTGTAGGTCCCAACGGTGAGTTTCGGCGTTAACAACGACTTTGTCCGCAATGATATTACCATCAATGTTTTGATTGGCGACAATTTCCGCAGATGGGGCTAACATACTGCCTTGGAATGGACGTTCAACGGTGATAGTCCCAGTATGTTGTTTGTCACTAGCTGTGCTGTCGTAGAAGTTCCACAGTAAATGGTTGTCCCCAAAGTCTTCCGTTTCATGGTTATCACGGTCACTACCATCACTGTAGATAATCTTGATTTGAGAATTAATCTTGTAATCCTCTTGACCACCAGTATCTACGTTGATAATGACGGTATTCCCATCAGCATCCGGTGATAATCCAGAAATCGTCAGTGGCGTGTCCCCGTTCAGAACGTCTGGACTTAAGTTGATCACAATGTGACCATCGGCGTCCGGCGTCATGTCGCTCACGTCGACGACCCGGTTGTTGCGGTCAGCAAAGTCGTCATTGGTATATGAGGCATTGCTGTTAACCGTGGTCAGCTGTTCGTTAAGGGCCTTAAGTTTTGCAAATTCTGCATCGAAGTTGATGTAGGTCTGCCCGTTTTGGTCTTGGTAAACTTCGGAAGCTAATAAGTGGTCGATGTCGGCCCCATTGACCTTTGGCCGGTTCGGATTGCTTAAGTCAATCTCGATGCCTTCACCAAAGATGACCTTGTTTTCCCGGGTGTCCCCAGCGGAAACGAATGAGCTATTGGCAATGTTGACGATGTTCTGTATGTAAGAAATGTCTTTATCAAGCAGTTCTTCAATAATGTTAGTTCCAAAGTTAACGTTCCCAGTCAGGTTTTGAACGGCTAGGTTCCCATTGGTATGGGAATTCAGTTCGGCATCCCGCGCGAAGATATGAAATGCGGAGGAGATCCCCAGAATATTATTCAAATCAGGGAAGTCATCGTAAACGTCGCCGCCGGCCTGAACACCGCTCTCAGCGTAAGGTTCCAGCGCCGTCGTGACATTCGTGGTGTCTTCGAGATTCTTAAAGATATCGTTGATGTCCTGCTCATCAGTCACTTTGTTCTCGTCAGCAACGTTAATGTCAGGTGTCACCGCTGTAGTATCATCGGTCGTTGGTGTGTTGATCGTCGGTGTTTCAACTGGCGTGGTGCTGTTCTGCGTCTCCTGATCTCGCATCAACGTAGCCGGTGAGTAAGACCGCCGAGCGTGCTTGACAACTTCTGCCGTACTGTCGTCATTAGTCTTGTTGTTCCCATCAGCCTTATCAGTCGTGCTCGTCTGATTAGTGGCATCTGCATTGCTCTTAGTCGATTCAGTCGTCGCATCGGCCGAACTCGTTGTGGTGTCGGTCGTCGTATTCTGGTCAACTTTACCGTTACCATCGTTGCTGGAACTGCTGGTTGACGTTACACTGCTGGTCTGGCTGGCATCTCCACTAGCCGATTGTTCTGAACTACTATTTGCTTCGCTACTGCTCCCCGACGACGAACTGCTCAGGCTCGTCTCTGGCGTGCTACTACTGTTACTGCTGTCGTTGGTATCGGCACGTGCCGTAACCGTGGCACCGCCTAATGCCAAGACAATGGCGCAGGCGAAGACCCATTTACGGCCGTCCTTATACATTTTAAAATGTGTCCGTTTTGTTTCCATACTTTATTAATCCCTACCTTTCAGACTAAAAAGATTCCCTTCTCTATTTTCGTACTACTAGTAGTAACAATCAATATCAATGATGAAATTATTTTAAAAATAAACTACTTATGCCATAATCCTTTGTCGTTTGTAACAACCTGCACAACCGTGGTGAAAATTATAAAGAGCCGTTGAAATCTTCAATTCTCACGGCGTTGTCCCTCAGTTATATTATAAGTGTGATGAGTGGTTATAATTTTGTAAGCGCTAACACAACTGCTATTGTTGACTGCAAACCATGTTTAGTCACCAATAAGTATCGGCTAATAATCTTACAGTGTCGGCGGCAAGCAAGACCGTTGATAACCTCATAACCACTTAAAAAATACATTTGGAGGTCATAACATGAAAGGTTCAACGAAACTTCAGCCCCAAGATGTCATTGCGCCCATCGACCGACGACTTTACGGATCATTTATCGAACAACTTGGCCGGGCCGTTTACACCGGTGTTTACCAACCCGGCCATCCCGCTGCCGATGAAGAAGGTTTTCGGACCGACGTTATCGAAGCGGTCAAGGAACTCAACGTGCCACTGATTCGCTACCCCGGCGGGAACTTTCTGTCCCAGTACCGGTGGGAAGATGGTATCGGGCCTAAGGATCAACGCCCGGTCCGTTTAGACTTGGCTTGGCGTGAGCTTGAAACCAACCAGTTTGGCCTCCACGAATTCATGCACTGGGCAGACAAGGTCAACGCCGTACCGAACATGGCCGTTAACCTGGGGACCCGCGGCATTCAGGAAGCCGCCGACCTCGTGGAATACTGTAACTTCCCTAAGGGCACCTACCTCAGTGACCTGCGCCGCAAGAACGGTGCCGAAGACCCATTTGCCATTAAGACCTGGTGTCTGGGTAACGAAATGGACGGTCCTTGGGAAATTGGTGCCAAGACCGCTACGGAATACGCCCACCTCGCCAACGAAACGGCGAAGGCTATGCGGCGCGTCGATGATTCCCTCGAACTCGTGGCCTGTGGGAGCTCTTCCATGGACAACCCAACGTTCGGCGAATGGGAAGAGACTGTACTGGACGAATGTTATGACAACGTGGATTACCTGTCGTTGCACCGTTACTACGGTTACTACAATGACGATGACCCGACTGAACTCGACAACTTCTTGGGCAAGAACCTCGATCTGGATGCCTTTATCAAGGGCGTCGTTGCCATGTGTGATGCCGTTAAGGCCCGCAAGCGTTCAACCAAGACCATCAACCTGTCCTTTGACGAATGGAACGTCTGGTACCACTCCAATGACGCCGACACCAAGGTCACCCCTTGGCAAGTTGGGCCGCATTTGCTCGAAGACGTTTACAATTTCGAAGACGCCTTATTGGTCGGGAGCCTATTGATGACGCTGTTACGAAACGCCGACCGGGTTAAAATTGCCTGCTTGGCCCAACTCGTTAACGTCATCGCGCCTATTATGACGGACACGGACGGTGGCGTCTGGAAGCAGTCCATCTTCTACCCATTCATGCAGGTGGCCAACCATGGCCAAGGTGAAGTTCTAGTCGACCACAGCCAGTCCGCGACCTACAACTCCCGTGAGTTCAAGGACATTCCTTACCTCGATACGGTCTCCACTTACGACGCTGCCAGCCAAACGCTGACGGTCTTCGCCGAAAACAAGCACCAGACCGACACGCTCGACTTCGATATCGACCTGACCGACTTCACGGTCGACCACTTGATTGAAGCCACTCAGTTCTACGGCTACGATGTCAAAGCCGATAACCGCGATGGCAAGATGCAGCTACAGGCTTTGCCAGTCAATGCCCAGGATCACTCGGCTAACGTGACGTTACAGCCCCTATCCTGGAACATGCTCCGCTTCAAGGTTAAATAAACCGTTGGAGGTCGTCTTCGGCTGGCACGAACTCCACCCGGTGAGGCAGACCTGGGGCCTGAGAAGCGGTCCCCAGGGCGACTTGAAGCCTCAAAGAACGAGTCTCCAAGCTCGGCCCCTCCTCTAAGGTCGGAAAGGTTCATCCGGCCTAAGAGGACCGACACGGGGTTACGTTCCTGTCAGCCTTCGACTTAAACTGGATTTATAACCTTAAGTTTGATTGTGATTTCAACATTACACGAAATAAGCTCCGAACTCGCTAGCTGGCGAATTCGGAGCTTATTTGGCTTATCGATTTACTATTAAGCGTGAATACAGGGCTCTTACAGTCACCCTACCAGTTGACAAGATTCAACTGTGCCAGCCGAAAATTTTCCAGATGTGAGCTCACGTGCGTTATTCATATAGTTTCAACCCCATCTGGCGACCGGTAAGGCGGTATTCAACATACAGTGTTGCCTAGTAAGTAATCCAGTACTGTAGCCCCGAAGCGAGGATGCCGCCGACTAGTGGACCGCACATTGGGACCCAGGCGTAATTCCACTCTGTGTTGCCTTTATTTGGCACCGGTAGGATAGTGTACGCCAGCCGGGGACCCCAGTCACGAGCTGGATTCAGCGCAAACCCCGTGGTCGTGCCTAAGCCCATCCCCACGACCATGATCAGAATACCGACGATGAATGGCTTCAAGCCTTGGGTGAAGTTCCCCAGGTTGAGGAGGATAAAGACGAACGCCCATGTCGCAATGACTTCCGAGATGAAGTTAAACACGGGATTCTTGATGGCTGGACGGGTCGCAAAGATTCCGACGGTGTTACCAGCAGCCTCGTCCGGCGTTGCTTTGAAATGAGGGTAGAATTGCAGGATCACCAACGCCGCCCCCACGAACGCTCCCAAAAATTGGCCCAGTAAGTAAGGCACCACTTCGGCCCACGGGAAGTAACCGAACACGGCAAAACCAATGGTCACGGCCGGATTCAAATGGCCTTGCGACCCCAGCAGACCAGCCACATAGACCCCCATCGTCACAGCCATTCCCCAGGCGAGACACACAAACGTCCAGTCCGCGCCCTTCGCGTAGGTCTTGTTTAAATTGACACTAGCTCCCGTCCCCCCACCAAGGACAATTAAAATCATCGTGCCAAAGAATTCACCAATAAAGCCACTCATGCTAAAACACCCCTCAAATCGTTATGTAAAAAAATAAATGCTGAATTCAGTTTACCATAGCCCAAACGTTAACGGTGGGTTATTTTGAACCGCTTACACCATTTTAACAAAACAAACCGGCCCCGTTCTCAAAATGAGCGCGTGACCGGTTTAATTTTAATCAAATTTAGTTTTAAACAGGAATCCTAGTAGTGGCTAAACAAGGTAAGCCTAGTCCTCTATTTTAGCCATGAACACCCAGCGACACCTTCGCATACCGGGTCATTTGACCCATATCCCAGGCTGGTTCCCAGACGAGATCAATGTCGCAGTGGTCGATACCTTCCACCGACAGTGCAGCCGCCGTAATTTGATCATTGAGCATATCACTTAATGGGCAACCCATTGTGGTCAGGGTCATTTTAACGGTACATTTATTGCCCTCAACCGTAACGCCGTAAATGAGGCCCAGATTCACAATATCAATCGTCAATTCAGGGTCAATGACCCCTTCCAGTGCCGTCATGACGGCTTCTTCAGCTTGTTCATTTTCAGCCATTCTCGTTCCCTCCTCTAGCAGAAAGACCGCTAGCCAGTCTACCAGCTATCGGCCCTCCGTCTGTTACTTTTCACTTTTAAGTCATTGGTGCCGGGTTGAAGATGCAAATGTCGTTGTAGAGTTTCAACCGTTCTGCGGCTGGCTTTTCACCACTGGCCACATCCAGAATGAAGTTAAATAATTCCGTTCCGAGTTCTTCAACGGTCAGGTCACCCGTAGCGACCTTACCGGCGTTGACATCAATCAGGTCACTCCAGAATTCCTTCAAGTCAGTTCGCGTGCAGACCTTGATAACAGGGGCTGCTTGCAGGTTGTAAGGCGTTCCCCGACCCGTAACGAAGACTTCCAGTCCCATCCCAGATGCCAGTTGCATTGGTCCGGTCGTAAAGTCCCCAGCTGGCGTGGCGTTAAAGATCAAGCCGCGTTTCGTTGGAATTTCACCGGCACTGACCACTTGCGAGATTGGCGCGGTCCCGGACTTCGCAATGGAGCCCATGGACTTTTCAACGATGGTGGACAAGCCACCTTTCCGGTTACCCGGCGTTGGGTTGGCTGAACGGTCGACGCCACCCTTGGCCAAGTAGTTGTCGAACCAAGACATTTCCTTGACCAGCTTATTACAGTTAGGTTGGTCCGGAATCCGCTGCGCGATGAAGTTGACCCCATCACGAACTTCGGTCACTTCGGAGAACATGGCGGTCCCGCCACCGGCCACTAGCAGGTCGGAGGCATACCCGGCGGATGGGTTCCCAGTTACACCGGAGAAGGCGTCACTCCCACCGCATTGGAACCCAACCGACAGCTTCGACAGTGGTTGTTCCGTCCGCCGATGCGTTTCCAAAATAGCCAGTTTCTTGTCGGCCATTGCCATAATGGCCGCAATCATCTTTTCAAAGCCCTTGTAGTTTTGCAAATACAAGAGGTTATCGTCATTAATATCTTCTGGGTCCAAGATCCGGTCTGGCGTCAACTTTTCACAGCCCAAGCCGACGACCATGATCTGCCCACCGAAGTTCGGGTTCTTCACGATATTTCTGATCTCACGAATTGGAACCTTGGCTTCGGGCGCGTCAATGGCAACCCCACAGCCATATTGGTGACTGACGACCGTCACATCATCCACGTGTGGATACTTCGGTAAGAGCTCCTGCTTGATGCGGTCCACGGCAATCTTTAAGACCCCAACCACGCATTGAACCGTGGTCTGAATTCCCAAGATGTTCCGGGTCCCGGCGTACTTGTTGCCAGGTACGTCGTAGCCCATAAACGTGGTCCGCTTAGGCTTGGGCAAGTCCTTACGAATGTTCGTGCCGTAAGTCAGCTTGTTCAGGTCTGGTGACGGTGGTAATTCCAGACTGGTTTCATTGATCCAATCCCCGGCTTGAATATCGCTCTTGGCATACCCCAGTACGACCCCGTAACGTAAGACGGCGTCACCTTTGGCTAAATTAACCAGAGCGATCTTGTGGGCTTGGGGAATCTCGTCATTGACGGTAATATCGCCCTTGATCTTATCCCCGACGTGTAAATCGTGGACGGCAATGGCAACGTTATCGTTTGGGCGCATTTTCACAACATGTTTGAGCATGGATGCAACCTCCTCAGCTTAGAAACAACTGCTAATTTCGGGACATTTCCCTATGTAATGCAGCTTTACTGCTCGCTTCAAAGTCAGCAACAGGATTGCCGCCGCCTTTATTAAGCGCTTTCATCTTTACAAGTACAATGTTAATTCCTTCACGTAATGGGAACAAGAGACAATCCGGCAAGGTTTTCGGCAAAAGTTTAGTCAAATCAACAACGGGCCGTTTAGACGCCTTTACCTGGCGGATTAAGCCGCTACGTCTCCGTTGAGCCGGACTGGATCATTGGAAAACACGGGATTTTCCTAATAGCTTAACCGCTTATAGGTCTCACGCTAGCCCTTGTCACATTACAATTTTCTGCACAGAACAGTAATGATCTAAAGGTTGAAAGTTCCAAAATACTAGCCACGCCTGCTCTAGCAACAACAGTGAGACTAAAACTAGGCAACCTGGTGGGCCCTTCGCTTTACCGGCCGGCAGATATGGGCTGGATTGGTGCGAACGACGCGCCTGAGCCCATATCTGCCGACCTCCCGGCTTACACAGGGTTCTTAGGCGACGGAGATAATGACTGTAACAGTCGTTATCGA
>NZ_AZDP01000034.1:30934-72525 GCF_001435525.1 Levilactobacillus koreensis JCM 16448
TCAGCTAACACCACGGGCGACTTTGGAGACACGCAGTCTTCGTGGCTTCAAAGCGAGCGAGAAGACTGGTGACTTTCCAGTCTGAAGCGTCCCCACAGCAGGCGGAATCCCTGTCAGCCGGAGTGCGGTAATTTCACACTATCTTAATGGCGCGAATCCTTGCCGATACTGGGGCAGAACAGGTATTTCATCTTTCAACCTTTAGTAATGACAATAAACACGTTGAAGTTGTTCGTCACCGAGACAATTTCAACGCGTTTTTCTATAATCTTTAGGACAGACTAGACCACCACTACTGGGTCTGAACACCTAAAACAAGAATTGCCAACTAATGCAACCGTTTACAAAGACCCGCAAAACAACTAGACTTTTCAGTAAGGCAAACCAACTAATTAACAGGTTATTGGTTAAGTCAATCTTGAATTAAGGAGTCTGACAGTATTGAACGAACCCTTATTTCTGCGTCCCGTATTTCATGAAAAAATCTGGGGCGGTACCCGATTACATAGTAGATTCAACTACGACATTCCCTCGGTCCAGACCGGCGAATGCTGGGGCATCAGTGGTCATCCCAATGGCTTGACCCACGTCATGAACGGTCCCTTTAGCGGCATGGCGCTCGATACCCTGTGGCACCGGCATGCCGAACTCTTCGGCAACAAGGATACCAGTGGTGCTTTTCCCCTCCTAGTCAAAATTTTGGATGCCCACGATAATCTGTCCATCCAGGTTCATCCCGCCAACCAGTACGCGGCAACCCACGCCCACGAGCTGGGGAAGACGGAATGCTGGTACATCATTGCGGCGGAACCGGGGTCCGTCCTGTACTACGGCCACAACGCGACCAGCCGCCAGCAACTCAACGATTGGGTCGACCAGGGAGACTGGGATAAGTTGCTCCGGAAGATTCCGATTCACGCTGGTCAATTTGTCTACGTCCCCGCTGGCACCATTCATGCCCTAGGCAAGGGCGTCTTAGCACTCGAAACGCAGCAGAGTTCCGACACGACTTACCGTTTGTACGACTTCGACCGCGTCTCACCCAAGACACACCAGAAGCGACATCTCGATATCGCCGATGCCCTTAACGTGATCAGTGTTCCTCAGGTCGATCCCCAGTTGAAACGCACGACGACAACCAGGGAAGACGCGACCCTCACAACATTTATCAAGAGCCCTTACTTCGGTGTCTATCAGTGGCTCCTGCCAACCGGGTCCTGCCACTTTGATCAGCCGCAAACGAGCTTCACACTGGTCTCTGTACTCCATGGGACTGGGCGTCTCACCATTGATGACACCACCTATCCCTTGAAGACAGGAGACCACCTTATCCTGCCGTCCACAATTCAACACTGGACGGTCACCGGCGAGGCGTTGGAAATCATTGCGTCGACACCGGGACCGAAGATCGTCTAATTAGAAATAATAAAAAAAGCGAGTCTAGGACAAAATCCCCGACTCGCTTTGGTATCTCCGAATTTATATGACGGAAACGTGGGCCAAAAGGCCGTCAACTCCACTTAACCTCACTAGACAAACCATCCCAAACCGGGATTATTCGTCCAGCGACGTTAATGCTCATCGACTAACCACCTTGTGCCCACGTTCTTTTAATCAATAGTCTTCTATTAAGCTGGTGAAACGCCCAACTTGTTGCCACCGTTTAGAATCTTGAAGAAACTAGCCAGTTCTTTCTTCCGGTAAGCAGCAGGTACGAATTCACGAATGGTTTCGAGGTCAAACCCGGTCGCCAACTTGTTGCGGTCGACCACAATTGGGTTCTTTAAGATCCCCGGATTCTTTTGCAAGAGATCAACGAGTTCGTTCATCCCCATATCTTGAACGGAAGCAGGAAGTGCCTTGTAGGCCTTAGACCGCGTTGAAATCAGGTCATCGGTCCCTTCTTCAGTCAGAGACAGCATGTAAAGAATCTCGTCTCTCGTTAATGGTTGTTTTTTAATGTCACGGGCGGTGAAAATGGCATCGTGGTTGGCAAGCCACTTCATAGCTTTAGTAACCGCCGTTGTCTTAGCGTGAAAGTACATTTTGATCATATAGAATCGCCCTCCATTTGTCTGTCTTCGATGAGGTACTTCAGATTAGCACTCTTTTGTTTGAGTGCTAATTATGTTAATCATTGTACACCACATTAGGAAATGATGAAACCCATAACTCTCAGTATCAGTCACCTTTTAATACTTTCTCAAGAAATTAACTGGTTAGCGATTATCTATAAACCCCAACTCTCTGGGTTTAACTTCACTCTAACAGGTGAATGCACCGGTTTTGCGACCGAAATTTGATTTTTTTTTGAAGATACCAAATGTTGTTCTATTAGTATTGTAACAGCTTACATTATTTTTTCAGTTGACGCAAATCAATTCTACGATTTTTCGCCAAAAAAGTTGTTACTGAACAAACTGATTAATTTTGACTAAACGGAACTGGCTGCCCGGCAAGCGCCTATGAAATATTAGAATTGGCATAGAACGTCTTGTGCACGCAGTAGACGAAATGTGGCCAGACTTCTCGCTAGTAATATCGTTCGTTAATTGGGATATATTTTTCAATATCGATAACAAGCATCTACCGTGTACTCATAGTTTCAAAAAAGGACTGCTCCGAGAAATCGATGATTTCTCAGAGCAGTCCTTTTCAATCCGTGAGTTGGGAGTTTTATCCCGAACTCATGCGAACTTATCTCTATGAATCTAAGTCAAAGGCCAGTGCCCGCGTCCAGAGACCATTGGCCATCTGGTAGTAGGTAGTGACATTGCCTTTAGAATCCGTCCGCTTAACCCGGTGCGTGATTGTCATGCGCCGTTCTGCGATATCGGCCGTGGTCCCCTTTTGCTTAGCTAAGAGTGGATCATTGAATGGCCGCGTGTAAACGGGGTAGATCTTCATTAAATTCAGGTCACGATCGTAAACTTCATTGTCAAACTGGTCAAAGTCCAAGGCGCCCGCACGAATCCAGTACTTCGTCGTTGCATTCTTGCTAAGACGAATTCGGTACCACTTACCGGTATCGGCCGTGGCCCGCATATCAATGTAGACCCGCTTCTTCTTTAGACTCTTCCAATCAAACTTCATGATGTTCCAGTTCTTGTGTCCCCGAACATGGTTATAAAGTGAATACGTCTTGTAGTTGCTTGCCAACTCGGCGTGTTGCGTTGCTAGCCCAGCCACGTACTGTTCATTCTTGTTGGTCTGCTTACGCTTCTTCAACTTTTGTGAGGTCGTTGGCTTAGGCTTTGGCTTGCTATTACTTGATGCCGTGTTATCAACCGTCGTGTCGGTAATCGTCTGTTGTGAAGTCACGTCCGTTGAAACGACCTTGCCCACGGTAATCTTGTTCTTATCGATGGTCATCCCAGACCCGGTCAGTGGGAAGTTACTGTCCACGAAGGTCGAGCCCTTATGTTGGGTAGTGACGTCGTTATTTTGAATCGTCACATCAGTCATCGGGTTAGTGGTATCCTTCGTATCGAGATAAACGTATTGTTTCGTTGGATTAACGTTGGTAAACGTGTTATCTGTAATGTTTAAGTTCGACATTTGGTAACCAGGTTCAGAATTATAGAGGTAAATGTAGTTCCCAGAACCCAACACGTGTTGGTTAATGAATTTATTCCCCGTGATCCACAGGTTGGAAACACACTTGAAGTGAATCGTTGCGACCCCATCATCTAATAGTGGCTTAGGGTCAACGACCGTGTTGTTGGTGAAGTAGACGTTGTGAATGATTCCGGCAGCTCCGTGACCATAAACGGCGTGTTCACCAATTGGGTTGGGCGCGTAGGAGTCAACCTGCCCGGACTTCTTTGAAACCGGTAGAAATTGGTTGTTGTCGACCGTCACATCGTAACTTGGCAGGTTATCGTACTTGTCGCCAGGATTCTTATGGGACATGGCTTTCTTGTTCGAATAGTCGACCTGAATGGCTTCCTTAAAGTCTTGGGAACCATTGAACCCAGTAAACACGGAGTTCGTGATGTTCACGTCGTGGCTCCCATCGATATCGATGTAGTGGCCAGTTGGCGATTCGGCGTTATCGAACACACATTGGTCAAACGAAATGTTCTTCGCATGGTGAATGCTTTGCGTGAACACACTTTGACCAGCTTCCATATTGTCCCCTTGGAACGTGGCGCCCTTCCAAGTAACGTTACTGATCCCGCCATCGTAGCCCGCTTCCGGACTTGGATAGACGAAGTTCACCCGGTTGCCGTCCGTAATCCGGAAGACGGCTCCCTTATCAAACTTAAAGGTCATATTTGAATGCAGCACGATGTTACCTGCATCAAACACATAGGTCCCTTTTGGCACGTGCACCGTTACGGCACCGTTGTCCCATTTGTCGATCAAGTTCTGTAGAGCGTCGTTGTTACTCGTCTTGGAATCACCGGTCATGCCTTGATGAACGGCGTTGACCGTGGTATCAGCGTAAGCAACAGTTTCCCCAGTGGCTAGTCGTGGTGTTACTGAATTAACATTTAGTCCCAGTAACGTTGCTCCCACAGCAACGGACACGAACAGGCCAAATTTTGCCCTCAATTTCAAAAAATCCCCTCCAGTTCCAAATTTCTTCCATCGATTCCATTATAAGCTAAGAGATGAAAGCGTTGGGTCATCTTAACCTAATTGTCACACGATTGAAAGATTCCGGACGTAAAGGGGAATCATTTTTTAATTGTAAATTAACTTGGCTTTACATTAATTTGGCGATATCGTCATGCAACCCGTTTAACCGCGTAACCACTTGGCCACGGACTTGCGTGTAAACCTTAACACCTTCTGGCGTCAACTTTAGATTATGTTGACGGCGGTCCACTTGTGACGCGATGCTTTCAATAAAACCAGCCCGCAGTAACCGCGAGATCTGACCAGAGATCATCGACTTAGACACACCGATCTGACCGGCAAACTTCGTCGGCGTGAAGTCTTCACGTTGATCGGTGATGGCGTGTAACAGATTAAATTGTTCCAGGGAGATTGTGATGTCCTCCGTTTTGATAGTCGTGACTGGCCGCATAATTTTTTGGAGTTGTGAGAACCATTCCAAGGATTGGTTTAAATCGTTAGTTTGCGTCATTGAATTACTCTTCCTTTCCACATTAAAGACTAGAGGGACCAGAACCAGTAGCTGTTACTATTCTGACCCGCTAACCATTTATTATAGCCCTTATTTTCAGTCTTTATGTTACCGATTCATTAATAGTTTATAGCATTACGAATGAAAAAACTAGTGATTGCAATCAATTTGTTATATTTACACCAAACTACGGCATTGAATTCCCCGTAGCAACCCCTTATGATTAAAGTTAACAATATTTAAACTTTAATTAATCGAGGGAGACTGGTATGACACAGATAAAAATGATTGCAACCGACGTCGACGGAACGTTTCTAAACGACCAGCGACAATACAACCACCAGCGATTTGCGGCGCAACTTGACCGTTTAAAGGCCGCCAACATTCGCTTCGCGGTCGCTAGTGGCAACCACATTGGCCACCTACACAAAATCTTCGCCGCCACCCCTGCCGTTCAGTCCTTCGTGGCCGAGAACGGTGGCTTGATTGTCGACCAACACCAGACGTTGTTCGAAGCGCCGGTCCCTACCGACGTGGCCCACGCTGTCGTGGACGCCCTGATGAGCGACGACTCTTTGCGGCCCCAAGCATTCCGGTTATCCGGCGCTCATGGGACCTACGTGAGTCGTGACAGTAAGCCACTCGACCTGGATGCCCAGAACTACTTTTTTAACAACCTGGTCACGGTCGATGATCTGCGCGATGTCAACGACACCATCTACAAGGTCAACGGCGAGTGGCCCCACGGTTCGGTCCAGCACGTCGTCGACCAGCTAAACACCCGGTTTGCCGGTCAGGTGCACGCGACTCCCAGTGGCTTCGGCAGTATCGACATCATCGCACCACACATGAATAAAGCTGTCGGCGTGACGCAACTCGCCAAATCCTGGGGAATCGATCCCAGTGAAGTCGCCGCCTTTGGGGACAACGGAAACGATAAAGAAATGATCGCCCACGTTGGCCTCGGCATCGCAATGCGTAACGGTGCTGAAGCCGTCCGCAACGTCGCCGATTTGGTGACCCCTACCGACAACAATCACGATGGTGTACTAGACGTTATCGATGCTATTTTAGCAGGTGAAGTTTAAAGTCACCTAAACCTTTCAGTCATTGGCCTAATTTGGCCGGTGACTTTTTTAATTCACCCACAGTAACCGGGCCACCAGCAGATACATCCGGCGGGCAGAATGCAATCGACCATGACCTAAACCCGCAATGTGCTGTTCGTGGTAACGCACTGCGCTGCCGGCAACAATTTGCCGCAAAGCCGTGACCTGTTGGACCGGAACGGACCCATCCGTACGGCGCCCAGGGAGCGTGCCATAGACGTTAAAGAGCTGGGCTTGTTCGTTGGCCCGTAACTGATGCCGGGCGGCTCTGAGACGCTCAAACGTGGCATCCACGGGGTGCCGCGCCGTTCTCTCATTCACCGGTGTCCCGAGCAGCACTAATCGGTTTAACCGGGGAATATCCGGCGCAGGCCCGTGCAAGACCAGGCTGTTCACCGCCGCACTGCCGCCCCAGGAATGGCCCACCAGATTATACTGGCGAACGCCACACTCCCGGTAAAGATCCCTGAGAATGGCCGTGATCCACTGGACCTGCGGCTGATAGTCACGCGTCAGGCTATGGTCAAATAACACCTGAATCAGGGGATTAGTCGCCTGTGCATCCCATCTCCCAGAAAAATGACGGTGGCCGGCCCAGTCGACGCGAATCGTGACGACCTTGTGACCATAGCCGTGCCGAGCGAACCAGTGCAACATGCCGTTATAGGTAAGCGCGCCACCACCCCAACCCGGAATAAATAAGGTCGGTATCGCCGCATAGCGGACATCTGGTCGCCGGACTGCCAAGGATTCTGGCCGCCCCGGCCGAGTTGCCCACCGCAAACCTAGCCAACTTGTCAGGCCTAGTGTCACTGCCACCTGCCATCTTTTGATCATGTTAAACGCCCCCAGTAGCTCACCTATTATGCCAGTTATTTCGATTGCGTACAAGTGAAAATTAGTTCAGTCAACATTTATGTTAGTTAACCTTTGTTCACTAAAATTTATCCGCACAAACCAATAATCGCAAAACGGCGTAATCATCATCATTTTGACTAATTTTGTCCAAAACCGTCCGTCAATTATTGATTTTTATCGGAAGTTCAGTTGACAGTTGTCCGTATAAAAATTTATAATGGAACTAAATATGAAAACGCTTTATTACATTAGAAATCGAGGACTTACTATGCAAACAACGACGAAACATTGGGATACGTATCAAGATCAAGCTGTGACTGAGTATGCGATTGAAAACGACAACGGCGTTAAGCTGGCCGTTTTAAGCTGGGGAGCAACGTTACACGCCCTCTCCGTGCCCACCAACAAGGGCGACAAGAATCTGGTCCTGTCTTACCACAAGATGGCCCACTACTTGGACAACCCCTTCTACGTTTGCATGGGCATTGGCCGGACGGGTGGTCGTATCACTCGGGGGACCTTCCCACTGAACGGCACGACCTACAACGTTGACACCAACGAAGGCCGTAACACGCTTCACGGTGGTCCCCACGGTTTCAACACGGTCAATTGGGCCGGCGAGTTAGATGCTAGTGACCCTGAACTGGCTAAAATCGTGTTGACCCACACGTTTAAGTCCAGCGACGACTCTTATCCGGGTGACTTGACCGCCAAGATGACGTACACGTTAGACAACCACGATGAAGTCACCCTGACTTTCGAAGCCAATTCGACTGACACCACGTTGTTTAACCCAACGTCTCACTGCTACTTCAACCTGAGCGATGACCAATTGATCTCTGGTCAAACCCTTCAGGTCAACAGTAAGGAACACTTGGACCTCGACAGCGAAAAATTGCCAACCGGGAAAATGGTCGCTAACGCTGGCACGCCATTTGACTTCGCCCAAGGTCAAAACCTCGGTCAAGCCATCCGCGGCATGCAAGACATCCCCGAAAAGGGCTTCGATGACGTTTACCACGTCACTCCAGCCGCCGACAAGACGATTGCTAAGCTGATTGATCCCCAATCGAACCGGTCGTTGACCATCAAGTCCGACCGCAACGCCTTGGTCGTCTTCACCGCCAACTCCTTCACATCAAATATGAAGCTTGCTGCCGGTGCTGGCCAACCTTACATGGGAGTCGCCCTCGAACCACAGACGTTGCCAGACTCACCGAACCATCCGGAATTTGGCGACATCACCTTACCTGCTGGCAAGACGCAGAGCTACCAGATCAAATACGACATTACCTACTAATTCGTGTAAGTGAAGAGTCTGGGACCAAAATCCCAGACTCTTTTTGTCGTTATTATCATGTTCACTAGGACGTCAACCGTGATAATGTCAACCTTATCTAACCTAAACATTAAAACTAGCTAATAGTAAAACCACAGTTCTTCAATTAGTCTATCATACGATTTTTGAGAAGTACACTAAAAATCACCCAACCCCTAAACTATTTTACCGTCTAACCGCCGAGTCGAGATAATTGACAGTTCTCAGCGCACATGCTAAGTTAGTAAAACGTAATTATTATCATTTAAACTGCTTGAATAGCGACTCTAAAAACCGAGGCGTTCACTACTGGGTGTCTCACAACTCGTTTCATCATCTATTACTCAAAGGAGACTTCATTCATTGGCAAAGAAATCAAAAATTGCGAAAGCAAAACGCATCGCCGCAACCGTTGACCGTTACGCAGAACGCCGTGCAGAGCTAAAAGCCGCCGGCGACTACGCCGCACTGGCTCTACTCCCCCGCGATGCTTCACCAACCCGTATCCACCGGCGTGACCACCTAGATGGCCGGCCCCACGCCTACATGCGCAAATTCGGCCTGTCACGGCTGAACTTCCGGGAACTGGCGCATGCCGGGAAGATTCCGGGTGTTAAGAAGGCTAGTTGGTAGAGTAGAGTGTGGAACAAGGCGGTTAACTCCTGAGCATTAACGTCAAGTAGTGCCCAACCGGGGAACCCGGTTCGGTGCTACTTGGGGTTAAGCGGAGGGAGTTGCCTTGTGGAACACGTTTCGGCAACGTTACCTCAGTGCTCTCCCCTGACACCCCGCGGAATCAGCCCTGAGAGCACCCATTTCCACCACGAACAGTCGCCCATATTCCGCAACTGGCCGTGCCAAACACAACCCAAATCACCCGCAACCAACGACCTTGATTTAGCCGTTTGTTGCGGGTTTTCTATTGATTAATTTCCCCGCCTTATCTGCCACGTGTATAATGGTGACTAGTATGGTACATAACTTGTTGGGCACTGGTTGGGTCGTATTCTGGACGATCAGTAGCCCACCCCATCCAATCAACTTAAAGGGAGTTTTCTAACATGAATGAAGTTTTAACGGTTATCCGCGAGTTCGACCTGTTCGGCGGCGACTCGTCACAATATGGCATCGAAACACCTAAGATCAACGCCCAGTTTGTAGGCGTCGAACCCGCCATGGCCTTCGATGTCCACAATCAGCCTAAATTGGCGCGCCAGACCGAACGGCAACTGCGCACCATCGAAAATGAAATCCGCAACCAGTTCCACGTCGAAATGATCGATATGGGTGGTGGCGACATCAACCAGACCTTCCAAGTCTTTCAGGTCATGATTGCGACCTTCAAGCAACGGGTCGAAAAGGAATTACTTATCGACAACCAACTTGAACTAGAAAGTCTGACCACCAGCGGCGAATGGCTCCTCTTCTGGCACGAAGACGCGCCCCTCGTCAAGGCCAAGCAACAGCAACAAGAGAATCTGCCAAAGGACTTCTAAATTAATTGGATTGATGCTGAAACTTTCTAAACAGCTCGTCCACTGGCAACGAAACATCTCGAGCGGGCGCTTGCGGTAACGGGTAGCTACACCTTACGTACTGGCGCATGCTACTTACAAGCCCGGACCAACTTACTGGCCACCACTCATTCCCAGCGGATGGCAACCAAACGACAATCAATTCAACCATTTCAATAGCAACCACCACATACAAAAAGAAACGCCTCACCAACCTAACTCGTTGATGAAGCGTTTCTTTTTCTTCTAAGCTGCGACTCAAATCGTTGTCAGCCCTGACCGATTCAAGATTCATGTTGTATCTGATTTTTCAAGTCAGCCTGAGAATGATCTCCGACCGGTATTAAATTGAAGTGAAACCGACCATCTGAGCCGTGAGGTCGGCAGATATGGGCTCAGGCGCGTCGTTCTGCTTAGTCAGTGGGTGATTTTTCCCGCTGGCTTAGCAGAAGACCAAGCTTGTAGACTCGCGGGTTTCGAGGCTTCAGGTCTGCCTCACAGGATGGCGTGCCCAGCAGCCGGAGACGGTCACAACCCAAGTGATTATTTCAAGTTAACATCCGCGCCGGCGACGTCGATGGTGAGGGGATCGCCACTGATCAACTTGAAGTGTGGCCCGTCAGCGTGAACGCTGACTTCGATCAAGCGACCATGGAAGACCTGCCGGAACGTGTAGCTGGTCCAAGTCTTAGGTAAGAACGGATCAAAGTGGAGCTTGCCATTGCGAACCCGCATGCCAGCGAAGCCTTGAACAACGGCGATCCAGCCACCGGTCATGGCCGTGATGTGTAGGCCATCCGTGGTGTCGTTGTTGTAGTTATCCAGGTCCAACCGTGCCGTCCGTGAGTACAGTTCAACGGCCTTGTCTTCGTAACCCAAGTCGGAAGCCAAGACAGAGTGAATGGCTGGTGACAGGCTAGATTCATGAACCGTCAGTGGTTCGTAGAAGTCGAAGTTAGCCTTCTTTTGTGCTTGCGTGTAATCATCGATAAAGTCCCAGATACCTTGGAGCACGTCCCCTTGCTTGATGTAAGGCGACCGTAAAATCTTATCCCATGACCAGTGTTGGTTGATTGGCCGTTGGTCGGCAGGAATCGAGCTGGCTGGTTCGATATCCTTGTCGAGGAAGCCGTCGTGTTGAACAAAGATATTCAAGTCCTTATCATACGGCAGGTACATCCGGTCAACAATGTCTTGCCACTTGGCCTTTTCCTCGTCAGAAACGTTAAGCTTCTTGGCGGTTTCCTTGTCGACTTGGCCCAAGATTTCCAGCGTGTACTTCAACGTCCATTGGGCCAACATGTTCGTGTCCCAGTTGTTGTCGACGTTGTTTTCATACTCATCAGCGCCCGTGACCCCATGGATCATGTACTGCTGGTTACGCTTGCTGAAATGAACCCGGTCGGCCCAGAAGCGAGACATTTCGCTCAGAACTTTGGCCCCTTCATGCAAGACGTAGCTGGTATCACCGGTGTACCGCGTGTAATTGTAAATGGCGAACGCAATGTCCCCATTCCGGTGAATTTCTTCAAAGGTAATTTCCCATTCGTTATGGCATTCGATCCCGTCAAACGTGACCATTGGGAACAAGGCCCCGTTTAAGCCCTGTTCCTTGGCGTTGATGTAGGCGCCATCGAGTTGCTTGTAGCGGTACATCAATAGGTTACGGGTCACTTCTGGATTCGTGATCCCGAGGTAAACGGGAACGGCGAAGGCTTCGGTATCCCAGTAGGTCGCGCCACCGTACTTTTCGCCAGTGAACCCTTTTGGCCCAATGTTCAACCGCGAGTCTTTCCCGTAGTAGGTGGAGAACAGCTGGAACAGGTTGAAGCGAATCCCCTGTTGCGATTCGTCGTCGCCCTTGATGATAACGTCGGACTTTTCCCAACGGGCAGCCCAAACATCGGTATGCGCTTGTAGCAGGTCGGCATAGCTTTCTTGGGCAACCTTGGCGCTCAAGTCATGCATCGCGGCGGTCAATTTTTCTTGCGTATCGTAATCCCGCGAGGTCACGACGATAACGCGCTTTTCCAGTTGTGTTTCGGCTTGGGGCGCTAAGTTGCCGGTATAAGCCGTCACAACTTCCTTGTCGTTCGGTTGGGTCACAGCGACATTGCTGAGAGCCGTGACCATCCGCATTTCCATGCCAGAAGTGAATTGAGGCGTGCCAAATGGGTTCGGCGTGGTCTTGGCAACAATACTCCCGCTGTCGGCTTGTTGGTCGGTCGCTAAGACGTCCCAGAAACGTTCGTCGTAGTTGGCTTCTTCGTTCTTAACATCGGCGTCAATACTTGGTTTGATGGTGATATCAACGTTGGTATCGCTGAGGTTCTTGACGCTGACCCGTTGAACGGAAAGTTGTTGCTGACTAACGCTTAAGAACCGTTCAAATTTGAAGGCCACCCGCGTCTCGCCCCGTTCGAGGGTAAATGACCGGGTCAAAACGGCCGTCTTCATGTCGAGGTCCAGCGTGAAATCGCTGATTTGGTCCTTGGCAAGGTCGATGGGCTCACCATTGACTTCAATCGGTAATTTGATAAAGTTGACGGCATTGACGACCTTCCCAAAGTACTTAGGATAACCGTTCTTCCACCAGCCGACCCGGGTCTTATCTGGATACCAGACACCACCCAAGTAGATTCCTTGGAGGGAGTCGCCACTGTAACCTTCTTCAAAGTCACCACGCATCCCCATGTATTCATTACCAAGACTGGTCATGGATTCCTGGAGGCGCTTGTCTTTGGGGTCAAACGTATGGGTAATAACGTTCCACGGCTGCACTTCAAAAATTCGTTTCATGCTAAACATTCTCCTTTTCTACGATTCGACTGCGGATTGCTAACACAGTTCTTATTGTAAGTTTCAAGTACGACAAACCTATTCATTTGTTGAGAGACAGTCTAGTGTTTTCCTCGCCTTACCGGCCGCCAGCTATGGGCTGGAACGGTGCGGGCACAACTTGAAGCCTCGAAAATCGCGAGTCTCCAAGGCTGGCCTTCTGCTAAGCCGGCCAGGGACGCCGACTAAGCAGAACGACGCACCTGAGCCCATATCTGGCGACCTCTCGGCTTACACTGTTGCTCTCTGGCAACAATAACGACCATCCCTATCGCTCAGCTTGCAAGTGTCACATGACAAGCACGAACGACCTTAACCCTGTAGTGGTAATGGTCAATCTGAGCCGGAGGCGGCCAGGGATGTAGCCAGCCGTGTCGACGATGTTAGTCGGGGTATTTTCCCGGCTTACATCGTGGGACGACCTGAGAGACGCGTGATTTTTGCGGCTTTCAGGCGAGCTGGAAGCCCGCTCTCTGGCTGGAGGCGTTCCCCACAGCAGGCGGAATCCCTGGCAGCCGGAGTGCGGCAATTTTCACTAATTTATTTCTTATTGCTTGTGACGACCAAACGCTAACATCGACCCATACAACTCGTATCAGTTAATGTTAACGTCTGTGATTTTCTTTTCAATTCATGCTAAGCGCGGTAAGTTTCCTTGATGGTGAAGACGGATAAGGCACCAATGGCCATGATGATCCCGCCTAACAAGAACATGTTGGCTTGGGCACCACCCAATAATGGGAACAGGGCGAAGCTGGCTAAGGAAGCCACGATTTGTGGTAAACAGATCGACCCGTTGAACAAGCCCAAGTAAGTCCCCATGTGCGCACCAGATAAGGCGTTGGTAACCATGGTCAATGGGTAAGTGTTCATCGCCGCCCAAGCAATACCGACCAGAATGAAGGAAACGATCAAGGCGTATTGGTTGTGCAGGAAGAAGACGGAGATAAATCCAAGAGCACCTAAGCCCAAGCTACCAGCGTAACCCAACTTGTGGACCTTGTTAGGTAACTTAGCTAACAGGTAAGACCAAGCAACGGCCGCGATAGATTGTACGGCAGCCAAGACCCCGTACCAGTTCCCAGCAGCCTGGTAACCGGCAGAAGCGGCGTTCGTCGTGTGCCAAACGTTAGAAGCAATGGCACCGGCTGAATAAGTCCAAAGGTATTGGAAGGCAACCCAGCAGAAGAATTGAACCAGCGTAACGGTCCAGAAGACCTTTGGAGCGGACTTCAGTAACGTCCACCAGTTCCCACCTTCAGCGTTATCTTCCTTGGTGATCCCGTGGTATTTCGCATAAGTATCTGGATCGTATTCCTTGACCCGGAAGATGGTGAACAAACTCGTGATGACCAAGAGAACGGCCCCCACGTAGAAGGCAACCTTAACCGTTGCAGGAACGACCCCCTTGCTGGCCGTGTTGGCGATCCCAATCGCAGCAAACAAGAATGGTAAGATGGCGGCTAAAACGGCACCCGTGTTGGATAAGAAGCTTTGAATCCCGTAAGCGTAACTCTTCTGGTCATCGTTGACCATATCCCCAACCATCATCTTGAATGGCTGCATGGCAACGTTAGATGACAAGTCCAGGAAGGCCACGGTGATCGCCCCAAATAGTAAGGCCGCGAGGGACGCGTAACCAAAGCCCATACTTCCTGAGTTTGGCAGCAGACACATCACGATAACCGCGACGATGGTTCCTAGTAACAGGTAAGGCAACCGGCGACCACCAAATTTTGGTGCCCAGGTCCGGTCGGAATAATATCCCACGATTGGTTGAACGATTAATCCTGCCAGTGGTGGCAAAATGAAGAACCACCCTAAACTGTTCGGGTCAGCCCCAATGGTCTGGAAAATCCGACTCATTTGGGAACTCTGTAATGTAAAGGCGGTTTGGACACCTAAGAAACCAAAGTTGATCATCCAAATCGTGCTAGCAGACAGTGTTGGCAAACCACTTTTATGCTTTTCAGTTGGTGTAGTGGTTGCTGTAGCTGTGTTTTCTGACATACGACTACCTCCTCAAACTAATTCATATCTTTTAAACTATAATGGCAAATCACTTAAGTACATGTGTTATTATGGCACCGCTTTCATTTTAATGCAACCGTTTGCGCAAATCTTTTTTTCAAAAATTGGTCTACTTTTTCCAATTCGTGACAATTAAAAAAGGCCTGTCCGTTGACTTTATCGCCAATCGGACCGACCCTAAAAATCTATTTAATTTCGTACGGAATTTTGATTTGACCAGGCGTACTCGTTTCCAACGGCTCACGGTCGCTGAATAGCAACGCCACCGTCGCCGACCCCATCTTTTCCGGGAACAAATTGACCGAGTGTAAATCAGCATCGGTCAATCCAGCTGGCAGCGACTGGTTAAAGCTGACGATTGGGAAATGCCGCACGCCGAACTGTTCACGAACCAACCGATAAAATTCAATCGCGTTGAAATCGTCGGTCGCCATGATGCCATCGATTTCTGGATGCTGCTTAATGAAGCGGCTGACGCGGTCGAGTGGCCCCAACTTGCAGGTCAAGGGTTCCACATTGAAGCTAGCGGCGACCCGCTCGTAACCGGCGCGGCGTTGCTCTTCATACGCCCAGTCGTGGATGGACTCAACGAAGACGGGGTGTTTGACGCCCAATTGATTCAAGAGAAAATTGGCGCCCCCAATGCCGGCTTGCAGGTTATCGTTATCGACAAAGTCGTCATTGGCATTGTCGACGGGCTGACCAATCGTAACGAACCGCAACTGATTTTGCCGCAAAAAGTTGGCAATGGGGTCGTCCTTCTGCGCGTAAAAAAGAACGAACCGCTTGATTTTTCCCTGGGCGACCATTGATTTCACATTCTTCAAGAGATCCTCGGCCGTTTTACTGATTGCCACGGACAACACGTAATGCCGCTCGACCAGTTCCGCGTTGATACCGCGCAACAGGTCAATGTAAAATGGGTTCTCGGGTAAGCTGTGGTCTTCAGTGGGAAAGACGACCCCGACGGCGTTAGCTTCCCCGGACGTTAAGTTTTTAGCATTATAGTTTGGTAAATACCCCTCAGCGGTGGCCAACGCCTGAATGCGTTCACGGGTCGCCTGACTGATGCGCGGATTATTATTAAGTGCCCGCGAGGCAGTCGAGACCGACACCCCCGCCTTGGCAGCAATATCACGGATAGTTAACATTTTAATTTCGAAGCTCCTTATACGCTTAGACAGTTTCGACCGTTGACCACGAGATAACCACATCATCCCCGTTACCCCATGGCCTGATAAACGGCTGAAACTCGGGCCGTTGCGCTTAAACTGACTGGCTGGCCCGCCGTGCTCTTAATGCCTTAAATCTTACCATATAAGCGCCCCCATTGAAACTGTTTCCCATACGGGCCGAACGATTGACCCCCATTTTGTTCGGTAAGCTCCTTTGGCCAAATCGGTGGCTGACCCGCACTCCGACTGCCAGGGATTCCCCGGCTGGCTGCATCTCTGTCCTCCTCCGGCTCTGATTGTCCCCAGCTATGACAGACGTTCAGTCCATCTAACTCCGTTCAATTACGTACTGAGCAGGTGGTCCCATCCCAATATCATTGGGTGAACTGATCCAGTTAGAATGCCATCAAATCCCATGGCCAAAAAGCGTTGCCACTATCCTAAATCGGACAATAGCAACGCTTAGTTTTGCCAAACAATTTATTCTTCTCGCTTTTGCGTCTTGCCATGACGCGTCGTGATGCCCGCACTGGGATTCAGTGGCAGGGTCGTCACGAACTGGCTGCCCCGGGGCTGGTTTTCCTTGACCGTGATCGCCCCGTGATGGAGATTGACGATCCAGTGGGCGATCGACAGGCCGAGACCGTTACCGCCCGTCTGACGGCTACGCGAAGTATCGACACGGTAGAACCGGTCAAAGATCCGTTTGCGGTCACCGGTCTTGATGCCAATCCCCTGGTCGGCCACAATCAGTTGCCATTTCCGCCCGACCAGCTTGGCCGAAATGGTAATGGTGCTGTCACGCGGCGAGTACTTCAGCGCATTATCGATCAAAATATTCATGAGCTGATGAATCAAGCTTTGATCCAGTGTTGTCTTAAAATCCGTCACTGGCGCTAACACTAACTTCTTCCCCTGACTCGCGGCGATCTCCGTGTACGGTTCGACCGTATGCGTTAAAAATGACGCGACATGGGTCACCTCGAAGTTCGTCTGGAGCGTATTTGAGTCGGAACGAGCCAACGCCAACAGGTCCTGCGTGAGCTTCTGCAGTCGCTGACTTTCGCTATTGGCGATGGCGATATTTTCAGCCTGATCAATAATCTTATCGTTCGGCTTGGTCAGTAAAATCTCCAACTTATTTTGAATGATGGTCAGCGGCGTCCGCAACTCATGCGCGGCGTTTCCCACAAACTCGGTCTGGCGACCCCACGACCGCAGAATTGGGCGCATGGTCAGCCGCGACATCCACATACTCATGATGATCGACAGGAGCCAGAACACCCCCACCGTGATCAGCATAACCCGCGTAAAGTTACTCATAGCGGCCTTTTGCGGGTCAATATTTTCCATAATCAACAGGTAGCGACCGGCCACCGATTTATCCGCGTTACTCTTGGGAATTTTCACCAGTAATGTTCGGAAATTGTACTTGCCACCAACTACGATTGTATGCAGCTGGTCCACCTGTGAGCGGTTCAAGGTGATTCCCCGCAACGTGTCATAGCGCGACCCCAGTTGAGATTCATTCATGATTTTCCCGGCATCGTCAAAGATCAACGTGGTCGTGATGAACGGATGAATTGTCCGCTTTTGTGCCTGCATCGCCTGCTGATTACGCTGCGAAAATGGTTGGAGCTTATTCGCGTTTTGCTTGGGGGGCCCCGCCAATCGTGCCGAACGTTCTACGCGTAAGGCCTGGTCCGTACTGGTCAGCATGGCCCGCCTGAATAGCACGAACACAATTACGCCCAGCAGTAAGAAGATGATAGTGAACCCAATAAAGCTGCTAAGAAACAGGCGTCGTTGCTGATCCCGATTGACCTTATTGCTCATCTGGGGCCTCCACAATGTACCCGGCATTGCGGATAGTCCGCAACGACAGGTCACTACCGGCGTGCTTGAGCTCCTTTCGCAAGTTGCTCATGTACACTTCGACCACGGAGAGACTAGTCTCCGAGTCAAAGCCCCAGAGGCGATTGAAAATCTGTTCTTTGGTGATGATTGTTCCGGGATTGGCTACCAGATAGGCTAGCAGATCAAACTCCCGGCCCTTAAGCGTCAAGGGGTCACCGTTAAACGTTGCTAAATGTTTGCTCGTGTTGATCTCTAATTGGCCTAGAGATATCGTATCGCTATCATTTAGATGGCCGGTCCGTTTCAACAACGCCTTCATCCGCGCCAACAATTCCTCACGGTGAAATGGCTTAGTCACGTAATCATCGGCACCATCGTTAAAGCCCCGCAACTTATCCGCAATCGTATCTTTGGCAGTCAAAATCAGTACGGGGGTCTTCACACCCTGACTGCGAATATGCAGCAACAGATCCAACCCACTCTCGCCGGGCAACATCAGATCTAAAATGATGGCGTCAAAGACATCCTGACTCGCCAAGAACTCTCCCTGTTCCCCATCGTAAGCGGTTGTAACTTCACAAATCGGCTTAATCAATTCAACAATGTCTGCGGATAATTCACGCTCATCTTCGACAACTAAAACTTTCGCTGTGGTCGGCAACGGGCACTCCTCCTTTAAAATCTCTTGAATTTTTTCTTGGGTTGGTCTTCGTCTCCGGCTGGTAGGTACTCCGTTCTGTGAGGCAGACCTGGAGCCTAAGAAGCGGTCTCCAGGGCGACTTGAAGCCTCAAAAAACGAGTCTTCAAGCTCGGCCAGTGGTGTAAGCCGGCTCAAAAAACGCCGACTAACGCCACCGACACTGAACTCCGTACCTACCAGCCTACGACTACGACGAGCACCCCCAGAAAATTCAGCATATTTTCTCGTAGTAACTGAGTTCTCAGCTACAGCGGGATATCTCTTAATTATTTCTGACTACTACTTCTATTTGTAATAATTAATTTTAGTTCTTATCATGTGCTGTCAAAAATTACTCGTACTCTTACTACAGTATAGACATGTCCGCAACACTAGTCACGACACAATTGCTTTCACCCAGTTCTACTGGACATTAACGACTAAACTAGGTAAATACTTTTCGCCACTTCATTCCATCAATTAATGACCGTTAAGTGGGCTAAACTTCCATTTAAATTTACAGTCTACAGGCTCAACGATAACGGAACCTTAAGCTCCCCCGCCATCCATAGCGCGATATGTAAAAAAATTTGCGGCGCTGAATAACTTAATATCGCCGCAAAGTCGGCATAAATTCGTCTTGGAAAACCAACTACGATTTGGGTTAAACCTTCTAAATTGGAAAAGCCAATCAGAGCCGGAGGCGGCCAGGGATGGAGCCAGCCGTGTCGACGCTGTTTGTCGGGGTTCTTTCCCGGCTTACAGCGTGGGACGACCTCGAAGACACGTGTTTTTCGTGGCTTTGAGGCGAGCCGGAAGCCCGTTCCTCAGGCTGGAGGCGTTCCCCATGGCAGGCGGAATCCCTGGCCGCCGCAGTGCGGTAATTCCACACCATCCTCACCACCACGTAAAGCTTATGTTTTGTCACCTAACTAAAGGCTAAGTTTTTGCCAAGATTAACCCGTTGTTCACGGAACTGTTCGAAAAGTGCGATAGACTTTTGTCAAAGCAGTCTGCATGGTATTCTATTAAGGACAGACATCTTGATTGTCATTAACGGAGGGGTTTTCATGAAGCAGCAGCGAAACACCCTCGCGGCGCTAAGAGTCAGCCGTTGGGTGTATTTGGGGGCATTTTTCGTACCACTTGCCATCATGGTCGTTATCTTCTGGCAACTAAAGATCACGCCATTCGGCAACCGAAATTTGATGTTTAGTGACATGGGGGCACAGTACGTTCCGATTCTGGAATATCTGCGGTCGACCGTCACGACAGGACAGTTCCATCTCTTTTCATTTTCATTGGGGACGGGCAGCGGGATCATTCCACTACTCACGTACTACGTGATCAGTCCGTTTAACTTGTTAATTTTTCTTTTTCCGGCGGCGAAACTCCCGCTGGCGGTCACCTGGATCATCATATTAAAAATCAGCACGATTGGGTTGACCATGGCTATTTTCATCCGGCACGCCTTTTTACGAAGCGGCTGGTCGTTGATTCTCTTCTCCACCGCATTCAGTCTGTGTGGCTTCACCGCCATGTATTTCTACGACATGATGTGGCTGGACGCCTTGATTTGGTTACCACTGGTTGCGTTAGGGCTGCATCGGTTAGTCAGCCTGCATCATTATGGCCTCTACACGTTAAGCCTCACCGCAACCATCATTTCCAACTACTATATGGGTTACATGACCTGTCTCTTTTCGGTCATGTACTTCATCTATTTAGTCGTTGAACATCAGCCGACCGCGACGCCGTTTAAAGAAGTTTGGCGGATGCACTGGGCGGCGATTCGGCAGTTCTTGATCGGGTCGGTGCTCGCCGGGGGCATGGCCATGATCGTCTTGATCCCAACGGCGCTGGGGATGTTACTGACGGGAAAGAGTACCGTCTTCATCAATAACTACCTGCCGACACCGCTTTTTGGACCAGAAGTTCTGGCCCAGTTTGGCCTCGGCAGCAGTAATTACGTCACGCACCTGTACCACGCACCAAGCCTGTTTATGGGTACCTTGATGTTCTTACTTTTAATCGTCTACTTCGTGTCACCCAAGATCCTCGCGGTCGAAAAGCGGCGGACGATGTGGTTGCTCATCACCATGGGATTGGGGTTACTCATCACCCTCTTCAACACCGCTTGGCACATGTTCCAACAACCGGCCGGCTTCCCGTTCCGTAACGTCTACTTCTTCACATTCTTGGCGTTAACGGCGGCCTACCGTGCTTGGCAAACGCGCCCGTCGCAGACCATGAACGACCCGCAAAAGGTGCTCGCACTGGTCTGGGCGGCCGGGCTATTGACCATCGGCTACCTGTCCGCACAGGTCATCCCCCGCATTTGGGCGCGGGCCTTGCCTAGTTACAACAACGACCTCTACCTCCAAAGCCAACCCGAGTTTCATTTACTGTGGTTGTCCTTGGCCCTCTTATTGGTCAACACGATGTTGCTATTTATAAGCGAATGGCGACCGATTCGCATTGGCCTCATGGGAATAATTATTTCGTTTGAATTGGGTGGCAACTTCCTAGCAGCCACGCATGGCATTAGCTTCGGGTCGCAAACCCAATTTGAAAAATATTACCAGAAGGATGCCGCCATGCTGAGCAAGGTCACGGCCACTAGGCGTAAACCAAACCTGCACCGCATCGAGTTCCTTCATTCCCAGATTGGCGCGGCCTATAGTGGCGCATATAATCACTACAACGATTCGCTACTCTATGGATATGCCGGGAACAGCTCGTATAGCTCGACGTTGATTGAACAGGCACGGGTTTTCCAACACGACCTAGGTTACTTTAGTCCCAACGTTCGCCGGATCAGTTCTCAGGGCTACACCCACCTGACCGACACACTGTTCGGGATTAAATACCGGCTGAATGCGAATAAGAAACCAGCTGTCAACGCGCTCAACTCTTACGCGGGTATCGGCTTTGCCGTGCCAGACAAGTTGGCCCAGTTAAAATTGGCTGACCAACAGGCGTTGACCAATCAGCAACGCGTCCTCACTGCCCTTGGCGCACCCAAGGATACGCTGGCACCAGTCTCCGTGCTCAAGGTAACCACGGAACGAGCAAGTGTCAGCGACCTGGCCGCCATTCCCAAGCGTACACAGTTGCCAGGACCACGGTATCTCCAAACATTTACCGTCCGGGTCAACGCGACCGGCCTGCTACACGGCTATTCGCCATCCGATACGCTGACCTACTCGAGTTTAAGGGTCAACGGGAAGAAAGCGAAACCCCTCGTCAACGCCGACGGTTTCCGCTACATCATCAACTTCGGTGAGCACACCAAGGGGACTGTCATGACCATCAGCTACGTGACGCAGGAACCCGCAGCGGGTTACAGCAACCAGTTTGCCACGCTCAATCAGGCGAAATACCTGCAGCTGGTCGCTAGCCTGAAGCAGCAACGTTACAAGCTACGCGTCAACAGTGGTGTGACTTGGCTCTCCGGCGACGTCACGGGCACGGCCGACCGCAAGCTGCTGTACGTTTCGATTCCGGATACCCCCGGTTGGACGGCCAAGGTCAACGGGAAGCCCGTTGCCATCAAGTCCGTCATGCACGCCGAATCCCTGATCCCCGTCAAACAGACGTATCAGGGTATGATCGGCGTACCGCTGAAGTCTGGTAACAATCATGTCACCCTGACCTACCAGACGCCAGGGCTCAAGATTGGGGCCTTGATCAGCCTGCTCAGTGGTGTTCTGTTCCTGCTCTTCTGGTTCACGGTCGAATGGTTACGACCTGTGGGCAAACATCATCATAAAGAATAAATTTCCTGAGGACGGTGACGCTGGTTACCGTCCTTTTTGTAAGGTCGAAAGATGAAATGCCCATCTCGCCTCAGTATCGGTAAGCATTCGCACCATTAAATTAGTGTAAGTTTGCCGCACTACGGATGACAGGGATTTCGCCTGCTGTGGGGACGCTTCAGACTGGAAAAACACCAGTCTTCTCGCTCGCTTTTAAGCCGTAAAAACACGTCTTAAAAGTCGCCCATAGTGGTCGCTCACAGCGACCACTATTTTCACGGCTGGCTACATCCCTGTCCTCCTCCGGCGCCAATCGTGTTTTATCACGACAATGGTCGGAAAACGTGGAGACTTAGCGCTTTCAGTCCAATCGATAACGTCTGCATTATCTTCACCGCCTAAGAACACTGTATAAGCCGAGAGGTCGGCAGATACGAGCTCAGGCGCGTCGTTCTACTTAACTGGCGGCCGGTAAGGCGAAGACCATACTAGGTTGCCTAAATTCTATCCACAAAAAAATCGGCTCACTGGCCGATTTTTTGTTACCTAATTTCAGTGTTTCCCGATTGCTTGCGTGATGACCACCACGCTGTTCTGAGCTACTTTGTGACGTCGCGGATCAGGTCGGTCGTTAAGAAGACCAGGCCCGCCACTAACATGACTAACGTTCCCCACCAGAAGAGGCTGTGGATCTGAACCGGCCAGCCGAGCGCGGCGTTTAAGACGATCAAGATCAGCCCCAGCCAAAACGACAAGCTACGATAGAACCGTCGATTAAAAATCATCGAAGCCGCCCCCTTTTGCCTTCAATTATACGGGACAAGTAGTCAAACGGGTGAACTTCCTTATCGGTTAAGACGACTTAGTTCGGTCACTTAACTTAGCGCCTATTCTGCGGGCCGAACCTTCGACTTATCGACCTGCCCCTTGCGTACGCGATCCATGTAAAAGCGCAGGAGGAACGGTGCGAGTAGCGTGGCCACAATGATAGCTGCCACAATCGCCGAATAACGGACCGGCGACATTAATTTAGCCTGATACCCAATCTGCGCGATGATCAGCGCCATTTCGCCTCGGGAGACCATTCCGGCCCCCACGGCCATTGAGCTGCCCCAGTGGAAGCCAGCCAGCTTGGCACCCAGACCGGCACCCAGCTGTTTGGTCAGCACGGCAACAATCGTTAAGACCACGATGAAGCCGATTTGGTTGCCCAGACCCTTGAAGTCCATGTTGAGGCCAATGCTGACAAAGAATACCGGGATAAACAGTGCGTAGCCAATTGGCTCAATGTGCCGGTCCACGGTCGATTTCGCCGACGTTTGGGAAATGGCGATACCGGCGAAGAACGCCCCGACAACGTTGCTTAGACCCACTAATTCGGCCACGTATGCCATCCCAAAACACAGGATAACGGCCATTAGCGTCGCGCCCATCGGAACCATCAGGCGGTTCCCAATTTTGACCAGGTATGGTGCCACCCACCGCACAACGAAGTAAATGGCTGCGAAGTAGATGATTTGTTCAAGTGTTGTCAAAAGGAGGCTGCTGGACGCCGCAGCGCCATCAGCGACCGCCGTCCCCGTCGTACTGACCAGCACACTTAAAATCACCACGGCCAGCACGTCATCGACGACCGCGGCCCCCAGAATTGTGGTCCCCTCGCGGCTATTCAAGGCGTTCATTTCCTTCAGCACTTCCACAGAGATCGACACGGACGTTGCCGCGAAGATTACGCTGAGAAACATGCTTTCCGTCACGTTTAAATGGTAAAAGATCCCAACCAGATACGTTCCGGCCACTGGAATCAGGACCCCCATAATGGCGACTAATACGCTGGGTTTTAAGTAGCGTTTCAGCAGCTGCAGGTCACTTTCCAGTCCGGCGATAAACATCAGGACGATGACCCCGATTTCCGCAAAGCTTTCCAGGTCATGGGTCAAATGAAGCCAGCCCAAAACGGCCGGTCCCATTAACACCCCAACGACCAGTTGGCCGATGACGGCCGGAATCCCAATTCGGGTGCTATAATGGCCCACAATCGTTGTTGCTAATAATATTAATGTTAAATCTCTTAATAGTTCCACACGTTTCCTCCTTTGCAAACAAAAAGCGACCGCCAAAAACGGTCCCCCCAACCCAAGGAGGACGCTGTTCTTGAAAGCAGTCGCTTCAACCATCATTAATTTAGTTAGTTTATATTATACGGGAACTTTTTCAACAAAGCAAGCTTCCCGTTCTGGTCGGTTCGTTGGTTAACTTACTGGCGCAGCTTGATTGTGCCGCCCTGCTGCCTGCTAAAGCAATTGCCCAGAATCACGCTTCACCGTCGAACCACGTACCGTTGTCTTCTATAAGGACAGATATTTTCGACTGGAAAAAGTTCTCGCCAAAACTTAACTACCTGTTGACCGGCAATCGTGGTAAACTAATAACGATTGTGAGGTGACGCGTGTGAAATGGCTTGAATCTAATTTAGTCGTGATTTTCTGGGCGGTTATCTTCGGAGAAGTTATTGGTTATATCGGTGGGACGTTGAAACAGATGACCTGGCAACCTATGCAAATTGGTGTCATGATGGCAATTGTTGGCGTGATCGCCGTCAATGGGTGGTTCTTACTCAGTCGTGACGACCAAACTTCGAAGAAATAAGCAGTTCATTAAGCATGACCTAAACAACCAACCTTGGCAGCTGCCAGGGTTTTTATTTCACCTAAAAAGGCCGGACAACTCTTCGTTAGCCGAAGAACTGTCCAGCCTTTTTTGTTGCGTATAAATTACCGCACTGCGGCTGCCAGGGATTAAGATTTGCGGTCCCGTCGCCTTACCGGTCGGCAGATATGGGCTGGAACGGTGCGGACACAACTCGAAGCCTCGAAAAAACCGAGTCTCCAAGATTGGTCGTTCTGCTAAGCCGGCGGAAAGACACCGTCGACCAAGCAGAACGACGCGCCTGAGCCCATATCTGCCGACCTCTCGGCTTACACGATAATCTCCGGCAACGTATTCTGAACTAGTTAGCTGACTAACTAACACCGCCAGAATGTCACTAGGTCCACCTTTGTCGCGACAGAGATCAACTTGAGCCGAAGGAGGCCAGGGACGTAGCTAGCCGTGTCGACGCTGTTTGCCGGGGTTCTTTCCCGGCTTACAGCGTGGGACGTCTCGAAGACACGCGTCTTTCGTGGCTTTGAGGCGAGTCGGAAGCCCGCTTCTCAGGCTGGAGACGTTCCCCATGGCAGGCGGAGTCCCTGGCAGCCGGAGTGCGGCCACCTTTAATCAATTTTTTTAGTTATCCTGCGCGCGGATCTGGTTCTTGATGGCGTTCATGTCTTGGTCGAGTTGGTGGACCAGCTCGGCCTTAGAAATCAGTTCCTGGCGCAGCTCGTCTTGGTGCTGCACGTTCTTTTTATAACTCAGTTCATGCTCCAAGGACGCCCAGAAATTCATCGCAATCGTTCGGATCTGGACTTCGACCGTGACCTCGACCACGCCAGCAGCCAAATAGACTGGGACGGCTAGAATCAGGTGCAGGCTGCGATATCCATTGGGCTTGGGATTTGTCACGTAGTCCTTGCGCCGTAAAATTTTGATGTCCGGTTGCTTGGCCAAGCGGCGTTCCATGGCGACCATATCGTCCTCGAACCGGACAATGATGCGGATACCAGCGATATCGTGCATCTGCTTAGGCAGCGTGTCGAAATTAAAGTCAAAGTGCTTGCGTTGGACCTTCTCCAAGATACTTTCTGGTGACTTGATTCGTGACTGCAGACTGTCGACCAACGTGTGGCCGTGTTGAATCTGATATTCCTGGTCGAGATAGTGAATCTTGGTCGTCACGACCTGGACAGCACTGTTGTAATTCAGCATCAACGACCGGAATCGATCAATGGCCTCCAGCGACGTTGGGTCGTTTGGAAATTGTGTTGGTAAACTCTGTGCGGGTAAATTCGTGTTCGTCATTATTCCTCTCCTAATTAGTCTGCCGACTGCGCCAATGCCGAATGTCCGGCACTAGCCACCACAGTAGTAGAAAATTCAGTAACAGCGTGATCGCCGTAAACGTAAAGACCCCACTATAGTTGAACCAATTGGCCACTAAACCGCCAAGCATGGCCCCAAACATACTGCCAAGTGCTTGAAATGACTGGTTCCAACTGAAGACCGTCCCCGTCAAGGAATGCGGCGAGTTCTTGGTCAACATCGTTTGCACGGCTGGGAACAACGCCCCATCGGAAACCCCGATCATAAAGCGGAAGACTCCCAGTAGCCAAACGCTGGATACGAACCCTTGTGGAAAATACATCAGAACGGCAAAGACGTACCCAAAAACCAAGACGCGTTGCGTTCCGCGACGGTCACCGTACTCCCCTAATTTCGGGGCGGCCAACAACGTCGAGAGTCCTGGCAATGCCGCAATGATTCCGGCAACCAACGTAATCGGCCCAGTATTGTTCATCAACTGTTTAACATACAGACTGATAATTGGCGTAATGGAGTTATTTCCCATTTGAATAATCATCGTTGAAACTAGTAAGACCACAATCAACGTCGGATTCTCAACTTGCTTTAAGAAGCTGCCGGCCTGTGCCTGCTTTTCCTTGGTAATGGGCGTAAAATGTTCGTGCACTAAGGTCGCGCTCAAGAAGAACACGATAATCAGAAAAATCCCAGTTAGTAAAAATGTCCACCGAATGGAAAAGACTTGCGCTAGAATCCCACCGAGGACTGGTCCAATCAAGTTACCACTGACGTAACCGGTCGTCAGGATGCCCAGTGCGTTTCCACTCTTCTCCGGCGGGGTCTCCGCAGCAATCAGGGCACTGGCATTAGGAATGTAACCGGCAAAGAACCCTTGCAGGAAACGAAGACCGATCAATTGCCAAATGTTGGTAACAAACCCCATCAAGCCGATGACGATGGCCATCCCCATAGAGGAACGGAGCAGCATGAGTTTCCGCCCCTTCCGATCAGCCAGCTTCCCCCACAACGGTGAGACCAGCGCAATCACCAGAAAGGTTGCCGCGTAAGTCACCCCACTATAGATGGTCAGTTGGCCCTTGGTAAAGGTGCCCAGGTCATCCACGTACAACGATAAAAACGGCATGATTTCGCTAAAGCCCATGCCCGCAATAAATGTTCCTAACCACAGAACAGCTAGGTTGCGCCGCCACTGCTCTGACTTTCGTGTTCCCACGACGTAATCGCCTCTTCTTTCTCAATCCCATTTTCTATAACATTACTTATTAGTTTAGCATACCCCGGCAAGTCCGTTAGCGTTAAAAAAGCGAAGCTGTCTAGGCCTTTTGAAAAAGATTTACAAAATCACTTGTCATTTTTGTAAATAAGTTGCATAATAGGCTCATACATGTGAGACAGTTCACTTTAATCTATGGAGGTAATTTCAAATGGCTCATCGTTTAGACGGAAAAGTTGCAATCGTTACGGGTGGTACTCTTGGTATTGGTTTAGCCATTGCTACCAAGTTTGTTGAAGAAGGCGCCAAGGTTATGATCACCGGTCGCCACAGCGATGTTGGTGAAAAAGCTGCAAAGAGCGTCGGCACACCAGACGTCATCCAATTCTTCCAGCACGACTCTTCAGACGAAGACGGCTGGGTAAAATTATTTGATGCTACCGAAAAAGCCTTCGGTCCCGTTTCAACTGTTGTGAACAACGCCGGAATCGCCGTTAACAAGAGTGTTGAAGAAACCACTACTGACGAATGGCGTAAGCAACTCTCCGTCAACTTAGACGGTGTCTTCTTCGGTACTCGTCTTGGAATCAAGCGGATGAAGAACAAGGGCCTTGGTGCTTCCATCATCAACATGTCTTCTATCGAAGGCTTCGTTGGTGACCCTAACTTGGGTGCTTACAACGCTTCTAAGGGTGCCGTTCGGATCATGTCCAAGTCGGCCGCTCTTGACTGTGCTTTGAAGGACTACGACGTTCGGGTCAACACGGTTCACCCAGGTTACATCAAGACGCCATTAGTTGATGACCTTCCAGGTGCCGAAGCCGCTATGTCTGACCGGACTAAGACGCCAATGGGCCACATCGGTGAACCTAACGATATCGCCTACATTTGCATCTACTTGGCTTCCAACGAATCCAAGTTCGCTACCGGTGCTGAATTCGTTGTCGACGGTGGTTACACCGCACAATAAACCGCATTTAACTTTTAAAATTAGAAGGTCGCTGGCTGGGTGCTGGCGACCTTTTTTCGTTATCTTAAGTTGACATCGCCTGAGCCCATATTTGGTGACTCCTCGGCTTACACAACGGTCTTCTGTCAACCAGAAAGGTGAGTGTAAAAGTTGTTATTAGCCCGCCAGCAAATTTTAGTGTAAACGGGGCATTCGACATTCGTTGCGGCAAGGCCCAATCAGAGCCGGAGTCCCTGGCAACCGGAGTGCGGCTAATTTACGTCTGTCTTCAACACCAACCTTCAGATTTTAAAAATCCTCCGCAGCCAATTGCCGCGGAGGATTTCTAATCTTCTATTCTACTAAATTGCTTAACCATTGATACCGATGAACAGTGCCACCAATAAAATAAATAAGACCAGTGTCGTAATTGCCACGTACAGGTGATCGTGTTCCTTGTAGAAGGCGTAGATGGAAACCACGACCCGCAAGACGGGAGTCAAGATGAGGCAGTAGACGCCTAACATCATGATGGCATACGGCCGCAACTGCCAGGTGCCCACCAAGATCTGCCCCATGCGCCGGGGAACATAACTGCCATTATAGCCGGAAAAACCGGTGACCAGAAACATCACGAGGCCAATCAACATGACGATAGCGGAAAAGATGACGCCAACCTGTAAGATGCGGCCGATGACCGTTTCCACTTGAGCCATTTCGTTTGCTGTCGCTTTATTTTGTGCCATTAGAAGTGAACCCCCAATCCCTTAAACAACATCTGCAACCCAATGTACAAAATGATTGGAATAAACACGATACGAATCCACCGGGCAGGCAGAATCTGCATGATCCGTGATCCGATCACTGCCCCGACTAAGATACCTAACGCCATGGGTACGGCGATTCCTGGTAAGATGGCGCCGTTAAAGAAGTACACGGTCGCACTGGCCGCAGCGGTCACCCCCATCATCAAGTTGGACGTTGAACTGGAGGGCTTGAGCGGCATCTTCATAAAGGTATCCATGGCCATGACCTTAAAGGCCCCGGAACCGATTCCGAGAAGCCCACTAGCCACGCCGGCGCCAAACATAACGGAGAACCCGGCTGGCACATTTTCTACCTGATAGTCGATGTTCTTCGCTTCGGCCTTATCATAGTAGGTTCCATTTAACTTCAGCTTAGACGCAATTCTGTCCGGTTCGACCCGCTGTAAGACTTCTGATCCGCGCCGCAGCTTCCGGTACATGTTCCACCCGGAGAAGACTAGCAGGCACCCGAACAAGAGGTACAGGTACTTTGGGTCCAACACCCCGGTCAGTAGTGCCCCGACGATTGCCCCGGTAGTCGTCGCAATTTCCAAAAACATGGCGACCCGTAAGTTCAACACATTGTCGCGTAAATAGGCAATGGTTGAGCCAGAACTCGTGGCAATGACGGCAATGATACTGGCCCCAATGGCGTATTTAATATTCAATCCCATTCCCAGGGTCAAGATTGGCGTGATGATCATGCCCCCGCCGATACCCAGAATTGACCCGGCAATCCCGGCGAAAACACCAACGGCCAACATGATTAAGGCTGTTTGAATCATAGCGATTTTTCCTCCTCATGAACCAAATTACAAGTTTGATTATCATCTTTTCTGCGGCCAGGGGCAACCTTCCGCGGTCACGATCACGTTCGTTTGTTGAACTTTTATCACAATGAGCGGTTCAGTTAAATCAGTGCTAACTTAGTCCTATTCGCTTGCTTGTGAATGAGTTCATTTAATATTGATTTCACGACTTACCGATACCGATACCATTCCACCTTGCCCATAGCCGCAACCTAGCAACCACTAAACCGGTTACAAGAATAGACGGCCTTCCCATACAAAAAGAATATGGAAAGACCGTCTGTTTTGTATTTCAAATATATTCCAGTCGCAATTTTTTGGCCTCAATAACTATCGATAAACCGCTGCAACAACGGACTCGGCGTAATCTGCTCCGACCAAACCAGCTTTAGCGTTGTCCGCCACGGCTGATAGCGAATTGGCCGAACGACCGTGCCGAGTCCACCGACCTCATCCGCCACCGACTGCGGCACGATGGCCACGCCCATTCGGTTATTCGCCCACTGTACGGCAGTTCGCGCGTCATCACAGGTGCAAGCGATGAACGGGGTCATCTCCTTTTCGGCAAAGGTCGTTTCAAAGAGGTGTTCGAACCGGCGATAGATGATCAGTGGGACCGTCGCCAAGTCTTCCACTCGTAACGTGGCACCCTGAAAATGGTCGTACTTCTGCGGCACGACCGCCGCCATCGCCTCGGTGGTCAATTCCTTACTAGTCAGTCCCGGAGCCGTAAACGGCGTTCGCACAATGGCGACGTCGATCAAATGCTTATCCAACCGGTCAATCAGACCGTACGTATTGTCCTCAAACAATCGAATCTGAACCTTCGGGTAGTGTCGCGTCAACGTGCGCAGTTTGGCGTTGGGAGTGGCCCCAATCGACGAGGAAATGACGCCCACCGAAAGGACGCCCGCTAAGCCCTGCCCCAGCGACCGCACTTGACTATCCGCGCGGTCACGTAGATCCAGTAACTGCTGCGCATAATCTCGCAGCAGCTTACCAGCTGGTGTCAGCGTTGTCCCACCAGCGGTTCGGTTCAATAACGTCACGCCCATTTCGGCTTCCAGTTGCTTTAACTGATAGCTCAACGGCGGCTGCGCCATATGTAATTGGCGGGCGGCCGCCGTAATTTGCCCGGCATTCGCCACCGCCAGAAAGTATTCTAATTGGCGAAAGTTCACAATCGCCACCTGCCTTTACTTCATTTTTCAGGTAACCCCGGATCATCGGTTGCGTTGCGGCTGTCCACCTGATTCTGTACCTGATTTTGATACCGATCCTTGACTGGCAACGTTTCTTGCAAGAGGTATTGCCGAATCAGCAGAACGATCTGCTTGTTTTGTGGCAACGCCGAGTGCGTCGTGTCGTCCCCGGTCACCGTGATCTGGGTGTAATGCGCAACCTGATTTTGAAAGACGTATTTCCCCTGATTGACACTATTAGCGGGAACGGTCCCATCGCTCGAATAATTTTCAGTACCGGCCACGGAGTACACCGTCAGTGACTTGGGCAACTGCTTCCGGTACTTGATCAATTCCTTTAAAATGGCCGTCTGCGTCGTTGTGCTGTCGGACTCCATGTTGTACGGCGTGGCAATCGTCATCAGCCGTTCAACGCTAACATCCTTGATTTGACTCAGGTAACGTTCCAGGAAGAGGCTCATGATCAGTCCCCCATTGGAATGCCCCAACGTGGAGAAATGGTTAAAATGATACGTTCTGACCAGGTCCTTCACCGCAATATTCAGCCACTGCGCTTGCTTCACGATGTTCGCGTACCCGTCACGATTGTTTTCAAAGGCCACGACGATAAAAGGCTGATTGTCCCCCCGCCGAATCGAGCCAGTATAGGAAAGTTGGCCATTCTCCGCAACTTTGACCTTCAGCACGCTGTGGGCGGTCTTCGTTTCTTTGCGCAACTCCTTGATCAACGCGTCAAAGCGATTTTGACTGGCGCTGGAGCCTGGCACCATGATGGTCGGGTCCAACGGCGTTCGATAATTTGTCTTATATTGGGTGATTTGGTGGCGCATCCACGTCATGCTTGGCAAAAAGATTGCTAGCACCACCAAGAGACCTGCCAACCACCGCCACCAATTACGCCGCATGGTCGCCGCCCCCTTCATGATTGAGCAGCCGGACAAACGGCAAGTAGATCAGGACGGACACGGTCAGACACACAAGACTCAGCGCCAACGCCCGCCAGTCACCACCAGTGCCCAAGTAGGCGATCAGTGGCCCCGGCGTTGTCCGTGGTACGGGATACACGATTGGCGGCACTAATTTCCAGGTCAAGGCAAACCAAGCCAACGTAATGTTGACGGCTGGTGCGACCAGGAAGGGAATTAGTAAGACGGGGTTAAATAACAGGGGAAGGCCCAACAAGGTCGGCTGATTCAAATTGACCAAGTTAGGCAGGAAGGTCTGATTTGCGACCCGCCGATAACTAACCTGCCGCGATCCAATCCAGATGGCAATCACCAACGCAAGGGTCATCCCGGCACCCCCAAAGTTAGCATACGCGTCACCCAAGGTATGTAAGGTCACTAGATGGGGAGCGCCCCAGCCGGAACCATGCTGAATGGCGTAGGATAAATTCTGTAATGACGTCACGGAACTGTTACCGGCTAGGCTCACGGGACCAACGAATCCGATCCACCACAAAAAATTGCTGACGGCGGTGACTGTCACAATCACAACGCCCTGATGCCCTGGATTAGCTACCAGATTGCTTAGGGCCTGATAGACGACCCCATTGATTCCATATGGCGTCAACAGGCTTAGCCCGTACCCTATGGCCACCATGACCAGTAGCACCACGGTCAATGGCCACACGACCCGGCCGGTCCAAGATGGCTGACCAAACTGCGGATGACGCAATCGCCACCGACTAAACCAAGTCATGAGCTGACTGGCGGCCCAACCGACGCCGAGCCCGACAACGATTGCCAGAAAGATACCTTGCGGGCCCAAGTTTTCTTCCATGAATTGTGACATTCCGGTCGTCTTTCGCCCCAGCGCCTGATAGTTCACGTTTAACGTTAAAAAGGATAACGCGCTGATGATGCCGACGGCTAAAGAGTCGCTACGGTAGGTTTTAGCGAGATAGTTTGCAATCATAAACGCCACCATCACGGCAACCAGCCCATTAATAACGATACTGATCACCTGGAACGCCACCCGCCAAACCACGATTGCTGGCAACCAACTGCCGATATGATAAATTTGAAAGAAAAAGCCGTCCTTGGCTAAAACACTTTGACCTAGAACATCGACGACCGTCATCAGTAAAATAAACGGGTAAACCACCCGTAACGCCTCTTTAATTGCTCGCATCGCGCGCCATTGGTTGAGCCGTTGATTTAATCCCCATAATTTTCGCAAGGTGTTTCACCCCTTCACTCCGTTTTGCTTTCATTATACTCACGCGACACCCGCAACTCGGCCCAAACGCCTTATAACTTTTACAATATTTAAGTAAACGGCGTCGAAATTGAGACCGTCAGTTTACGCTACCTCCACGGGCAACTTTGGAGACACGCGGTCTTCGTGGATTCAAAGCGAGCGAGAAGACTGGTGGTTTTCCAGTCTGAAGCGTTCCCACAGCAGGCGGAATTCCTGTCAGCCGGAGTGCGGCAAATTGGCACTAATTTAGTGGCGCGAATGCTTACCAATATTGGGACGAAACAGGTATTTCATCTTTCAGCCTTTAGCTGCAAACGTTAAGGCCAGGGGGACGCGTAAATCGCACTAGCTCTCTGCCATTTTTTGCCGTAGAAATAGCAAATTATTCCGCCAACCCGCGCTCCCCTATTCCGATTGTCGTTCAATTTCACCGAACATCTCACTGCTCGACTCCTCGCCAGTCAAACCTCAATGATACCAACGGAAGTGCTTATCGAACACTCTATGTGGTATGCTTACATTCGAGAGAACGCAAAATAAAACGGAAATAAAATAGACCACGTAAAACCGTTTACCATTTGTATGCGTTTTCAAAACGTGTTAGTATGTTGGAGTAAACAACCAACCAACTTTGGTTGGCCGACTTAAATAATTATAGGCGGTGAAAACAAATTGGTTTCATCAGCTAAGTCATTAGCGTTAAACTAACGTGTTGCTTTCATGGCGTGAAAGATTCGGTTGGGCTACTGGAAATTTTACGCACGGTTTGTTTTTATATTTCTAACGTATCTGCTATTCTTCCACGCAAAGCGTGCCAAGGATTGCCGGTATCGCTATCTTGCTGCCGATTGCATTCAATCCGTAATCAGTTGCGAGATAACTTCTGGACAAGCTTCAGGCGTATGACCCGTCACTTGGTGATTGGCTCACACGTTAACAAATGTATAAGGTTTGCTCAAGGATTCCTTGAACGAACTGGTTGGGGGTAGTTAGCGTTTAGGCGTGCTTGACCTTCTTAAATATGTATGCGGTTCCAACAAACCGTATGCCGAACTGTCAGGTGTTTAAATTTTCTAACTACTATGTTGTTATGGTGGTTTCATCCTTGATATCACGCTAGTTGAACGTGATATTGAGTCTTACTTAAGTTATCAAATATTATGAATAGGAAGTGGCTACTTTGAAGTTTACTAATGGTTATTGGTTAACTCGTGACGAGTACGATGTTAACTCACCGGCCGAAGCATTCGAAGCCGAAAAAGACGGTAAAGCATTAAACGTCTTCGCACCTTACAAACGGATTATGACGCGGGGAGACGAATTAAACCTCGGGATGAGCACGATTAAGCTCACCTCCCCCGTTGAAAATGTGATTGGTGTTAAGCTGACCCACTTTGATCAAGATACCAAAGGTCCTTCATACGAGCTTAACAACTCAGATCCTGACGTTGATATTGACGTTACGGAAAAGAAAGCATCATTGAAGAGTGGCGATTTAACGGTTACTCTGCCATTGCGTGAAGACTTCGATATGGAATTCACGGCTAACGGTAAAGTATTGACTGCTTCTCGGAACAAGGCTCAAGGTGAAATCTTAAACCACGATACCAATGTTCATTACATGCGCGAACAACTTGCTGTTGGCGTTGAGGACAAGGTTTACGGTTTAGGTGAACGCTTCGGGAACTTCATTAAGAACGGTCAAGAAGTTAAGATCACCAACCAAGATGGTGGGACTGCTTCTGAACAATCTTACAAGAACATCCCCTTCTACTTAACGGATGCTGGCTATGGTGTCTTCGTTGACGAACCACAAACGGTCGACTTCGAAGTTACCTCTGAAAACGTCGATGCCGTTCAATTTAGTACTGAAGGCGAATCCTTACAATACTACGTCATCTACGGACCAACTCCTCAAGAAATCTTACATCGTTACACTGAACTCACTGGTAACATGCAATTACCACCTGCATGGTCATTCGGTCTGTGGTTGACGACTTCCTTCACCACTGACTACAGTGAAAAGACTGTTTTGAAGTTCATCGATGGCATGAAAGAACGTCACATTCCACTAGATGTCTTCCACTTTGACTGCTTCTGGCAAAAGGGCTTTGAATGGAGCAATATGGAATGGGATCGCGATGAATTCCCAGACCCTGAAAGCCTGATCAAGAAGATTCATGACCGTGGAATCAAGGTCTGTGTCTGGATCAACCCATACATCGCCCAAAAAGGTAAGATGTTTGAAGAAGGCAAGAAGAACGGTTACTTCATCAAGCGTGAAAATGGTAACCTTTGGCAATGGGACCTCTGGCAAGCTGGTAACGCCTTCGTTGACTTTACCAACCCAGACGCCGTTAAGTGGTACAAGAGCAAGTTACAAGCCCTGCTCGACATGGGAGTTGACTGCTTCAAGACCGACTTCGGTGAACGGATTCCTGTAGACGACGCTGTCTTCTTTGACGGTTCAGACCCTAAGCGCGAACACAACTACTACACCCTGCAATACAACAAGGCTGTCTTTGACACTATTGCTGAAGACAAGGGTAAGGACCAAGCAGTTGTCTTTGCTCGTTCCGCTACTGTCGGTTCTCAAAAGTACCCAGTTCACTGGGGTGGTGACGCCTTATCTAATTTCAAGAACATGTCCGATACGTTACACGCCGGCTTGTCCTTCTTAAGTTCTGGATTTGCATTCTGGAGCCATGATATTGGTGGGTTCGAAGATGGACCCGACACGCCTACGCCAGACCTTTACAAGCGTTGGTCACAATTTGGTCTGTTGTCTTCTCACAGTCGTTACCATGGGAGTAACGTTTACCGTGTGCCATGGAACTTCGATGACGAAGCCGTTGAGAACACTCGTAAGTTCGTCAACTTGAAGTTGTCCTTAATGCCATACTTGTACACGCAGGCTGCCCACAATACCGCTTATGGTAACCCATTAATGCGGCCAATGTGGTTCGACTTCACCAATGACCTGACGACTCACAGTTTGGACAACCAATACATGTTTGGGACCCAACTGTTAGTCTCCCCTATCTTCAATAAGGAAGGCCACGTCAACTTCTACCTGCCAGCCGGCAAGTGGACGAGCATCATTGATGACAGTGAAACCTACAACGTTGCTGAAGGTAAGTGGATCAGCAAAGACTACGGCGAATTAGACCTTCCTGTATTGGCTCGTGACAACACGATCCTCTTACGGAACCCTAAGGCCGTCCACGCTGACTACGACTTCACTAAGGATCTGGACATTCATTTGTACGATATGCATGAAGGTTCAACGTCCGTTGCCGTTGTTAACCAAAAGGGTAAGGATGCTGGTAAGGTCACTGTTGACCGCAGCGGTAACCAATTGAAGGTTACGACGACCGGTCTGACTGGCTCTGCTACTATCTACGTCCACGAAGACGGTAAAGTTACGAAGGCTGCCTTAGATGGTGCCAACGCAACGATCACCCTGTAATCTAAGACGTTAACGTTATCTATTAAATGATGAGGAAGCACTATTAACGACCAGTGAGTCGTTGATGGTGCTTTTTTGTCGTCTCCATCTAATTAACGCGCTTCTGGCCGCGCTTGACTGCTCGCCAAACCGTACTGGTACTAACGCCGAACCGGGTGGCAATCTCCCTATACGTCCGTCCAGCCAGCCTTAGCTCCTGAAACGCCGCCGGTGATTTAGCTGGCATGCTACCCATCTTTGGTTGCGACGTGCCGACTTGTGGTGCTGCCAGAATCCGCGGTTCCATCTGCTGGATTTTAGCAAGTTCTCGGACAACGTAGTGCGTCGTTTGCGCATCCCATAATGCGTTGTGCTGTTTAGGGTTAAAGACGTTCAGCAGCCCCGCAACGCCATTTAACGGTAAATAGTGGTGAACGCTTTCCCGCTGATGATTGCTCCGAGTGATAACCCGGTTAGTGTAGTCACTCCCATCAAAGATGGCTAAGGGTTCCCCTAACACCCGTTGTTCTGCCGCTGACAAGGCGTCGTAATGGACAGCAAATAGGTTCCTCAACAAGCGCAGATCGTTCGTCCGGTCCCAGAATACCAGCGGGTAATGGTGCCGGAGAACTTGATCAATAAAGGCCTGCAATACGGCTAATGGTGCCGCTTGCTGTTCGTAGTCCGCCAGTGTCAGGCCAGTCTCTCTTAACCCGCGCAGTTTCATTTCAGGTGTAAATGCCGGATTGTCCACGTAGCGGTTGAACTTTAATATCGGCGCTTGACCTCCCGCGTAACCCAATGCGCCTAACTGGAAGACTCCGGCCTTCTCCCCCAACGTCACTGCTTGCTCACGAATAATCTGACTCCCGGTATTTTGCGTATGAAAGAGCATGCCAAACTCACAGTCCACCACCACATATTCCTCGGGCAAGCTATCCAGACAGGTAATTGTTGGCAAGACTTGTCGCAATTGCTGGGGTAGCTGCTGGTCTACCGCGGCTGATGTTGGAGGTAAGCGGTACCCCTGATGTCGAAGAATCTGCTTGAGATCATCGTCGGTTGCCCCCTGCTCATAGGTGGCCACGTTCTTTTCATTCAGAACCATACTTTTGTCCGTTGAAAATCCAATGACGAATCGGCGATGTTCGTCAAGCGTAATCGTTGTCACTAGCCCCCATCCGGCCATTGATTTGTTATAGGTCAGGATCCCTTCATCTCCAGTTAGAAGGATCGGCTGCCCGATGACAAACATATTATGAATCCTTGGATGTCCCTTGTCTGCATGGCGTTGCACTAAAAACACAATTCTCATTGCCACCGTCCGTCGCCCCCTTTTCCGCGAGTTCTGATATTAACTATCTTAACGAAACCGTCCGGGGAAAGCCACTATTTTGCTTAATAAATTTAATTATATCAGGTGTTATCTATTTTTATAAAAAAAGACCGTTTCATCGAACGATCTCCTGCTACTTTAATCTTTGAATGCCTTGTGTTGCAACTTCTTTTTCTCCTGATTGACCCAAGTCGCCTCCGGAAACTCTTCAAGTAAGTTGTCCGCAAAGGCGGCAAGGTCGTCACCAACGATCTGATCCACACTCACACCATCCGCAGCTGCCGATTCGAACATATCTAGCACATTCTTCAAGATCGTATACATGGCCTCGCCATTGCCACCGGCCAAATTCCACAAGTACTTCTCCAACGACTTCATGGCTTGTGCATAGGGCGCTGGTAAGGCCGCCACCCGCCGTTTGAATTCACGATAATCGCGCTTATCTTGCCACATCTTTTTAATGTAATTAATCATGTCTACTCTCCTTTAATTGCGTCATCTGGGTATTCACGTAGGCCCACTGCTGCCAAAACTGAATGAGTCGGTCTTCGCCAGCCACGTTGAGTCGATAAAATTTACGGGCGGGGCCACGGTCTGATTTCTTCTTTTCAATAGCAACCAGGTGCTGTTTCTCCAGTCGCATTAAAATTGTGTAGACCGTCCCCTCGACGACATCCTCAAAGCCATGGGCGTTCAGGTACTGGGTGATCTCGTAGCCGTACGTTTCACCCGTACTGATTCGCTGGAGGACGATGCCTTCGAGCACGCCCTTCAGCAGTTCCGTTGCAATTTTCATATAGTCGCTCCTAACTACTTCGTATTAACGAGTACTGCTATATAGTATTACAAAGTAGTTGGGCTGTCAACTCCTTTGGACTTAGAAAATGTAAGCTGTTTGCATCTGCGATATCGTCACTTCACTTGCTGTTGTATAGCTGATTTCCAATAGACTCTATCCCACGAAAACTCTATTAACAACAAAAAAAGGCCGCCTTCATCAAAAGAAAGCGACCTAATTTATTTGGTTTACCAATTCAACGTGTTTCCAACCAACACTTCCGGCTGATGGTTGCTCAACAGGTATGCTTGGCCATCATCCCCAAATGATAGTCCCTCAAACTCACGCTTGGAGGCAAAGTGCGTCCATTTCACATCCCCGCTGGTCAGACTACCATCGCCGGCCAACTTGCTGGCGGGAAGACTGACAATCGACTCGTCAGCGACCAAGTAAAGCCGGTCGTTGTTAGGGTTGTACGCCATGCTTTGAACGCAGGTACCGGGCCCGTGTTGCAAGACCTGACTGGTCAGATGGAAATGCACGTGCCGGCGCCCAATACGACCGCGGTATAGGTAGACCTCGGTGGCGTTGGGTCGCGTCCAGAAGTAGGCGTTGCCTTGCCGATCAAAGGCGAGCACGTGGCCGCCAGGAACGGCCAAGCTCTTGGACTTTAAGCGAAAATGAATCAACCGAACCGGCTGCAAGCTGCTAGGATTCAACTGCTGAATGACCCCGGCCTGACTGATGGGAACCCGCGGTGCGGACTCGCGGTCCTGCCACATGTAAAGCTGATGGTCCTTCCAGTTATAAGCGAGTGACTGACCGTGCCCCGTGGTAAACGCTGGACCAACTTTAATAGCCGCCCGAATCGCCTTGGTCGTAGTCGTAACCGGTGTCTTCGTCCGGTAGATGCTTTGAATCTGCTGCGGCGTTGCCTTTAAGCTCGTCAGTTTTGCCATGTCGAACCGAACCAGTCGCCCGCGATTATACCAAGCCGTTGGGCAATAAACCACGTAGAGGTACTGGCCCACGACCGCCATACTCTGCGGATCACCCCAAGCCTGGTGTTGATAGCCAGGAATCGGCAATAAGTACTTCGTGGTGAACGTGACGGGGCTACCCTGATCACTGGCAATGGTATTGATTCCACTCGGATTTGCCGCCGACGAATAACTGCTTGGCACTGGCACAAAGTGAACCTGACTGTCATCTAACGACCGTTGCTTTGACGTGGTCAGTGCCGCCTTAGTCTGGTCGACCATCGTGATAGCGTGTGCTGGAACTAACGGCGTCATCCCCAGCCCCACACTGAAAAGTAACGCCCCAATAATTGCTAACTTTCGCATAATCCCTAACCCCCCAATCTTTTCAGCTAGTCTATCACTAGCCCCGTCAATTGAGGAGTAAAACTCATTTTTTAACGTTCTGAACTTACCAACTCGTTCGATTTCCCCGCAGAATCTCTGGGTCGTGATTAGTCAGCAGATAACCGTGCCCCCTAGTCGTGAACGCCAAGCCCTCAAACTCCCGGCGTGACGCGAATCGTGTCCAGCGGACCTGCTTGGCATTTAAATGTCCTCGGCCCGTTAATCTTCGCACCGGCAGACTGGCAATCGAGCCATCGGCGACCAGATACAACCGATTATTATGTGGATTCACCGCGATTCCTTGCACGTGAGTCCCGGGTCCCCGCCGCAAGACCTGATGGGTCAAGCGAAAGGAGACCTTGTGCCGCGAAATTCGTCCCTGATAAATATTAGCGCGATACCCGGATGGATTTGACCAGAAGTAGGCGCGACCAGCTTTATCGAAAGCTAAAACGTGGCCACCGGGAACGGCATACCGCCCACGACGCAAGCGAAAGCGAACTTGATAGGCCGGCTTTAAACTGCTGGCACTGATTTGTTGGATATACCCATACTGATTGATCGGCACCCTTGGCTTTTTCTCGCGGTCACACCACATATACAGATGATGGTTGTGCCAATTATATGCTAAGGATTGCCCGTGGCCTGTGGTAATGACCGGGCCAACTTTGATAGCACTGCGCAGCTGTTTTTCTTTAGCCGTTGCGTGCTTGGCATACGTGTGTTGGAGTGCAGTTGCCGTCGCCTTTAGCTTGGCTATTTTCCTAACGTCGTAGCGCACGATTCGTCCCCGGTTGTGCCAAGCCGTCGGACAATAAACCACGTATAAATATCGTCCAGTCAGCGCCAAGCTCTGAGGATTCCCCCAGGCCTGGTGGTGATATCCCGGCTGTGGCAATAAATATTTGGTCTTAAACGTCACGGCCGTTCCCCGTGATGCCCTGATAGTATGGGTCACCACATGTTTTGTGTGCGCGTAGTGCTTGGGCGCATGCACAAAATGGACCCGTGTATCGTTCAGCATCCGCAGGCGTCCCACTGGGCGCAATGCCGGTACCTTTTGTTTAACCATGGCGTGGGCCGTCACACCCCCAACGAGGCCCACAAAACATGCGATGACGATTAGCCATCTGCTAACCCGCTTCATCACTAACGCATCCCCCTTAATTTAATTTCTACAAGTGGCAGTCGCTTACTGCATTAAGCGTACCACAATCGAGTAGGAGGTAGCCGATTATTTCGGCTACCGACCTCTCACACCACCGTAC
>NZ_AZDP01000035.1 GCF_001435525.1 Levilactobacillus koreensis JCM 16448
GTAGCCTCCGTATATTCCTTAGAAAGGAGGTGATCCAGCCGCAGGTTCTCCTACGGCTACCTTGTTACGACTTCACCCTAATCATCTGTCCCACCTTAGACGGCTGACTCCCGAAGGTTATCTCACCGGCTTTGGGTGTTACAAACTCTCATGGTGTGACGGGCGGTGTGTACAAGGCCCGGGAACGTATTCACCGCGGCATGCTGATCCGCGATTACTAGCGATTCCAACTTCATGTAGGCGAGTTGCAGCCTACAATCCGAACTGAGAACGGCTTTAAGAGATTAGCTTAGCCTCACGACTTCGCGACTCGTTGTACCGTCCATTGTAGCACGTGTGTAGCCCAGGTCATAAGGGGCATGATGATTTGACGTCATCCCCACCTTCCTCCGGTTTGTCACCGGCAGTCTCACCAGAGTGCCCAACTTAATGCTGGCAACTGATAATAAGGGTTGCGCTCGTTGCGGGACTTAACCCAACATCTCACGACACGAGCTGACGACAACCATGCACCACCTGTATCCATGTCCCCGAAGGGAACGTCCTATCTCTAGGATTTGCATAGTATGTCAAGACCTGGTAAGGTTCTTCGCGTAGCTTCGAATTAAACCACATGCTCCACCGCTTGTGCGGGCCCCCGTCAATTCCTTTGAGTTTCAACCTTGCGGTCGTACTCCCCAGGCGGAGTGCTTAATGCGTTAGCTGCGGCACTGAAGGGCGGAAACCCTCCAACACCTAGCACTCATCGTTTACGGCATGGACTACCAGGGTATCTAATCCTGTTCGCTACCCATGCTTTCGAGCCTCAGCGTCAGTTACAGACTAGACAGCCGCCTTCGCCACTGGTGTTCTTCCATATATCTACGCATTCCACCGCTACACATGGAGTTCCACTGTCCTCTTCTGCACTCAAGTTTCCCAGTTTCCGATGCACTTCTCCGGTTAAGCCGAAGGCTTTCACATCAGACTTAAAAAACCGCCTGCGCTCGCTTTACGCCCAATAAATCCGGACAACGCTTGCCACCTACGTATTACCGCGGCTGCTGGCACGTAGTTAGCCGTGGCTTTCTGGTTAAATACCGTCAACTTCTGAACAGTTACTCTCAGAAGTGTTCTTCTTTAACAACAGAGTTTTACGAGCCGAAACCCTTCTTCACTCACGCGGCATTGCTCCATCAGACTTTCGTCCATTGTGGAAGATTCCCTACTGCTGCCTCCCGTAGGAGTTTGGGCCGTGTCTCAGTCCCAATGTGGCCGATTACCCTCTCAGGTCGGCTACGTATCATTGTCTTGGTGGGCCTTTACCTCACCAACTAACTAATACGCCGCGGGATCATCCAGAAGTGATAGCCGAAGCCACCTTTCAAACAAGAACCATGCGGTTCTTGTTGTTATGCGGTATTAGCACCTGTTTCCAAGTGTTATCCCCTGCTTCTGGGCAGATTTCCCACGTGTTACTCACCAGTTCGCCACTCGCTTCAGTGTTGAAATCAGTGCAAGCAC
>NZ_AZDP01000036.1 GCF_001435525.1 Levilactobacillus koreensis JCM 16448
TGAAGTGCCGTAAAATTATTAGACAGAGAGACTAATAATTTTGAGGTGGTTCTATGAAGAAATATACGTTTGAGCTCAAGAAACGAGTGGTCAAAGAATACTTAGATGGTCAGGGTAGTGCTTTAGACTTGGCTGCTAAGCATGGAATGGCTACTGCAAGTCTCGTGGCCCGTTGGGTTAGTCAGGTTAGATCAGGAGGCTTTAAGGCTCTCCATAACCATGGCTGGATTCGATATCCCCTGGAGTTCAAAATGGAAGTGGTAGACTATTACCTGAACAATCATGTGAGTTTAAGTGCTACAGCTCGGTATTTTGAAGTTGATAACCCTACCATTAGTAAATGGGTTTCTAACTATCGGAAGAAAGGCATCGATGGCCTTGAACCAAAGGATAAGGACAGGTATCAATCGATGAAAAAACAACCAAGACCAACCACTGAAAAGGAGCGTCATCTCCAAGCAGAACAACGGTTAGAGCATGAATTATATCAAGTCAAGATGGACCGTGATGCTTTAAAAAAATTGTTAGACGTAACTCGCAAAAACCATCCAATGGAGACAAAGCAGAAGTAGTCTATGAGTTACGGGAAAAGTATCCAATTCGTCAACTTCTCAAGGTTTTACACTTGAAACGTGCGACCTACTATGATCGACTGAAACGCAATGAGAAACCAGATAAGTATGCACGATTGAAGAACGAGATTAAGAAAATCTTCGTTCAATCTAAACAAACTTATGGCTATCGGCGCATTCAGTTGTGTACAGAACGTGATGGCTTCAAAGCTAGCCCAGATACTATTCTTAAGCTCATGAATGAAATGGGTATTCGACCTAACATGTATTCTCGACATACGTCCAAGTATCGGTCATATAAGGGTAAAGTTGGGGAGGTAGCTCCCAACATTCTTAACCAGCGTTTCAACGCGACTCAGCCCCTCTCAGTGCTTCACACAGATGTCACCCAAGTACGACTGACCAATCAAAAATGGGCTTATATTTCAGCGATTATCGATGAAGCTAGTCGAAGTGTGTTGGCCGTTAAGATCAGTGCTCACCCAGATAAAAAGCTTATTAAAGCGACACTAAATTCACTTAAGCCCAAACTGCCAGATGATACTTTTCCAATTCTTCATTCCGACCAAGGCTGGCAGTATCAGATTAAGAGTTATCGTCATAAGCTACACAAAATGCATATTATTCAAAGCATGTCGCGAAAAGGTAACTGTCACGACAATGCGCCGATTGAAAGCTGGTTCAACCTACTAAAGCGAGAATGTCTTTATCGCCATAGTTTAAAGAGTCTAACGTCCTTGAGGAGACTCGTCGCACGTTACGTCAAATGGTTTAATACGGAGCGCATCACTTTAATTCATGGTGGATTAACCCCTGCCGAGTATTGTCAGAAGATGCTAGTTGCATAGGTCAGAAAAGTGTCTAACATTTTACTTGCACTTCA
>NZ_AZDP01000037.1 GCF_001435525.1 Levilactobacillus koreensis JCM 16448
GCTTGAGATGTAGGAACAGTCAAAACATTCTAGTCCTTTTATGAATGAATTGGGTTATAGGAGTTTTTAAATATCCGCACTACGGCTACCAGTGATTTCGCCAGCTGAGGAGATGCTTGGGCCTGAGAAAGAGAACGCACAAAACTAATCCAACCGTCTGTCTATTGAAATTATTTAATTTCCTAACGGCTTCATCTGTCTAATCTTGAGGTTTTAGACTATACTTTCGGAGTATAAAGACGACTGAGGGTGGCATGATGACTAAAAAAATAAATTTTACTTTTTTTCGTAAAGGTGGTTTCTGGTTTGGGGTCGTTTTCCTCATTTCATCAATTACTTCCCTCGTTCCTGGAAATCAATTTTCCGATAGTCTCTTTGGCAGTAGATGGTTTGGCGCTCTCGGTGAATTTTTGATCAGCTTAGAACTAATAATTAAAGCCATCCTTTCCAGCAAGGATTCAGAACAGCGATGAGACTGGCTTTTAACTTTCGCTCAAAACAAAGGGACTAAAACCATCTAGCCTTAGCCCCTTTTTTTCTGTTTGAAAACTACTATACATCTGAACCGACAAGTTACATTTCACGCAGTTCCCTTGCCCACTGCCGGTAGTCAGCCGCATAAAAGCTGTCGCGGGCATAAACCAAATCCAAGTCGTGACGCAGGTGCCCCGCTGGCAGGTGAAGGACCTTCAGCGTGCCCGCCGCTAATTCATCGGCGACCACCGACCGGTAGAGAAAGCTGACGCCCACCCCACGCAACAAGAGTTGCCGAATGGCGGCCGGATTATTGACCGTCAGGAGTTGGGGGAACTCCGCTAACGTCACGTTGGCCGCCTGGGCTAAGTTCACCAGAATCTCACGACTGCCCGACCCCTCTTCTCTGACGATCAGCGGCAACGTCGTGAGGTCCGCCCAATCCACCGTCTGCTGTTGTGCCAATGGCTGGTCCGCGGCGACCACCGCCACGAATGGCTCCTGACGCACAATTTCATAGTCGTAGCGCGACTTGTCGAAATTGCCCTCAATCAATGCAAAGTCACTGGTCCCCTCGTCAATGGCCGTCAATGCCGCCTGGGTGTTGGTCACCTGACACCTGATTTGTCGATAGGCCGCCTGCAATCGTTGAATCAGTTGGGGCGCCAAGAACTCGCTCAACGACAGGGTCGTACTGAACGTGACCTGCTGTGGCGCTTGTGGATGGCGCAGCTCCCCCACCAACTTGTCGGCCTGAACCTGAACTCGCTGAATAAACGCCGCCAACTCCACGCCGGCCGGTGTAATCGTCAGCCGGGGCCGTTGGTAACGGACCAGTTGCACGTCCAGTTCGGCCTCTAGTCCTTTGATCTGCTGTGAAACGGCGGGTTGTGTGATGAATAGTTTGTGCGCCGTTTGCGTGTAGGACTTCGTCTGTGACAGGACATAAAACGTATGGTACCGAGCATCCAACATTAGCTTGGCCTCCTTGATAAGTAGAATTTATAACGTTATTAAATATACCAATTTTAACTTATAATCAATTTCAGGTAAACTAAGGCTATTGATTTTTGGGTGCCGCGCTGCATAACGACACCTTTTATTTTGAGGAGGAGATTGATTTGGATATTCGAACAACGATGGTTACTCGGAGCTTCTGGGGCGCAGCCGGCCTGACCTTGATTTGCGCGGTCGCCGGAAGCGAGTTGGCCCAGCTACCCTATTTGAACCTGGTGGGTGCCTTGGTCATTGCCCTGCTACTCGGCATGGCCTGTCAGCTGGCACCGCGGGCAGTTAACGCGAATCGCGCAGGAATCGGCTTCATCAGCAATAAATTTTTACGATTAGGAATTATTCTTTTAGGATTCAAATTAAACCTGATTCAACTGGCCCAAGCCGGGGTCAAAACGATTACCCTGGCCGCCGTCGTGGTCACGGGAATGGTGCTCCTAACCTACAACCTGAGCCGTAAACTGGGCGTTGAGCGCGACCTCGCCATCTTAACGGCCACGGGGACCAGCATCTGTGGTGCCGCTGCCGTGATGGGCGTTTCCCCGCAGATCAAGGTCAGCCCCGACAAGGCCGAACGCCAACGGGAAAACGAAGTCTTGGCCGTGGCCATCGTCGCCATCTTAGGGACGGTCTTCACCCTGGTTGAAATTGGTCTGAAACCCCTCTTACATCTAACGGCGGTCCAATTTGGCGTCATGACCGGGGGCTCACTCCACGAAATCGCGCACGCCGTTGCGGCTGGTAGCGCCGGCGGTCCAGTTAGCTTGGACACGGCCATCATCACCAAGCTCTCGCGGGTCCTCTTGTTGGCCCCCGCAGCGTTGATCATCGGCTGGTGGTACCAACGCCAAACAACCACGGCTTCTGCATCAGAAGGTCGCGCAAAGTTGCCAATTCCTTGGTTCATGGCCGGCTTCCTATTGACCAGCGTGATTGGCACTTGGCTACCACTAGGAACCGCTGCGTTGGCTGGCTTGGTCAAATTAGCCTACATTTTCCTGGGAATGGCCATGGCCGCCCTAGGCATGAGCGTCAACTTCCGCGTCATTTTTCAGCGTGGTGGCAATGCCTTTCTCGCCGCAACTCTGTCTTCCGTAGTTCTGATGACGGGCGTGACGATTGCCAGTAAGTTATTCTTTTAACTGGCAAACTTATCGCTCCCCTGAACAAGTCATGCTATAATTAATAGTGATTATGATAGCTGGTGTCACTCACTAGTCCTTAATTTGACTTGCACAGAAGGGAGCTCCCCCATGTCCAACAAACTCAAGAACAGTTTACTCATCATTGCCGTCGCCGTCATCGCTGTGCTGGGCACCCTACTCTACACCAACCACCGTCAAGCGCAGCAGGCCACGCCGTCAGCGACCTCGACTAAGGTTGAAACGATCGACGACGATTCAGACGACCACGATACCGCCGCCAACCGATACGCCTATGAGATCGATAACCTGGACGCCCAACAAGCCTCAACTAGTGGTCAGCGCATCCGCATCACCGGTCGAGTGGAACGGGAAGGCCAAGGTCAAGTCAAACACCCGGCCACTCACGTCCGCTTGACGGTCAATCAGAAAACACTGACGGTCAAACTAAAGGCAAATAACCAGTTTACAACGACCGTATCCGCCCCAAAGGTGAAACGCGTTTGGGCCTACGCTGCCTACCAGGACAACGGTAAGTGGCACCGGGTGAGTGAGACCGAAGACGAGGACGTCGATGGCGTCAACGATGTCGATAACGATTAATTAAAAAAGCGAGTGACCCGACCGTAGATTTGCGGCAAGGTCACTCGTTTTAATTTACATTTGAAGTAAATGTTGCACCGTCCCATTCTCCCAGATAATGTATAATCCGATTAAAATGTAAACGGCAATGGTAATGTAACGTCCCTGCTTTTCCAGGACATCCGCCACCTTTGGCAAGCAAGCGAGCCGGTACCCCAGTTCCCAGAAAATAACGACCATCACGGCAAACGTCACCAGAATCAGAGGAATACTGCTAGGTTCAACCGTGGTAAATAACGGGACGTAAATCCCGACGTTATCCGCCCCACAAGTTGCCATCGTAATCAGTGCTACGCTAAGAATCAAACTCTTGGGATCACTTACCTTGCCGGCAATAGCATCCTGGTCATCATCGTCACCCTGAACCCACAATTTAATCCCCAAATAAATCGGAATCAGGCCCAGTAGTCCCAACAACCACGGCGCGGGCACGAAACCCAAGAAGAACGCGATTGCGAGCGAACTCCCAACCAACACGATGGTCCCCAAAAAGTCCCCGATTAGGACCACCCAGCGGTCTTGGTGCTTTACGCGGCCGAAGATTACCATTAAAATAACTAGGTAGTCGAGCCCGGTTGAAATGTAGGCCGTGACTCCCGTTAAGATTGTCTTTAACATGTGCCCATCCCCTTATGTATGTTATCTACAACATATGTTAACATGTTCATATGAAAGGAGCAACCCCCAAATGGCGGATTCACCAGATTTAGTCAAACTCATTCAAAAACCGGCGTTAGACGCCTCTCAAGACATTTTCAAGTTGCTCAGCAACACTACTCGTTTACAGATTCTCTACCTGCTGGAACAGCGTGAACTCAACGTTAGTGAGCTCAGCGACCTGTTACAAGTGGAACAGTCGGTCGTTTCACACCAGTTGGCCCTCCTGAAGAAGGAACAACTGGTCACAGCCAATCGCGTGGGCAAGCAGAGCATTTATCAGCTAGACGATCCGCATATCCTGGACATCGTCAACGAAACATTGGCCCACGTAGACCACGTGCTGCGCGGCAAAATGCACGGTCACTAAAAGACGGCTCGGAAGTTATTCCGGGGCCGCCTTTTTTGGTTCGGTGCGAATTTAATATCAGTGTTGCCCCTCCGAAACGTGCGGAGTGAGCCAGACTCCTGCGCTTAACGTCATTTTACCAATGACCCAGGTGTTAATAGCTACTTTGTCTGAGGGCGTTGAATTTACTCTCGCCATTCTATCCCGTTCCTTGCAGCTTCCGAAACGTGCTCCGCGAGCCAGGTCCCTGCGCTTAACCCCCTTTCACCAATGACCCAGGTGTTAATGGCCACATTATCTGAAGGCGTTAGATTTTCCCTCGCCACTCTATCCCAATCCTGGCAGCTTCCGAAACGTGCTCCGCGAGCCAGACTCCTGTGCTTAGTACGAAAAGACCTCCTGGCCGGCTTTGCCGACCAGGAGGTCTTTTCCCACTAATGCTCAGAGTCTAAACGGCTCGCTCCGCACTCTTACATCTTCATTCCCATCTTCTCATACGAACTCATCCCGGCCAGATGGAGATCCTTGACGTCGATGCCGCGTTCCTTAGCGACGGCATTCATCAGGGTGTCCATATCCATCAGCTTATAAGTCTTGGGATGGTCTGGATCGTATGCTTCGATTTGGGCCATCATGCCGCCATCTTCGTGTTCGATGATGTGGCAATGGTACATGTAGACACCGGTGTGTTCAAACCAGACTTTGATGCGGACCGTTTCACCGGGGTTCACGCCGACCGTGTCCTTGAAGCCGCGTTCGTTCGGGTACGGTGCCTTGCCGTTTCGCGAAACGATTAGGAATTGCGTGCCGTGCATGTGGAACGGGTGGACCATGCCGGCGTCCATGTCATTGGTGTTCGTAATGTCCCACAGCTCAACGTTACCGACCTTTTGCCGGGCGTCGATCCGTTGCATTTCAAATTTTTTACCGTCGATCATAACCTGTTCGTCCATGCCAGACATGACGACTTTTCTCACTGGCGTTCCAGGCGTCACTTCTGGGTCTGGAATGTCCACGAGGTGTTCCGGTAACGTCACGTCATCGCGTTGGTAATCGTGAATTCTGAAACGGACCAATGGCACGTCGTCGCTGTACAATGTGACGGTCTGACCCGGCTTGATTTTGCCAAAGTCCACGATAATTTCCGCCCGTTCCGCGCAGGTCAACATGAGGTGCGTGAATTCAACGGGTTCTGGCATGACACCCCCATCGGAAGCGATTTGCGTAAATGGCAAGTCATTGCTGAAATGTAGCCGCCATTCGCGCCGGTTCGCGCCGTCCAAAATTCGTAGGCGTAGGCGTTGCGTCGTGACGTCAAAGTACGGGTTGATGGTCCCATTGATCATTGCCGTAGGACCTTGAACGCCATCCGGATCGTAATCGGCATTGTAATCCCACTGGTTATCCGCATGGAAACGCCGGTCTTGCAAGACCAACGGAATGTCATCGACCCCATAATTTCTCGGAAATGGTAATTTAGCTTCTTGTTCGTCGGTCACGATGACCGTCCCAGCTAGGCCATGCCAAACCTGTTCGGCAGTTGATGGGCATGGATGAGCGTGCAACCACAGCAAGGCTGCCGGTTGGTCGACCTTAAAGTCGATGTGCTTCGTTTCTCCAGGGTAAACAGGCGCGTGACACCCACCATCGGTATAGGGACCAGGAACGTTCAAGCCGTGCCAGTGGAACGTGGTCAGTTCTGGCAAACTGTTTTTCAAGTCGATGTGCATAGTCTTCCCCTTGGCAAAGACCATGGTTTGGCTCAACAGCGTGCCGTTGTAGCCCCAAGTCTTAGTCTTCTTGCCAGGTAAAAGTTGGGTCTCCCCAGCCTGTGCCTCGACCGTATAGTATGTATCCGTCGCCGTTTCTTTGTCCGGCTTCAACAGTGGCGGTACCCGCAAAGGTTGTTGCGGAATGTCCGGTTCCTCCAACGGAACGTAGCCCCCATCGTGCGTGTTGAACGCCGCTTCATCAAAGAAGTAATCCGTGTAAATTGATTTTGTCATCCTGTAGACTCCTCCACAATTTATTTGGTCATTAATCGGCCGTGTTACTTATATATTTATGATACCGCATTCAGTCGAACGGAGGAAATGACTCATCAAAATTTGGAACACGGATGAAACAGAACCGGCGTGTGAAACCGGCTTGAAACAAGGCATGCCGGAACAACCTGAAACAAAAAAGTGATTGACCAACGTTCCAGCCAATCACAACGAAATTTCAAAATACAAAAACAATAGGAGTAAGGAAATCCGATTGGTAGCGGTGGGTCGAACTCGGCAAAGCCGGAGGAGGCCAGACAGAACACTGTGTCGGTGTTGTTAGTCAGCGTTTCTTGAAGTGCCGTAAAATTATTAGACAGAGAGACTAATAATTTTGAGGTGGTTCTAT
>NZ_AZDP01000038.1 GCF_001435525.1 Levilactobacillus koreensis JCM 16448
GTGTATTTATTTTGGTCTAAATTCTAAGTGGCTAACTTGATTATAAAATTCGCCAACAAAGTATTTTCACTTTATTTTAAAAAGTAAAGGTGTTTTTAGATTGGGAGTTTGGGAATTTTTCAGATCACTACTTAAATCATTCCACTGCTTCCTGTTGCAGCCTCTGATACTGCTTATCGTAGCGTAGCCAAAAATCAGCTGGAACTTTCAAAATCGGTTCTAATCGTTGCGCAAACCGAAGAGTAATTGGTGTCTTCCCTTTTAGTACAGCCTTCACATAGTCAACCGATTCATGAGTCTCTTGTGCCAGAGTTTCCGGTGACATCTCTAAATACCGGAGTGCGTCGACGATACTTTCTCCGGGCGCAACTGGACGGCTTAGTTCAAACTCTACTTGTTTATTTATCATGATAATCACTAATCTCCTTAATCAGAATTTTTACAACATTGGCTTTAACTAGTGTTGCAACTCCACCCTGATTCAAGCCCTTAAAAATCATTCTGACGTTTTTGGTCACATTAACTGCATAACAGCCTCTGAAATTTCCAACCAAAAGATGTAATCGTGATGGTGGAAAGTTTGAAATTTCACTTAAGTTATTAGCTACTTGTAGCTCTGACAATCTTAAATAAATTCCATTTGACACCAAGCTACCATACACACGTATACGTTTAGACGTATTTGTAATTCGTTTTTCCAATCGATAGGTTTCAAAAATAATTTGCACTGGACTTTTCTCCAAACTAATTTAATCGAAATAGTGTTTACTATTCCTATATACCCGGATTATTCATCAACAAGATTTCTCACCAAAATAGGTAGGCCTGAATCG
>NZ_AZDP01000005.1 GCF_001435525.1 Levilactobacillus koreensis JCM 16448
CAAAACTCTATCTATAAACAGACAAAACTCTATCTATAAACAGACAAAACTCTATCCATAAACTTCTGTATCCCTTGGGGGAGTAAAGCTCGATAGGGGCCTAAAAGAGGTTCAAAAGAGGTTTATAAAAGAGATTTAAAAGAGGCATCACTATACAAAATCAAAAAACAAAGGAGTGAGCCAAAAACCGGCTCACATTGAACTCCAGTCGCTCTGCTCCTTGCGCCTCACTCCGTTCGTTGCCAAAAAGGTGTGGCTTGCCACACTAAAACGGGCGCTGACGCCCCGCACCCCGTCCAAGCTGAGCCAGCTTGACCGCTTCTTCACTCGCCGTTAGGCAGGAAAGCAAAGTTTCTATAAAACTTTGGCTTTCGCCAATTCAGTGTTAAGACTGGTTAAAAGCTGTCAACTCCTTATGCTCCCACGCTTTGCTCGTCCGCTACCATTGACAGCAAACAGTTAGTTTTTTTGAATCTTAACAAGAATCTAACTGCTATATTCGTTTTTAAGGGCCTTATTTCTCGTTTCTAGCGATTTTGAGACTGTTTATATGTATTTATACCAAAGCAAAAATAAAAAGCCCTCAGTAGGCTTTTAGAGGGCTAAATAACGAAGCCAGGACGATTAATAATATCTTCTTGTCTTTTTTGCAAAATATAAGTATACAGGGAATCATACAAATTCCTTTTGATCTCGTCAGGCTCATTGACAAAAGCTTCAAACAATTCTTGAATATCAACTTGCCAAGGATCAGCAAGCATTTCATCAATTGGTTTTAATACTTTCTTTTCGTCCATCTTAATTACTCCTAACATCAAAATAATGTTTTCAGTTTAAATTCACAGATCTTACAGCACCGTTATTCAAAATTTGTTACCAAGCTCATAAAGATTATCTGCACAAAACAATTAAAAAATTTTGGCTTAAAACAGCGTAATCTACAACAGTTTTTAAGTATTTAAAGCACAATAAGCTTAGTTAAGTGTAAGCATAAGTTTAATTAAGAATACATTCAATTCAACCATGGCAAAAATTGATTGTATGGTTATCAGCAGACCGAGTGAAACGAGGTCAATGCGCACTTACACCCTTGACAAGTGTCAAGGGTAGATTTAATCCCCATTTTGATGGGGATTATTTGTATTAGAAGGCTAGCGCCAACGATCAAAGACCTAGAGCTAAATCTCAAGATTAATCAATCACATTACGAAGGATCCAATGACTATAAGCAAGACGAGCACTGGGAGTTATTACCCAAGGGTGATTAATTTCGAAAATTTGAATTTCAGTTGCTAAGTAAAGTGGCGTCTTACCATGATTAAAAGCAAAAACGGGTTGCGGAAAATCAGGCTTACTAGCAACTTGATGAACACTTTGACGAGAGTTCATCTGCCAGCGAATTTTTAAATCTTCACGCGACAATAACTGTGGCAGCTGTGTTTTTTCAAGTTGAGCTTGTTGCTGCAACTTTTGTGTAAAGGCTTGTTTAGTCTTGTTTTGATGCCAATCATCGAAAAGATCATACTTGTTTGATTTAAAATCTAAATCCATAAAGCCAGCCTCCTAACCAAAATCAATTTTATCCAGCATCGTTTCAGTACTAGCCTGGTCTAAGCCTAAATAAGCTAAAGTCATTGCTTCACTGGAATGATTTAGCAAATTCATGACTAAGCCAATATTATAATTTGATTGCGTGTAAACGCGATAAGCCCCGGTTTTACGCATCGTATGGGTCCCTAGATAATTAATTCCTAACAGATCGCCAACCTTGCTCATGATTTTGTAGAACTGTTTTTCCGTGATATGTCGTTCTGGGTGCTGAATCGAGGGAAACAACCAGTCAGAAACCAAATGGTTTTCTTGCAACCAAGCTTGATAGGCTAATAAATCAGTTTGCACGGGTTTTAAGTAGAGCAGGTTAGCTTTACCGGTCTTTTGGTCGTGTATAAACGCATTCTGACGCACGGTGCCGTTTTCGTTAAAGACATCTGTCCAACGAAGCTTCATAACGTCGCTCACTCGCAACAGAGTCGCTTTACCCACTTGAAAAACGGTATAGTTACGCCAACCAGCTTTGAAATTATGGAGTAACGTATCTTGCACTTCTTTGAGAACATTTGAATCTTTGATGGGTAAGACAATTTGTTGCATAGTTTTAGCTCCTTAAAAAATTGATTTTTAGTACAAATTAAAGTACAATATTAAGTACAATGAAAGGGTGGTAAATATGACATTAGCATTAACACAGAGCGATTTTCGCGCCAACCTAAAAAAATATTTAGATCAAGTTAATGACGAAGACGAAACCGTTTATATTGCTCGTTCAAATAGTCGCGCAGTAGCCATCGTTTCACAAGAAAAAATGGACTGGCTAGAAAGAGCATTAAAAGCGAAAGAAGGTTCGTTAGAATATGCAATTGCACGTGATCAGTTAATTAAACGCCATGTTTTACCTGACGATGAAATTGTTGAATCAGATGATGATTATTGGAGTCAGTTTAAATAATGAAAAAACTAAGATTTAAACCACGTGCAACCTTTAATGCTGATCTAAAACGGTTAGCCAGTTTAGACAAATCTATTATTGATGAAGTTCGAGCAGCCATTGACCTGTTACTTGAGCAACAACAATTACCACCAGAATTTGAAGATCATGAGCTTAATCGGCGAATGAGCGGTTATAATGAATTTCACTTACGAGATACCCCGAAAAACAAAACACCAAGCGAAACTAACGATGTCCTGGTGGTTTATACGATTGATAAAGATGAACTAGTCTTAATTGGCATTCGAGTCGGATCGCATGATCGTTTATTTCCTGGTCAAAATCGTGCTAAAAGGTATCGAAAAAATGACAAATAGAAGAAGTTATTTTTATAATATGAAAATAAATAACCCCTAGTATCTACATTATAGATATTAGGGGTTATTCTTTCAATGTTTTTGAGGGGCGATTTTTCACAAATAGACCCTCTTGTTGTTAAATTAATGTTCTAATTTTATATGCTAAACCAGGGAAAGCCATTAGCATCTTTTCTTTCCAAACCTCTGGATCAACATCAATTGCCATAACAGGAATTAGTGCATTGATATCATCTACTGCTGTTTGGCTAATTTCAGCAGCGCCCACGAGATGATTTTGCTTGTCAAAGACTAATGATAATCGTGCGTGATCATCTGTTCCAGCATAAAGAAAGTCACCTTGAGTAATATCAATATCTTTAATTGAATAATTACTGTCTTCCTTTGCTTTATCAATACTAATTCCAGCTTGAGCGAGTTGGGGGAATGTGAACGTAACGGTTCCAATTACTGGGTACCTAAGAGGTTCAGTTGTTTTATTAGTAAGTAAGGCACTTAAGTAGTCTGCTTCAAACTGTGCCGTAGAGGTTAATGCTGGTGCGGTTTTATCAACAATATCGCCCATTGCGTAAATGTTATTTGCTGATGTGGTCAAATATTTATCAACTTTAATTCCGCGGTTGCTGTACTCTACACCAGCATTATCAAGTTTCAATGCATTAATTTCAGGAACTCTACCACTGGCATTAATAACTTTATCAAAAGTGCCAAGGTTGCCGTTAGCTGATTGAACCTCATAGCCAGTTTGTGCTTCGGTAACAGCTGTAACATTTGTGTTAAATATAAAATTAATACCAAGTGAGTTTTTCATTTCATCAACTAACTGATGAACGTGTTGGCTGTAAAATCCCTCTAGCGGTTGGCCGGATCGGACAATAACGGTTACTCTAACCCCGGCAGCAGACAACAATGTAGCAAATTCCATACCAACGTAACCACTTCCGATAATTGCGACGTTCTTTGGAGTATCTTCGAGTTCAAAAAGGTTAGTACTAGTAAGTAGGTACTCGTGGCCAGGAATGTTAAGAGGATGCGGCTTTTTTCCGGTTGCGATTACAAAATTATCAGCAGTGATTTTTTTATTATTAACTTCAATGGTATGTTGATCAACAAATGATGCTTCACCCTTGATGGTAGTCGCACCCAGGCCTTCATACATACTTTGCATATTATTTAGGAATGACGCCATAGCCTTATTCTTTTGCTGAATAAGTTCTTTCCAGTCAAGCTTAGCTGGTTGAGTAATTCCCTTACCTTGCAAACGCATTGAAGTTAAGGTTGCTCGTGCTGCTCCTTCTAAGAAAATCTTGGGTTCGCAGCCTTCGTTAGGGCAAATTCCGCCAAACCGATTCTTTTCAACAACCGCGATTTTCTTTCCGCTATTCTGCATTCCCAATAGGAAACGATAAACTGATGGCCCACTGCCAATAACAACGTAGTCAAACTTCATTTATAGCTTCCCTCCATTTATTTTGTTTTCTTCTTCTTATCCTCAGTTTGCTTTTGATGTTCAGCGATATTACAACCGTCTGGCCCACATACAGCAGCATCATTATTATCGCCAAATATTGTATTAAATTGTGGCTTATCTTCGGTCATCGTAAATTCCTCCTAATTTTCTTCTTCTTGAACTCGCTTTAAGGCTTTAACAAAGACTTCATATGGTTGGGCACCACTAATTGCATACTTATTATTGATTACAAAAAAAGGTGCAGCATGAATACCGGATTGTTGAGCCTCTGCCTCGTCATTGACCACAGCTTGATGATATTGGTTAGAATTAAGCACTTTTTCTACTTCGTCTTTAGCAAGCCCAGCTTCCATTGCCGCATTTAATAGCACATCATGGTCAGAAATCGATTGACCATCACTAAAGTAAACTTGGTAGAAGCGTCTAATTACTCGTTCAGTCAAATCAGGATCATTTTTAGCTTCTGCGAATTTAATAATCCGGTGCGCATCCATAGTATTTGTAGGTACTACACTGTCAAGATCCATTGGTAGACCATCGTTATGCGCCATTTGTTCGATGTAAGCCATTTGCTTTTTGGCCTGTGGCTCCATTGCCTTATTTCCCTGAGTGAAGTGATTAATGTATCCTTCATCGGTTTCCTTTGGTGTTGCAGGGTTAAGCTCGAATGATTTGAACTCTAATTCAGTTGTGTCATAAATACCAATTTCCTTCATTGCTCGTTTCATTCGGTTAGAACCGATATAACAAAAGGGGCAAGCAATGTCTGACCAATATTTGATTTCCATAAAGTAATTTTCCTCTCTTTAATCTTTAACCGTTTGCCGATGCTTTATGGCTTCGAAATATTCAAAGGCGTTTTGCCCAGCAATACCACCATCGCCAACCGCAGTTGTAATTTGCCGCAGTTGCTTTTGCCGGACATCACCAATTGCATAGATTCCAGGAATTGTTGTTTCCATTTGATCGTTAGTTATAATCCAACCAGCTTGATCGGTAATATTTAAATTATTGAAAATTTGGCTATTTGGAAAGTTACCGACATAAACGAAAACTCCATCAGTGTCTAGAGTTGTATCATCACCGACCTGATTGTTATGAATTTTTACTCCAGTAACATGATTTTCATCACCTAAAATCTCTGTCACACTAGTATTCCAAGTGAAATCTATCTTATCGTTATCAAAAGCACGATTTTGTAATACCTTTTGTGCCCGTAACTGATCGCGACGATGAATGACATTAACTCCATCAGTGACATTAGCTAAGTACAATCCTTCAGAAATTGCTGAATCACCACCGCCAACTACAGTAACATTCTTTCCTTTAAAGAAAGAACCATCACATACTGCACAGTAAGAAACCCCTTTTCCGGAGAACTTTTCTTCACCTGGTACACCTAATTTTCGATTATTAGATCCTGTTGCAATAATTACTGCGCTTGCTACTAACTCGTCACTATCGGTTTGAATATGCTTCATTTGTTGATCATCAACGGTAACGTTTTGGACATCACCATATACAAAATTTACTCCGGCCTTAACGGTTCCTTGATACATTTTCTCACCAAGTTCAGGACCCTTAATTGTTGTAAAACCAGGGTAGTTTTCAATGTCATCGGTGTTGTTCATTTGTCCACCATAAATACCGCGATCAAGCATTGCTACATTTAAATTAGCTCGTGCTGCATATAAGGCAGCGGTCATTCCACCAGGACCGGCCCCAATCACTACTACATCATATTTCCTCATTAAATTTCACTCCAATCTACTTATTAGTCGTCACGTAACGCTAATCCCTTATCCAATGAACGATTAACAATGACTTCTTGTGCATCAATAATGGTTAACCACTATATAATCTAAATGGTCTTAGTCTTTATGGGTTTCAGTTTTCTTATTAAGGAGTCGGACATAACTTTCAGTTGCTAACGTCCCCATACCGCCAAGAATAGTTAAAAAATTCTTCATTAGTTAATAGTGTTGGTAATGAAGTTTTCGACTTCTTCTTTAGTCTTCCGATCTTTATTGACAAGTCTTCCGATTTCTTGCCCATCTCTAAAAATAACGAAGCTTGGAATACCAAAGATATTTAGTTCTTGAGCCAATTCGGTATTCTCATCACGATCGACACTGATGAAAGTGTAATCTTTGAATTCTTGTTCAATTTCTGGTAGATGAGGCTTGATAAAGCTACAATCAGGGCACCAAGAAGCTATAAAAACTAAAATATATTTTCCATTCTTCAGTTTTTTATCAAATTCTTTTTTATTCATTACTGATAGTTGTTCCATTTAGCTTCTCCCCTCTTAACCTAATTAGTATATTGAGCAAGAACGGTTTTAAGTTGGTCCTTACTGTGGAGGCCAACCAGCTTATCAACTACTTGGCCATCTTTTTTGATAATTAAGGTTGGAATAGACATAATTCCAAATGCCATTGGTGTTTTTTGATTTGCATCTACGTCCATTTTAGTGATTTTGACTTTATCGCCAATTTCTTTATCAAGTTGTTCAATAATCGGTCCTTGCATTCGACATGGAGGACACCAAGTAGCCCAAAAATCAGTTAATGTAACACCGGTACTAGTTTCTTTCACAAAGTCTTTGTCAGTTAAGTTCTTAACCATAAGAGTCGCTCCTTTATAGGTAATATTTAATTAAAGTTGTTAATTGTGATTGATCAATAAAACGGGTAATTTTTTCAACGATTTTTCCATCACGCAGCAAAATAGTACTGGGTGCGGAATAAACATTGTATTTTTTTGCTAGTTCTGGGTGAGCATCTGAATTCACTACCCGAACGTTTAAATATGAATTAAAGTCATGGCTAATCTTATTTATTATTGGTCGCTGCGTATAACACTGGGCGCACCAATTATTCTCAAAATTAATTAAGGTTAGCGTTTTATCAATAGTAGACAAGTTATGTCACTGCCTTTCAACTATTCAATCGTTTGCTTGAATAGTTTAATAATACCACATACTTTTTGTAAGTCAATATAAAAGCACGATTTAATCAATAAATGACTAAATCGTGCTTAAACTGTTTATTCTGTTATTTTATTCCAATAATAGTAACTTGAATTTAAACTAACTGCGTCAAAACCATTTCTATTTAAGATCTGTGTGGCAATGTTGGAATTAGCACATAGTCTTCCACGGCAATAAACAATAATTTTTTGATCTTTAGGTAATTTGGGCATTGATTCTTTTAATGTTTCCAATGGGACATTAATTGCCGATTGTATGTGGCCTGCTGCATATTCATCAGAAGGTCGTACATCAAGGACAAAGCAATTTTTGTATTCTTCTTGAGCTTGCTTTAAGGAAATGGTTTTAACGTTATCTTGAGCGTCTGATTTATCCTGAATTGTTTTCATATCTGAAAGTTCACTGTTGCCAATATCGGTTAATAGGTGCACAAGATCACTAATTTTGGGAGAACTAAGGCTATAAATAATATGATTGCCTTTTCGTTTTGTTTTAACCAGATGACTGTCCTTCAATATTTGTAGATGGCGTGAGGCGTTAGCTACACTTATTCCGACCCCGTTGGCAATAGTTTCAACTGATTTGGGTGCTTGAGTTAAAAGATCAAGAATTTCTAATCGTCGATCACTGCTTAGCCCCTTACCAATTTTAGATAGTTCTTCATATAGTCCATTTTTGTAGTTAACTGCTTGTTCAAACATTTTCTTTCCACCTTTTCAACTATTTTGTTGAATAGTTTACCAGTTTTCCTATGAAATTGAAATTCAATATTATTAGTTAATAAATTAATGGGCCTTGTCTTTTTAGATTTAGGAGTCATCCTATAATTATAGACCCTATATATTCATAGCCCCTTTCTGTTTGGTGTTAAAGTATTAGTCATCGATGTCATGCACTATCTTGTTTAGCTCCGTTTTGATGGAACTGGGAATATTTTCTAAATTGAAATGATTATATATTTCTTTATCCTTAAGCATCCTTTTTTGTGCCTTATTTAATTTACACTCATTGTTACCCACTACCCATTCATCCTTTGTACGTATAAAGGGGTTTTGCGCACTTTCCTTTAACGCGTTTTGAACATCTTCATAAGGTAAATAAAATTCAATTGTAGATTTATTTAATTTTACAATCTACCAATTAACGTCTCCATCTTTTCAAAACGACTTAATTCTACGGGCTATAAATAACTTAATTTGCCAGTGTATAACGTTTCAGATTAAGCTACCACTAAGTTATAATAACCATATCGAAAGGAGATCAATCTAATGAAATATACGAAAACCAAAGCAGTATTAAATCAACTCGTTGCCGATTTGAGCCAGATGTCAATGATTATCCATCAGACGCATTGGTACATGCGTGGACCCAACTTTTTGAAGTTGCACCCCTTGATGGATGAGTTCATGGAAGAAATTGACAGCCAACTCGATGTCATTTCTGAACGGCTGATTGCGCTTGATGGCAGTCCTTACTCCACCTTAAAAGAAATGGCCGAAAACACTAAGATTCAAGACTGGCCTGGTGAATGGGACAAAACAACCCCAGAACGCCTCGCACACTTAGTTGATGGCTATCGTTACTTGGAAGACCTTTACCAACACGGCATTGAAGTATCCGATGTTGAAAAAGACTTCAGTACCCAAGATATTTTCATTGGTCTCAAAACCGCAATTGAGAAGAAAATCTGGATGATTCAGGCAGAGCTTGGGTCGGCGCCGGAAGTTGATGAATAAAATAATATTAAAAAATCGGTAGGCTTATGGTAGATTGTAAAATTAATCCGAACGCCCATTTGGATATTGGACAGCCCTAGTTCACAAAAGGTTTCGATTTTAATTCGTTCGGAATAGGTTATACTAGACAAAAGATCAGCTCCTAAAAGATGGGTTTGTGGTAAACACCATTTTAAAGGAAGCTGATCTTTTTTGTCCGAACAGCGTTCGGATTAATTTTACAATCTACCCACCAGAATAATCTGTGGGACAGTCCCAGCCCTCACCCTTTAGCTTGGCAGCTACAGATTGTTCAAATTTATCTTCCGCTATTTAACTAGTCTTCTTTTCTTTTTTAGTTGTAACTATTTACCAAAACGCCACCACTTTTTAGGTTTAGGTTGTGACTCCGGGGTGCTATTTTCAGGTTCCGGTTGTTTGTCTGACGTCACTTCTTTTTCACTATTATCATGCGGTGCCATCGTTAAGGCTTTCAAGTCCTTAATTTCTGCCTTGTATTCTTCGAGCAGTTGTTTGTCCTGTAAGGCCAATCTTTGTTGCTGATCTAGTAACTTATGTAACTCTTTCTTTTCAGATTGAAATTCTGATACTAAATTTCGAAGGAATTTCACTTCATCTTGTCCATCAACCGCATCTTTTTTGTTGTCGTCAACATCATCTTTTTGTTGACGGTATCTTGTTGACGAATCGTTTGAGAACATTGCTTTAATAGCTTTTTGCCCATCAACATCAACGTAAACAGTATTGCCTTTTGTTGATGTAAATTGACGTAAATCGATTGACGCATCTCTTTTTATCTTTTGCCATATAGCCTGCTTTGAAACGCCCAATTCATCAGCAAGTTCTCTAATAGTTTTAGGCATGCTTTCCAAACCCCTTTCGGAGTTCAGCAAGTGCTTCTTGTCTTGCTTGATCTCTTATTTTTTTATCGTGCTCGGCCTGTTTATCAGCCAATGCTTGTTTCTCAGTAGAGCCTAAAGTTAACCCCTTAACCTTGTCAATGGCGCGCCATTTTTCCTGCTCTGTTAATTCACCATTATGCTGAATATTAAAAAGCTTTTGACGCTCATCTTGTAATTGGCCTTGTGAGAAATCATTGGCATCTTTCTTTTCTGGTTTCCAGGTAAACGAATAACCAATCACTGGTTTCCCACGCCCTTTACCATATTTTTTCCTAACCGTTAGGCCTCTAAAAAGAGGCGTAAGTTCCTCTTTGATGGGTTTCAAAATGGATTGATTTATATTGCTACTTTTATAGCTTTTAGGAACATCTAATAGCTCGTTAAAGTCCGAAACTGAAAAGTAAGCGTACCCAGTAGTTCTAAATTGTTTTAGTAACCGAAACATGGTTTTTGCGTAGCTACTTTTTAAATCTCTGAATTCTGATAAAGCATAACGAACCCAACTTTCCAGCTCATTTAATAATTTTATAGCTTTGGGGTAAATTTTAATATCAACATAAGGATCATCAGCATGGCCGTTTATCTCAAATTCGGTAAACATAACAAAAAATTCACGATGAAGCCCATCTTTACTACGCCTTCCAAAGCGTAAGCCTAAAATTTTTTGATAAGTACTCTCAATATCGTCAATAAATCGGTTATTTGCTGTAGGTTTATATGCACTTAATTCTTTTAATTGATCAAATGAAAACCTTACAGTTTTGTCACCCTTGTCACGCATTCTAGAAACTATTGAGAAGAATAAATTCATTTCAACAGGAGTGAATTTTCGAAGTGGGATTGTATTTAATTCAGGATCATATTTAACAATTTCATTACTCAAATGAAACACCTCTTTTAATGAACATGATTTTATGAATATATAATACTACAAAACTCTATCTATAAACAGACAAAACTCTATCTATAAACAGACAAAACTCTAT
>NZ_AZDP01000039.1 GCF_001435525.1 Levilactobacillus koreensis JCM 16448
AGAAGATGCTAGTTGCATAGGTCAGAAAAGTGTCTAACATTTTACTTGCACTTCAATTTTCCCGGCTTACATGACGGGACGTCCTTGGAGACTCACGGGTTGGGTGAGGTTTCAAGGCGAGCCTGAAGACCGCTCTTTGGCTTCAGGCGGTCCCCACGGTGCGGCGTCTGGTATCCGCAGGCGGCCAACTAGGCTAAATTAAGCCGTTTGGTCGGTGGTTGGGTTGTTGCGGAGATTGGAGGGGACGAACATGTCCGGTTTGTTATTCTCGATAATATCCGCGTAGTGGTCGACCTTAAAGTTGATGGTCGACAAGTGCTTGTTCAGTGCCGTAATTTCGCTCAGCGTTCGTTCTTGCTGAGCCTTCATCATTTCGTAGCGTTCAGGGACGGTGCATTCGCCCTCCTGAACTAGGTCTAAGTAGTGGTGGATACGTTCAACGGGCATCCCAGTCGCTCGCAGGCACACGATGATGTTCAACCACTCTAAGTCGCTGTCTTCAAAAATGCGGTTGTTATTTTCGTCACGCTTCACGAATGGCAGCATGCCGTGGTCGTGGTAGTAACGAATGGTGTAGGTGGAAATGCCCATTTTCTGAGCAACTTCGTGAATGGTATAGGACATTTAAGTTTCCTCCTCAAGGGTTAGCGTTCGACTAACTCTAATGTAATGGCCCCATGATACGTGATTCTCAGGAACGACGCAAGAGTTTTCACTCAAAATGAAGCAAATGGGTTGCCTTCAAGTGGGTCGAAGGGGGTACACTCAATGTACTTAAGGGGGTGAGTCAACGTGAAGCAGTTTAACGTGCAGCGAACCGGGGCGGATTTTGTTCCGTTATTGCCGTGGTCGACCGATCCGCACGCCAGTGTACACGCGTTGGCTGCCGGTGGCGTGGACCTCTTGCTCTTAGATGAGGAAAACGATTTGATGAAGATTGTGCCACAACGGACACTGGAGGACTTGATGCCCCGGCTGGAAAGCTCGGTGTACGGGCGACTGTTCGACCAAGTGGCAACACTGATTCCCCAAGCCTCACAGGAGTTATTGGCCGATTGGTACTTGGCGATCGATCTGGCCCAGACGAGTCACGTTAATGTGGTCACCACGGCTGCCAATCTGGTGGCACTGGCCGTGTTACGGCTCAAAGGAGTTCCGGTGACGGCCAACAAGGTGCAGGGGGTGGCCAGTCAGGCTCAGTGTTGGTTGTTGCAGGCCCAGCTAACGGAGCACCAGCTCTTTTTGCCAACGGGAAAGGAGCTGCTGCGCCGCCTGTTTACGCACCTGTTGGACCAGCACACTGCCTGGGATACCTACACGCCGGACCATTGCAGTCCCCACGCGGGTCGTTTGGCCCAGGATGTGTACGCGCTGACCTGTGGCAACCTAATGGCAGTGCAGTTACCGGCGGCGTGGTCGTTAGTGCGGGTCGCCGCGCTAGAGAATCATCTGTTGCGTTAATCACTTCAATGACGAATGATTGTGTGTCCGGGTAAGTCGCGGGCACACTTTTTGTTTGGTTAAATAATAACCGAATTTAATAAAGAAATTAATAAGAAATGTTCGTTAATTTTTAAAAATAGATGGACTTAGAACCGATATTCTCGTATGATGAAATAGAAATACGAATTATAAATTATAGAACTGGCAGTAAAGTTAAGCATCTAACTACGATACAGGGAGGAACTTACTATGCATTGGTTGGCCGACTTGCTAGCCGCCATTGGGGTCGTCTTAAACGGGATTCCACAAGGAATCATGGCGATGGCGCTAGGGTTTGCTATTTTTCCAACGATGTTTTCGTTCATTTTTGCTTCAGCGGTCAACGGAGTCTTTGGTGCGGTCGCACCGCTTTCGTTTCAGGCGGAATCACTCGCGCTGACGGGAAATCTCGGCCGTAACTTGCGGGAACGGACCTCGATTATCCTGGGCGGCTCCGTCATCATGCTACTGATTGGGATCACTGGGACGCTGACCAAAATCGTCGATATTCTTGGCAACAACATTATGGCCGGAATGATGGCCGGGGTTGGCATCATGCTGGCCAAAATCGCGGTGGGGATGGCCAAGCAGGAACGGTTGACCGGCTGGATGTCGGTGGCCCTCGCAGCCGCAACTTATTTGATGACAAAGGACCTGGTGTGGACCATTGTGGTCTCCGTAGTCGGGTCCAGTCTAGCGGCCGTCTTCATCGAACATTACCGTGCGGAACTCCCAGAACACGTGACGGCGCGGCGGTTCGTCTTTACCAAGCCCATGCTGAGTGTCCGGGTCGTCCGGGGGGCATTGAGTCTGGCTTGCTTGAACATTGGGGCCAACATTTCTTACGGGTTGATCACCGGGCAGATGACCGGCATCAAGCCTAATCCGGTCAACTTAAACCTGTTGACCATCACGCAATCCATTGCCGATATGGGCACGAGTCTGTTAGGTGGGGCGCCGGTGGAAGCGATTATTTCCGCAACGGCCAGTGCACCAGAACCCGTCGTGGCCGGCATCATGATGATGCTGATCATGGCGGTCATCTTAGCGATTGGCTGGTTACACAAGCTGGGGAAATATGTGCCCAGTGCCTCGATTGCCGGCTTTCTTTTTATCCTGGGAACGGCCGTGATTTTTCCAGAAAACACCGCGACAGCCATGCAGGGTTCCGGGGCGACCGTGGCCGCAATCACCTTAGTGGTGACGGCGGTGGCCGATCCTTTCGCCGGGTTGATGACCGGTGCCGTGTTAAAATTTGTGTTGCCACTTTTGGGACTGGGGGTTTAAACCATGATCAAGACGTACCAATTGCAGGTCGGGCCACTCACCCGGCGGTTGCCAGTAATGCCGATCAGCGACACCATGGCGATTGCGTCGTTCGTGTTGCTGGGGGATGCCGAGTTGACCGATTATGCAGCCGAAGCGTTGGCGAAAAAAGTGCCAGCCGAGTTTGATTACTTTGTCACATTGGAAAGTAAGGGAATCCCGCTAGCTCAGGAGCTAAGTCGGCTGACCGGTCATCAGGAGTACGTCGTTTTGCGCAAGAGCGTTAAGGACTACATGCGCGCGCCGCTGACGGTGCCGGTCAAGGCCATCACGACCAGTGCGCCGCAGATTCTGGCGTTAGACGGTGCGGATGCCGACAAGTTGGTTGCCAAACGCGTTGTGATCGTCGACGACGTGATCAGTAGCGGTGGCTCGCTGAGTGCAGCCGAAGAGTTGGTTAATCAAGCGGGGGCTACGGTGGTTGGTCGTCTGGCCATCCTGGCAGAAGGCGATGCGGTCAAGCGGACCGACATCGACTATCTGGCAGAACTACCGCTATTTCCGCTGTAACGGTTGGTAAATCACTTAACATTTTCAGCAAACTTAGGGGCACCACGCCTGGCTAAAAGGTAAACTACACCTGGTGAGGCGGCGCGCGTCACGTTGAAATGGTCTGACTATACATCACCCATTTGGAAGCGCCCGTCGCCACCACAAAAAGATCACCTGCATCTCACGCTCTCAGTCGTGACGGTGCAGGTGATTTTTTGATTAACTTAAGTGATGGTCAACACGGCGGGTCAGTCGCCTTACCGGCCGGCAGATATGGGCTGGAACGGTGCGAACGCAACTTGAAGCCTCGAAAGAACCGAGTCTACAAGGTTGGTTTTCTGCTAAGCCGGCAAGAAACGCCGACCAAGCAGAACGACGCGCCTGAGCCCATATCTGCCGACCTCTCGGCTTACACGGAGAACTTAGGCAACTTGAGACTAATCACATCACCTGTCATCATGGTACACGACAGGTCACTGAAGGCTAGGCTAAATGTGTGTAATGTGAGAAGTCAGTCTGAGCCGGAGGAGGCCAGGGATGGAGCCAGCTGTGTCGACGATGTTAGACGGGGTTCTTTCCCGGCTTACATCGTGGGACGACCTTGGAGACTCGCGATTTTTGCGTGGCTTCAAGGCGAGACGGAAGCCCGTCCTTCAGGCTGGAGGCGTTCCCCATAGCAGGCGGAATCCCTGGCAGCCGCAGTGCGAGCGGTGACATCAATTTCTTACTTAAACAAGTAAACCTTGGATTCGTAAGGGCGGAACGTGGTGCCTTGATCGTCGGCGTAGTTGCCGATCAACTTTTCGTTGGCGTTGCCCTGGTCGTAGTCGCGGGTCACCGTTTGGTCGGTGAAGTTGTTGATGACCAGTAAGGTTTGGCCGTTGTAGTGACGACGGTAGGCGAAGACTTGGTCGTCGTTGGGGTCGAGTTCTTCGTAATCCCCGAGGACGATGAGGTCGTGGCTGTGACGCAACGCAATCAACTGCCGGTAGTAGTTGAAGACGGAATCGTCGCGATCGACTTCTTCCTTGGCGTTGATCGTTGTGTAGTTCGGGTTCAACGCAAACCATGGCGTGCCCGTGGTAAAGCCAGCATTCTTGGAATCGTCCCAGTGCATTGGTGTCCGGGCGTTATCCCGTGAAATGTGGCTGAGGTATTTCAACATGGTTGGCTTGTCGACGATTTTTTCCTTCGTGACGTTTTCGTCATAGGCGTTCAGGCTTTCCAGGTCTTCATATTGGTCGAGGCTGGTGTAGTGAACGTTGGTCATGCCGAGTTCTTCGCCTTCGTAAACGTACGGCGTTCCTTGGAGCATGTGTAGCGTCGTCGCTAACATTTTGGCTGAAACGTCCCGGTACTGCTCACTGTCATTACCGAAGCGGGAAACGGCGCGCGGCTGGTCGTGGTTGTCCCAGAAGAGACTGTTCCAGCCCTTGCCATCGAGGGCGTATTGCCAGTCGGACAAGGCCTTCTTTAATTCCGTTAATTTAACGGGAGCATCGTTCCACTTGCCCAAACGCTTGTCGGGGTTGGCGGACAAGCCAACGTGGGCGGACTGGAAGATCATGTTCAGTTCGTGTGAGTCCAAGCCGGTGTAGGTAATGGCCCCTTCGGCGGTGGCACCCGGCATTTCACCGACGGTCATCACATCATAGTGGGACAGCACCTTGTCGTGCATTTCGTGCAGGTAGTCGTTCAACTTGGGCCCGTTAGCGACTACGGCTTCAACGTCACCATAGACGGCACCGGGTGCTTTAGGCGCATCGGGAAGACCGGCTGGCTTGGAAATGAGGCTGATGACGTCCATCCGGAAACCATCGACGCCCTTGTCGAGCCAAAAGCGCATGAGGTCCCAAACTTCATCGTGGACCTTCGGGTTTTCCCAGTTCAGGTCGGGTTGACTAGGGGCGAACAGGTGCAGGTAGTATTGGTTTCGTTTTGGCTCAAAGGTCCAGGTCGAGCCGTTGAAGTAGGAGCCCCAGTTGTTGGGTTCGTGACCATCAACGGGGTCGCGCCAGATATAGTAGTCGGAATATGGATTATCCTTAGACTGACGGCTCTTTTGGAACCATTCGTGCTGGTCAGAGGTGTGGTTTACGACCAGATCCATCAGTAGTTTCAGGCCTAATTTATGCGCGGTGGCCAGCATCGTTTCAAATTGGTTCATGTCACCGTAGACGGGTTGCACGCTGCGGTAATCGCTGATGTCGTAGCCGTTGTCAAAGTCCGGTGACTTGTAGATTGGGTTGAGCCAGATGACATCGGCCCCTAATTTCTTAATGTACGGCAGGCGCTCGGTCAGACCGGCCAAGTCACCGACCCCGTCACCATCACTGTCTTGAAAACTCCGGGGATAAACCTGATAGACGACGGCATTTTGCCACCACTGTTTTTCCATGTGAAACCCTCCTAAAATTATCTACTGACTCATCGCTGAATGGGTTGCTCAAAGCTATTTGCGCAACCGCTTACAAAAATCATTCTAGCATTTTTGGTAAGCGCTGACAATGCTTTTAAACCAATCGGACAAACGTTTGCTTAAATTCAAGGATTTCACTTTTATTTATCAGCGGAAACGGGTAAAATTGAAAACATAATATCGGGTTACACGTAGAGGAGGCGGCCAGATGGCGGCGACGATTAAGGATATTGCCCGGTTGGCTGGCGTTTCACCGGCGACCGTGTCACGGGTACTGGCCAACAAGACGGCCTTTTATGGCCCAGCAACGGCGGAAAAGGTACAGGCGGCCGCGTTAAAATTAGGGTACCGGAAGAATACGGCAGCGGCCGAACTAGTGACGCAGCACAGTAACGTGCTCGCCGTCGTGGTCAACTCGGTCAAGACAAACTTTTCCAGTCAGATCATCACGGGAATTCAGGACACTGCGGCGGCCCATGGGCTCAACGTGATCATTGTTTACGCGGGAATCACGGACCCGGAGGCCCAACGCAAGGCCCTCTTGACGGTGATTGAACGACCGGTCATGGGCATTTTACTGCTGTCACTCAACTTGACGCCGGAGAATCTCCAGCTGTTGCAGGGTGCTCAGACACCCTACTGTTTCCTGTCAATTGCCTTTGACGATGGCGACTTACCATCGATCGCGTCGGATGACTGGCAGGTCGGCTATCAAGCAACCCAGACACTGTTAAAAGCGGGCCACCGAAAAATTGGTCTAGCGGCGGTCGATAGCAACTCGCACACGGGCCGTTTTCGGTTAGCCGGTTACGAGAGTGCGTTGCGAGATGCCGGCGTGTCGCCGCAAGCGGACTGGGTCCAACCGGGTGTCTACAGTTATGTGGCCGGCCGTGAAGCGATGGCCGCGTACGGCGTAACGTCCGGCCTGACGGGGGTGGTCGCCGGGAGTGACATGGCGGCAATCGGTGTGTTGAATCAGGCCCGCGACCTTGGTCTGACGGTTCCCACTGACCTTTCCATCGTCAGCATTGATGGTACGGAGATGTGTGAGTTGGTTCAACCGCAGCTGACCAGCGTGTCACAGAACTTCTATGACATGGGCGCGGCCGGCGTGCGACAACTACTAGAGCCGGGAAGACAGTTACAACAGGTGACGCCGATCCAGGTGGTCGACCGGCAAACAGTGCGGGTACTGTGAGTGACCTGAATGATTCGCACTACGGCTGACAGGGATTATCTTAGCTTGACGGAGTCGATCAGAGCGCGCACTATAGTGACCAGTAGTCAGGTTACTAGTCAGCTATTAGTGAGGTGGAGATCATCGCAAAACACAAGGTTGTTACTTACCCGGCTGTATTTATTAAAGATGTGGAGACACATACGATTACAGTGATTTTTCCGGATATTCCCAGCGCTATCAGTCAAGCAAATACTGTGAAGAAAGCCAAAATCAATGCCGAAGAAGTGCTGGAATTGATGATCTATGACGAAGTGAAATTGCCATTGGCATCAAGGTTAGACATGATTCGGCAAGACTATCCAAAAGATGATGTGCAGCTAATAACTGCGGAGTTCATGCAAACTGATTAGCTGATTTTTGATTGCTGGTTTAGATGTAAAAATTACAAAAGATAAGCCCCAACCGGAGCGCACTTCAAACGCCGGTTGGGGCCTGTTTCTTCTATATGTAAGTTTATTTATAGCAGGTGGAAGTCGTCGACGGGGGGATCGACAATCGCCGCGCTGTAGAAATCGTTGTGTCTGTGATGCTTCGCTGATTTTACATGATCGAAGCGAGTGCTCAAAGGTGGTCGGTTCCGCTCAAATCTGATAGCCAGATCATTCAAGACCAGGTTTGCCTGGTTATCAGCCTTAATGCTCGCCGACTAAACGCCTTTGAGCACGCTCTTTTAATTTATTTAGCAATGTAAGTCGTCTTGAAGTCGTAAGGGACACCGGCTGGGTTGTAGTTGATGTTCTTGACCGTGTTGCGTAACAGCTGTGATTTGGCGGATTGGTACAGGGGAATCGTGCCTTGATCGTTCATCAAGACCTGTTCAGCCTTGACCAACTTAGCCCAGCGTTCGGCTGGCTTGTTGCCATCTTGATTTTCGGCTTCATCGAGCAATTTGTCGAACTCGGTGCTCTTCCAGCCGGTCGTGTTGTAGCTGGAGTTGGCTTCGAAGACGTCCAGGAAGTTGATGGGGTCGGCGAAGACGGATTGCCAGTTACTAAGGGTCAACTCATAGTTCCCGTTATGTTGTTGCGTGAGCAGCTGAACGAAGGGAACCGTCTTGATGCTGATCTTGACGTTAGGCAGTTTTTCCAGTGAGCTTTGGAGGAACTCAGCCGTTTGCTTACTGGTATCGGTGTCGGAAATGGAGATGGTGAGGTCAAGTTTCTTGTCACCAGTCTGCTTCAAGCCCTTGGCCAGTAAAGTCTTGGCTTGCTTCAAATTGTAAGTCGTTGCGGACTTGATATAGGCTTCCTGGTTGAAGGCTTTGCCGGTCTTCGGGTTGTTGCCCATGCCGGATGGGACGAACCCTTTGGAGGCCACGGACCCATCTTGCAGGACATCGGTGACTAATTGGTTGCGGTCGATGGCGAGGGAGAAGGCCTTACGAACGTCAATGTTCTTAAAGGCGCTGACTTTCTTTTGGTTCAAATCAAGCCGTTGGGAAGCGGTCGGCAGGCGTTTAACGAAGTCCTTACTGTTCTTGTTGTTCTTGATCTGTTGGCCACTCAGTAAGGTTTCGTCGGTCTTGTTGGCGTTGAAGAGGTTGTAGCTGGTCGTGGGACTTTCGGTGACGACCTCGTTGATCTTGGTCAGGTGAACGGCCTTTTTATCCCAGTAGGTGGGGTTCTTCGCCAAGGTCCAAGACTTGCCGGTCCCGTTCCACTTGGTCAAACGGAATGGCCCGTTGTAAACGGTCGTGTTGGAACGCGTCCCGTAGAGCTTGCCGTATTTGTCGACGGCCTTTTGGTTCAGCGGGTAGAAGAGGGGCCAAGCCAGTAGCTTCTTGAAGTAGGAAACGGGCTTGGTGAGTTGGACGGTCAGCTTGTACTTACCAGTAGCGGTGATGCCCAGTGCACTCAGCGGCTTCTTGCCTTGGTTGATGGCCTCAGCGTTCTTCACTTGGAAGAGGTAGAAGGCGTCTTGCGAAGCGGTCTTAGGCGCAACGGTCCGTTGCCAGGAGTAAACGAAGTCTTTGGCCTGAACGGTGTCGCCGTTGGACCATTTGACACCCTTGCGGAGGTTGAAGGTGTACGTCTTGCCGCCGTTAGTGATCTTGGTGCTGGTGGCTAAGGCGTTGGCTGGCGTGCCCTTACTGTTGAGGCGGTAGAGGCCTTCCTGCGTGTTCTGTAAAACGGTGAAGCTGAGCGTGTCGGTGGCCTGCGAGAGGTCGGAAGAGGCCAGCTCGGAGGCTTCGGTCCAGTTTAAGACTTGGCTGGCGGCGTACTTACCGTTGGCGCTGCCGGTGCTAGTTGCGTTGCCACAGCCAGCTAGAGTTAACAAACTTAAAGCTGCAATCGTGAATAGAGTTCCCTTACGTTTCATTCCAAACATCTCCTCGAAAAATGTGTAAAAAAATATCGCCCTTATGCTTAAACATAAGGACGATTTCACTCGCGGTGCCACCTTGATTTATGGGGGACTCACATCCACCATCTCCGTAACTTCTGCTGCCAAAAGTCGGAAGCGGTAACGGGCTTCAAGTCGGGCAAGCAGCTTCCACTGATTGCTAGCAACCAGGCTCATCTTCGCGGTTCCGTTGTAAGCCACCTTTTCAGCTACCGGTGGTCTCTGAACTTAGCGGGAACCGCTACTCTTCCTGGTATTGCGTTCGTGTATTTCTAATATGGCTCTAATACTAATCGGCGGACTGGGGTTTGTCAACAGAAAGATTTGTAGTTATTCAGGGGCGGGGTGACGGTGATTTTGGATAGTCTATAGAAAGAACGGGATGGGAAATGCGGGGAATATTAATATTTTTATCATGGGAATGCCATACATGATGTGAATATTTATGCGGGTGATGTAGGACATAAATAGATAAGATTAAGCGTAAATTATGAGCTATAATAAACGTGTAAACTCAGCAAATGAAAACGCTTCATACAACCCAAAAACAGCACCAGAACCCGCATTCAAAGAAAGGACAAATCTCCATGATAAAAATGAAAGTAAAGAATCCATTATACATCGAACGGTATGGGGTCACGTTTGTAGATCCAAAGGATTTTTTGTTGTTCAAAACGTTTGTGGGTTATGTCGACTCCAGCGATTTTGTCCACGTTGATTACGATAAGCTGGAACTCGTTGATACCAGAGACCACTTGACTGCTAAGCTCAAAATTGTCTCGAAGGATAACTACAAACCCTATTATTTCGTGGCGGATGGCAGTTTAGAAGGGCAAGAAGATAAGATTAAAAAAGCGATGCGGAGATCAGACAGCTACGGTGAGAGTATTCGCCGGGATTATTTGGTAACCGAAACACTTATACAAGTTCTGCGCGACCCGTTTAGGCGAGAACTGGATAGGCCAATGCGCCATAAAAAGCGGGGGCTCTTTGATACTGGCCATATGAGTTACATGGACGGAGCAACCGGGTACTGGTGGGGCGAACACTTTGGCGACCATTTTTAGTTATTAATAATAAAAAAGAAGGCGATTATTCCATTAGGAATAAATCGACTTCTTTTAACGTAGCCACAAATCTAACCACAATAAGGAACAGGCTTGCTGTAATAATACCCTTGCGTTGTTTGTGCGTTGTACTTCTGAGCGAGCTTCACATCGTCTTGATCTTCGATTCCTTCAATGGTGAAGCCGAGTTGATACATGTCCGCAATTTTTCGCCAAGTGTTGAGGCTACCGATCAGTTCGGCTTGCCGGTGCTGCAGGCGGAAATTTTGCATGGCGAACTTGATGTTGTCCATGAAGGGCAGGACATCTTGAATCGCCGGACACCAAGCGTTGTCGGTGCCGACATCGTCCAAACTCAGTTTAATGTCGAACGCCTTGTACAGGGCCACGTAGCGGTGCAATTCCTCTAGTGTCGGTGCCTCGGTCAATTCGACGATCAGCTGTAGATTTTTGATGGATTTTTTCAAATGAATCAGATGGCCAATGGTCGTCCGGTTCGTGAATTGTTCTCGGTTGAGGTTAAAGGAAATTTCGGGATTATTCTGATGATCCTTCAAGATATTCGTAATCTCTTGGTAGGACAACGATACCTGTTGGTCCATCGGTACCGCCGTAAAGTCGGTTGGAGTCACCCAGTAGTCATGGCAATACGAACGCAAAAGTAATTCATAGCCAGCCAATTTTTGAGTTACCGCGTTAATCTGCGGCTGAACAAAGAAACGATACATTTAGAATAAGATCCCCTTCCCGTGTCAGCTACCTCGCCAACATTAGAGACTATTATACATCAATGTCAAATTGATTTACAACCATAATGATCCCGTCCTATGGCATGTTTGCCCCTCAATGTTCGGAATTTGTCACCCGTTCACCCGATTAGTGAAAATAGGTTCGTCCCGTTCCGTACTTTTTTCGAAAAATGAAAGCAAAATGGTAAGGCCACCAAACCAGGGGTCTTACCATTTTGACTAGTCTAAATGAAGTTCGTAAGCTCGGCGCGCGTTGTCACCAGGTTCGGCGACGTGAACGATGCCGCGGAACTGGTAGCCCATGCTGGTTGCAATGGCTTGCATCCGTTTGTTCATGGCGTGGGTGTCGATCCGGAAGTTTCGGACACCATCGCGGTAGGCGGCACTGATCAGATTGGAGAAGAAATAGTGGCTGAGGTGTTGGCCGGCGTAGTCCGCGCTCAACGCGATCCGATGAATCGTTGCGTAGGGGTCCGTCGTGTTGGCCCAACCGTCGCCGGTAATCTCATGGTAGTTCGGGTCGTCCGCGACCACTTGTGCCGCCGTTCCAGCCACGTGGCCGTCGACAATCAGCAGCCAGCTTTGTAAGGCGTCAATATCTCGGGTAATGCCAGCTTCGTCCGGGTAGCCGTCTTGCCACTGGGGACTGCCATCGGCCTTCAATAGGGCCTTAGCGTTCGCAATAATGGGCATGATGGCCGGTAAATCGGCGCGAGTTGCCCGTCTGATATAAATTAAACTCATAATTTTCCTCCCAAATAGTGGTTGTGACCTGGCCGATTAAATAAAGCACGAACAATAAATAGATTTATTTAAGGTGCTTATCGCCGGGCCGCAACGTGCTGTTACTTTCTAGAATACCACTTTGCCCGGTTGTCATTGACAGAAAGTTTGCGTGGCGGTAAACTAATTTGTACTTAAAAATGACCGATAGTCAATTTTGAAAGGGAGGTGACCCCAATGGCTAACGTTCGGACACCCGATCAGAAAACCGCGAAGGCCCAGCGAATTGCAGCCGCCGCTTGGCAGTTGTTCGCGCAACACACCTTTAGCGACATCTCAATGGCCATGATTGCCCAGCAGGCTGGCGTGGCCAAGGGGACACTGTTCAACTACTATCAGAGTAAAGAAAGTATTTTCATGGCCCTGCTCCTAACTGGTTATCGTGATTATTTCACGGAATTAGCCGCTAAATGGACGGCGCAACCAGTGACAACATCAGCTCAATTGAAAACGCGGCTGATGGACCAAACCCGCACATTGATCAGTGACCATGCGACTTTAGTCCGGCTCAACGCTTTGCGAGGACCCGTGCTCGAAGCCCATGCCGACCGCGCACAAACCGAGCAGGGACGGCGCGACCTGTACACCGCCAATCTCGCCCTCGGCCGGGTGGTTGCCGCGCAGGTGCCAATATTAAGCACGGCCCAAGCCAGCCACCTGTTTGTCATTCAAAGTGCCATTATCAGTGGCTTGATGAATCTATCCGGCCTCGACCAATTTAATCACACGACCCTCAACGTGGACTTTCCCGCGTTTCAAATCGATCTAACTGCCGAGGCCTGCCAGACGTTTGGCTACTACCTCGACGGTATCTTTCAGGAGGAAATCAATGACTCAGAAAAACACGCGTAACTTTGCCATCATCGCCCATATCGACCACGGGAAATCCACACTGGCTGACCGCATCATGGAGCAGACCCAGACCGTCAGCGACCGCGACAGCAAGGCTCAACTACTCGACGACTTGCAGGTCGAGCAGGCACACGGCGTCACCGTCAAGTCGCGGACCGTCCGCAACTATTATCACGCCGACGACGGCCAAGAATACACCTACAATTTTATCGACACCCCCGGGCACGTCGACTTCACCTACGAGGTCTCTAAGAGTCTCGCGGCCAGTGACGGCGCCCTGTTGCTGGTCGATGCCACGCAAGGCGTTCAAGCGCAAACGGTAGCCAACTTGCGGCTAGCGCGGGACAACCACCTGGTCGTGATTCCCGTCATCAATAAGATCGACGCTGCTGCGGCCGATGTTGACCGCACCGCGGAGCAGATACGCGCGTTGGCCCCCGAATTTGCGACCGTCGAGATCCTCAAGATTTCTGCCAAGACTGGTCTCAACGTCCATGACGTGCTGGAGGCCATTCACACGCGGATTCCAGCACCCGTGGGGGACGTCAAGCAACCGCTCAAGGCCCTCGTGTTCGACTCCCAGTACGACGCGTTCAAGGGCATCATCGCCTACGTCCGGGTGGTCGATGGCAAGCTGACGACCGCTGACAAATTGACCTTGATGGCCAACAACCAGACCGTGGCCGCCAATGAAATTGGGATTTTCGCTCCCCAACGTGTCGCCACCAAACAGCTCAGCGCCGGCGATGTTGGCTACGTGGTGACCGGGTTGAAGGATCCCCAAGCCTTACGTGTCGGGGATACGTTGACTAGTGCGACGACGCCCACGGCCACCGCGTTACCCGGTTACCAGCCCTCCCAGTCGATGGTCTTTGCCGGCTTCTATCCGCAGGGCGACCACTACCACGACCTTCAGCTGGCCGTGGAAAAATTGGCGCTCAACGACACCTCATTTCACTATCACGCCGAGAGCTCCGATGCCCTGGGTGCCGGCTTCCGCTGTGGCTTCTTGGGCATCTTCCACCTCCAGATCATCCGCGAACGGCTGCATGATGAATACGGCTTGGACGTGCTGACGACGGCGCCCAACGTGACCTACCGTGTGCATCTGAAAAATGAGGACGAGCCGGTCATCGTAAATAACCCGATCGCCTTTCCCGACTACGCCAAGATTGATTTCGTCGAAGAACCGCTGGCCGAAGCGACCATCACCACGACCAGCGAGAGTCTGAGTGACGTGATGAAGTTGGCGACCCAGCATAAGGGGGAGCTACAGGACATGCGCAACCAGGGTGACCTGGTCGTCTTGGTCTACCAGTTGCCGTTTGCCGAAATCGCCTATGACTTCTTCAATGCACTCAAGTCCGTTTCTCACGGCTATGCGACGCTGACGACAGAGCTGAGTGGCTACGACATTGCCGATGTGGTCAAAATCGAGGTCCACGTCAACTACGCTAAGGTCGACGCGCTGTCCTTCGTCGTTCACCGCGAGGACGCGCCCAAGGTCGCTCAGGAGCTGGTCCACAAATTAAAATTCGTAATCCCGAGAAAACTCTACCCGATGCCGGTCCAATCCGTAGTCGAGGGCAAGGCGCTAGCCCGCGTAGATGTGCCGCCGTTACGGAAGAACGCGGCCGCCAACGGTGAAAAGAAGAGTACCTCGAAGAAACAAGCCCTCTTGCGGCGGCAGAGCGTCAACAAGCGCCAGGCTGCCCATAGTGACATTGAGTTGCCGCAGGAAGTATTTAATGCGGTGCTGGATTTGGAGAAATAGGGGTCAACAAAAATAGGTAGAGTAAAAAACGGCTTGTGACCTTTTTCGTCACAGGTCGTTTTTAACTACTTTTGCTGATTAACTAAAGGTTGAAAGTGCTCAAATAGACCTCAGTCCTTGTGTTACTTGAACTGAAGCAAGATAAAGTAGTTTTTCTAGGTCACTGAGCCTTACCAAGTAACCTGACCAGGTTACTTGGTAAGGCTTTTATAAATTCATCAAAAATGGTATCAAGAATTTCCTTACTCATATCAAGTTTCTTAGCTATACCAGTTAAAGTTATCATTAGCCAGCTTAGTGCGTCTGAAATCTTTATTTCCGATAAGGGTCGAGAATAATCGAAAAACATCCCGCCAAATGTACGATCATCTGTGTTTTCTCGTTGAGCTAGAGCTAAAATGTCATATCCTATTAGGACCAAAGCCATGTGACCACAAAGGCCATCATAGCTTTGTATTTGGGTTTTATCGAATTGAAGGTATTGTTTAGCTACCTTGAAGTACCCCTCAATCTGCCAACGACGGGCATACATTCTAATAATCTCTTGTGGGTGCAAATCAGTGTTAGTAGTCCCTAAGACCAAATAATCATTGTGGGCTCCGCGTTTCGTTACAAATACTAGTTTGACGAGCATTGAGTGACCGTTAACCTCGAAAGAAACAATGGGACTATACAAGTAGTGACTCCGAGTCGACCACTTACTGCGTCGAAGCTGATTGTACAATGTTTTGACATCCATTTGACGACCGCGATATCGGAAGTAAACCTTCTTAGATCTCTTCAGCATACCAATGCCATAACGTCCACGCCTAAGGAGCTCAGCGAACATATGTGGTGAAGCGAACCAGCTATCAAAGAGGACATAACGTGCCTTAATCCCAGCAGAAATTGCGTTATCTACCAACTCTAAAGCAACATCATTCATTTGACGTTGTGCTTGCGCACGACGTCGAGCAGCCAAAGTTCTATGGTCGAATTTCTTAAAAAGACCAATTTGGTTTTGAGAATTACTAGAGGACATTAGGGCAAAGTGGACTGGTAGGAAAGTATTTCCGTCACTCCAACCCAAAGTTAGCGTTCGGAAGCCTTTGAAGAAGACTTGCTTGTCGTGGTCAAAAACCCGTGCTAGTAGCTCTGTCTTCTTAGAGAACTCTCGTTTAAATAAAGAGTCATCAATAATCAATGCTTGACGTCTTCTGGAATCAGTGAAATGTTGGACGTACTGAATAAGATGGACCGCTAAGAGCGTCACTAGTCGTTGCCAGTTGGTTCGCGGATCATTTAGACAATTTCGAGCAGTCCGTTTTGAAAAACTCGATGCGGTTGCCCGAAAGATCGAGTAACGATGGAAAATGGTAGCTAAAAGCCATTCTAAAAGTAACGACACCGGTGTTCCTTTGGTTTTAAGAATGTTCGCTTGACGAAGCACAACCGGTAACTGGACCAATTTCGAAAAATGCTTAAAAGAATAGTGAAAATTAGTGATTGAATGTTGTATATTAGACATGGACATGAATTCTCCTTGTATATTGGTTTTAGACGACTCAATTATACAAGTATGGAGTAATCCATGCCTATTTTTGTACAGTAAAGGCCCGGCATGCCGGGCCTTTACTGTACAATTTAACTTTCAACCTTTAGCTGATTAAAGTAAGCCTTCACCGCCGCCAACATGTCTGCTGTCTGTTGATTCAACAGGGGTGGCAGGTCGTCAAGTGACCAGTATTTCAAATCCAGCGTTTCATCCGTGGCTTGTTCCAGCGTGTGGCCGCCAACTGGTTTTACCAGGTACAGTTGGGAAATGACCTGGGTGACGTCACCGTTGGGGTATTCCGTGAATCCCTGGTCAAAGATACCTAACGATTTGACCAGCGCCACGTCGAGACCGGCGTCCTCCTTGTATTCCCGAATCATTGCGGTGGCGAACGTTTCGCCATATTCCAGGTAGCCGCCGGGGAGACTCCAGTTGTGCGTGTCGGTCCGCAGATTAAGCAGAACCTCGTGGTGGTCGTTAGCGATGACGCCAGCCGAAGCATTGAGAATCATTGGCTTGTGACCGACCAGCGTGCGCACTTCTTTAATGTAATTTGCCATGTGTCAACAACCTACTTTCTGACGATTTACCCCTAGTATACACGTTTGCGGCGAGCCATTTGTTAGGAAGAACTACCCTTGAAGGGTATACTGGCAAATGAGGTGATGAGGATGGCTGATACAGCAACCACGATGAAATACATTCGCCGGCACTATGGTGTGAGTCAAAGCGAGCTGGCACAACTTTTGAACGCGTCAGTCCGGACAGTCCAACACTGGGAGCAGGGTGATTACGAGCCAAGTGGGACCGCCGTCAAATTAATTCAACTTTTGGCAAAAAATGACGCAATTTTTACGGAGTTATCTTTAATGAAGGAGGATGAGGGCATTATGTATCTTGAACATGACGATCAAGCGCTGACGATTATGGGCGTCCAGTTCCGCAACGAAAAGGAATACCGGGCAACGATGAACGCGGTGGTCAGCAACATGTACGAGGGGTTTGAGCCGACGCTGGATGATATTCAGATGGCACGGGACGCCGATGATTTGGAACGGCCAATGACGGCCAAGGAAGTTTTGGACCGGGTCAACGCACGAAATTCGGTACGCAGCGAGTGAAGCAATGGGCGGATTACCTGCAGCCAAACGGCGTTTTAAAGAATAAATTGGACATTACTGACGACGAGAAACTACATGACGTTGAATATGAATTCTCCACGCAACGCTTGAAGTTCCTTGAGCAAAATGATTTTCTATTACCGGATGGCTACCAACTCACCGGCAAGGACGTTACCGAGCTAAAGCGCATCAACCAGTTTCTCCTTGGCGAGATCTATGACTGGGCGGGTGAGTACCGTGAAGTGGATTTCAATAAGACAGCCAATGGCGTGGTCACGCATTTCCATCCGGTCATGCTATTTGGCAACGCGGAGTGGGATATTCAGCGGCAACTGATAGACTTTGCGCAGCTCCCTGCCGACCGCGACGTTGTGGCGGAAGCATTGGGCAATCTGGTTACCGAAATGAATATGTTTCACCCCTTTCGTGAGGGCAATGGCCGGTCCCTGCGAGCATTCACCGAAGTTTTGGCGTGGCAAAAGGGACTGGCGCTGACCTTTACGCAAGACCTTCAGGACGCGTACATGACGGCCAGCATTAAAGACGAGCCGAAACTGATGGCGGACGTCTTCCGACAGATATTGACGAACTGGCAAGATTAAAAATAGAGAGTGGGACAGAAGGCGGTTAGTCAATGAGCATTAACATCGATAGACGAATAATCCCGGTTTTGGATTGTTTGTCTATCGGGGTTAAGCGGAGTTGACTGCCTTTTGTCGCACGTTTCTGCAATATACGTTCGGAGCGCAAAATAGGTCTGGGACTTTTGTCCCGGGCCTATTTCGGTTGAAGTTGTTTTCTTAACCGTTGTCTATAAGTTAACAGGATTGTTAGTTGCAAAGTTCAAACACTTCTAAGACTCAACATTATTGCGGCAGAGCACAATCACAGCAGGCGGAATCCCTGGCAGCCGCAGTGCGACCAGTTTACACTAGTCTTGCAGTTACTCCTACTTATTGATCCGCTTGTAGTTGGCGTCGAAGTACTTGCCGGCACGGATGTCGTCCGGCAGGCTGGCGTAAGGTGCTTCACTGATCACGTCTTCGTTGTCTTGGCCGGCGTCGCCCATGTAAGTGATCTTGGCGAATTCTGGCACGACCAGCTTAGGATAAGTGTCGTACTTTTCCCGGGCGGCTTCCATCACGTCGATGTGTTCGTTTTGGTAAGTGACCGTGATTTCGGGATGGTCTTGGACCCACTTAGGGAAGAAAATGGTCCCGTTCAACTTGCCTTCGTTGGGCACAAAGTCCAATGCAACATCGGTTCCAGTTGGTTCAGTCCAAGCTACCTTGTAGATGCCAGGGACCAGCATGACGATGTTAGCGGGTTGGTCGGTGACCCAACGGCCAGCGACCATGCCGCCATGAATCCGGTAATCAACGGTGTGGTCGTTCTTCGCGTACCATTCGTATTCCCAGCCGTTGTCGTAGGTATAGATGAAATGGGTGCCCAAAAAGTCATCGAGCGTCTTGAATTCTTTAGTCATTTGAAAATCTCCTTTAACTTGAATTAATCTATTCTGCCGGTTAAAACATGTAATTAATTACATGTTTTAATTAGTGCCTTTAGGCCCAGTTGAGCACGCTAAAGCGTGCGAAACAAAAAAC
>NZ_AZDP01000040.1 GCF_001435525.1 Levilactobacillus koreensis JCM 16448
AACGGGTAGCCGTCAATTACCCGATGATGTTGCCACTGCGAGTAGGAGTGTCTTAACGGACATTTTGGACTACTGTGTCACCAGACACGTGAGCGACAAGCCGCTGAATTTATTCAGGGGCAGTTGACCAGTCGTGAAACAAACAATCCCATGTGTTCCAGCCAATCACTCCCCACATCCCCCATAGAACTTTCCCGACACCCTTCCCACTTCAAAAATTGCCTGCCACGCATGCGGTGAATGCGGTATACTAGGTTTTAAAAGGAAACTTATGGAGGTGAGCAGAAATGGCATTTTTTGATTGGTTACGGCGCTTGATTGAACCGGCACCCCGGCGCGGGCCTAAACACGCTATGCGGCGCGGATCGTCATCACAACAACCAATGGTCCCTAAAGTGACGCCCGCCATTTCTGAACGCCCACAACCAACTCCGGTGGCGCCTGGTGCACCGGTAACGCCCGTGATAACAAAGCAGTCAACGCCCGACCCAACCGCTACCCTAGTGGTTCGGCTCGTCGATGAGCACGACCAACCCCTGCAACCCGCATTGATTCTGACTGGTCAGTTGCACCATCCCATTCATTTTCGTTTCCCAATCATTCCGGGGTACGTGCTGACTCACACGCACGGCTTCACGCAGGATTTCATCACCGAATACGGCCTAACGACCCTGACCTACCAGCGACAATGGGGTCAGCCCGTCGTCACCTACTTGATTGACTACGATAACGGTCAACTTTTAAAATTACCAACGATTCAGCGCGGTCGACTCGATAGTCGTTACCAATTAACGCCACCAGAAGTTCCCGGCTACCACATTTTCCAGGCCCAGGGTGTGCAACGTGGTCAATTCTCCCGGCAAGCCCAACGAGTCATTTACTTCTATCGGCGAGATGCCTGGCAAACGGTTCAGCGCGTCCATCAATACGTTCTACTCAATGTCGACCATCAAATTCTAGATCAACCAGCGGGTCAGGCCTACGGGTACCAATTCCCAGCGAACTCGCTCTGGCGGTTATTTGTCGTCGTGACCCGGACCGATGGCAGTGTCTGGTATAACTTGGGCGGCGAACAGTGGCTCGCAGCTACCGAAACGACCTTACGTGACCACCCGCTCCCCACGGCTCTGCCCCATCGGCACCATTGGACCGTTCAACCGTTTGAGCGCATGGGGAGTGTCGACTATGTGCCGCACGCCGCCGTGACGATTTTCAAAGAACCCTACGGTGAAAGTGTCGGTCAACTCGACCACGGCGAGCCGTTGGATGTTCGCGGTCGCATCGTGGACGACCAAAATCTGGTCTGGTATCAGATTGGCCCAGACGCCTACATTAGCGCCCAGTATGTCCGGATAGTTCCCATTGCCTCCGCTTAACTTTTAACGAAACAAAGACCCGCAACCAGCTACCTCCTCCAAGGGATAGCCGGTTGCGGGTCTTTTCGTTGCGGAAATATTTAGTCTAAGTCGAGTTCACCGACCATCTGCTGCGTGCTCCGCCGCTGCCAGCGTTTAGCAACTTCCAGCACCAGTGTTGGCACGAAGACTGCCGGAATCACGACCAACCAAGCCACTGCCGGTAAGGCCACGAGCCCAAACGTGTCGCGGATTCCTGGAACCACCGCAATCAGTAGGACTAATCCAACTGCCAGCAGCATCGCCCCATTTAGCACGGGATTGCGCTTGAGGCTCGCCAGTGTCAATGGCTGGCGGTCTTTGATGGCGTAGATGTCGATCATGGACCCCATCGCGAGGACCAGGAAGACCATCGTCATCCCCACCGTCGCCTGTCCGGCTGATAGGCTAAACCGACCTAGCGCGTAGATTCCTAGTGTCAGTCCCGTAAACGTCACCGCTCGGACTGCTAAGCGGCCACCAAGGCCTCTGGCAAATAAGCTTTCGTCGTTGGCCACTGGTGGTTGCGCCATGGCTTCCTTTTCGCCTGGCTCGCGACTGATGTAAAAGCCCGGGATTCCATCGGCCAATACGTTGATCAGCAACAGTTGTTCTGCCAATAGTGGCGCACCCCAACCCATGAGGACCGCTCCTACCATCAGGAAGATCTGGGCAAAGTTGACTCCCACCAAGAACTCAACGGCCTTCAAGATGTTTTGGTAAACCGTCCGACCTTCACGGACCGCCGCAATGATTGTGGCAAAATTGTCATCCGTTAAGACCATGTCAGCGGCACCCTTGGAGACCTCAGTCCCCGTGATTCCCATGGCGATGCCCACATCGGCTGCCTTCAAGGCCGGCGCATCGTTCACGCCGTCACCCGTCATGGCCACCGTCTTACCTAATTTTTGCCAAGCCTGAACGATCCGAATCTTGTCCGTCGGTGATACTCGGGCGTAAACCGCAATATTTTCGATCTGGGCCGTTAATTCTTCATCCGTCAACGTCCGCAGTTCATCGCCAGACATCACGAGTTGTCCTGGCGTCAACAGGCCAATTTCCTTCGCGATGGCCTCTGCCGTCACCATGTGGTCCCCCGTGATCATCACGGGTTTGATACCTGCTCGTTTCGCCTCGCGGATAGCCGGGATCACTTCTGGCCGCGGTGGGTCAATGATACCCACCAGTCCCGCAAACGTTAAGCCCGTCGATAGGACATCCCAGTCGATAGTCGCCGTTGCGCCAACCACCTTGTAACCCACCGAAAGGACCCGGAGTGCATTACGGCCAAACTCATCGTGGACTTGTTTGGCCGCGGCTTGTTCCGCCGCCGTCCAAGTCACGGGAAGCCGATCGAAGGCCCCCTTCACGATGACCAGCTGTTGGCCATCCTTTAGCCGATGGACCGTTGCCATCGTTTTCTTCGTTGAGTCAAATGGATCTTCGGCTAACCGCGGCGCTTGTTGTTCAAACTGCGTCCGGCTGAGATCGTGTTGCCCCAGCCAGCGAACGATGGCAAGTTCCGTGGGGTCCCCCACCGTTTTTTCTTCGCCGTTCGCCATCTTGATTTCCGCATTCGTCGCCAGTCCCAGGTAACGCATCAGTTGCTTCCCGGCTGGCGTCATCTTTTCTGCCGCAGTTGGTTGGTCACCCGGCGTCCAGTAGCGCGTAATCGTCATTTTATTTTGCGTCAGCGTCCCGGTCTTGTCGGAAGCAATCACATCGACACCACCGATTGTTTCCACGGCGTTTACCCGCCGCATGATGGCATTGCGCTTCGCCATTCGCTTGACTCCGTGAGCTAAACTGATCGTCACGATAATTGGCAGCGTTTCTGGAACGGCCGCCACGGCCAATGAGATACCGATCATGAGGCTATCCGCAAGCCCTTGGTTTTGCATCCAGATGCTGAGGGCGAAGATGGCGAGGCCCCCGATAACCGCAAACGTCGTTAACCAGCCAGAGAGCCGGTTTAAGCGCCCCTGTAATGGCGTGGCCCGCTTCTTAGTCTTGTTCAACAGACCAGCAATCTGACCAAGTTCCGTGGTCATCCCCGTCGTCACGACCTGCATGACGGCCGTACCGGCAGTCACCGCCGTGCCAGAGAAGACTTGTTGGTCGTCGCCGACTTTGTCCAGTGCCGTTAATTTTTCCTTAGTAACGGGCACACTTTCTCCCGTTAACACGGCTTCGTCGACTGACAGGTTCGTACTTTCCAGCACGATACCATCGGCCGGAACTTGGTCGCCGGCCTTGAGTAAGACCAGATCGCCCGGCACAATGTCCTTGGCCTTGATCTCTTGGGCAATGTCTTCGCGTCGAACCGTTGTTGTAGGCAAACTCATCGACTGCAAAGCCGCCAGCGCCTTTTCGGCTGATGCCTCCTGGTACATGCCAATCACCACGTTGATCACTAAGATCGACCCAATCACGATTGACTTCGTCCAGCCCCCGCCCTGGAACAACGCCATGTAGCTCGCCAGGCCAACCGCAAACAATAGGACCATCGAAGACACGTCACTTAAATGGCGCACCACTTGCCGCCACAGTACGGGCTTCTTAGCTGCCACCAGTTCGTTCGCCCCATGCTGAGTCAATCGTTCCGTTGCTTGTTGTGTCGTTAAGCCCGCTTGGGCCGTTAACGTCACGTTTTTCATCTCTTTTCTTGTCATTTTATTTTCCTCCACCGTATAAATGAGTTATTATATCAATTACTATAGTCTTATTATTACTAAAAGTTTTGCATAGACTATGGCTGAATTGTGAAGATTCTTGGAAACCTGTAAAAGTTAGCTTATGTTGGAATAGTCGCACTCCGGCTGCCAGGGATTCCGACTACTGTGGGGACGGTCCTCCGACTCAGATTGATTTCTTCCATAACTTTTGTGCGTCATGTCTCCACCCATACAACTAATTTCCATTTAGATTGCCCCCGCTCAATCACTCCAGTCTTCTGGCCTCTTTTGAACCCTCTCGCATAATTCCAGTTACTAACTTTCTCCAAAAAAAACAGCTAACATTACCTGAACACAGTCAGATAATGCTAGCTATTCTCATTTGAGAGACGTTTTTATATTAAAGGTTCCGGTCCATGTTGAAAGTCAACTTAGACAACGTTAACCCTTTTTCAATCAAATCATTCGTAAACTTCGTGGTCTTGGTCCGCATGTCAGCGACGACTTGATGGTTCTGATCCGTCAGGTAAGCGGTCAGGCCATCTCCAGACAAGCCCTTGGCATGAGCTAACGTGTTAGCTACGTGGGTCCGCAAGTCCTGTTTAGCCGCCGTCACGTAGTCCACATCCAGCTCAATAAAGTTCTGGTAGTGAGATTCAACGATCATCGACAGCTTCCGGTACATCCAGTAGGCACTCTTGTCGTCCAAATGAACGGGCGTCGTGCTGTAAGAGTCATCGGTGTCCGTGGCATTAGCGAAGAAGGGCACGTAAGGACTGAAGGCTGGTACCCCGAAACATAGCCAGAAAATGGCAGAGCTTTCGGCCGGTACATCGTTTCTGATCTGCAGCACGTGGGAGTTTTGCGTCCGGTTCATCGAGATTGGCCGGAACTTTAACCGGTCCTCGTCGGCACCTTGGCCTAACGGATCGTACTTGGTCTCGTTGTAGTGGGAGCTCAAGATGTATTCGACATCTTCCACACTGATTTTGTGGCTGGTCCGACAAATAAATGGTAATTCGCTAGATTGGGGATCCTGTTCGATCTCAGGGTTTAAGACCCGTTGGCCAAACCAGACCCGTGGCGTGTTATAGTGCCGGTCCTTTTCAGTACTGGTCCCAAAGATGTGCCGGAAGTTCCAGCCATTTTGGTCGGGGTTCAGGTGATTTTCGGTCACAAATTCTTGAATGCCTTCGGAGTACATAAAGTTGTCGGGATCATCAAACGTGACCTGTTGAATGGCCACTTGGTTCGCAGCAACCGCGTAGGCGTCATCCGGAATGCGTTGGGCAACCCAGTGGTGACCCGTGACGATTTCCATGTACCAAACTTCATCATGGTCGGAGAACAATACCCCGTTGCCTTCGGGTGACCCATACTGCTTGATCAAGTTACCCAGGTAACGAACCCCATCGCGCGCGGAGTTGATGTAAGGCAAGACCATCGTTTGGAGGGAGTCTTCAGCTAGACCATTGGCCACCAATGGGTCAAAAGCCAAAGCATCTGGATTACCATAAACACTTTCGGTGGCACTCATCGCAACGTTCTTTTCGTTAAAGCCGCTTTCGGCGTAAACGCCTTCCTTGTCGACTTCGACGTTGGGCGTTGCCGAGTAACGATAACCGTCGCTAGGAATTGGCGCCGTGAATCCGTTTTGATTAGAGGTCCAAATGCGTTCTGGCTGGTCGTGTTCTGCTGGGTGAACGTAGAACCGTTGGGGCGTCAAGGGTAAGAAGGTATCGTCGTTTCTAGCGATGAGCGTCGACCCATCGACCGTTGCGAGCTTGCCGACTAAGACGGTCGTACAAGCGGATAAGTGTTTTGCTGCTTTCATAACTAAAACCACTCCTTAATTGATTCATCTGCCAATGGTCCGCCTCGTCATTTGATCAGCACCCCCATCAACCTTATTTCAAGCAGGGAATATACCGACCTGAACAAAATGAACGAACCGTCCCAATACAGAGACTATAAGCACTAGTGTACCCCTTTCAGGCCCCAAACACTAGTCCGCTAGCCCAATCCTATTCGGAGGGTAATGGTAACACTTTCACGAATGTGTTGACATTCTACTGAGGTTGTGTAAAATAGAGTTGTAATCAATTAAGATGTTTTTCACATAGTCATACTTGTGAAAACATCAGCATACATTAAAAACTTGTTTTGGGAGGCTACACCATGAAAGTTACAGTTGTTGGTTGTACACATGCAGGGACCTTTGCCATTAAACAGATCTTAGCGGAACATCCAGATGCCGAGGTCACCGTCTACGAAAAGAATGATAATATCTCGTTCCTATCTTGCGGAATCGCCCTTTATCTCGGCGGTAAGGTCGCTGATCCCCAAGGCTTATTCTACTCCAGCCCTGAGGAATTAAAGAGTCTTGGCGCCAACGTTCAAATGAGCCATAACGTTCTGGCCATCGACCCTGACCAAAAAACGGTCACGGTTGAGGATTTGTCTACTCATGAACAAGTCACTGAATCTTACGACAAACTCGTTATGACTTCTGGTTCTTGGCCTATTATTCCTAAGATCCCCGGTATTGACAGCGACAAGGTCAAACTCTGCAAAAACTGGAACCACGCCCAGACACTGATTGAAGAAGCCAAGGGTGCCAAGCGTATTACGGTCATCGGTGCCGGCTACATTGGTGCTGAACTGGCCGAAGCTTACTCCACCACCGGCCACGATGTGACGTTGATCGACGCCATGGATCGTGTGATGCCCAAATACTTTGATGCCGAATTCACGAATGTGATTGAACAAGACTACCGTGATAACGGTGTGAAACTAGCCATGGGCGAAACCGTTCAAAGCTTTGACCAAAGTGGCGATGCCTTAACGATTACCACCGACAAGGGTAGCTACGAAACCGACCTCGCCATCCTGTGCATCGGTTTCCGGCCAAACACGGCGTTGCTCAAGGGGAAGGTCGACATGGCAAAGAACGGCGCCATCATTACGGATGATTACATGCGGTCATCCAATCCCGACATCTTCGCAGCCGGTGACAGTGCTGCCGTTCACTACAACCCAACGCACCAAAACGCCTACATTCCACTGGCTACCAACGCCGTTCGGCAAGGTATCTTAGTGGGTAAAAACTTGGTTAAACCAACTACTAAGTACATGGGAACACAATCCTCTTCTGGCTTAGCACTGTACGGTCGGACCATCGTCTCCACCGGACTGACCTTGGCTGCCGCCCAACAACAAGGGGTCAGCGCCGAACAAGTTATTGTTAAAGACAACTACCGGCCAGAATTCATGCCCACCACGGAACCCGTGCTGATGTCATTGGTCTTTGACCCAGACACCCGGCGAATCCTAGGTGGCGCGCTGATGAGCAAGTACGACGTATCTCAATCCGCCAATACCCTTTCAGTTTGCATCCAAAATGAAAATACGATTGACGATTTGGCCATGGTCGACATGCTGTTCCAGCCAAACTTCGACCGACCATTCAACTACCTCAACATTTTGGCCCAAGCTGCGCAAGTTAAAGCTGACAGTTTAGCTGGCGTTAAGGCTTAGGCATAACGTGGTACCGCGCTGTGTTCTAACTGAACAATAGTTAAGGTCAACAATCAACCTAATAATCTAAAAATTTCAGTTTGGTCTACGAATGTCATTGGAGACCAACATGAACGAAAAAAGTGACTCTCCTTCCCAAATTGAGAAGGCGGAGTCACTTTTTTTCGGTCATCAAGGGTTGCAACATAGATTGAGGACTTTCGTTTCGTCAATTTCTCACGCTGGCACGTCATTCAGTGTCCAGGTCAGTGTCCCCTCATACGTGCCAGCGACCGTGCCACCACTCACCTCGAGCAATAGGCCCGTGTCGTCCGCCCAGGTGTCCACGACGTCCGTCAGTTGGTCCTCATCTGCCGCCTCACCCTGATGAATCGCAATTGGCGTGCTCGAAACCAGCGTCCGGTCAGTGCCATCGTGGTAGTAGACGTCACCAGCCAGCTGTTGACCCTCGGTGGAGACAAATGGTGTGCCCGTGACCTGTAGCGACCACTTGGCCCCTGCCTCTCGAGTATCCAGCACCTTTAGCTGCCAATCTGCTGTACGCTTCACTTGCTGGTTTGTTCCCGTCAGTTCTGTGGGGGCAAACGAGCTCTTCTCAGCAACCGTGTGGAAGGTCAATTGCCGCGACACGGTAATCGTAAATTTCAGCTGATTAGACACGTTACCATACGGATCGCTGGCCGTGACGGTCAACCTGTTTTCACCCGCCCGTAGCTTCTCTGCTGGAATCTGCACGGTAAACAGTCCACTGGTATTGTCGCCGCCATCATCTGGAATCGTAAATTCAGGCAGTGCCGTTCCATTCAGCAACGGTCGAACTTGAATGTCGCTGTTGCTCAAATTAACGCCGTCCGGAACGACAGCTAGCCCCTTCATCGTAGCGCTTTCATTTGGTTTAACCATGATGCCACTGCCCGACAAAGAAGCCAGGTGTAGCTCTAACGTTGGATTTAACGTGAAGGCCACCGTATCCGCCGTCACCACACCATTAACCGCGCTAAACGTACTCCCGCTGGCGGATACCGTCACCGGTGATTTCACATCGGCGGCTTCTCCAGTGAGTGAAATGGTCGCCGTTGGATTTTTGGTCGACAATGACCGGTTCAACGCTACGTTGAGTTGGTTGTCGGTTAGCCCTTGCAGGTCAATGGCCTGACTACTTCCATCGGCATAAGTCACCCAAACCTTTTGATAAACCAACTGGTCCGGTAAGTTCAAGTGCGCCGTTACGTCCTGCCAATCCTGTTTTCCCGCTACATAACTGAGCTGATAGTCCAGCTGAAACGGGTCACGCCCCTTCAACGTATCCCCATCAGTTACGACTGCACTTGTCCGCTGATTAGTCAACTTAGCTTTCGCCGAAGCATCGACCAATCCCGGGACCTCCTCCATCACGACCAAATTGTTCTCATAGCTGTCCCCGGTCGCTCCCGTGAAGCCCCAGCGAACCTGACCGGTCTTCAGTGGGTCGATCTTCGTCACGTCGACATCGACCGTGACCTGCTTTCCGGGTTGGACCACACCCGTAGCGGGGTCCTTATCGTCAAATACATACGTCATTGCCTGCGTGTTAGCATCCCAGTCGAGTGACAAATGGTGCCACGTCCCATTCGACAGGAAAGTATTGCCCCCACTGATGACACCCTCGTGCTTTTGTGTCGCGTAGTAACCCGAACTATAAATAGGGAAATAGGTCACCGCCCGTTCCATTTCGTAGCTACTAGCTTCGCCTGGATAATTGGTTGCCAGATGTGGACCATTCAGCCCCACATCAAATGAATCTGCATCTCCCGTATTGCCATAGTTGGTCGACGTGTTCAAATGGGTATCAAATTCCAGCGCCCAGCTATTCTGAATGGCTGAGGCTGCAACCTTGGTCGGTGTCGACTGCTTTTTATCCGTATCGACGCCCCAGACACCCAGTGTTTCTCCGGAAACGGTCTTGCCAAAGGTCGGCGTGGCTGCGAGTTCGCGGTCATCATTCTGTAGCACCAAGGCCATACCGTCCGCCGCCTTCTTCCCGGTATTCCCGAAGTAAAGCCACATGGAAGCCGACTGATTCTGATCGAGATCAAAGGCATTCGCCTCAGTTGACCAGAGTGCCCCAAACTGTTTCTTGCCGTTATTGACCCGAGCTGCCTGGGTCCCCGTGATGTTCGGATTCGTTGTTGCGACCACAGCCGCCGTGTTATTGGCAGTGGTCCCCGGCGTAAAGATCTGCGCCAAGGAGATTCCCTGAGGAGCGGTCTTCAACGCCTGATCGTAGTCTGCATCGGCCCGAGCAACTCCTGATAGACCTATGAGGCCCAAGCCCACCAAAATTCCTATCCATACCTTTACTTTCACCGTTATCCGCTCCTCTCCTGCCCCGTGAATGGTTGTTACCCTTAATCACGTTGACTAGCACTCTTTTTCAGCATTAGCGTATCACGATTTAATCTATCGAATGATAATTGGGCAAAAAATAACGGGAGTACTTCGAAATTTGACCAACGAAAAAAGGGACCCAACCTAGCCACCGTTGTGACTAAATTGAGTCCCTTTTCAAAATTAAGCTTACAGTTTCGACGTTAATTCAACGTCAGGATACTTGTCCTTAAACCAGCGTTCTGCGAATTGATTTTCAAATAGGAATAACGGTTCGTCATGGCTGTCCTTGACCAAGAGGTTCCGCGATGATGACATGCGTTCGTCCAATTGATCTGGATTGATCCACCGTGCCGTCTTCTTGCCCATTGGTTCCATGATAACTTCGGAATTGTATTCGTTTTGCATCCGGAACTGGAAAACTTCAAACTGCAGTTGACCCACGGCACCCAGGATGTAATCCCCGGTCGAATAGGACGTGTACAATTGCACGGCCCCTTCTTGCACCAGTTGATTGATCCCTTTGTGGAAGGATTTCTGCTTCATGACGTTTTTCGCAGCGACCCGCACGAAAAGTTCTGGCGTAAATTGCGGTAATTTCTCAAACTTGATCTTAGACTTGCCCGTGTAAATGGCGTCCCCAATTTGGAAATTACCGGTATCGTACAATCCAATGATATCCCCGGCAACGGCCGTTTCCACTGTTTCCCGCGTATCGGCCATGAACTCCGTAACATTTGAGAGCCGCAACTTCTTGCCCGTCCGCTCTTGGATGACGTCCATGCCCCGGTCGAACTCACCGGAACAGATCCGCACAAAGGCGATCCGGTCACGGTGATTGGGGTTCATGTTGGCTTGAATCTTGAAGACAAAGCCCGAGAATTCTGAATCGGTTGGCGCAACGTCGGTGTCTTCTTCGGTGTGGTGACTAGCAGGTTCTGGCGCGTACTGCAGGTACGTTTCCAGGAACGTTTGCACCCCAAAGTTGGCCAAGGCCGACCCAAAGAACACTGGCGTCTGGTCCCCACTGGCGATTTTAGCTTCGTCAAATTGGTTACCGGCTTCACCGATCAGCTCCATGTTGTCACGCGCATCGCGGTACCAGTCATCATCCTGAATGGCGTTGGGTTCAACTAAGTCCCCGTCGTCATTCAGTGGCAAGTAACGGTGCTCCTCATCTTCAGGCCGGAATAAAGCCACGCGTTGGTGGTAACGGTCGTAAAGACCCTTTAATTCCTTCCCCATCCCAATTGGCCAGTTCATCGGGTAGCCTTCGATGCCTAAGACATCTTCTAGCTCAGCGATGAGGTCCATGGGATCACGGCCATCGCGGTCCAGCTTATTCATGAAGGTAAAGATGGGAATGCCCCGCATCTTACAGATTTGGAACAGCTTTTTGGTCTGTGGTTCGATCCCTTTGGCGGAGTCGATCACCATGACCGCGGAGTCAACGGCCATTAGCGTCCGGTACGTATCTTCGGAGAAGTCCTCATGTCCTGGGGTATCCAAGATGTTGATGCGCTTACCTTGGTAATTGAATTGCATCACGGAACTCGTCACGGAGATTCCCCGTTTTTGTTCGATCTCCATCCAGTCGGACTTGGCAAAGTTGCCGCTCTTCCGGGCCTTAACCGTTCCGGCCTCACGCACAACACCCCCAAATAACAGGAGTTGTTCGGTAATCGTCGTCTTCCCGGCATCGGGGTGAGAGATGATGGCAAACGTTCGACGCTTAGAAACGGCGTCAGCTAAATTTTTTTCACTCATATGGTTTCCTCACAAATTTTCATTTTTGATTTAAGTAACAGTCTCTATCATTTTTTAAACGTAACTTTTGAATTTTAACACAGCTTAGTCCGCATAGCGGTCCCTCGCGACTTTTTAGTTTTAGTTACAATTTATCTCGTCTTTTTTTCATAGTGCTTAAATTTTACCACATCTACGCCGACAATTCACGGTTTGTTCGCACCCAGGGGATTTCGTGGTATGATAATAAAATAGAACTTTAATTCGGATTGGCCATTACGGCTACCCGATGATTTAGAAACGGGTGAAACTATGTCGGCGTCTACTGAAGCCATTTTAATTGAAATTGTGTTTGGTCTGGGAGCTCTGATTGTGATTGGCGGCCTGATCAGCCTAGTGGTCATGAAGAGCCACCACCAGTCGATGCGTCCCGCAATGGCCATAGTTCTGTGTGGTGCGGGATTGGTTATTATTGCGATTCTCCTGAACGTTCTGGTGTTTAAGACCTACGACCACGTTCGTGTGAAGAAGAATCAGTATTACGAGGCGACTAGCCTGACCACCAACATGCGCGCCTCACTGGCCAGCAGTCGCACGGCCAATCAACCGGTCAGCACGCAGTCAAAGAAGGCCAGCAAGAATGTGACCTACCTGATCAAACACCTAAACCAGTCCAGGACAGCGGTCAAACAGGCCCAAGCGGCCCAACACCAATTGACCACGCAGAAGCGGCCAGATTTAAAATTAGTACGTCGTAATTACCGACTGATCCTAAACGGCTACTTCGCTGGCATTATCCGCCAACCAGCGAAGGCCCAGCGGGTGAGTCAACACGCCTACCACCAAGTCACCACTTATCGTCTTACAAAATAAACAGGTTTTGCCACTACCCCAATACGGGATCGGTGGCAAAACCTGTTTTTGATTTTCAGTTAGCAACTATCTACCACTGTGTTTCCATCACCTTACTGGTCGCCAGATACGATGCGCTTGAGCCTATATCTGACGACCTCTCGACTTACACAGCAGTATCATAATCAACACCGTATCAAGCGAATTGATACACAACAGATTTAGACCTCGGTTAAGGAACATCTGTAATTCAACCACTGATATAGCAGAGCGCAATCAGAGCCGGAGGAGGCCAGGGATGTAGCCAGCTGTGTCGACGATGTTAGTCGAGGTTCTTTCTCGGCTTACATCGTGGGACGACCTGAGAGACACGTGATTTTCGTGGCTTTCAGGCGAGCCAAAAGCCCGTTTCTCAGGCTGGAGGCGTTCCTCATAGCAGGCGGAATCTCTGGCAGCCGCAGTGCGACCAATTTTCGCTACATGTTACCCGTTCTTCTCGATCTGTTGAACCACATAGTTCACAATCTTCAAAGAACTCAACCCATCATCGATTGCACAGAAGCGGCGGTAAAAGTCCATAAACTTCTGGTTGTCGCTCATGTCTGGCGTCTGTAGTTTCTTACCGATCAGGTCCAGCAATTGCGTCTCATTATGCGCAATCTCACCCGGCAAGTCCTTTTCGTAGTCGAGGTAGAAGCCCCGCAATTCGTCCTTGTACATGTGGTAATCGTACGGGTAGAACAGGATTGGCCGCTTGAGGTAGGCAAAGTCGAAGAAGACGGAAGAGTAGTCCGTGATCAGCATGTCACTGATCAGGTACAGATCCGAAATATTTGGATGGTTGGAGAAGTCGAAGACGACCCCTTCATACCCACTGATATCCAATGCATTAGAAATCAAATAGTGCATCCGCAAGACCAGCACGGCGTCTTGGCCGAACTTTTCACGGAATTCATCCAATGAGAATGGCAGTTCGAAGGTGTACTTCCCCTTCTCGGCAAATTGGTTATCCCGGTAAGTTGGCGCGTACAAGACGACCTTCTTATCCAACGGAATTCCTAATTGTTGCTTCAAGGTGACGATGTCGTCCGGCGTACTGTTCAGTAGTTCGTCGTTTCGCGGATATCCTACCTTCAGAATCTGGTTGTTAAAGCCAAAGGCCGACCGAAAAATCCGCGTAGAATAATCGTTAGGCGAGACCAACGCATCCCAGCGGTTGGCTTCCTTGACGAAGTTGGCGTGATACTTGACCGTCGTCGTCCCCGGCATGGAAACATTTTCAATGTCCAAGCCCAGCTTCTTCAACGGCGTTCCGTGCCACGTTTGAATGTAAGTGACGTAGTTAGGCTTACGGACCCAAGCTGGGAACCGCGCGTTACTGATCCAGAAGCTGGCTTTTTCCAGCGTCCGCACCCATTTAGCCGTTCGACGCACGACAAATGGAATCCCATTTTCCTTACAGAACTTCTTCTGTGACCGGTCAATCGACCAGATAAAGTTGAAGCCAGGATAGAGTTGCGTAAACAATTGGTAAATGGCATACGGTGAGTCACTGACCTGCCGCCCACCGAAACTTTCGAAAATTAAGGTTGGCTGTTCAAATGGTCGGTGCCCCCGCTTAAATAGGCGCCGCATGTAGACCAGATTGATCTTATCCATCAGCAAGTTAAATAGCTTTGAAGCACTGCCTAGCTTGGCTGGAACACCAGCTAGCCGTTGAGGCAAGGTTGGGGACGCCATTTCTTGGACCCGAATCCCATTGTCAAACCGCTTTTCAATTAAGACCAATCGGTGATCGCCGGTAACGGCTTGGGTCACTTGACCGGCTAACGACTTAGACAATACCACGCGTTGTTCAAGGTCTTCGCCCGCCACAGTTGAGCGAATGAAGAGTTGTTGCGTCGTATTAGCAGCCAGATCAGATAGCGGAATAGCCGCCGTGAACAAGCCATGGAGACTCATCTTGGTAATCGGCCACTCTGCGGAGCTATCCTCCGTGACATTTTTCAAGACTAACCGTTGATTGGTAATGGGTTGGTTGTTGATGTGACTTGGCCCGATGATCTGTAATTGGTCATCTTGCAGGTTGATCGCGTTGATTGAGAACTCGTCTTCAGCCTGTTGCGTATGCATATTGAACAGCGCCATCCCGTTGGCGTCACTGTTCAACTGGTAGTAACTGGTCAACGTGAACTGGTGCCGGTCACTCAGGTATTCACTTTCGACCTGAATCAGGCCCCGAGTCGTCTGCTGCTGAATGTTTAAGTACATTTCCCAGCTAAACTCGCTCTGGCCCTCCGCAGCAAATTGCAGGTCAGCGGCATTGATACGAAGCCGCACGACCTCTGAACTGACGACTTTGCTAATGGGGACCGTCAGTGACGCCTTCGTCTGCTTTTCCAGGAAGGTGACCGCTAAATCGTCAAACGGTTCCGGTACGTCGATCAGTTCGAGCTCGAGTTCCTGTAAATTCTTTTTATGATGTAATCCAGATAAAATCGCACGCACGATGGAAAAACTCCTTAGTAGTTAAAAATCAGCTGGTTCGGCATTTGTGGTGAGAAGACGGCGTTGACCGCTAAATCCACGTAAAGGCGTGTGTCAGGGGTCAATAACCGACCAATGACGGCCTGGTAAAAGGCGTAAACGTCATCGAAACGCCGGTAGTTAGAATAAGCTAGCACCCCGTAATAGGCTTCCGTTGTCGTCACGATTTGCGTGTGATCGACCGCGGCGGCTTCCGCCTTCGTCAGTTCTCGTTTAGTCATGTTGGCCGCCGCAGCACTCTGCTTGGCCTCAGCGAATTTAGTCGCAATCATGGCTGATGAGGCACTCAGGTTCAGCACCTGTTCGATGGGTCGCTCATGCCGAACGAAGCGCAAGACGGCCTCCCCTTTTTTATTCAAGAGGTAGCTGGTCTGGGCAACTTCACCCTGCATTTTTTCCACACCAACGACCTGGCCATTCAGTCCATATGTATCGATCTGGGTCAACTGGTCGCTGTGATACTGGCGCAGCACCATTGGCGTTTCATCGTCTAACTGACGCAATTCAGCCACCAGGTGTCCGGCACTCAGGTACCGCTTGACCTGTTCTTGGTTGTCCGCAAATAGACGTTCGTCAAAACTCGTCAAATCAGCGGCATGGCGTTCACTCGCGGTCAGCGTCAATCCAGATTCCTCTTCGAAGAGATCTGCTAACGTGACCAGGTTTAAGTTAGCCACCCGGTCTTCCTTCTCAGCGAGCCGGTTAAGGTACTCCCGCACCGTCCACACCGCTTCAAAGTTCACCATGGCAACCAACACGCTCACGCGATGGCCCTGCCGCAAGGCTTTCATCAATTGAATCGAAAAATTGGGCTTGTGCATCCCATCTAAGGATGTCACTAAGAAAATAATCTGTTGCTGCATGCGTTTGCCTCCGTCTCCGCTCTAAAAAAAATCCCTAGTCTGCGACTAAGGATCATTGCCAACACTACTCTTCTTCCTTCCAGTCGTCTTCTTCTGACAGGCCGAGATCGTGCTTGATTTTGGTCGTGGAAATCCCTTCAGTCCGTGGTAAGTAGATCACTTCACAGTAATCCTTCAAGAAGTCAAACTTGCCCTTCCAGTCATCCCCCATCACAAAGATGTCGATGTCATTTTCTTGGACGTCACGAATCTTTTGGTCCCAAGTCGTTTCGGGAATCACGTGATCCACGTATTTAATGGCTTCCAAAATGTACTTCCGGTCTTCGTAAGACGTGTAAGCCCGCTTCCCCTTTTCGGCGTTGAATTCGTCGGAGGAAACACAAACCGTCAAATCGTCGCCTAAGGCCTTAGCCCGCTTTAATAACCGAATGTGACCCTTATGTAACAGGTCAAACGTCCCGTACGTAATTACTTTTTTCATGTAGAATCTCCTACTTTATCTGGTTAATTTCCCCCACCGTTGCCAGTCAGGGGCGCTAAAAAATCCAATAACAATCTAAATAGTAGCATATTCAGCGGTCACGTCAACTTCAAACCGCAAACGTTAGTCTTTTCTTGATAAATTCGAATCCAATTTTGGCGTTGGTTTGTCCGGATGGGCTAACTGCCAAATGCTGTACAGGTACTGCACCACCGTCTTGACCACGGCATACAGGGGCACTGCGAGGATCATCCCCAACAGTCCGGCAATATTTCCGGCCGCTAGCAAAATAATAATGATCGTCAGCGGATGAATCTGTAGGCTCTTCCCAATGATGTTCGGGTAAACCAAGTTTCCGTCGATCTGCTGGACGACCACGACAACGATAACCACGTAGATGACCATGTTAGTGCTAATGGTGAAGGCCACGATCATGGCCGGCAAGATTCCGATATAGGGTCCCACGTAAGGAATCAGGTTGCACAACCCCGCGAAGACCCCGAGTAACAGCGCGTATTTCTCACCGATCACCATGTAACCGATGGCCGTAAACGTCCCCACGAAGAGACATTCGAGAATCTGGCCACCCACGTAACGGGCAATCGTGCTGTTCATCCGGCTCAATAGCTCTGCCGTCTGGGCGCCGTGCTTCTCGGGTAACCACCGGCGAACGGCTGGCATGAAACGCTCACCGTCTTTTAACATATAGAATAACATGACGGGCACGGTCACCGCCGTTACAGTCACCGTCGTCACGGTACCAATAATGCTGCCAATGCCACTAGTCAAACCGCTCATAAAACTCTCGGCATACTTGGAAAAGGCGCTCTGGATCTGGGTCAAGTACTTTGAAAAGTCAATATCCTTAAAGATGGGACGATTGATCAGCTTAGCCATGACGGCCTCACTAGACTTAGCGAAGTCGGGAATATTGCCGATCAGATTAGACACCTGGTTGACCAACCGCGGGACGAGCCACATTCCACCGGCAACGAGTAACAGAGCCAACAGGAGAAAAACAATGGCCACGGCCGCCGTCCGGTTGATGTGAAATTTTTTCCAACGAACCTTCTCCAACAATTTCACGATAGGATTCAGCAGGTAAAACAGCACCCCTGAAAGTAGCAGCGGCGCGAACACCGTGGAGAGAAACACCCCAATCGGTGAGAATAAAAAACTAATCTGCGTGCAGACCCAAATCAAGGCAGCAACAATCAATAGCTCCAGTGACCAGAACATGACACGCGAATTGGCGACCCATTTCATCGGCACTTCCCCCTTCAACGTCTAACTCTATTTTCTTTAAAAAAAGGAGCCAGCCACGAATGGACTTGCTCCTGGTGGTGCGGAAGACAACTCTTACTGATCATTCGAGCGCCGCAGTAACTCCTGATACCGTTGATACCAGAGGTCAACATAAGCTTGAGAAAAGGGACCCTTTTTATGGTTAATCCAATCGACGAGGGTTAACACGTTGGCCTTCAATATCCGGTCGGTTTCGGCGCCATAATGCCACCGCTGACTAAAATCTTCATATTCGTCAACGTCGAGCAGGCGTTTTTCACCATCCGGAAAGACCTTCACGTCGAGATCATAATCAATATATTTGAGCGCTTCCTTGTCCAAAACATAGGGAGAGGCCAGATTACAGTAGTAACTGACCCCGTTGTCTCGAATCATCGCAACAATGTTGAACCAATAATGCTTGTGAAAATAAACGATTGCGGGCTCACGAGTCACCCACCGCCGCCCATCGTCTTCAGTGACCAACGTGTGGTCATTGACCCCAATGAGGGCGTTTTCGCTTGTTTTGAGTACCATAGTGTCGCGCCAAGTTCGATGCAAACTTCCGTCGTGCTTGTAGCTTTTGATCGTAATGAAGTCGCCTTCCTTAGGTCCTCTAGCTTCGCGCGTCATGTATAAACCCTACTTTCTAAGTAACGGGTAACTATAAAAATTCACTCAATATTATACCAGATTAGGCGCTATTATTGAATAGGTTCAGACCGATTCCTCAACAAAGTGCTGGGCCTGTTACAAAACTTAAGGTAAAGTATAGATTAGAACCTTCACCCTTGCTAAAAATGACTGTGCTCTGCTTGATTTTGTCAAGACTGAGCGTTAAGCACATAATTGTTCTGAACTTTAAGGGCGATTGCCTACAGCCTTGTAAGCCCACACTTATTGTTACGGCTAAACGATCAGCTGGTTTAGTCAGGTACGGATACTAGTAGTTATCCATTTTCAACACGACCAAACATGGCAGAAGGTTCGGGCCTTTCAACATTTGCATGATATACTAACTAACGAGGTGAATAAACTATGGCACAAGCTCCTCTAAGTACCTTTGAACCAATGATTCCTCAGGTGGCTGAACTATTGTCTGATGATCCAACACTGCTGGCCTTCTTTAACAACCTGACCGTGGGTTATCAGCGTGAATGGGCACGCTACGTCTTCGGTGCTAAGGCCGAAGACACCAAGCAACGGCACATCGCCGACATGCACCAGATTCTCGCTGCTGGCTACAAGTCTAAACGGGCCTATGGTAGTCGGCCAAATAAATAATCAAAAACACGTGATCCGGTCATCCTGCATTTCAGCGGGTGACTGGATCACGTGTTTTTTGACTAAAGGTTGAAAGATGATGCCCCTGTCTCGTCCCAGTATTTGGTAAGAATTCAAACGATTAAGTCAGTGTAAATTTACCGCACTCCGGTTGCCAGGGATTCCACCTCACTTCAATTCCCCAGCCTCTAGCAGATTCCAAATCTGCACGGCTGCCGTTTGTGCCAATTGGTTTGGCCGGTAATAGTTGGTCAGCAAAATGACGCCATCCTGGCCGTTCTTTGTCAGCATGGCCGTGGCTTCATAGCCGTATGCTAACCCGTGAACCCGAATGTAGGTCGGGTAAACGTACGCACCCCCACCGTACATGGATGATGACCCCGGTGCCAGTAAAATGTTGACATCGCTTTGTGGGTACAATTTCCCGAGTAGCATGTTGCGCTCCCCAACGTACAGGTCATGGGCTGACATGTAGACTTGACCGGTCCCAAACTGATAATACATGGATGCCCGCGACTCTGGATAGCGACTTGCGTAGTTAGCCGCGACATTGTTGTCATTACTATTTTGATAGCCCTGCGAGTAAGTCTTACTGTGGGCCATTTTGAAAACAAATCCCGTATGCTTCAATCCCCACGGTTGAATGATATTTTCTGTGAAGTATTGGCGGTAACTTTCCCCGGTGACCTGCTGGATGATCCCCGCTAGCAACATGAAGTTCACTGGCGAGTAATCCCACTTGCCGATTTGACTTGGCCGACTAATGATGTTCTTCAAGATAAACTTGAGCATCCCATTTTCGGAGTCCAATCCGTTCGGAAAGGCCTCTAACGTCAGGCCGCTCTTCATATCCAGCATGTCTCGGAGCGTAATATCCTTCGCCCCAGTGATCTGTGGGTAATACTGTGCCAACGTGTTTCCTAAGGACAGCTTCTGTTCGGCCGCCAACTTCATGATCAGACCAGCCGTAAATGACTTTTGAACCGAGGCGAGCTGATAGACGCTGTTCACGCCATTTCTTTTTTGCAACGCCGCATCCGCGTACCCCATGCCCTTTTGGTAAATGACCTTATCCTTGTGAACGACCAAGGCCGTTCCGACAAACCGGTTGGCTCGCAAAATGGCATCGATTTCCCGTGTCGCCGCAGTTGCCTTAGGCGTGACGACCTTCTTCTTTTTCTTCGGTGCCGCAACCCGCTTTGGCTTTGGTTTGACCACCGAACTACTACTGGACGACTCCTGTTCAGCTTGAGACTGAGTCTGACTGTTGAACCACCATGCCAGGCCCAGACCGATGCCGATGATCATCCCCATTGCAATCACAGTACCCCATACTCTATTCTTCATAACAGGTGCCCCCTACCTGATTAAGTTTTTAATCCGATTCCCCAAAATCGGCCAGCCAACGACTAATATCATCGAGCTTAAATCCCTTACGATATAGTGCCTGCTTGGTCTTGTAGGCCCGTTCCGATGCCGATAACGCCCGATAACGGTGCCACATCTTTTCACCCTGCTTTGCCAGCAGTTCCTGCTGTTCGTCAACGTCTGGCGTGAGTTCCAGCGACTCTAACATGGCCCCCGCCTCGTCGCTATCGAACCCCCGGGTCATCAGGCCCTGCCGAATCTTCTGTTGTTGCGTGCCAAAGGCTTGCCGATGATACCGCTTGGCCAGTTTTTCCGCGACGGCCGTCCCCACGGTCATGCGTTCCGCTGGTGTGTACTGCTTCAGGGCGTCATCGATGACTTGCTCACCCACACCCTTTTGGCGCAAGTTCTGACGAATCACCCGCGGCCCTTTGTCGCTGGTGTTCATCATGGTCCGCACGTAGCTGCCCGCATACTGACCATCATCGACCAGTGACATGTCGCGCAGCTTTTGTAGCGTCTGATCGATCGTCTCAGGTGGAATCTCCAATGTTCCTAATTTATCACGAACCTCTTTTTCAGTTCGCAGCTGATTGGATAAATAATCCAGTGCCCGGTTATAGGCCTTAGAAACATCATCAGCGGCCGCCAAACGACTTTCGAGGTCCTTATCGACCTCCATCCCCTTAAAGAGCCGGAAGTCGACCAGCACGCTCTCACTGACGGGAAAAGCATAGTGCCCGTCAACGTAAATATTAAATCGTCCACTGCGCTTTTGCGCCTCAATCATAGTAATTTCAGCCATGCAAGTCACATCCTTTGCGTTATTTTTATTCCCAATAGGAAACATTGTGTTTCTTTCGGCTTACCTTGTTAGCCTGTAGCACCGATGATCATAACTAAAGGTTGAAAGATGAAGTACCTGTCTCGTCCCAGTTTCGGCAAGGATTCACACCATTAAGATAGTATAAAATTGCCGCACTCCGGCTGACAGGAATTCCGCCTGCTGTGGGGACGCTTCAGACCGGAAATTCACCAGTCTTCTCGCTCGCTTTGAAGCCACGAAGATCGCGTGTCTCCAAAGTCGCCCGTGCTGTAAGCTGGCTGCATCCCTGTCCTCCTCCGGCTCTAACTCTGTGCGTTACCACGACAACAGCCGGAATACCTGGAGTTTTAGCGCTTTCGGTCCAATCGATAGTGACTGTTACAGTCATTATCTCCGTCGTCTATGCACACCGCGTAAGCCGAGAGGTCGGCAGATATGGGCTCAGGCGCGTCGTTCTGCTTGGTCGGCGTTTCTTGCCGGCTTAGCAGAAAACCAACCTTGTAGACTCGGTTCTTTCGAGGCTTCAAGTTGTGTTCGCACCGTTCCAGCCCATATCTGCCGGCCGGTAAGGCGAAGGACTCACCAGGTTGCCTAGTTTTGGGACCGATGTTATTGCTAGAGCAGACGTAATTGGTATTTTGAAACTTTCAACCTCGTATTATATAGATTAACAAAAGGCGTGCATCAGCGACGATGCTTACCATTACAAGTGGACTTTCTGGCAGTCATGACACGACCACTCTAGTCATTCTTCAAGCTTCGCAACTATTCTACCAGTTCTCTAACCGCGATGCTGGACCTAACGGGTAATTAGTTAAGCCATTATCTTTTCCCTAGCAACACCGTGTGTGGTCGTCATGGTCCCTAGCCACCAAGCGATCGACCTGCTATAATTAACGGCATACTGACAAGGGAGTGGTCAAATTGGCAACGGCACACGTGGTATTTGCCACAATTACGGGTAACAATGAAGACGTGGCGGACATCGTCACCGAAAAATTAGAGGATCTAGGCTGTCAGGTCACCGAAACGGAAATCTCGCAGACCGACGCCGCAGAATTAGCGGACGCCGATATCTGCGTGGTTTGTGCGTACACCTATGATGAAGGGTCCCTTCCCGATGAAGGCATGGACTTTTACGAAGACCTGCAAGAACTCGACTTGGCTGGTAAAGTTTACGGCGTTGCCGGGTCTGGTGACACCTTCTACGGGGAATACTATAACACCACCGTCGACCACTTTGACCATGTCTTTCAAATGACTGGCGCCACTCGTGGTGCGGCCAACGTGAAGATCAACTTGGAGCCAGACCAGGAAGCCATCGACCAACTCGATCAGTTTGCTCAGGGTCTGGTCACCACGTTCCAAAAACAATCGTCCTCAAAGTAAGCAACCAGTTAAATCAATAAGGGGTAAAATTACCCGGAGTCACCAACGCACGCAGTCAACGATTAGGTTGATTGCGTGCGTTTTTTGACACTTCATTTTTTCTTAATACGATACTTTAGTATCTGAGGAATCGCGGATTGCTCCGCGATATCCCCCTCCCAGAGCTCTTGAATAGCCGCATTCAACACGGCCCCGAACATCAGGATCATTCCGGTGAAGTACAGCCAAAACATCAACACGATAAACGTTCCAATGGTCTTATAACTATCGATGTTGTGGACGAAGTACTTCACATACAGCGAGAAGGCTTGCGACAGGAACAACCAACCCAATGTCGCCGTGAGCGCCCCAGGCCACACGTAGCGCCATTTAATTTTAGCACTGGGCACAAAGTAAAATAGGATCATCAAGATAAAGAACGTGACCAGAAATGTCACTGGCCATTTGATGGCGTTGACGTAGGCAATCAGTTGCGTTGGCAAGTGCAGCAAGGGGGTCAACTGTTCCAAGACGATCTGGCCAAAACTAAAGGACAACATCAACACGAACAACAACACAATCAAAACGACCATCCAGAAAAACGCCACCACCCGACTCACCAGGGCATTTTGCTTGGAGACCCCGTACGCACCGTTGACAGTTCGTTGAAACGCCGCAACGGCCCGTGATGAGGACCATAATGACACGATAACCCCGATGGACAAGACGCTACCACTCTTGTTATTTAAAAACGAGTGAATAATCGGCTTTAACATGGTGAAGATACTTTCGGGAACGATCGGCTCGATGCTATTGAGGACGGATGTCGTATCAATATGCAGAAATGGGAGCAGACTGGCCAAAACCAGCAACGCCGGAAACAGCGACATCAAGACATAGTAAGCCAAGACGACGGCTGAGTCGGAAACGTTCGCCATTTGAAAGTGCTTAGCGATGGTTTGAATCACCCGAATGGTGGGGGCAAAGCGTTTGCGCCACTGACTAGTCACGGTCACCTGGCTCCTTTCATTAGAATGACCCGTAGTCCTCCGCGAACTTCAACGTGCCAATCATTTTTTCAAGAGTTTTACGACTAAAACGAACCCGTTTAGCCTGACGAAAGGCTTCGATGAAGGTCTTTAAGTCCTCATAGTTGGCGACCGCCGTACAGTTGTAGGCATCACTTGCATTTAACTTCGTCTTATTGCCGACAACTAGTGAATTGTTGTGGTCGTAACGGTCGTAATAATTATAGTAAACCAACGGCTTCACAAAGTCGATGATTCGGTCATTTTTATTTTCCAATTGCTTGTGCATCGTGATTTCACTATTGATATAACGCACCAGCAGTTTCGATGACAGTTCCGCCTGCGTTGCGGGATTACTGATCCCTGTATGCAAGGTGATCGACCGTTGACCACGGCCCTCCTGTTCCAGACTCATCGTGTACCCCTGCGTCAGGGATTCATTTTCGTCGGATAGATTGGGCAGGAAAAACCGATCCAGCCGATTGGTGAGCATCTGTGACGTTTCTTTTTCCTTTTCGCGTGAAGACAGGTTCACCGCAGAAAAGTCATCCAGACTAGACGAGAACATCTCCTCCGACAGATCATGGAAGATCATCCCCCGCCAATACTTGCTCTCCACGTTGATGACGCCAAACGAGGTGACCAGCAGGTTGTCGATCTGCATCACCCGCCAGGAATCCCCATCATTCATTTCCTGAGTAACGGGATTCTTGACCTTATTGGCAAAGTGAACGTTCCGTAAAATTTTATAGTCAAATCGTTCATTCTTCTTTTGCGCATCTAAATGAATATCCCGCATAATTTCTGATAACTGTTCAGTGGTCTTAATCTCGGCCCGGTCATACGCCGTCTCAGCCATTAGCATTGCCTCCAATTTTCTTCTGAATCGCATCTAAAATGTATTCTGCCGCATGCCCGTCACCATAAGGGTTCTTAACCTGCGCCATCCGGTCATAGGCTGCTTGATCAGTCAGTAAACTTTCCATGGCCGCTGTGACTTGTTTAGGATCAGTCCCCACTAACTTCAGCGTGCCATTGTCGACCCCTTCAGGCCGCTCCGTGGTGTCCCGTAAAACCAAGACTGGTTTGTTTAATGACGGGGCCTCTTCCTGCACACCACCGGAATCGGTCATGATGAAGTAACTCCGGGCCGACAGATTGTGAAAGTCAACGACATCCAGTGGATCGATCAAATGAATCCGATCCATGCCATCCAATTCCTCGTGCGCCACACTCTGTACGGCCGGACTCAGGTGCACGGGATAGATGACCTCCACGTCAGGATGGGCGACGACGACCTGCCGAACGGCGTGCAACACGGCGTGCATGGGCGCACCCTGGTTCTCACGCCGGTGCATGGTCAGCAGGATCAAACGGTGCCCTGCCTGTACTTGATCCAAGACCGCATGATGGTAATTCGCGTCAACGGTCTGCTTCAAGGCGTCGATGGCCGTGTTCCCCGTCACGTAGATCTGACTGTCGGGGTGGGCTTGTTTCAAGAGATTAGCGCGTGATAGCTCGGTGGGCGCAAAGTACAGATCACTCAGGATATCCGTTAACTGCCGGTTCATTTCCTCAGGATACGGCGAGTACTTGTCCCAGGTCCGCAGCCCCGCTTCCACGTGTCCCAGCAACGTTTGGTGATAAAAGGCACTCACACTAGCCGCAAAAGTAGTGGTTGTGTCCCCGTGGACCAGAACGATATCGGGTTTGGCTGCCGTCAGTACGGCATCTAAATGTGATAAGACCCGCGTAGTGATCTCACTCAGCGTCTGTTTGGGTTTCATAATATTTAAATCATAATCCGGTTTAATGTGGAAAATTTCCAGAACTTGGTCTAACATTTCGCGGTGTTGCGCGGTGACGACCGTAATGGGTGTAAATTCACTCGGTCGTTTCTGCATCGCTAAAATAATCGGGGCCATCTTAATTGCCTCGGGCCGCGTTCCGAAAATGGTCATGACTTTAATTGGTTTCGTCACAATTTTCCCTCCAATGATGATGCTAATTAAGGTCAATTATAGCAGATACCGCCGCCAAGTGTTACGCTATCCGACCCATCCCCTAAAATAACGTCACCTGGTTTTTCGTCATTAATCAGTTGCTCCGCACAACGACTAAGCACATGCTACGACCACCTCCTTAACTAGCCGCAACGAACTCGTCAGCTGTTACCCTTTCCGCGAGTTGTGCTAAATTTTAATCAAGTGGTAGCCGTAGTGCAGCCAATTTACAACAACACTTGTCTTTAGATACTACCGACTGTAAGGGAAACTTAATGGCCAGCCCGAATCAAATGCGGTAAGATAGTATCGTTGTGAAAGGAATGTCTGTGATGAAAAAAATTAGTCTGGTCGTTCCTTGCTATAACGAGGAGGAATCCATTCCACTGTTTTACCGAACCGTTAGCAAGGTGATCGATTCTATGAACACCCCTACCCCGACGGTAACACCGGAGTATATCTTCGTGGATGACGGGTCTAGTGACCGCACCCTTGAAGAAATGAAAGCCTTACATCAGCAGTTTCCGGAGGCGGTCCACTACCGGTCCTTCTCCAGAAACTTTGGGAAGGAATCGGCGCTCGCTGCCGGCTTGCAAGCCACGACTGGGGACGTGGTGGCCGTCATGGACGTCGATTTACAAGACCCACCTGAGCTACTACCGAAAATGTTCAAGCTGATTGAACAAGATGGTTACGACTGCGTGGGTACGATTCAAAAGGAACGGCGCGGGCAAAGCCGGATTCGGGCTTTTCTCTCATCTAGTTTCTATTGGGTCATTAACTGGTTATCCGATGTGCGCATTGAACCCAATGCCCGGGACTACCGCCTGATGACGCGCCAATTTGTCGACACCGTCTTATCGTTACCGGAGTTTAACCGCTTTTCTAAGGGTATCTTCAGTTGGGTCGGTTTCAAGACGACCTACCTGACCTACGAGAGCCAACCCCGCGCAGCTGGCAAGACTCACTGGAATCTGCGGCAGCTGTTTTCGTACTCGATTGAGGGCATCATCGATTTTTCCAGCGCACCATTGCGGCTGGCAACTTGGGTCGGTGGCATCTCATTTGTCTTGTCGCTGATTGGCATGATTTTCGTTTTCGTTCGGGCCTTGACCGTGGGTGGTGCCGTTGCCGGTTGGCCATCCTTAGTCGTCATCCTGCTGTTGATCGGCGGAATTCAGCTCTTTTGTCTGGGGATTCTTGGTCAGTACATCAATAAGATCTACCTCGAAACCAAGCATCGACCGAAGTTTATTATCCGTGAAGAAAAATAAGTCTCACTAACTAAAGAGCGTCGTGTCCTCTCCCAATTGGGAAGTAGACACGACGCTCTATTTTTAAGCACTAAAGTAACCTCAGCGCACCACAATATCTAACAATTAAATAAAAGATACAATTAGTGGATGATCATGTTCATCAGTAAGACCATGAGCAAACCGACTACTGAGATGACCGTTTCCAGTGTCGTCCAGACTTGGAACGTTTGCTTAACGCTCAGGTCAAAGTACTCGGAGAACATCCAGAATCCAGCATCGTTCACGTGGGAAGCAGCCAAGGAACCCGCACCGATTGCCAAAGCAATCATAACGGGGTCGGCGCCCAGCGTGTGCATCAGTGGCGTGATCAGCCCAGAAGCCGTCATCCCAGAAACCGTCGCTGAACCCAGTGAGATCCGTAGAATAACGGTAATCAACCAAGCCAACAGAATTGGTGAGAACTTGGAGTGCATCATCATCTGTTGAACCGCTTTACCAACCCCACCATCGATCAGGACCTGCTTAAACGCAGAACCCCCGGCGATTACCATTAACAGCATCGAAATCGACTTGATGGCGTCTTCTAAAGTCGCACTGATTTCCTTCATGGACCGGCCACGATGGAAACCCATGGACCAGATGGCAAAGAGCAGCGCAATGACCATGGCAATGACCGGATTCCCGAGCATCGTGATCACGGCGTCTACACCGTGCGGATTTTTCGGCGCAGTTCCCCCGTTGACGACCATTTGATAAATCGTTGCCAAAATCATGAAGACAACTGGGAACAATGACGTGAAGACGGCCAAACCGAAGCCAGGCGTTTCCTTCAGGTCAAATTCCTTCACTTCACCAAAGGCGGGTAAGGACCGCTTAATGACAAAGAGATCTGGGTTAAACCGACGAATGACCCGCGTCCAGATTGGGCCGGCGACGATCACACACGGAATAGCGACGATCACACCGACCATCAACATTTCACCAACGTTTGCGCCTAAAGCGGTCGCAACGGCGGTTGGGGATGGTTGGGGTGGCAGGAATCCTTGCGTGGCCGACAGTGCAGCCGCCATGGAAATTCCCAAGTAGAGGAATGGCACTTCGGCTTCCAGCGCAACCGCAAACACGATTGGCGTGACCAAAACCAGTCCCACTTCAAACAACAGGGAGATCCCGATCAAGAAGGATGCCACCACAATGGCTACTTGTAACCGTTTCTTCCCAAAGATACTGATCAAGGTCCGGGCAATTCGGTATGATCCACCGGCGTCAGAAACTAACCGGCCAATCATCGCTCCAAAACCAAAGACGATAATCAGTTCGCCCATGGAGCTACCGATCCCGTTTTTGATGGAATCCGCAATACTTGCGGGGTTCATGCCTAAACCAAGCGCTACTAAAATCGACGTAGCGATCAGTGAAACGAAGGTATTCAACTTTACTCGAATGATTAAGAAGAGTAATAGCAAAATACCCAACAACAAAATCACGAACTGCATTCTTATTCTCTCTTTTCTTATGCTGATTCTAACTAATTCTGCCTGCCGAAGCAAAACTAGCAACTCGCATAAGAACCATTGTATGAAAAATATTTTCAACTTGCAAGGGGCCAATTGAACATTATTTTCATATTAGTTCGTCAAATCGCTGTGAAACCGCTAACGGACAATCATTACGGAAATTGGAGAATATTTTGCCATGTAGGCGGCCTGACTACCGAAATACTTACGAACGCCGGATTGTGACAGTGACCCCACGACTAGCAGGTCTGGCTTGGCTTCCGGAATGATCTTCTTGACAATGGTCTCACCAGGGTCCCCTTCACCAATGATGATCTTAACCTTAGTAATTCCGAAACGTTCAGCCAGCTTTTGATACTGCTGCAAGTGGTGTTGCATGTCGGTGCGTTGCCCGTGAACATAGTCCTTACTCAACGCCTGATAAATGTTCATGTTGTCCGATTCCAAAACCGAGCAGATCACCAACTCGGCATCATCAAATTTAGCCCGGTTCATCGCATAACGAAAAGCCAATTGGGCATCAGGTGAATCATCCACCCCCACTAGGATACGGGTAAACTTCTTTGGATTCATTGATTCTGTGTTATCCATTAAGAAACTCCTCCTCACTTGTTTGACTACCCTCATTATAACGGAAAACGATTCCATTGGGGAGTTGAATACTGGAAAAGCTTGTTGCCAAAATCAGATTGGCTAACAATGGCCGCACTCCGGCTGCCAGGGATTCCGCCTGCTGTGGGGACGCTCCGGACTGTGAAGCGGTCCTCCGGCTCGATTTGAAGCCGCGAAGATCACACGTCTCCAAAGTCGCCCATATTGTTAGCTAGCCAACGGCCAGCTAACAATATTTCCACGGCTAGCTGCATCCCTGGCCTCCTCCGGCTCTGATTGATCACTGCAAAACTAAAGGTCAAGCCCCAAACCTTCCCTTTCATTTACAACTTAGCTCATCACAATTTTTCAGCTGAGTTGTCATTGAATACAACTGTAAGCTGAGAAGTCGGCAAATATGCAATCAGTCACATTACTTTTCTGAGGTGGCATCTTTTCTATCCGCTTAGCAGAAAAAAATTGGAAACTAGTGTTCTGCAAGACCCCAAGTTGGCTTCATGCCATTTCAACCCACATCTGATGGCTGGAAATGGCTCACCTTAAGTAGTTATAAGGCGCAAAAAAACGCCCTAGACCGTAATCTAGAACGTTTCGCAACCGAATAAATCATATAGAATTGGCCCCACCCGGACTCGAACCGGGATCATTCGCTTAGGAGGCGAGTGCCCTATCCAGTTGTGCTATAGGGCCATAAAAAGATCCGCTACTAATTTTTACACGGATCTTTCAAATTGTAAAGGGCTACTTCTGGTTCTGCTCGTCGTGGTCACGCCACTTCTTGCGCATCCCCTTGTTCTTGGTGTGCCGATTCTTATGTTTCTTTTTCTTACTAGGATTGCTGACGACGGCCTTGGCTGGCTTGCTGGCAGTCTTTGTCGTTGGCCGTTCCGTCGGCTGCGTTGTTACTGCGGCTGAGGCATCATCCGTCTTGGCCGTGGTGACCGAGGCTTCCGCTTGGCCTTGCGCTTGCGTTTTCACTGGCACTTTTACTGATGCCGTTGGCCGTTCCGTTGTTAACGTTCTGCCGCTGAAGTAGATCGGCACTAGGTCGTAGTCCGTGTCCTTCAACAGTTTCTTCAGGTCCCGCAAGTCATGGTCGTCACCTAAACTGATGACCTGACCCGGTTCACCCATTCGCCCTGTCCGGCCGACCCGGTGAACGTATTCATTCACTGAACCGGGCAGATCGTAGTTGATCACGGCGGGCAACTTGGGAATATCCAAGCCCCGCGCGGCAACGTCGGTGGTCAGGAGTAAGCGAATACGCCCTAACCGAAAGTCCTGCAACGCCTTTTCGCGTTGAACTTGGCGTAAGTCGCTGGTGAGGCTAGCCGCTGACATGTGCTCATGGTAAAAGCGGGTCGCCGTTTGCCGCAAGGTGTTTGCCTGCTTGAAGAAGACCAATGCTCGAAAATTCGGCATGGCTAACAGCCGCTTCAACATCTGATCCCTTTTTCCCATCCCGACTTCGAGCAAGCCGTGACGAACGACCCCCTGCGTCTGGTCCTGCTGACGAACGTCGATGCGTTCTACAGTTTGGCCAAACCACTGGTCAAGTTCATGCAAGATTGGCGTGTCGGTGGCCGAGAAGAAGCCCAACTGCACTTCCGCCGGAGCGGCCTGGGCGATTGACCGGACCGTATCCAACGTATCCCCCGTCAACAAGTCGTCGGCCTCATCAATGATCAGTAGTGACACCAAGTGGAGCTTTAACTTCCGATCGCTCACCAGGTTCAAGACCCGCCCGGGCGTCCCGACGATGACCTCTGGCCGCTTCTTCAACCGTTCCGTTTGCCGCTTAACGTTGGCCCCACCGGTCAAGGCAAGCACCTGTAAATTCAGTAACTTCGCCCAGTCACGCATGACCCGGCTGGTCTGAATCGCTAACTCCTGTGAAGGTTCCAACACGATCAGTTGGGTGCCATCACCGGGTAAAAGGTTCGCCAAGGCGGGCAAGGTAAACGCCACGGTCTTGCCGGAACCCGTTGGGGCTAACCCCAAGACATTGTGGTCACCGACCAGCGGTTCGTAAACCGCGGCTTGAATGGCCGTTTGTTCCGTGTAGCCCAGATCTTTAAAATGAGCTTCAAATTGTTTTAACATACAGTTTCCTTTCTGTTAGTGCGCGTCGGCTGGAAAACTCAGGTTCGCCGAAACCCGCAAACTGTAAAGTACTTGATTGACAGTCAGGCTCCACTGTAGCCAGCGCTGGTAGTCGCGGACATTTTGCGGATCATCCGGTGCTTGTAAGACCCGAGCAAAGTCCATGACCTCCGGTAGCATCGGGTTCGCTAAGTCGCCTTGACTCAGATCCGTTGCCTGTCCATCCGCCGCCCGCTGTTCAACGTGCGTCAGTTCTCCAGCACTATCAATGGTGATGGTTTCCTTGAGACCGTAAATCTCAGAGAGACCGTACGCGTTACTGGTCTTCCCAAAGCTAACCGTCACATCGAAGTCGCCGTACCGCAGAATCGCAACGCCCTTACCGTCCGCACCAGTCTCAACCAGTGTGGGGAAAAGGTCCACGTGACTAGGTTGGCCAAACAGGGCCACGGCCACGTAAATGGGATAAACGCCGACATCTTGTAAGGCTCCCGCAGAGAATTCGCGGGTAAAAATGTTGGGCCGCTCACCCGCTAAAACCTTGTCATAACGGGAAGAATACTTCATATAAGTGAAGCTAGCTCCCTGAACGGTCGGTAATCCTGACAGTGCCGTTTCAATCGCCTTGAAGTTGGGCGTGTGCACGTGCCGGGCCGCCTCAAAGAATCTCACGTTGGGGTGCTCTGCCAAGGCTGCCTTGAAGGCGATCATTTCCCGCTGGTTACTGAAAGCGGGTTTTTCAACGATGACCGAGATGTCCTTGGCAATGGCGGCCATGGCTTGATCGAAATGTAGACTGTTGGGCGAGGCAATGTAGACAGCGTCTAACTTGGCTTGCGCTAACATCTCATCGTAATCCGTGTAGCTCGCTTCGGCGTGGTTCTTGGTGGCAAATGCCGTTGCCGTCTCCGAGTGCCGCGAATAGATGCCCGCTAGTGTGAACTGCTGAGATAAGGCTAGTGCTTCAACTAATTGCTGCGTAATCCAGTTAGTCCCTGCCGTTCCAATTCGAATCATCATAATCCCTCCAAAATTGATTGTTATTTTAACTTTCTCAAACTTCTTCATGGGTTCTGTTGCGGCGCTAGACACGCGATCGCTCAACTCAGGCTGGGTGACCTGCAGGACCATAACTTATCTGCGATTAACTCCTGCGCCTAGCCAAAGATGTCACTGGATTCCTTAGCCATTCAGTCACGACTGATTTAAACCGCTTATCCAGCCCATAAAACTAAGTGTCTTTTTCTATTTTAACAGTCGGGCCGGCGTCGCGATAGCTCTAGAATTAATTTTCCGCTAAACCGGGGTAATTGTTAAGGCATTCGCAGTTAAAAATGGTATATTGAAGGTGGAAATCTATTCAAGGGAGGGATTACCGGTGAAAGGTCGGGAAATCGCACTATTTGGTATTTCACTCGTCGCTGGCTTAACGGGCGGCTTTTCGTTACGGAAGAAAAAGCAGTCACAGCCAAGCGACTCACCGCTATTTTACGTGGGCACATGGCAGTTCGTTGACCCCCATAATCAACGGCGTCACCGGTTAGAAATTAGTCCTAATCTTGACGTGCAAATCGATGATCACCAGTTACAGGTGCGGGTGCAGGACCTCAACGAGCAGCAGCTGACATTCCAAGATAAATTTGGCTATCATTTGACGATTCACGCCAATGAGCGTCAACCAATTTCTTTCTTCGATGAAGCCGACGACTGTACCTACGCCGTCAAGCCACTGACTGACAAGAATGACTAGTTAGGGTCTTAGGCTCTAGCTTTTTTTGTAGCCACTGAACGCCAGGTAAAATGACTGCTCCGTCATCCTTCGTTTTTTCTATGGCTATTCCAATTACATAAACTTACAATTCAAAATCAAACCAACAAAATAAGGGCCTGGGACAACTTCCCAGACCCTTATTTTGCGTTCCGAACGGACATGTACAAAAAACGGTCAACTCCGCTAGACAAGCAATCTCAAACCGCAATTTTTCGTCTAGCGACGGTAATGCTCATTGACTAACCGCCTTTTGGCTCACGCCCCTTCTCATTGATACAATTTAATTTACTCCGAATACTTCGTCCAAGCCTGCCGCGTGCCATTGAAGACCGAGACCGCCACTGCATGATCCTGACCGTCCTGCGTAATCGACGCGTTGGCATCGTATTCGATGAACCGAATCTGAGCAGCATGCCCCACTAGATGACCACCGGCGATCCAGTAATCCTGTTGCGGGAGGACCGGCTTGACGAATTGATTTAACACTTGCCGGTTCGCCAAGACCACGATGCCCTGCTGATAATGTTGTTGGAGCAAAGCGACGAGTCGCTTCAATTTCTGTCCCTGCGTCGCCATGGTCGTATTCCCACTATTGTAGTTACCATAATAGCTCACACTGATGGCCAGCGGTAACGACCCCGAATCTGTGCCGACCGTTTCGACGATGTGTTCGAACTGATGCTGCGCCGTCGTGGTGAAGCTAAACGTGTGCATGACCCCGACCTTAATGTCGGCTCCCTGCGAACGCGAATAGTTATCGCTGAAGTCATCGTCCGTGTAGGTCGCCCCCGACGTCGCCTGGAGGTAGACAAACTGATGATGTTTGGCCAACTGCTGAAAATCAAGGTAGCCGCTGTCCTGATTCACGATGACCCCGCGGACCGGATAGTTGGCCAACTGTTGTTTCTGGTGAGCTTGCCACTGAAACCAGCCAAACCCTCCCACCAGCAAGACGACAATGAGGGCGCATAAAGCCCACCACCGCCGTCGATGATGCCGCTGAAAGGTGTTCTCATAAATTGGTTGATAGTCGCGTCGTTTCACCGTCGATCACCGTTCCCCTAACCTGGCTCGCTACCCGGCATAGTCACCGGATAGCGGAATATTTCTATTATACCATGCCAATTAGGATTCGTGGCGGGTCTGTTCGATCACGTTGCGGACCCGCGTCATGACCTTATTAGTCCGTGAAGAAATGCGCAAGATGGTCATCATAAAAAGACTGTCGAGGATCGTCAGCTGCGAAATCAACGAATACATCCCCTCCGACCGGTACTTCACTTCATCGGTCAATGAAAGGAATGTGACGTCTGCGGCCTGAGCCAGCGGCGACCCACTATAACTGGTGATGGCAATGATGGTCACCCCGCTGCGTTGAAGCTCCTTAACAATATGTAGAGTTTCATGATTCCGACCTGAATGAGAAATCACAATTGCGCAGTCCTCATCGGTCATTTTAGCGGCCTGCATCAACTGAATGTCGTAATCCGGATGATACATCACGTTTAATGATGTTCGAATAAACTTATGGTAGCCGTCCAATGCCGCCACGGATGATCCCCCCAGGCCAAAGAAGGCCACGTTACGGGAGTTGATCAACTTTAGCACTGCCCGGGCGAGGTCCTTCTCGTTCAATGCTTCATTAGTTGCGCGTAAGGAACTAATGGAGAACCCGAAAGTCTTGTTCGCAATCGTGGCCAACGAGTCCCCTTCCGCAAGTTCGGGAAACGAACTAGGCTGTTGCGGAGTCTCCTCAGTTGCTGTATGGGCCAATGCCATGGTAAACTCCCGGTAGTTGGCGTAGTTCATTCGTTTAACGAACCTTGAAATGGTCGCTGTCGACACCCCGGTGGCGCTGGCGAGCTCCTTAATTGTCATTTCACTGACCAATGCTGGATTGTCTAAAGCCAGCTGAGCCACCTTTTTTTCCGTGCGGGACAACTGATCATACGTTCCGCGAATCTTTCCCGTCGTTGAGCGTGCGATGGTCGCCGCCCCCTTTCTTGAAGATTAATTTTAAAATTATTTCAGCTTTTGTAAACATTTTACATCATATGACTTGAAATGTGAAACTTTTTTACATATAATATTCCCTGTCAGAAAAATTTCGCATCTTGCAAAGGAGATTATTTCATGAAACTCGGATTGATTGGATTAGGTAAAATGGGGCTTAGCCTTGCAGAAAACGCAATGGACCACAAGCACGAAATTGTTGGCTTTGACTTAAACAAGGACTTTGTTGACAAGGCTGTCGCTGCTGGTGCTGAAGGCGCTAACAGTTTGGAAGAAATGGTTGCTAAGTTACCTTCTCCTAAGATTGTTTGGGTAATGGTACCTGCTGGCAAGCCAACTGACTCAACGATCGAATCATTGAGCAACTTGTTAAGCAAGGGCGACATCTTAATCGATGGTGGGAACTCTTACTACAAGGACTCCTTACGTCACAACGAAATTCTGAAAGCCAAGGGCATCGACTTCTTTGACTGTGGGACTTCAGGTGGTATGGAAGGCGCTCGTTCACACGGGAACTTCATGATCGGTGGCGACAACGCTGCTGCTTTCGAAACGATTCGTCCATTGTACGATGACATTTCCGAAGCTGACGGTTACCTTTACACTGGTAAGGCCGGTTCAGGTCACTACTTAAAGATGGTCCACAACGGGATCGAATATGGTGAAATGCAAGCCATCGCCGAAGGTTTCGAAGTGCTCGAAGCTTCCAAGTTCGACTACGACAACGAAGCCGTTGCTAAGGTTTGGAGTCACGGTTCAGTTATCCGCGGCTGGCTCATGGAACTTGCCGAAGAAGCCTTTGCTGCTGACCCAGAATTAGACAAGATTGCTGGGCGGATGCACGCTTCTGGTGAAGGCCAATGGACTGTTCAAGAAGGTTTGGACAGCCAAGTACCAACGCCAGTTATCGCTTTGTCATTAATGATGCGTTACCGGTCCATGCAAGATGACACCTTCACTGGTAAAGTAGTTTCTGCTTTACGTAACGGTTTTGGTGGCCACGCCATGGACAAGGCTGACAAGTAAGCCTTTAAACAAAACCACTTGTAACTTGTAACACGAAAGGAAGAGCATTATGGACTACATGATTGGGGTCGATATTGGGACAACCAGTGTCAAGACCGTACTTTACGATACTGCGGGTAAGATGCAAGGCTATTCAAACAACCTGTATCCCCTCTATCAAGATGTGCCCGACATGGCTGAAGAAGATCCAGATGAGATCTTCTCCGCGATTATCGATGGGATGACCACGGTAATGCGCAAAGCAGATTTGAAGAACGGCACGTTACACGGCGTTTCTTTCTCTGCTGCCATGCACAGCTTGATCTTACTAGATGATGATCACAAGCCTTTGACTCGAGCAATCACTTGGGCCGACAACCGAGCCGTTAAGTACGCAGATGAATTGCGTGAAAACGGCGTCGGCAAACAACTTTACGAAAAGACTGGGACGCCAATTCACCCAATGACGCCGTTGAGCAAATTGATCTGGTTACGCAACGAACAACCGGACCTGTTCAACCAAGCACGTTGGTTCGTTGGTATCAAGGAATATGTCATCTACAAGTTGTTTGGTGTCTTACAAGAAGACTACTCAATTGCCAACGCAACTGGGCTGTTCAACATCTTCAACATGGACTGGGATGACCAAGCCCTCAAAGTTGCTGGGATTACCCGTGACCAATTACCTAAGCTAGTTGACACCACTGACCAGATTACTGGAATGAAGGCCGACTATGCGGGTGTGATCGGCATGGACCCACAAACGCCATTTATCATGGGTGCCTCTGATGGTCCCCTGGCCAACTTGGGTGTCAACGCCATCGATCCTGGTGTCGTTGCCGTGACCATCGGAACTTCCGGTGCTGTGCGGGTCGTTACTGATAAGCCGAAGATTGATCCTAAGGGTCGGGTCTTCTGCTACTACCTGTCCAAAGATCACTGGGTCGTTGGTGGACCGGTCAACAACGGTGGGATCGTCTTCCGTTGGGTCCGCGACCAACTCTTCGCCCCAGAAAAGCTGACGGCGGAACAAATGCAGATTGATTCCTACGACCTCTTAACTGAGATTGCAGCGAAGGTGCCTGCTGGTTCCGACGGTCTCATTTTCCACCCATTCTTGGGTGGCGAACGGGCCCCAATCTGGGACGCTAATGCTCGTGGTTCCTTCTTCGGCTTGACGCGGACCCACTCACGGGCCCACATGGTTCGTGCCGCACTTGAAGGAATCGTCTACAACCTGTACACCGTGATGTTGGCCCTCGAAGAAGTCGTTGGCAAGCCATCTAGCATTCAAGCAACCGGTGGGTTCGCCCGCTCCGCGCTTTGGCGGCAGATGTTAGCCGACATCTTCGAACAAGACGTCACGATTCCAGAGAGTCCTGAAGGGACCGCTCTGGGGGCCGCAACGTTAGGCATGTACGCTTTAGGGATGATCGATGACTTGTCCGCCGTAAAGAACTTCATCGGTGTGGCTAACGTCCACCACCCTAATCCAGAGACCTTCCCCGCATACCGGGCCTTGGTTCCTATCTACATTCGCCTGAGTCGGCAGTTACAATCTGAATACAAGAACATCGCTGAGTATCAGCGTAAGTACGTTCACAAATCAGAGAAGAAATAGTTCTGTTGATTTAGTATTTTCAGAAAACTAACCCAACAAATTTATGGGTTTTGAAACTAAATTGTATACAAAACTTTAAGAATCAAGTACAATGTGTTTAATCATATTGAGAAGCCAGTGTTTTCACACTGGCTTTTCAAAATTTATTCAATGAAAGGGCTTACTTATAATGGAGCTTATAGCACTTTTAATTGGGGTCATCTTCTTATTGGTCCTCATCATCAAATTTAAGATCAATACCTTCGTTTCCCTGATTCTTACCTCCGTTCTGACAGCCATGCTGTTAGGGATGGACCTTACCAAAATTGCCACGACGATTGAGGCTGGGATTGGGAGCCAACTTGGCGAACTATCCTTAGTCTTTGGATTTGGTGCCATGCTGGGTCGGTTAGTTGCCGATGCCGGTGGGGCCTACGTGATTGCTACGACACTGATCGATAAATTCGGGAAACAACGTCTGCAATTAGCCATTATGTTAGCGTCATTTATTCTTGGGATTGCCCTGTTCTTCGAAGTTGGGATGGTTCTGTTGATCCCTATCGTCTTCGCCATTGCCGTTGAAGCCGAAGTGCCAATTCTCTATTTGGGAATTTCCATGGCGGCCGCTTTGTCCGTTACCCACGGTTTCTTACCACCGCACCCCGCACCAGTTGCCATTGCGCAAGTCTTGGGTGCCAACGATGGTAAGGTTCTCCTGTTCGGTTTAGTCGTTGCGATTCCTGCAGCGGTTGTTGCCGGACCAATGTTCACCAAGCTCGCTCAAAGATTTGCACCAGAAGCCTTTGAACGTAAAGGTAACTTATCTTCATTGGGTGAAGTTAAGACCTTCAAGCCTTCCGAAGCACCTAGCTTTGGCCTGTCCGTTCTGACTTCCCTCTTCCCAGTTATCCTGATGGCCATCACGACCATCTACAAGATGACGGTCGACGGTGGCGCAACGCCTACCAAGAACGCGTCGCTGTTGGACCAAATCGTTGGTCTAATCGGTGACCCAGCCATCGCGATGTTGATCTCACTGCTCGTTGCCATGTTCACCATGGGTTGGGGTCGTAACCGTAAGACCGCAGACATCATGGCAACCTTGGAAAACGCCGTGAAGTCAATCGCTATGCTACTGTTAGTTATCGGTGGTGGTGGGGCCTTCAAACAAGTCCTCATCGACGGTGGTGTTGGTAAAGAAGTTGCTAAACTCTTTATCGATTCCAACATGTCCCCACTGATCTTAGGTTGGTTAGTCGCTGTGGTTCTCCGGGTTGCTTTGGGTTCCGCAACCGTTTCTGCATTGACTGCCGCCGGAATCGTGGCCCCATTGATGGCCCAATCCGGTGTTGACCCCGCCCTGATGGTTCTCGCCATTGGTGCTGGTTCCTTAGCCGCATCTCACGTGAACGATGCTGGGTTCTGGATGTTCAGAGAATACTTTGATTTAACCGTTAAGCAAACCTTGAGTATTTGGACGGTTCTGGAAACCGTGATTTCCATCGTCGGGATTCTGATCGTACTGCTTTTGAACATGGCATTCCATTAAATTCTAATTTCTGACAAGTCAATTCGAGTTTATGAGGGTTGGGACAAAGGTCCTGACCCTTTTTTTGTGGCGGCGGTGGAAATGTCCGTCTGCGGCTGCTAGGGATTGAGCCAGCCGAGTCGGAGGACCGTTTCTCAGTCTGGAGCTTTCCCACAACAGGTGGCCAATTTTAGTCAATCTCGTACTAAAGCAACTACTGAATTTTCTTAGTGAATTTTCACAAAGTCCTCCGCAAGCCGTTTAAAATCCGTGCTATAATGGTTAAATCAGTCATTCGAGAGTAAGAGAGGAGTTTTACTTTGGCAAAGGAGTTACGCCGTGAAATCGGCACGTTTACCGCCCTGGCGACCGTCATGGGGACCGTTATCGGTGGCGGGGTATTCTTTAAAACAGCTAGTGTGGTGGCTGCCAACCACTCCGCTAACATGACCCTCGCCGCCTGGATCTTGGGGGGCCTCCTAACCATCTGTGCTGGATTAACCAGTGCGGAGCTGGCAGCGGCCATTCCGCGGACCGGTGGCGCCATGCGGTACCTCGAGTACGCCTACGGAAAACCGGTGGGCTTCTTAATGGGTTGGGCACAAATGTTGGTCTACTACCCCGCGAACATTGCCGCACTATCCATTATCTTTGGCGTGCAGTTTGTCGCCCTCTTCCATTTGGCAGCTGCTTGGCAATTGCCAGTCGCCATTCTATGTGGCTTCAGCATTACCGGCCTCAACTTTCTGGGCGCCAAAGTCGGTGGGACGGTCCAGTCCATCGCTCTAATTTTTAAATTAATCCCTATCGTCATCATCGTCATCTTTGGGCTCTTTGCCCCGGCGCACACCACGATTCAGCTCTGGCCGATTACTACTGGCGACCACATCGGCTGGGGCAGCGCCTTTTCTTCCAGTCTGTTAGCCACGATGTTCGCGTACGACGGTTGGATCAGCATTGGCAACATTGCTGGTGAAATGAAGCATCCGGAACGCGACCTACCACGGGCTATCGTCTTAGGACTGGCCCTGATCACCGTGGTCTACACGCTGATCAATCTGGTCTTCCTGAAGACCTTGCCAATCGATCTGATTGCCGGGAACCAAAATGCCGCAGCCGATGCTTCTATGAAATTGTTCGGTCAGTTTGGGGGTAAGCTGGTCACCATCGGCATCCTCATCTCCGTTTACGGTGCCATCAACGGGTACACATTGACTGGGATGCGCGTGCCGTTCGCCATGGCGGAGGAAGACAGCTTGCCATTCTCAAAATATTTCCGGCGGCTTTCTTCGCGGACCTACGTCCCCTATTTTGCAGGAAGCGTTCAGTTTGGCATCGCCCTGATCATGATGTTCATGGGGAATTTCGACGTTCTGACCGATATGCTAGTCTTTGTCATGTGGGTCTTCAACTGCCTCATCTTCCTAGCCGTGTTCAAATTGCGACGTAAGGAACCTGAGCTCAACCGGCCATACCAGGTCCCGTGGTATCCCGTGATTCCGCTAATTGCGCTGGTTGGTGGGATCTTTATCATCGTGACGACCTTGGTGACCGAAACGGGTCTGGCCGTAACTGGCCTCGCCCTCACCGCAATTGGTCTGCCGATTTACTTCTGGCACCAGAAACGCGCAAACTAAAAACAAAATCACCATTCACTGGCAACTGTCAGCGAATGGTGATTTTTTTAATTGTTAATAATGTAAGGGAGCCGGTAATGGCGGCAAATCTGGGAACAACAATCGTAACCGTTTATCTGGATCAGCGACTTTGGTATCCCGGTCCTGCAAGACCTGTGTGACGCCATCAAAGGTGAACATCAACAGGTCCTCGCCGTCTTCATCGCGGACTTGAAAGAAGCGAATCCCATCTTGCATGGCGACCAGGACAAACCGCTGAGCGTGCTCACTCAACTGTTTGAGCCGGGGCAACAATTGATCAGTCCCCAGTCGTTCCTGATACCAGCGACGGGCAACGGCTTGACCATACGTCATCAGACTATCTTGCTCAACGTGTTCCATCAGCTTCGCAGCCGGCGTCAGTTCGGGATGCATCAAGACTTCTTCTAAGTCATCAATGACGCTCCACTGTTCTGTATGCGCCTGTAGCTGATCAGCCATCGCTCGCATTTCCTTAAAAACCCGCTCACCGGCTGCTTGGTACTGCGTCGGGGCTAATGGATTCTCCAAGGCGACGGCCTGGTTTTGATCACGGGCGGCGTCCAAGGCACCATTTAAATCGTCGGGAAGATCACGCGTCAATAGATAGATCATAAAGATCTTCAAGAAGTACAGGGCGTGCCGACTGACCCCGTTGGCGGTAAATGGCGTGTTGTCAAAGTCACGCAGTTCGAGGTATTGAATCCCGCCGGTCAAGAAGTCACGGGCATTGCCCTGCCCCTTGAGCCGCACTGGCCCATAAAATTCATGGGCGGAGAAGTAGGTCCCATCGTCGATCAAGCGCTGGAGCTGGGTGAGATGAGCTGGCAGCGAGGCATACGTGACCTGCTCCTGTGGAAAGTTCACAAAACCATAACGACTGTTGCGAATGCTCCGTACTGGGCGTTTCAACGCATCTGGAGTCGTCTCAAAGAACCCTTTTTCGGCAATCGGACTGGCCCCAAAAAGGTAGGTCAACAGCCACTGATAGCGCACAAAGTTCTGGGTGATTCGGAAGTACAGGGCGTTTTTGAACCCGACTAATGAATCAAACTCTTTGGTATAGTGACTGTAAAGCCGATGAATGACGGGATCGGGCAGACTGTAATTGACGTGAACACCGGTCATACAGCCGTGTTGAATCCCATACTTTTTCAGAAGATATTCTCGATACGGCCGGATTGCGGGCCGATCAAAATGCCCCGCTACAAATTTCAAATCGTCAGCATCCATCACCGGTGGCATACTCAACGGCCAAATTCGGTCATCCCCTTCAAGCGACCGGTAGACGACCGTTTGTAAGGTGTCTAGCTGATCCAGCGTCCCCCCAATATTCGGATTGGGGTCGGTGATGACCTCTAACTGTGTTTCCGTAAAGTCCGTTTGAAGATATGGATGAAAGGTCCGTGACCCCAACTTACTTGGATGGGGTTGGCGACTTAACCGACCATGCTGGTCAATTCGCTGTTCTTCAATTTCAAGCCCCACGAGACTGTGATAAAGTTGTTCTGATAAATTCTCTTCGCGAATAACCGCTAATAAATTGTCTAGCATGGCGGCAACATCCCCTGACCTTCAATATGTTTGACTTAACCTAAAGTGTAAACAAAAAGGGGCGTGCTGTCACTGATATTGTTCGAATTTTTACAAAAAAAGTCAATTCTGACAAATTGGCGGCCACCGCGCTATTTTAAAATTACAACGACTACCTCGCTGTACCAATATGAGATAGTAGAAATAGCCCGTTTGGCAACCTACCATCAACAACGTAAGGCAGTTTGCAGGACTAACTCTTCTGACTTACAAAAAATCGGTCTCCCAAAAAAACAACTCCCCCCGAGCCACGAAGGCCCGGGGGGAGTTGCTGCAGAACAGCTCAGTTAGTGTCTAATTACTGTCTAACGAACCGTTTCGTGAATCAGCGTAAATGGTTCTGCTGAGTCACTGATTTCGATGTTATCATATAACCGCTTCTTGATGTCTTCAACGTCTTCACGGTTACTGTAGATGGTCAGCAAGGTGTCGCCTTCCTTGACGGCGTCGCCAACCTTCTTGTTCATCATGATACCAACTGCATAGTCGAGCTTGTCGTCAGCCTTTTGCCGGCCACCGCCCAGCAACATGCTGGCGATACCCATTTCATCGGCTTCGACCTTGCTTACGACCCCACTAGCCTTAGCTGGCAATGGAATCTTGTACTTGGCTTGTGGCATGATTTCTGGGTGGTCGATCACACTACGGTCGCCGCCTTGTGCTTCAACCATGTCGCCGAACTTCTTCAATGCGGAGCCATCTTCAATGGTCTTTTCACACATTGCTCGGGCTTCATCCAAGGTCTTGGCCTTACCGGACATCACAACCATGTGTGCGCCTAACGTTAAGACTAAGTCGGTGATGTCGGCAGGAGCTTCACCCTTCAACAGGTCAATGGATTCTTTGATTTCCAAAGCGTTTCCAATGGCGTTCCCCAGTGGTTGGTTCATGTCGGAAATGATGGCCATGCAGTCCATGCCAACACCTTTCCCGATACCAACTAAGGCCTTTGCCAATTCACGGGAGTCGTCCAAGGTCTTCATGAAGGCCCCGGCACCGGTCTTAACGTCGATTACTAAGGCATCGGTCCCGGAAGCAATCTTCTTACTCATGATTGAGCTGGCAATCAGTGGAATCGAGTCCACGGTGTCGGTCACGTCACGTAAGGCATAAATCTTCTTGTCGGCAGGAGCAATGTTTCCAGTAGCCCCCACGATAGCCAAGCCTTGGTCCTTGACTTGTTTGATAAAGTCGTCTTCGCTAATTTCGACTTGGTAACCTGGAATCGCTTCCAATTTATCCAACGTCCCACCAGTATGGCCTAACCCTCGGCCGGAGATCATCGGTACTGGAATACCCAATGCAGCGACGATTGGGGCTAGCGGAATACTCGTCTTGTCCCCAACACCACCGGTTGAGTGCTTGTCGACCTTCATCCCAGGAATGCTGGAGAGGTCCAAGTGGTCCCCAGACTTCATCATTGCCATGGTAAGCTCTGAACGTTCAGCATCCGTCATGTCCTTAAAGTAAGTTGCCATCAGGAATGCACTGGTTTGGTAGTCAGGAATCTCACCGGAAACGACCCCATCAACAAACGTTTGGATCTCTTCCTTAGTTAATTCGCCACCGTTACGTTTCTTATCAATAATATCAACCATTCTCATAATTAAGCCACTCCATTTCTAAGTCAGTTGCACCACCGGTTCTAGGCCGACGGTGTGAGCTTCAGTAGTTGTGTTGCTGCATGTTGATCGATGATGAGGCAGTTCGGGTAGCCGCCGAGCAAGGCCGCCTTGATTGCGGGGACCTTGGCATCACCGGCTGCGACTAAAATTGAATGTTCCTTTTCACGTAAACTATCGAGGTTAATGCCAATTGTCCGTTGGTTCAACTGCTGATCGACGATTTCACCATTTTCGTCTATGTAGCGGGAGAAGATATCTCCCACGGCATGATCCTGTAAGAACTTCTTTTCCTGTTCCTGCAGGTAGCCTAGCTGAAAAACCAACGCGGTATTGCGCACGGTACCAACCGAATAAATCGCGATATTGGCCCGTTCACCCAATTTCAGGAGGTACTGGATATGCCGTTCAGCCTCCACCAATTCCTTAGTTTGTTGGTGGTCAAAGATGACCGGCAATGGCAAGTACTGGGGCACCGCGTGGAAGGCATTGGCAAAGGCGTCGATGCTTTCGTACGCGTACGTGTGCTCCGTAGAATAACTCACACTCCCTTTAAGTTGAATCACCTCGACGCCCGTTAACGTGTCGGGTTGTAGATTGGACCCAATGGCGTAAATGGTCTTGCCCCAGCCGATCCCGATGACATCGTGTTCGGTCACAATGTCTTCCAGATAGCGAGCGGCGTATTGACCGACCGCGTTGAGCAGCTCACCGGCTGTCGTTAACTGCGTCGGGACCACGTGCACCTCAATGTGATACGCCCGTTTCAGCGCTTGTTCCAGTGTCTGAACGTCTTGAACTGGATCGACGATTTGAATTCGAACCAGGCCCTGTTCTCTGGCAAACTGGAGTAATCGCGAAACAGTTGGTCGTGAAATTCCTAATTTCTGGGCAATCTGGCTTTGACTCTGGTCGCCCTGATAGTACATCTTAGCGACGGTCAGTCCTTGTGCCAACCGTTGTTCCGTCGTCTCTGCCACGTCCTTGCCCCCTCTAATTAAAATTGATAAACCTGTCGCCTTACCGGTCCGACTGTAAGTCCACGACATTTTAGACGATCACTCTACACAATCTGTAGAAGAAACTCGCCACAAGTATTATTAATAACCAAAACGACGAGTGCAGCCATAATTGTCCGCACCCGCCAGGTTAGTTATGCTTTAACGGCTGTGTCTAAGGCAACCTTGATCATATCGTTAAATGACTTTTCCCGTTCTTCAGGAGTGGTAGATTCACCAGTAATCAAATGGTTACTAATGGTCAACACGGACAGTGCCCGAACGTGGTACTTCGCTGCTAACATGAAGAGGGCTGCGGATTCCATTTCGGTAGCGATAACGCCGTAATCGATCAGCTTTTGCCGATCCATTTCGTCATTGTAGAACCGATCTTCGGCTAAGATATTCCCAACCTGTACCGGAATCTTCAGGTCCTGGGCAACGTGGTAAGCGGTATCCAGCAGGCCAAAGTCACTGATTGGTGCGTAGTAGATACCGCCGCCAAACGTGTTGTGAATGATGGAAGAATCCGTCGTGGCTGCTTGGGCCAAGACCACGTCGCGAACGTGGACGTCTGGGCTCATCCCACCAGAAGTGCCGACCCGGAATAAGGTTTTTACGCCGTAGTCATTGATCAGCTCGTTGGTGTAGATGGAGATTGAAGGAATCCCCATCCCGGTCCCCTGAATGGAGATCCGTTTGCCCTTGTAAGTCCCGGTATAGCCGAAGCAATTCCGAACCTTGTTGTAGCAAACGGGATTTTCTAGGAAGGTTTCCGCAATGTATTTCGCCCGTAATGGGTCCCCTGGCATCAAAACAGTATCAGCAATGTCGCCCATTTTCGCTTCGATATGGTTACTCATGATTAGTTCCTCCTAAAATGGTTGTGGTTAACTATTTCAAGTCTGCTAAGAAGCTGTGGCCTTCACCGTTGCCAGCCACGCCAAAGTTATCTAAGACGGTTGCCCCGAAATCAGCAAACGGTGACCGAACACCCAGGCTCCCACCTTGCTTGAAGCTTGGTGAGTAAACCAGTAATGGTACTTGTTCACGCGTGTGGTCTGAACCCGTAAATGTTGGGTCATTCCCATGGTCGGCGGTGATCATCAAAAGGTCATCATCGTTCATGTTATCCAAGACGGTGCCGAGTCGTTTGTCAAAGTCCATCAGCGCATTCCCAAAACCATCTGGGTTCCGCCGGTGACCGTACATGGCATCGAAATCAACTAAGTTAATGAAGCAAAAACCAGTGAAGTCTTCCTTCATAACGTGGTCGACGTGGTCCATCCCATCCATGTTGCTTTCGTTATGGTAGCCTTCGTCGATACCGTGGCCAGAGAAGATATCGTTGATCTTCCCAACGCCAACGACGTGCACGCCAGCTGCTTGTAAACGATCCATGTCAGTTTCAGCAGTTGGTTCCAACGTGAAGTCACGCCGGTTAGCTGTCCGCGTAAAGTGTTGGCCATCTGGTCCAACGTATGGCCGCGCGATGATCCGACCAACTAAGTATTCTGGACCATTAACTAATGAACGCGCGTACTCACAGATCTTGTAAAGTTCGTCGAGCGGGATAATATCTTCATGCGCCGCAATTTGGATAACGGAATCACCCGAGGTGTAGACGATCAGGTCGCCCTTTTCCATCTGTTGTTCACCAAGTTCAGCGATGATCTTGGTCCCAGATTCCGGACGGTTACCGATAACTTTTCGACCGGAAAACGCTTCCAATTTATCGATAATGTCTTGTGGGAACCCATTAGGGAACGTGCTCAACGCCTTACGAACTGGCAGACCCATCATTTCCCAGTGACCATCCATTGAATCCTTACCCGCAGAAATCTCACGCATCTTACCATAGTAAGCGTGAGGATTGTCGGCTACGGGAACCCCTTCGATAGGCGTGTCCCGCAGGTTAGATAACCCAATTTTAGCTAAGTTAGGCAGTGCCAGCTTACCGGCGAAATGGTGACCAACGTGGCCCAAAGTGTCGGAACCTTCATCGCCATACTTGGCGGCGTCGGGTGCAGCACCTGCACCGACTGAATCCATAACTAAACCAAAAACTCGTTTGAACTTCATACCTGTATCCCCGCTTTCACAAATTAAATTCTAATAGCCAGCTTTAGCACTTGCGGCATCGCCAGTTAAGATAGCCACCGTGGCACTAACACCTAAACGACTTGCACCGGCATCGATCATGGCCAATGCTTCTTCGCGACTGTGAATACCACCTGAAGCCTTAACACCTAAGCGGTCGCCGACAGTTTCGCGCATCAATTTAACATCTTCTAGTTTGGCACCAGCCGTGGAGAACCCAGTAGACGTCTTAACGAAGTCGGCACCGGCCTTTTCACTTAATTGGCAACCACGAACGATTTCGTCTTTCGTTAATAAGCAGGTTTCCAGAATGACTTTGAGCAACTTGCCCTTGGCATGAACGGCGGTTGCTAAAGCTTTGATGTCAGCTTCGACAACATCATTGTTACCAGACTTCAATTCACCAACGTTGATTACCATGTCGATTTCTTCGGCGCCATCGTCGATAGCCTTTTCAGCCTCGAAAACTTCACTAGCAGTTGCCATTGCCCCTAGTGGGAAGCCAACAACGGCGATTGGATTAACAGTTGTGCTCTTTAATTGCTCAGCAACGAACGGAATCCAGTAAGAGTTCACGCAGACTGAAGCTGTGTTAAATTTGGCAGCTTCGTCACAAGTTTGCTTAATGCTTGCTTCAGTAGCATCCGCCTTTAAATTCGTATGGTCCATGTATTTAGCGAGTTGTTCAGTAGTTAATGTCATTGTATGAAACCCCTTTCATTTATCATCAATAGCATACCGGATTCGTGCACAATTGTAAAGCCCTTTTATGCACTTCCGTTCAGCAACCCCCTGAATTGTGTGATACTACACAAATAGTTTACAGCTTTTTGGGTTTATCGTTTTACTAATAATAATCCTACAACCACAACGTTTCTCCGAGTTTGGGGTTACCAAACTAGTTCACCTAATTGACCCTAAACCCACTCGATTTGTTTAAGAAAAAATTTTTCAAAAAAATATCGCCTTGGAGCTGCTCCTCGGCGACGGTGATCCTAATTCTGTTTTTTGTAACCGGATCAGCCCGGTCCCCCCTAGAACGCCTATTTAGTTCCTAGTCGCCCGTTCGCGCAAAGAACGAATAAAATCGTTTTTCTTGCCAAAAAAAAGGACAGCCTTTGGAATTTGATAGAGTTGAGATAGGCGTTCGATGGTGGCTAAACCTAAGTTGGAGCTATCACGCTCCCAGGATGCCAACGTTTGATAGTGAATTCCCAAGCGTGCCGCAGCCTCTTTTTGCGAGTAACCCGCATTGTGGCGAGCGGCGTCAAGTGTAATCTGCACTTTCTCCATCACGCACACCTCCTTACAAACACTTTTGTATATTAAGCGAGTTTATTCGTTTTGTCAATTACTTTCAGCAGTTAATCAACTAAATAAGTTTGCTTGCGCGCAATCTATTCGTTATAATGACGACAGCGGATTATTTCCTAGTCTGGAAAATGCGGTTTCCGGGTCACATAAATGACAAATCATCGTTCACGACCAGTCTTGCTATCAGCTTCACAGTGACGCTTTATCCAAGGTCTTTTTCTCAAGAACTAGCCGTAAGCAATTTGCTGTCATGTTACCCATTTATATGTTTTACTTGACCAAACTAAAGGTTTACTCACTAATTGCTTTTTGTTGATTATAAAGTCAGTCAGCCACTTGTTGACGGCCAAAATTGATAAAAACTGCTGCAAAGCCCGTGCTGTTTGTTAGCCAACTATCCGAACTGAAGTTAGTCTTTGATTCTATCCAAACAGTCGGTTTTGCGCAAACCTATTCCTCAAAAAATTAGCGAGCAGCCTTTAGAACCATACTTATACGTAAAGGAGTGAGTGCGGTGCCCCGCCATGAATTATCTTCATTCGAAAAAAATATTCGACGACTTATTGCTCAGAATCTAAAAATAGCCTCACGGGGCATGACCCAAGGCGACCTTGCCGCCAAAACCGGCATTCCCTCCTCGACACTCTCGGGATATTTCGCAGAACGGTCAACTCCCAACCCGGAGAACGTGCAACGACTGGCCGACGTCCTCGGTGTACATAAATCGGCAATCGACCCGCGCTTCAGTGACACCTTGTTCACACAGGATACGGCGTTCGATGTCGCTTATCTACAACTGACCCCCAGTCGACAGTTAGCCGTTCGACTCTTCGCTCAGGAGCAACTTAAGCAACAGAATCAGGAGTAACCAAAAAAGTAGTAACGCTGTGATCCGAATTGGGTCATGGCGTTACTACTTTTTATTCAATCTATGACAGCTTTTACTACCCATAAATTCAACTCTAAGGGCAAACTAATCCCATTTGCGTATAAAGCCCTACACTGTCCTCGTTGGCCCTTTAAATGGGGCTTGTCTCAGACAGCTATGCCTCATGATCATACATTGCAATTCCAATTGGCGTGACAAATTGGGGGAAATCTGGCTTATATGCTGGTGTGCCCAATGCTTTACTAAACGTATCAATAAAGTCTTTAAAATTAATGGCCCCACCAACAACGATTACCGGTTCTTGCGGGGAACCTTTGGTAACATCACTGGTAATTGCCGCCATCTTCTCAACTACTGGTCGAATTAATGCAAACACATCTTGTTCCTGAGTTGGATCACGTTTTGCTTGTTCAGCCGTCTTCATGTCCCAACCATTATGTCCAGCCACGACGAGCGACATATGAAATCCTCCAGTAGCTTCATCACTCACTTGGATCAACTTTTTATTCTTAAAAACACTAACTCCAGTGGTTCCCCCACCAATATCTACCACTGTTCCATTCTTCACTCGTAAAAATTGCGCTGCAGCAGTTGGCTCATCAACCACTTTTCGACAGACGAATCCAGCCGACTCAATCACGTTTGCCACAATTTTAGCACTGCCAGCCCCTGTTCCAGGTGGAATCGCACCACAGGCAGTGGTCAAAGTCACGCCTAAGATAGTTTCCGTCTGTTCCTTCAATCGGCTTAGGATCCGGACGGAATCCATAAAGTTTACAACTAAGCCATCTCGGACAGCGTGATCGTACTCAAAATTACCGTAAACGACTTGGTCATCTTGATCCAAGACCACCATTACGATACTTGAAGTTCCTAAATCAACCCCAACACGTAAGGGCTCGTCCTTGCTAACTGGGCGAACTGCTTTATCACCATTCACCACCTGAGCGAACTGCTGAAGCTGTTGATTCGCCTGCGTCAATAAATTACGATTACGCTGAGCCATTCATGCCACCTCATCTTTATTTGTCGAATTATTTTGCTATTCTATGGTATCAATAAAGCTTTTTATTGCCCCATCTAATTCCTTTGCCACCTGTTGATCAACTAGTCTGTCTTGATTATCAAATACCTCTTGAACTTTACCAATGGTGATAAAATCATTCTTAACATTCATCCCCATATAACGTAATAATTGCTGAATATGGGCATTAGCATTGGCTCCACCACGTTCACCTGAAGAATCGGTAATGACTAAGGCTGGTTTATGAACAATATGAGCCGGTGGTAATGGTACCGATAACACGTCAAGTGCATTTTTCAATCCACCAGGGATTGAAAAATTATATTCTGGTGTAACTAAAACTAGGGCATCCATCTGATCAATCACGCTACGAAAAATTTGCCATTCCAGTATTGGAGAGTGCTCTAAATCTGGATTATACAGCGGTAAAATTTCATAATTCACCTGAACAAATTTGACCGGTAACTGTTCCTTCATCAGATAATTAGCAATCTTTTGACTATAAGATTTTTCACTAAGACTCCCAACCAAAATACCAATATTAGTCATCAGTGCCACTTCCTTAGTAGTTGTCTAGCAGATTCTTATACTTCTTCTATGTATGTAGTTTTACTACTGCACTTTAGCTATTCAGCTTGGCATAAATACCATAGCAAAACCACGCTTAAACCAGATGCTCTTACTAACCAAGATACTATTCTAGAAAAAGTTTCCTTAGCTTAATCAGATCATCTTCGCTGAGTCCAAGCTGTTCATGCCAATATGACTTGACCCCACCGAAGTGATCATCGATAATTGACATCACCTGTTCAAAATACTCTTCTCGAACAATAGACAGGTCAAAAATCGACTGCAGATAAGCTAAATTACCGCTCACCAGCTTGGCCCCATTGAGACGGTCATTAATTCTCAACGCGGAAACCCAATTACTATTTAGGTAGTCTGCCTTAACTGTCTCTTCTGGAATATCTAACATCATCAAAATTAGACTTGCTAGCAGGCCCGTTCGATCCTTGCCAGAAGAACAATGAAAGAGAATCCCTCCAGGAGTGGCATTGAGCACTGATCTGAAAAAACGATGATAGGCTTGTTGGGCCTCGGTACTGACGACTAATTGCCGATAGCTACGCAGCATCAACTGAAACCCAGCTTTTTTGTCTGTCAACTGACTAGCCAAACTTCTCAGATTCTCCGTACTCTCTGTTAAATCCCGCCTAGAAACTGAAATTCGTAAGTAACGCGCAATTCCACCTAAATGATCCGGATATTTCACTACTTCCATCGGTGATCTCAAATCAATAACGGTTCGCACGCCATAATCATACAGTATCTTTTGGTCCACACTATCTAAATCGGACAAATAGCCCGCACGAATTAATTGATGTTGCTTAATCGTCAATCCATCTGAGGTTTGATATCCACCTAAATCACGGCAATTGAAGGCATTATTCAACTTAATTTCTCGCGCAATTTGCATGAATATTCCCCCTTAGACACCATTCAGCGCACACTTTCATCCATCATTAGCTTCACTCAATAAGAAAAGAGCCGCGGCCTAACGCTGTGGCCCTTTTCTCTTATTTAAGTTCTCGTAATTTTGGGAATGTCGAAGCCGAGAAGCTCATGTAGCTTGGTAATGACCTCTTTCAAGGCAGACTCAACCTCTGAGACCTCACCAACAATAACTACCGAGCCGCTGAATCGATCGATAAATCCAAGCGTCACATTACTCGATTTAGTGGCAATATCTCCAGCAATGATTGCCGCCTCACTAGGTGTAATCGTTAAAATTCCCAGTGCATTTTTCGGTGTCTGGATACCCAATTTTTCATAAATATCAGGAGTGGGGTTAGCAACAATGTGTGCTAACGTCACCTGCTTACCGGGCACGTACTCCTGGATTGTTCGTTCAATATCACGACCCATAGAACCATCCCTCGCTAACCGATACTATTCTCTACATCCTGCTTAATGCCTTCTAGTAAAGGAGAGTTATCTACATCGGAAGACTCACCCTTAATCTTCTCCAGCACTGAATCACGCAAATCTCTTAGTAGTGGCGATGTATTACTATCATCTAGATTGGCCCTAGGCCCACCAGATTGCTGGTTCGTGCTACGACCAGCTTCCTGAGCAATAATGTCACGAATAAGCGCTTCCATTTTTCCTTGATCCATAATCCTAATCACTCTCCTTCTTAAAAGTATCAACAGCCACTTCACAAATAGCCTGATCTTGCTTAACAGCGCCGCCACTAACACCAATGGCACCAATAATTTTGCCATCAATCTCTAGAGGAATTCCACCCCCAAAGGAAGTCAGCCGTCCACCCATCATGGTTTCAATCTGATATAGCTCAGCTCCCGGTTGAACTTGTTCGGATATCTCAATCGTTGGCTGTTTCATTGCTAGCGCAGACCAAGCCTTCTTAGGGGCCAGCGTACTACTTACTAAGTTCGCGTTTGGCATATGATAACTCATCTGAAGAACTTGATCATTACGCATAATGGCGATAGTGACACCAATATTGAATTCATCCGCACGTTTCACAGCGGCTTCGATGACTTTCTCCATTTTATTCAAAGAGAACTGATTCACCTGTTGCTTTGCAATTACTCGTTTAATCACACTGTTTAATTGATCTTCATTCATCTTTACGACCGTCCTCAATTTTTGAATAGACTTTAATGACCTTCTCAGTAACATCGTCAATCAAATCTTCATAGTCTTCAGACCGAGCCATGATATAAAGAAAATCAGAAAGCCGGTTGACGTATCTTTCCAACTCCGGACGAAATTCAATACTTTTAGACAGCTTGACAAATGATCTTTCAGCTCGCCGACAAATGGTTCGACAAACATGGAGTTGGGCACCGGCCGTGCTCGACCCAGGCAAAATAAAACTATGGATGGGTGGTAGCGCTTGGGTATAGTCATCAATAATCTTTTCCAATGAACGCGTATCGTCATCGGTGATGAATTGGCTCTGTTTTAAGAACTTCTCCGTGTCTTTGGTGGCAATTTCACCTTGAAGATAAAACATACGGTATTCAACGGTCTGTAAAATTTTTTTATTCTTTTCGCTCTTACAGAACTTATCTGCCAGACTGATATTTGCATTCAGTTCGTCAAACGTTCCATATGTTTCTACACGAATTGAATCTTTTTCAACTCGTAAGCCGTCAAATAGACTTGTCTTACCTTTGTCGCCGCCTTTAGTATAAATAGCCACTAAGACTCACCCCTTAACATCAAATTCTACTTGTCAAAGCGATCGATGATGCCAACGATCGTACAGTCATTAACATCCGCCGCATCTCGTTGAGAATCACCATCCGCTCTACGGGCTCCTGCACCTCTAGTGACCAATACGTTGTCACCAATACCAGCATTAACTGTATCAGATGCAACTTGCTCAAACCGAATTGCTTTTTGGTCCGAATCGATTGGACGAACAATCATCAACTTTTTTCCAACTAAAGATGGATCTTTTTGGGTAGATACAACACTACCAATTACTCTAGCCATATACAATTTTCTTCAGTCCTAATCTTTATTTTAATATTCTTCTTATCACAGATTTCTAACCCCTCATCGGTCAACGTCTGTCTTACCGTTTTGATTAAGACGGCGCTATCCGGCAAAGTAGCAATCTCTCTTCTAGAAATAATCTTGTGATAACTTCCTACAATAAGCGAATTACGACCAATGATAAATTTGATCGGCCAGTCTAAGACCATTGCTCGAGGAATAAAATTAATGATGTGTGCATTGACTTTTAAGTAAAAACAAACACCGTAATTGATACCGTTTAATACCCACAATACCGAGGCATTATCCGTCTTTAACGAATAGAGATCCTTGATAAACTGAATAGAAACGTCATCCAATATGACGCTGCCATAGTCAATAAACACCTGCTTATCCTGTGGAGATGGCAACTCATTAAGGGAAAGAATTGTGTTCGCAGTTTGTCTTTCCTTTAATTTCGCAATAACTTTTTGAACTAAGTCATCCATCAGCACACCTCCAGCCCATTAAATATAATTAGATTGTTATTCGGCAGTAGTATCCGCAACAACCGGTAAGATATTTTCAACTTCACTATGTGGACGAGGGATAACGTATGATGAAACCACTTCACCAACAGATTGTGCTGCTTGGAGTCCTGCATCAACTGCAGACTTTACGGCCCCAACATCTCCACGAATCATAACCGTAACCAAACCAGCACCAATTTTTTCTTGGCCGGTCAATTGAACGTTAGCGGCCTTGACCATGGCATCCGCAGCCTCAATCGAAGGTACTAATCCTCTAGTTTCAATCATTCCCAAAGCATTATTCATTTATTCTTCCTCCTAGTTCTTGTTGGGTTTATCCTTTTTATTCAATTCAGCTTTCTTCTCCAGCTCATTGTAGTGAATGCACTTGTTATGCGGTTCACCCAATTTACGAGGACACTTTGGATCACCACATAAATTACAAGTAACCCGATCGCTAGGTTGATCATCGTCAGACGCACTACTTGCTTGCGTCTTAGAATCATCACTTTCACTGGTTCTTGCCGTCTTTACATGGGACTCAATTGACACCTTTTGTACCACATTTTGAGTCTTGACAACCTTATGCTCAGGATGTGGCCCAAACATGGCAGACTCTTTCATTGACCCATCTGGATTGTATTTTTCAGGATTAAATCCTTGTGGTGCCACATCACTGGCGCCTGAACTCCCTAATCTATTCAACCCATCAGCCGGACTACCAATTACCAGGCCAGCAATATATTCTTTTGGCAAAGTCTGCTTGACAGTTTCAACAGCAACGTTCAACGCAGCTATGTCACCCGTAAACTCTAGCGTAATCCAACCATTTTCAGCATTACGAATTCTGCTAAGTTTAACGTCGCTTGTTTTTAACATGCGATCAGCGGCAACAGTTGCGCTGGACAGTCCGTTACATTCTACATATCCTAACGCTTCCATAATTTTATCCCCATTCATGATAATTTCTTAAAGGGTATCCCCTTTACTAACCGAGCGGCGTTGGCTCCCAGCATTCGTAACTTCGACGCATCATCAATCGTCACATCAAACAATGGTTCATGTTCCGGCAGATTCTTGTAGTGAATCACATAGCGATGATTGTCGTACGCAATTCCTACCGACAACCTGGAGGATAACGCTGCCTGATATGCCCGAGAAACAATGTCACTAACTGCAATAACTTGCATCGAGCTCGGGATCTGCTCCTCTTCAATACCATTCAAGAGCGGCTGTAATTGAGCCTGTGCAACGGTAGCCTCACCGTCTACACCAATGACGATTGTTGGACGTTCAAGAGTATCAGCCATTGCTCAGCCTTCTCTCTTCAGCGTAGCGAAGAACCAGCCCAGTAGCAACAGCATTTCGTGGTCCCATAATGCCACGAACATTTCCACGACCAGAGACCAAGTTATAGTGCGCCAATTCATCCGTAACCAATTGTGGAATTTCAAAGTCCAGCGCCGATCCTCCAACGATGACTACAAACGGAATATCCCGAATGTTTCCCGTTGGACTGACATATCTTAGGGCCCGAATGGCATTCGTCACAAACACACGCTTCTTAGCACTTTGCCGAACTAACTTGATCTTTTCAATGCTTGGATTACCCGTAACTGGTTCATAACCGTCTGGCTTGATGACCACAATTCGGGCAAACAATTCGGAAGGTAACGGATGCTCAAAGAACTGAACAGAACCATCTTCATGCCGTAACTGAAAGAGATTTTCGACCTTAGCTAATGGATAACGTTTAATATCCTCCGCTAAGTAAGGATCAGACAAACCCAGTTCGGAATTGATAATCATAGTGACCATATCACCGGCACCAGCAAGATGAATCGCAATCATCTTATCTTCCTTGTCGATAATGGACGCGTCCGTAGATCCGGCCCCAAAATCAAGAATTGCAATCGGCTTAGACGTACCGGGCGTTGTCAATGCACCATGAATGGCTGACTCGACCTCTGCACCACCAATTTCAACCTTAACATTGAGTTCCTTCTCAATTAGCTTAGCAATCACTTCCATCTGCAAATGATCAGACTTAACCATCGCAGCAATCCCAACGGCAGATTCGTTCAAGAACTCTCCCGCTAAGCCCCCAGTGACTTTTACTGGAACTTGTGTATCGATTGCCAGCAGATCTTGAATCGCAACATCCTTATTTTGCTTGCCAGTCAGAGTCGCCATCGTTTGACGAACCTTTTCCAGCATACCACCAATGTTTGTCCCCGATTCCCCGGTAATATCCTTGATGTGGCGGAAATTGGAAACCTTTTTCATAATTGCGTCAGCACCCCTTGAGACACCAACTTCTTCTTTTCCAGTCTCACCATCAATGATAATTTTACCAGCAGGAATCACACGAGCCTTAACATCACCCGCTGGTGTCTTAATGACGACCGCCGAACGGTTGCCAATCAGAGCCCGTGAAACGGGAACAATATTTCTAGTTTCTTCAGAATCAAGGTTGAACAACGTCGCAATCCCATATGGATTAGCTAATTGGGAAATAACTTGTCCTGGTCCAGCCACTTCAACGGCAGCCAACATTCGAACCGGCACCTTATCAATCAAAGCCACTTCATCGACAATTGGAATTTGCTTTTTCAGCCGATTATCAACAAGAACAGCATCGTCATTTTGTAGAATGGCCGCCGTTACATCGTAACCAGCATCGATGTAAGCATTGATTAACTTAGCACAATTTTCAAAGTCGAGCTCTTTGGGGACAATTACAATATAGCTACGACTCTTATCGCTCTCTCTAGCTAAATCTAAAATTGGAATTGTAATCCCAGACGCTGTTCCCATGCCACCTGGTGTGTCAGGATTATGGCCAATCATGGTTGATTCGGTGACAATTGTCTCCGTAATCGTTTCCATGGCCACGTCCCCGATAACCGGAGTGGCTTCGTTAATTCTAATTAAATCAATATCACTAATTGATAAATTAGTCTTATCTAACACCTGGTTGATTGAATCACGAATACCAACTAGATTTTCCTTGGTACCCTTAATACCTGTTGTTGCAGCTATCCCTGATCCAATAAAATTTGCCTCTCCACTATCGGAAACATTAGCTAGTGCAACTTCAGTTGACGAGTTGCCAATATCAACGCCAATCACATTTTTCATTGCCATGCCTAAACACCCTTTTTCGACTTTTCCTACTTATCTCCTTTAAGCTTCTTACGGCTTTCGTAGTATTTTGCGGCTTCTTCAAACCATGCCGCACAAATATTAGCATCATACTTTGTCCGTAATTCATTGGCGATACTCAGGAGTTCGTCCTTAGAAGAACGGTATGGCCGTAACGCATTGTACATTTCCAGCAACCGATCATCAGGAATCTTAGTCAACTCTGCCGCACGGTCAAAGTTCATTTGTAACGTCTTCCGTCCAGCATCACCGGCAACATCGCCTTGCATCTTAAGCGCTTCGGCCGTGATCCGCAAATCTTTACGGTCAACGCGATTATTTTGAATATCATCAAGGGTGATATCATTCAATGGTTTCCCAGAAGGCGTTCTAATGATATCCCGGTGCTTTTCATATAATGGATAATCCTTGACACCATACTGCTTACCGTCACTAACGCTGGTACTCGATGAATTAGTTGACCCAGTAGACGCGGTATCAGAATTATTAACCTGCTTTAAAATGTTTGCAACTAAATCGTTAATATCGCTCATTGATACCTCTCCTTAAAATGTGACTTTAATCTCTTCCGCTGGCTTACCAGGAACAACCTGATGCGTCTCACGAATATGTAAGATGGCAGAGATTGCTTGGAAGTTGGGCCGAGCCATTTGGTCGTTTGGTTGTGAAACAGGCTCTGGAGAATCACCCTTTGCATAACGAGCCGCATTTTTACCGATTTGACGGAACATCTTGGCATCGATAACGGGCGCCTCTGGGAACAATTCCAAGTTGTTTAAAGCTTCTTGGTCCTTCTGATGAATAATTACAGTCCCTTTTGACTGAATCCCAACAGAGATTCCAGAACCTGACAGGTGATCAGCTTCTACGGCCATGAATGAAACGTCAGAGGTATCGTAGGCTTTAATGACCCGTGCCTTCAGTCCTTCTTCTTCAATTCCAGCAATAATTTGGCGTAATGCTTCTTGATGGGAAACGCCAGATTCGGTCTTAGTCAACACCGTCGCAAAGGCAGGCGCAACAGCAATCACGATTTCATCCTTAGAATAGCCCGGCTTAGCTAAACCAACTGATTGGAACCAAGAAACGTTCTTTTCTGGAACTGCATCCCCATTGTATGAAGCGCTTTCAGAAGTAGCTACAGCACTGCCATTCTTCTGAAAATCAATGGTTTGATCAGTTTGCGTTTGTGCTAAAACTTCACGGACAATTTTACGAACTAAGTTTTCATCAATTTCAGTCATAAAAATACCTCCTCCCTTACATATCGAAGTGTTCTGGATCGATAACTTGTGGAATATCCGTTACCTTTTTCCATTCTTCAGGATCATCGTAAAGACGGTAACCAGTACCTGGTCCTTGGTAGTCATTTCCTTCGTTAACAGCGGATTCAACGTGCCACTTGTCATCGAAAATAGCAGACGTCTGGAGATAATCCCCAACAACCTTTTGCTTTTGAAGGTTCAAAATGGCTTCCGCAACATCTTTAACATCACCATCAACCAGTGCCTTGATAACGTCAACAGCGGTAATTCCTCTGTCCATCATATCCTGAGCAGCCTTCATATCAGCAACCTTATCACGTTTAGGCATGTCTTCATGGACATCAGCATAAGTTGCAGCTTCAACTTCTTCATCGGTAATAGCAGGTAAGCCTAAACCTTTAAAGACGATTTGCAATGACTTGGCAGCCTTCCGACGAACGTTAATGGCATCCTCTTCTTTAATTGAATGAATCCCAAATGATTGGCCATAATCCCGCGATAAGAAGTGAATGTCATCGTAGTCATAAACATCTTCGTTAGAACCAGCAAACGTGTTATCTGGGTTTGGTTCAGCACCAAATCCTGAACAGATAAAGTCAGTCCCACCAATGAATTGTCCCATAAAACGCCAAGTCCGACGCATTGAGGAATGCGAGAATGATTGGTCACTCCCAGTTGCAGCTTCCAGGTCATACATCATGCACAAAAGGTTTTCGCCTAAGACTTCACGCAATCCATTTGGAACGGCCGTTGGAATTGAGATACAACTGAGTGACCCATTTTGCAAGCCTTGAACACCAGAAGCCTTCGATAGTAAGATGCAACGTGCTTCCAAGTACAGCATCGACTTGCCTTCTGGATAGCCCATCAAAACTTCAGAACCAGACCCAGATGTAAACCGCATCTTAATCCCACGAGAAGCATAGCAAGATGCTAAGAATCCTTTAGACCAAGGTGTATCGTCACCATCGGTAAATGACCGGTCAGTCCCGTAAACAGAGATGGTTTCGGCATAAGAGGTCAAGCCCCGCATCCCTAATTGTAATTCAGTTGCTTCATCAACGGAACATTGGTGAAGAACACCAGGCCGACCAGTTTGTGAACCAACCAATACTGAAAGTGCATTGAAAGACGCATCCCGACTAACAGCAGTGGTCGTTTCTTCTTCAGCGAAGCCTCTCAAGGCAGCTTCAGCAGCATCAGCAGCTAATTCGACTGGATTATCGATATAGTTGGTAACATGACTTTGATTAGCTGGCTTACGCCGTTCACGCATTTTCTTGGCACCCATGATCATTTCACCAAAATCAAGCTGACAAATAACATCTTGACCTTTGGCAGGCGTCATAGCCGTCGTGTACTTCAGGACTTCTTCGTGAGAAACGTTAGGGTCGATTAACATCTTAGCGATCTTAGCGGAGTCCGTTGCCATTACTTTTTCAGCATTTTCAATGTTGATTCCGTAATTAGCAATGTACATGTCAATCAAATCAAAGTCTTCGCGCTTTTTCCCGTCCATTTCGGTAATGACTCCATTTTCAACCTTGACACTTGGTTCGGGATCATTAGGACTCTTCATCGCAACGAATCCTTCTTCAGGCCACTCTTTAACAATGACATCTTTGTTGATTGGACGCTGTTCTAGCTTTTCAAATCTTTTTTGACGTTTCATTAAGTAATCCTCCTTAGAATAAAGTTTTTACTGAATGTAGGAGGGATAATCATTTGATGGCTTATCTCCCATTTGTCCCAGCAACTCTAGTCCACGCTCACGAGCAGCAATGACAGCTTGACGAACTGCACCCGATTCACCACTAATGGTCAACGTCCCTTCGTTGGAAGGACTGCCGTTATGACTTGGCGTTGCCACCGAAATGATGTTTACACCGGCAGTCTTTAATGCTGTATCCGCCATGACAATACCAATTGCCGCAGGACAAGCATTGATGATTCCAAAGGCTTTACCCTCTTCAGCACCCAATGCTTCAGTCAAACAGCCAGCAGCTCGAGCAGTGTACTGTAATTCCACGTAGCCGGCATCGTTGCCATACACATCGCCAAAGTAGTGATGCAGGTTTTCAAAAGTTACCTTAATCGCTTCACGTACATCGGATGGATCATAACCACCAATGACGATCATGCAACCTTGTCCCCCGCCACCTTTGGTATCATTCGTCCATTCAACGTCAATCACTTCAGTATTAGTAGACTTAATCCCCTCATCCATTGAGAAGAGCTGTGGGCCACCACCTGTACGGTCACTGACGATTCCAATTACTGAATAGTGCTTTTTTACGTGCATTTTTTCCAGGAGCTCTGGATCTACGTTGGGAATACATAACCCAATTGTATCCCCAGCTGCATCAGCACCCACGAACTCCGGTGCGACACTGGTGGAATTCAAAAAGTCAATCATAAGACTGCCCCCTAATATTTTGTAACGGAGAATTTTCAATTAAATTGCTTATTACTAATAAAAAGGTTCTTATTTGTCCTCCACTCAAACAAAATAAGAACCAATTTTAATGACTATTCTTTATTCTTTGTGTGGAAGAATTTTCTCAACATCCGTATGTGGACGTGGGATGACATAACTGGAAACAACTTCACCGACGTTCCCTGCAGCCTGAACCCCTGCGTCTACAGCTGCCTTAACAGCTCCAACGTCACCACGAACCATGGCAGTTACAAGACCGGCACCAATTTTCTGTTGGCCGATTAAGGCAACGTTCGCAGCTTTAACCATTGCATCTGCTGCTTCAATTGAAGGTACTAAACCTCTCGTTTCAATCATACCAAGCGCTTCTTGTTCCATAAAGAAAGCCTCCTAATGTCAGTATGCGTTTGAAAACGCTTACTTTTTTATTACACGGCTATTATATAACAAGTGCTCTAAATTTTCTTAGTCATTTTCATTTATAAATTATGGTAATTCACAAGATATTGCTCTTATTTATTACGGATATTTGATTTTTGTCATAAAATAGGCTATTGTGTACTCACTAACAAGGGTAGCAACCTCTAAAAGGAGACTTTTTTATGAATTTCAATTCACAAGAAACTCGGTACATTCGCATCAAACAAATCTTGACTTTATTTTATCAACTAACGAAGACCCACCTTGCCTTCATTGACGCCTCCTTACACCTCGTCACCAGCGATGGTGTGTTCCTGGACACTGGTAAAGTTACCGCCTTTTTTCACAAAAAGAATCTTTCACTATTCTTCCCCTTGATTACAAATGGACAATTCAATGGCTTGTTTGTTACAAATAAGAATAATATTCCCGTTAATACAACTTCCCTACATCGGGACGCCCTGGAAAATATCGCCACCAGTGTTCTAAATGCCTACTATCAAGAGATTAGCGTCCTATCACCACTGACTAAAGAAGAATTAATGAAAGGCCATCAGCTCCTCAGCCTAATTATTTCTGGATCTACAACTGACATTGGAGAGCCAGCTAACAAACTCAAACAGTCCCCAAATATCAATAATAGCAAGGGAATCAATGATATTGGCATCGCCTTATCATACATAGATCAAAATATCGATCAAAAGCTTACGCTGGACACGGTGGCCAAAAATTCCTATTTGTCACCGGCCTACTTAAGTCGATTATTCAAAGAACACTTTAAAATTAATTTTTCAAATTACATTCGAATCAGAAAGATTTCTCTGGCCCAGATACAATTGATTTCGACCGACCAACCCATCAGTGATATTTCGAACACCATTGGATTTGCCCGAGCAAACTATTTCAATAAGGTTTTCAAAGAAACTACCAGCCTAACTCCGTTACAGTTCCGCAAGCGATATAACGGCGCTCAGAAAATCTACACCATCAACCGCGACTTAGAGTGGAATGATAACATCTCAGTTTATGCTGCATCCCAACACTACTTTCAAAAAGAAGGCATTGCCTTGAAGGAAAAGAGTATCAATGGCCGGCCCTGCATCATTGCCATCGATGGTCTATCTTCCCTAAGCAATACAAAAGGCTGGATCTATCTAGTAGATGGCATTCAACCCCAAATTTTCCCCAGCGAAACGTACATTCAAAATAAGTCTGTCATTCAGTGGATCTATGTCACACTCTCCTAGGAAAAAATAAAAGTTCAAAAAATCAACGGTAGAATTTTCGTAAATTATGAAAATTTTACCGTTGATTTTGTCATTTTGTTGTTGGAAGTACTAATAATAATGACAAATTATCATTGAAAACAAGTATTGTTCTTTTGAATTTTCAAGAGAATAACAACTATTTTTTTCACAATATAATGTTTGAAACCGCTTACCGTTGCAACGTTATGGCCACATAGTCCCTTCTTTAACGGCTAATATTTTTAACACAAAATGCTCAGAAATGCTGATTTTACGAAAAAGAAAGCGCTTTACATACAATAATCGGGTGCTATATAATACCTTTGTAACAAACTTTAGAACGGAGGCTTTATAATGGGACGTTTGCAAGGTAAGGTTGCATTAGTTACTGGTGGATCAAAGGGTATTGGTAAGTCCATCGTTGAACGTTTTGCCCAAGAGGGCGCTAAAGTCGTATTTACGGCGATTGAAAAAGAAGCTGGCGACTTATTGGAAAAAGAATTAATTCCAAACCGGCTGGTATTTATGCAACAGGATGTTTCAAAAAAAGATGACTGGGATCGGGTCATCAACGCGACGATGAAGAAATTTGGCAAAATCAATATTATCGTAAACAACGCCGGAATCGGTGTCTTCTCTGATATTGAAAAAATGGATGAAAGAAACTGGAACTCTACGATTGGCGTTAACCTTACAGGAACAATGTGGGGCGTCAAATACGGGATTAAAGTCATGAAGAACAACCATGAGAAAAACTCCATTATCAATCTTTGTTCCGTAGAAGGATTAATTGGTGACCCTGACTTACTCGCCTACAATGCTTCTAAGGGTGGTGTTCGTCTGATGACCAAGTCAGCTGCATTGCATTGTGCTCGTGAAGGCTATGATATTCGGATTAACTCCGTCCACCCAGGCTATGTCAACACACCATTAGTTGAAAACCTCGAAAAGACTGATCCTAAGGTTGCTGATCATTTAGTTTCACTACACCCAATGGGCCGCTTGGCTGAACCAAGTGAAGTCGCAAACATGGCTTTGTTCCTTGCATCAGACGAGTCATCATTTAGCACTGGTTCAGAATTCTTAGTCGATGGTGGATATACCGCACAATAATAAATATCGACTAGTAACATCATACTTAGCTTTTAGGTATGTACTGAATAATAGAAATGAGGAACTTTTAATGTCAGATGTAAATGAAGATCTAATCAGAGAAGTGATTAAGCAAGTCCTCGCTGAATCTAAATCCCAAGTCAGTTCAACTCCTGAAAAGAGTTCCAATTCAAATGGCAAGAAACGCATCTTCGCTTTTAGTATTCGTAAAGATGAAGAACCCTATGTTAAAGAATGGGCAAAGGGTCATCCAGAAATCGAAGTTGGCTATACCGATGAATTGCTCTCTCCAAAGACAGCAAAATATGCTGAAGGCGCAGATGGAGTCGTTGTCTATCAACAACTCTCCTACACAGCTGAAACCCTTCAAGCACTTGCAGATCAAGGGATTACTAAGATGTCCCTACGGAATGTCGGCGTCGACAACGTCGATTTAGATAAGGCTAAAGAACTTGGCTTTGAAATCACCAACGTACCAGTTTATTCACCAAATGCCATTGCAGAACACGCTGCCATCCAAACTGCACGGATTCTGCGTCAGACAAAGGTTTTGGATGAAAAGATTGAGAACGGTGACTTACGTTGGGCCCCAACCATTGGTCGTGAAGTCCGCGACCAAACCGTTGGTGTTATCGGTACTGGTCACATTGGTCGTGTCTACATGCAGATTATGGAGGGCTTCGGCGCCAAGGTCATTGCTTTTGACCCTTATGAAAACGCCGAATTAAAAGCCAAGGGGTACTACGTAAACACTCTAGATGAGCTTTACGCACAATCCGATGTCATTTCACTACACGTCCCTGCTACTAAAGAAAACACCCACATGATCAACAGCAGTTCTATTGCTAAGATGAAGGACGACGTTGTCCTCGTCAACTGTTCACGCGGTGCCTTAGTTGACACGGATGCTGTGATCAAAGCCTTAGACCGGGGTAAAGTTGCTGGCTTCGTTATGGACACATACGAAGATGAAGTCGGTATCTTTAACGCCGATTGGCGGAACAAGACCTTCCCTGACAAGCGTCTGGAAGACTTAATTCACCGTTCAAATGTTCTTGTCACGCCACATACGGCGTTCTACACGACGCATGCTGTGCGCAACATGGTACTTAAAGCTTTTGATAACAACTGCGAACTGATTCATGGTAAACCAGCTGACACACCCGTTAAAATCGATTAACATTTATCGACTACCACCTGTTGTCGTACAACGCCAAAGTTAATAAGCCTCCACTAAAAAAAACTAAGGTTGACTGTACGTAGAAGATAAAAAGATATGGCACCCTCACATCGAGGATGCCATATCTTTTTTAGTAGATTACTAATCAAAAGCACAACCCAAATAAACCACGGTCTCTGATTATTAAAAAAACAGAATCTGTTAATCGTCTAAGAATTGGCGAAGAGCTTCAGTATGTGCACCAGTCAAAGCAGAAACTTTGAATATCTGATGTGCCCCAGCTCTTTTCAGCTGGTCACTCGACCAATCAATTGCGGCTTGATCAGCAACATCCGTTTTAGTGACCACTCCCACAACCGGCCGCGCAAACATCGTACTAAGTGCTTCCGGAAAGATTAAGCGTTGATCCGTTGCACTCTGTAGCATAAGCACAACGTCAACATCCATTGCCGTCGTCGCCAAATTTGTATACATTCGGCGATGCTCAATGTACTCCCCTGGGGTATCAACAATATTTTGATAGAACTCAACCGCTTGCGTCTTATCATAATGAATGGTCAGATCCTTCAGCCGTTGCAAGAGCGTCGTCTTGCCACAGCCAATGGCACCAATAAACATCGCTCGTTTCATCTTAGTACCCCGCTGTCGTGAAGTACCAGTGAACGTCATCACCGTTAGTCACGTGTTTGGTGTTGGCAGCTTCATCAATGAACTTGCCGTTGACCTTGTACTTCCAGCCACTACCAACCTTCACATCGTTTTCGGCAAGGCCGTTAATGCTGCTGACGTAGACAGCCACACCGCTTTGGTAGACCAATTTTAACTTGGAGGACTTCAGAGCCGAGAAGACCGTGGCATTCTTGGAGATAGCCACCGAACCATTGAAGAACGTCTTCTTGTAGCCGGTCACGGTCAAATGGACCTTTCCGGTCGACTGCGACTTAGACGTCGACTTCTTAGTCGTCTTAGCAGTCTGCCGTTTGGTAGCAGGTTGTGTTGCCTTGGCCGCCCTCTTGGTTGTCGCTGCCTTCTTCGTCGACCGAGCCGTCGTCACCTTTTTAGCTGCAGCATTGGAAGTGCTGGCCGCTTTAGACGACCGTTTAGCTTTTTTGGTAGCTTTGGCGCGAGTAGAACTGGCCTTGCGCTTGGACGCCGATGACTTCTTATGTGCCTCTTTCTTTGCTGCAACCTTTTTAGTCTGCGACGAAGAAGATGACGCTTGACTCACAGATGAACTCTGATTCGATGACGACCTCGTCTGTGGCGCCGTGGACTGCTGCGAATGCTGCTGCATGGCCAATGCCGTTCCCATGGTGAAAATGGTGACGACGACCGCCACGATGATCCAGACTGACTTTTTCATGACTGACGCTCCTTACCCTTAAACTTTATTTGAACGTGTAGACTAATTTGTTAGTGTAAGTCCCGTTGTGGGCAGCACTAGCAGCTAAGCTCACTTGACCATAAGCTAACGTCATACTGAAAGCATCTTTAACGGTACCGTCAGACTTCACGTAGCTCAGCATTGCACGTAATGGCGTTGCAGTTTGGCCACTAGTCAAAGCTGTCTTGTTGATGTTCTTGAAAGCAGCCTTCGTCGTTGCTAAACCAATGATGGCTTCAGCAGTTGAGTTGGCGTTAGCATTTTCTTTACCGTTGTAGGTGTAACCAAAGGCACCACTCTTGTAAACGGCCTTCTTCAAATAGCTCCGGCCAGCAGTGGCAGCGGCTTTAACCGTCTTATTCTTGCTCTTACCCATCGCTAAGGCGTTCACAGCAACGGCCGTGGTGTCACTGTCGACACTAGCAACGGTGTTGTTGTAGGCCCAGCCCTTGTTGGATTGTTGACTCTTAGCAATCTTCAAGCTTAATGAAGACTTGGAAAATGCGGCCTTGCTAGGCTTCTTGAAGGTCTTGTTGGAAGAAACGGCAATCAAAGTCGTGCTTTGAACATTGACCGTTTGCTTGTTCATTGACTTCTTGTACAACGTGCTGACCAAGTTCATCGACTCCTTGGCACCAGCTGGCTTGTACTTGGTTGGGTTGACGCCAATGGCTTGCAACCCAATGATAGCATTAGCCAAGGTAGCCGGATCACTCTTGCTGGAAACGACCAGGTTCTTCTTAACTAATTTCTTCTGGCTGGCCGTAAACTTGTAGCCTTGCTTCTTCAAGCCTAACAGAAAGTCGGAATACCCAGCAGCGGCACCGACCGTAGGATAAGCAGATTTGCTAAAAATCTTAGCTTTGGTGCTCAAGCCATTCTTATTGGCCTTCATCATTTTCTTTGCGTATGTAGTTGCAGACTTGGTCTTGCTGGTCCGATAACTCTTGCTAGCGGTCTTGACACTTGCAGCCCCTGCGTCAACAACTGGTACCAAGGTTCCCAAAGCCAATACTGCAGTTAATGAAGCCGTCATTACTTTATTCATCTTAAACATTATCCCATCATCCTTTAAATTAAATTTCACTGGTTGTAACCGTCGGGTCTTTCATCCCGTGAAGCTGGGGAGCCTAAGACACGGTTCTCAGAGCGACACGAGATTCCATACCTAACATCCTCCGACTACAAGTCGCGTAGTTATAAAATACATGTTGCCTTTTGCTATTTGACACGCCAATTCTAATAACGATTGAATTTTAAGCAATGACAATCACTATCATCTACTAATCAATTATCCAATCAATCATTAGACTGCCCGCTAATCACTAGCGGCGGGACTTACCAAGAACAATATCCGGTCACCCAATAGTCACCCATTTTTCACACAGACTGGCGCAGTCATTTCCCCGCTACACCAACCCGTACAATTTACCTGTGATGTCGTTGGCCACTCGTCATGCTCTTGGGTAAGATTTGATACTTGGTGATCAACCGGTCCATGAGTTGGCGCCATGGCCGGTAGAGCAAGAGAATGCTGACTGCATTGGTGGCGGCGTGCAGCGCGTCGAAGAGAAAGCTCCCCGCGAACGCCAACAAGAAACTTGTGACGCGAAGTGGCCGCACGTAGGCCAAGGCATACCAGAGATCCATGATCCAGCCAAACCAGAATCCCCACAGTGCTCCCCAGACGACCAGTAACCAGACATTATCCTTAAGCTGACTACGCCGTAATAATCCCGTGGTCAAGCCCATGAGACCCCAAGCCAACATTTGCCACGGTGTCCACGGCCCCTGACCTAAGAAAAGGTTCGAGACCAACGCCATCATCGACCCGCTCACAAATCCCATTTCCGGGCCCAGACTCACAGCGCTTACGATAACGACGAAGCTGGTCAATTGGACGTTGGGAATCGCGGCCAAAGGAACCCGTCCCAAGACACCCAATGCCACGATCACCGCCAGAAATACCAACAACCGCGTACTCATTTCCCGTTTCTCAAAGTGCCAGTAGGCCGGTAAGATGCTAACGGCCAGGCAGCCAAAGCTGAACCAGAGATAGTGCTTCCCTTTTAACAGGAGCATCCCCGCCAGCAAAACCAGCATCAATGTGACCGGCACAATCAGGCCCCAGTTAACTTGTCGTCGCTGTTCGATTGTAACTCACCTCCCTTCGTGGTTCGCCGAACGTCCTGCCAAAAGAGTGCGCTAGGCACCTGCTGCCGGAGCAAGCGATTGACAGCCGTCGTTGACAAAAAGTTATTTGTGAAAAATGTGCGTGTTGTTTGAGGTGTACTGACCTGTCCGTCAAACATGAACGTGCAGCTGGTCGCAAAGGCCGCACAAAAATCCATATCATGACTCGCCATCACAATCGTTAATCCTTTCTGATGTTCCCGTCGCAAGATGCGGCCAATATGTTGCTTGGTGTCCGGATCGAGTCCCTTCGTGGGTTCATCCAATAAGAGGAGTTCTGGTTGCGCAATCAACGCGAGGCCCAATCCCAGTAATTGTTGTTGGCCTCCACTCAGATCAAAAGCATTCTGGTCAGCTACCTTGGTTAAATGGCAAGTGGTCAGCATGTTTTGCACGACCTGCCTAACCTCCGTCCGACCCAATAGCTCGGCCTGCGCTGTGAGTTCCGCAACCACCGTGTCACCACTGAACTGCTCCGTGGGGTTTTGTGAAAGGTACCCGATATGCTTAAGCCGCTCATTATTTTTCAGCTTCCAAACAATTTGCTGCTTTAAGCGGGCCTTGCCATGTTGCGGTTTCTGCAATCCCGCCAGAATCGTTAGCAATGTTGATTTCCCCGAACCATTTTTTCCAATGATTGCCAACCAGTCGCCGGTATTCACGGTCAGATTGAGCTGGCGGAGCACGGCCACGCCACCATCATAGTGCCGAGTAATTGCCTTGGCCGTCAATAAAGGATCCGCGGCAACCTTCAGCTTGGTCGTGTCATCCTGCACCCCAAACTGCCAATTGCCAGCCTGCAACGCTTGGCGACCAGCCGTCACCGTCAGCGGTAAGGGCTGAACGGGTAAGTCATGCGCTAGGAAGAATTCAGGGACCGGTGGTACGAACGCGCGCAGTTCCGGTGTCTGGTGCATCTGTCGTAATCCCGCGGAGACAGGTCCCGCGTAGGCTACCCGTCCCGCCGTTAGCAAGACCAACTGATCAGCCATCGATAAGACCCGACTCAACCGGTGCTCGGTCAAGACGATCGTAATGCCCAGTTCATCATGGACCTGCTGTAAAATAGTTAGAAAATTCTGTGCCGTCGTCGGGTCCAATTGGGCGGTGGGCTCATCGAGTAAAATAACTTCCGGCTTAAGTGCCAAGACTGAAGCCAAGTTGACCAGCTGCAACTGCCCACCGGAAAGACTATCGATGGATTGATGAAGCAATTTATCCAGGCCTAAGAAGTTCGAGAGCTCCGCAATGCGCATGGTCATGGCCGCCGAATCAAAGCCCAGATTTTCCAATGGAAAGGCCAACTCTTCAATGACCGTCGCCATGATTGGTTGCGTTTGGGGGTCTTGCGCCACGTAGCCCAATTGTTGGGCACTGGTTTCGCTGGATAATACCGCCAGCGGTTGCCCACGGAACAGCACCTGTCCCGCTGGTTCCCCGGCTGGCTGCAATTCCGGTTTGAGCTGTTTGAGCAACGTTGTCTTGCCACTACCAGTAGCACCGACAATGGTCACGAAGGCGCCAACTTCAATTGACAGCGAAATGTCATTTAATGTCGCCTTAGCCTGTCCAGGATAAGTGAACGCAAGATGGTCAATCTTTATTAATTCTCCCATAAACGATACATCCCCTCACCCAATACTGGCAGACCAACAAACACGAGCAGCGGCAACACCAACCACCAGTCGGCACTGGAACCCGCCGTCATCTGATAAACATTCGTGGTCCAACCGAAGCCGCGCCACCGAAAACTGATAATCAATCCAAACAGAAGCAAGCCGCACGTCCCAAAAATCACATCTAGTGGCTGCCAGGAATAGGTCTGGTAATGACTGCGCTTATGGGCGCCGAAGCCGCGAGCTTCCATCAGAACTGCCGTTTCCATTGCGGACGAGACGGAATCAATCAAAAGAATGCGCATGAGACGACCGGTCTTTTGAATCCGTTGTCTCCATGATCCTTCGGTAACCACGATTCCCCGCGTCTTTTGTAGCATCACTAGCCGACGAAATTTCTGTGTGAACAAGCTGACAAGACGTAAAGAAATCGTCAGTAGCATCGCCAGTCGCGGCACGATTGGAAATAGCAGGTAACTAAGCTTGGGCGTTGTTAGAATACCATTGAATAGAATAAATGCTAGAATCATCGCGCCCAATAGGATCGCCATCGTACAACCGTAGAGTAACCCGGTGCGCGTCAACCGAAACGTTACCGGTCCCAGCGTCAAGCGCCAAAGCACTCCCCGCCCATTTTGATTCAGAAGTAGGTTGAACAGCACGATAACGGCCATTAGCGAGCCAATGCCTTTCAAGACCGATACGATTCGCTGGCGACTAAAGTACCAACAGCTAATGGCTAATAACCCACTAAATAGGGCTATAGCTAAAATTAGATGGTTGAAGACTAATAAGAGAGCAAATAATTCAATAAAATAAACGGCAACGACTGCCGGGTGAACTTGACTAAAAAATGATGTGCTGGCTAACGTTCCCACATTCACCAGAGGTCCCTCCATCCATGTAACCGCTTTCAGACGTGTTGAAATCATTCCTTTGGCGACTACTTTCGCACAACCTATCTCATCAATTGATTCTCAAACAGATGATCAAAACGTGCTTATTTCATTATCAACCATTTTAACAAATTTTGCTAGAGGCCGTTTCCAGCCACGGCAAAAGATGACAATTTCTAAACAAGCAATTATAAATAAAAATAGAACCTTGTAGACTACAATTTGTATAATAAAGCGACTTATATCAACTAGTGTGCCTTTTCTTCATCTAATCTTGTATGTGAAAAATTGTAATAAAAAAACAGTCATCCTGATTCAGATGACTGCCTATCTTTTTACTCACATAGTGAATCGACAACCGAGAGAATCACTCTCTCAACAAGTTGTCTTACTTCTTAACCAACACCGTAACACTTTCCACATGAGGCGTTTGTGGGAATTGGTCAACGGGTTGGATTGGGCCGTCGATAACGTAGCCTAAGTCTTGGAAGAGTTGGACGTCGCGAACCAGCGTGGCTGGGTTACAGCTCACGTAAACGACCTTCTTAGGACCCATCTTGGCGGTGGATTCGATCAAGGTTTCAGCCAGACCTTTACGTGGAGGATCAACCACCACAATATCAGGCTTAACACCTGATGCCTGCCACTGGATCATTTGATCTTCGGCCTTGTCCACGAAGAAGTCCACGTTGGTCAAATGGTTCTTTTGGGCGTTGACCTTAGCGTCTTCAATGGCTTCGGGCACGATGTCGACCCCATAGACTTGCTTGGCGTGCTTAGCCAAAGCTAATGAAATCGTCCCGATACCACAGTAAGCATCGATTACGGTCTCTTCACCGGTCAAACCAGCCTTGTCAATGGCCATTTGGTACAGCTTTTCGGTCTGTTGCGGGTTGACCTGGTAGAAGGACCGGGCAGAAATAGCAAACGTTAAGCCCATCAACGTGTCTTCGATGGTTGGCTTCCCGTAAAGAACACGGGTAACGTTCCCCATGATGACGTTGGTCTTCTTGGCGTTCACGTTCAACACAATGCTCGTCACCTCTGGCAAAGCCTGGTGAATTTGGTCGACCAGTTGTGCCTGACTTGGAATCTTTTGTGTCCGGCTGATGAGGACGATCATCATTTCGTGGCTGTAATAGCCCCGTCGAACCATGATGTTCCGGATAACACCCTTGTCACTGATCTCATTGTAGGCTGGAATTTCAAATTGACGCAGCAAGTCGCGCACCTTAATGATAGCGGCATCGATAGCTGGGTCTTGAATATAGAAGTCAGTCAATGGAATCAAGTCATGACTGTGTTGACGGTAGAAACCGGTCTCTAATTGACCCTTGATCATCCGTACGGGAACTTGAGCCTTGTTCCGGTATTGGGTTGGGTTTTCCATCCCTAAGGTTGGGGCCACTTCAACGTCCTGGTGCGCTTTTTTGAAGAGTTCTGCAATCTGGTGTTGCTTGAACTTCAATTGGGCTGGGTAAGCCAAGTGTTGCAATGGCGCAATCCCCGTTTGCCGGTACGTCTTGTCCACGTCCTTGACCCGGTCAGGTGATTCGCTCTTCCAGGAAATAGCGCGCGCAAAACCATAGTTTTTGGCGACTTTAGTGACCTGAATCGTCAACTCTTCGCCAGGTAAGGCGTTTTCAATAAACAGTGGGAAGTCGTCGACTTTAGCGACACCCATCCCCTGATAAGTCAGATCCATGATCGAAACGTCGAGTTGTTCGTTCTTACTTACTGGTGCTTTAATTTTCATAGTAACCTCAATTTCTTTAGTGCTTATTCTTTTTTGTTCTAAGACAATATTTGACAACTTGTTCTGAAATGACGGCTCCGACCACTGCAATCACCGGCCGTACCAAATTTCACTGCACCTGTCATCATACATGGAAACGGGCGCCACGTCTACCACTGGAACCCGATAGCCGCGAAACTATGGCAGTGTTAATCGATTTTCATCGTAATAATTAGTAACGGACTGAGTAACGCAGTTAATTACCAATAACCGCGACCACTTATAATTTTTAAGGTGGCGTCTCTGTTGGCCGAGACGGACTATCGTGGTGAAAGAAAGGGACTTTGCCGCCTGTTGTGCAAAAGTCCCTTCCGTCTTAATCTTCCTTTGTTTGCTCCGTGTCCGGCAACTCCTCAACCTGCTTGACGAAGTTTTGTTCCGCCTCAAGCAACTCTGGAGATTCGCTGGTAACTGCGGAGTCTGGAATAGCATCCAAGTTGGCGTACATTTCGATGTGTTGCCGCAGGTTGCGGAACTTCATCGGCGCATCGCCACCATATTCGCCATCCAGGTTGATCATCATTCGGTCTTCAACCGGCCGAGCAACGACCTTACTGGTCTTCTCGTAGATGATGTGTGGGTCGTTGATGTGTTTCCCACCGTTTAAGACCAGCCCCATCAGCCGTAAAATTTCTGGCATGCTGGCCGTCTTGACGATGATCATCGTGAACTTCCCGTCATCGAGCGCCGCATCCGGCACAATCTGTTCGAACCCACCGATGGAATTAGTCAGCGCCAGCAAGAACATTGACGCCTTGCCGCGGAAATGGCCGCCATCGTAAGTCAGATCCATGTCGATTGGCTTGATCCGCGGTAACAACTCGGCCCCCTTCAACAGGTAAGCCAAGTAGCCAAAGATTGATTTCAAATTCGATGGCACGTCGTAGGTCAACTCGGTTAAGAGTCCCCCACCGGCGATGTTGATGAAGTAGGTATCACCCGCCTCACCAATATCCATCTTGATGGTCTGGTCCTTTAAGACTACCTTTGCCGCCGCCAACGGATCTTCGCGCGGAATGTGGAGCGCCCGGGCATAATCATTCGTGGTACCGGCAGGAATAATAGCCATCTTGGGACGATGAGGGAGTCCAGCAATACCGTTGACGACCTGGTTAATGGTCCCGTCGCCCCCAGCGGCCACGATGAGTTCGAAGCCAGCCTTAGCTGCCCGCGTTGCTTCATCGCGCGCCGAGTTCGGCGCCGGCGTTGTGGCGTAGGCACTCGTTTCGTACCCCGCCCGTTCAAACACCGCTAAAATATCGATCAGGTCCTTCTTCAACGCCTCGCGTCCTGAAGTTGGATTATAAATGACCCGTGCCCGTTTACGCATGATGTGCCTCCATTAATTCTATTGTTGCAACGCTGTCATCAACAATTTGTTGACGACTTGCGGGTTCGCTTGACCGTGCGTCTGCTTCATGATTTGACCAACTAAGAAACCAACTGCCCGCTTCTTCCCATTATTAAAGTCCTCAATGGATTGTGGGTTGGCTGATAACACGTCGTCAATGATCGGTTGCAGCTTAGCAGGGTCGGAAAGTTGAACCAGGCCGTGTGCTTCCACGTAAGCCTTAGGTTCTTCGCCATCCGTGATCGCCTTGAAGACCTTCTTGGCCATCTTGCTAGAGATGGTCCCGTCGGAAATCAAATTGATCATGCCAGCCAAGTTAGCAGGTGTCAATTTCGTTGCTTGTAAGTCGACTTGTTTTTCGTTCAGGTAGGCGTTAACGTCCCCTTGCAGGTAGTTCGCCGCCATCTTCGGGTCAGCCTTTAAGGCGACCGTGGCGTCGAAGAAGTCAGACATTTCCTTGGTTTGGGTGATCACCATGGCATCGTAATCCGTCAGGCCAAGGTCGTTAACGTAACGTTCCCGCCGCTTAGTTGGCATTTCTGGCATGGCATCGCCCAGTTCCTTGATCCAGTCATCGCTGATGTTCAAGGCTGGTAAGTCTGGTTCTGGGAAGTAACGGTAGTCGTCAGCACCGGCCTTGACCCGCATTAGGATGGTTTCGCCGGTCTTTTCATCAAAACGCCGGGTTTCCTGTTGCACAGCGCCACCGGACATCAAGACTTGTTGTTGCCGTTGTTCTTCATACTCCAACCCACGTTGCACGTAGTTAAAGGAGTTCAAGTTCTTCAACTCAGTCTTGGTCCCAAACTTTTCTTGGCCCACGGGACGGACGGAAATGTTGACGTCGACCCGCATGGACCCTTCTTCCATCTTCACGTCAGAAATCCCGGTAAATTGGATCCGTTGACGTAAGGCTTCTAGGTAAGCATAGGCTTCGGCAGGTGAAGCGATGTCTGGCTTCGACACGATTTCAATCAGCGGCGTACCTTGCCGGTTCAAATCGACGTAGGAATAATCCCGTTCATGAGTGTTCTTCCCGGCATCTTCTTCAATGTGCATTTCGGCGATCCCGATTTTCTTCTTCACACCATCCACGTCAATTTCGACCCAACCATCGTGGCCGATCGGCTTGTCGGATTGCGTGATTTGGTAGGCCTTGGGATTATCTGGATAGAAGTAGTTCTTCCGGTCAAAGTGGGTGTGCTTTTCCACCGTGGCGTGTAAGGCCAGAGCGGCGATGATTCCGTCGGCAACGACCCCTTTGTTGGTGGTTGGCAGAACCCCAGGATACCCCCAGTCGATCACGTTGGTGTTGGCGTTAGGGTCGGCCCCATAGGCAACTGGTGACGGGCTAAAGATCTTTGAATGGGTCTTTAACTCAATGTGGACTTCCAGCCCAATAGTCGTTTCAAAGTTCATTAGTTTTGGCCTCCTAACGTAGGTAATTGTAAATGAAAGTCAGTGTTTTGTTCGAAGGCGTAACCCGCTTTGTACAGCGTGCTTTCGTCAAATGGCCGGCCGATAAGTTGCATACCGACTGGTAAGTTGTTGCTGAAGCCAGCAGGCAAAGATAAGCCTGGCAGACCAGCTAGGTTGACAGGAATCGTCAAGACATCGTTCATGTACATCGTGATGGGATCCTTGATCTCGTCACCGATTCCAAAGGCCGTGGTTGGCGCAACGGGTCCCATGATGAAGTCGTGGTCTTTCAAGACCGCTTTAAAGTCGTTAATGATAACTGTCCGGACCTTGGCAGCCTTTAAGAAGTAGGCATCGTAGAATCCAGCGGACAAGGAGAAGGTCCCTAACATGATTCGCCGCTTAACTTCTTCGCCGAATCCTTCGGAACGAGACTTCACGTAAACGTCTTCCAAGTTCTTCACGTCGTCTGCCCGGTAGCCATAACGAATCCCATCGAACCGTTGCAAGTTGGATGAGGCTTCTGATGAACCAATGATGTAGTAAGCAGCGACCCCATACTTGTTGTGTGGTAAGGAAACTTCGTCGACCGTGGCACCCAACTTGCGGTAAGTGTCGGCAGCGGCCAAGATAGCGGATTTCACACCATCATCGACCCCTTCAGCCAAGAATTCCTTAGGCAAACCAATTCGTAAGCCCTTAACGCTCGTCGCATCGTTCAATTCAGCGGCAAAATCGGGAACAGCCTGCGTGGAACTCGTCAAGTCATGGTCGTCGTGACCGGCAATGGCACTTAAAATCGTGGCATTGTCCTTCACACTACGGGTCATTGGTCCGATTTGATCGAGGCTAGATCCAAACGCAATCAAGCCCCAACGGGAAACTCGACCGTAAGTTGGCTTGATTCCAACGATACCGTTGAAAGCAGCGGGTTGACGAATGGAACCACCGGTATCTGAACCCAAAGCAACGGGCACTTGACCGGAAGCAACTGCGGCAGCGGAACCACCTGAAGAACCACCGGGCACCTTGGTTTGGTCCCAAGCGTTCTTGCTCGTCTTAAAGGCGGAGTTTTCCGTCGATCCACCCATAGCAAATTCATCCAGGTTGGTCTTCCCGACCGTCACCATCTGGGCGTTAGCTAACTTGCTGACGGCAGTAGCGTCGTAGACGGGGTTGAAGTTTTCTAAGATTTTAGAAGCGGCCGTGGTCTTTAGACCCTTGGTGACCAAGTTGTCCTTCAAGGCAACCGGGATTCCAGCTAAGGGTTGGTCGGCAGCGATGCCCTGCGCATCAATAGCGTCAGCCTGCTTTAAAGCCGCATCTTCGTTTAAGGTTAAGAAAGCATCGATTTTAGGATCAGTGGCCTTGATGTTGTCAAAAGTGGCCTGCGTCAATTCCTTGGCGCTGATCTTCTTCGCCACCAAATCGGCGTGGAGACTGGCGACATCTTGTTTGAAGTAATTCATCTGTTAGTTATCCTCGCTTTCATCGATGATGGCCGGTACCTTGATAAAGCCCCGTGCTGCGTCTGGCGCGTTCTTTAATAACGCTGCACTTTGTCCCCAGTTGTCGGCGACATCTTCACGCATCACGTTGAGTTGATCAGAAACGTTGCTGGTAACATCGACACCGTCAGTATCGACCTCGCTCAGCGTTTCAAACATACCGATAATGTCATCTAGTTGGGGCGTAAACGCGTCCAACTCGGCATCCGTAAATTCAAGTTTTGCCAGACCGGCAACGTGTTGAACTTGTTCTCGATTAATTCGATTAGCCATCAATTATCCCTCTTTCTGATTTATCCGCATTCACCGTTTATTCCGGACTTCGCCAAGAATAAACATACATTTTTATTTTACCATATATCTTGCGCGCGCCAAAGATTCTGTTGGTAAATTATGGCGATGATTTCGGCAAAACTAGTGGTAAGCCACCGTTTTCCGTCGACTTGGTTCCTTTGATTGGGCAGTACGACCCTATTCCCACTGAATTTTCAGATCGCCTACCAAGGCAACTGGTTGCATCCCCACGATACGAGTATTGAACCCCGCATGATACATGGCAACTCACAGCTCATCGTCTAAAAAAGACTACGGTCCTCTGCTCATGAAAATGCGTAGAGAATCATAGTCTAATTGACGTTATACCGATTACTCACCATTCATTTCCGAGTAATCATTTGACCTTTAGTAGCTATTAAAGACGTGACTTGTGAACTTCTTGTCGCCGGTGGTCCGGGAAAGGAAGCTCTGGACACCGTCCGTAGAAGAAACGGTAATGTCGATCGGTACCCCCGATGGCAAGTACTTTTGGGCTGCCGTCTGGAGATACTGCGTGAAACTAATGATTTCCGTTTGACTGTAGAATTGCGTCTGAATGTTGACGTGCATCCCCGTCAGATTTTTCCCGTTGTAATGGGCCTGAGCCGTGACACCACTCAGGTTCGGGAAGAAGTTTTGAACTTGCGTCTTGAAGTTTGTGAAGGACGTTTCATCGTTACTGTTAGGACTGCTTGCCCCGCTTTCGATTGGGAAGACATAGTTCTTTTCGTCCAAAGCCTTCCAACTCGAAACACTAGTCGTCCCCGCCTTATTCTCGGAATAAGCGATGAAATCACCACCGACCAAGCTATCGTTAGAAGCCTGCCGGTAAATGGCAATCGTAATCGGCACGTTCTTCAAGGCTGACTTTTTCCGCAAGCGTTGAAGAACCGTATTGGCCGCCTTTTTGGCGTATGCCTCACCGGTCGCCTTGTCGATCTTCGTTTCAAACGTAGCGCCATACTGGGTCTTCTTGTAGTAGTCGACCGAGTTCACGGCGATTCCAACCGTCACACCACCCAAGGTCAACTTATTGTTCTTTTGGATCATGTAGTCCTGCTCTTCTAAAGCTTGGATGTAGATCGGGTTCCGCTTAGTTGCCGAAGTTGAGCCGTTGCTGACGGGGTTTAACCCGGTCGCATTCGACTTGCTCTTCCGATCCAACCAGTTCTGAACCGTATCCGCACTCAGATACTGCCCTTCTTGGAAGACGTATTTCTTAGTCGAGTACATCTTCTTCGAAACGTTTAGCATCCCGCTTTCAAAGCTTTTCAGATTGTAAGTGTTCCCTGCGTCTTGGCTATTAGTGACTCCGCGCGATTTACTCGTTTGGTAGTGGCCACTCTTAATGACCCCTTCATAATCACCATCGCTGCTCTGACCCGTTAGCTGGGTGCTCCCAGTTTTACTGCCACCAGAGCTACCCGACATACTGGAACTACTTAAATTGCCACATGCGGCCAAAAAGAGTGGCACCGCAGCTAACGCAATAAAGGTTCGTAACCGTTTCACGACTTGTTTCCTCCTAAAGTCATCATTTCGTTTCGTCCATGGCGGCTCGTAGCTGCGCCTCGTTCCAAACGGGGACGTTCAGCGACTGTGCCTTGGTCAGTTTGCTACCGGCAGCTTCACCCGCAATCAACAGGTCCGTCTTCTTTGAGACGCTCCCCGTGACCGTGGCACCATGTCTTTCTAGCCATTCAGTGGCCTCTGGACGAGTCAGCTCTTGCAGCTTTCCCGTTAGGACCACCCGTTGCCCAGCAAACTGGCCCTCACTGTCGGCGGCTGGAATCTCACCAGTAAACGTCAAGTTGACACCCACTTCACGGAGTTCCGCGATCAACTGTTGCACCTGGTCGCTGGCAAAGTAGGTCACGACACTGTCGGCAATGATGCCCCCCACCGTATCAATGGCGGAGATGCGCTCGCTGTCGGCGGCCATCAAGTGATCGATATCGCCAAATTCAGCGGCGATCGACCGAGCGGCCTTAGCCCCCACGTGGCGAATTCCTAAACCAAATAACAAACGTTCTAATGAATTATTGCGACTATTATCAATGGCTGTCAAGAGGTTTTGGGCTGACTTCTCCCCAAATTTATCTAAAGTTAATAATTGGTCCGTTGTGAGCCGGTACAAACTAGCCACATCATCGACTAACTTACGGTCAAACAGCTGACTCACAATCTGTGGTCCTAACCCAGCGATGTTCATGGCATTCCGCGAGGCAAAGTGGTTCATTCCTTCGGCCAACTGTGCGGGACACCGTGGGTTGATGCAGCGTAACGCGACTTCCTCATCCAAATGAACCAGTTCGGCCCCACAGGAAGGACAGTGCGTTGGCACCGGATACGGTTGTGTATCCGCTGGGCGTTTAGCCGCAACGTACTGCGAAATCTCGGGGATGATGTCTCCCGCCTTATGCAGCAACACGGTGTCGCCCAACCGAATGTCCTTAGCCTCCAGGTAATCTGGATTGTGCAGGGACGCGCGAGCCACTGTGCTCCCAGCTAAGGCAACGGGATCCATTACGGCCGTTGGCGTCACAATCCCTGTTCGGCCAACGGTCCATTCAATATCCCGAACGACCGTTTCGACCTCTTCGGGTGGGAACTTGTAGGCAATGGCCCACCGTGGCACCTTGACTGTGGCGCCAATCTCCCGTTGTAACGGTAACGAATTGGCTTTAATGACGATGCCGTCGATGCCATAGGGCAAGTCGGCACGTTTCCCCTGATACTGGTCGATATAGGCAGCCACGTCATCCATGTTGTGGGCCACTTGATAGGTTGCATTTGTCGTAAAGCCTAGTTCGGCCAATTCATCCAACAAACCGCTCTGCGTCCGCGTGTTCAGCGGTTCGTAGTCAGCAATGTTATACATAAACGTCGCCAACTGACGGTCAGCGGTGACTTGCGTATCGAGTTGCCGCAAGCTTCCGGCCGCAGCATTCCGCGGATTGGCAAATGGCGCCTTACCAGCAGCTTCCCGGCGCTCGTTCAGCGCTAGGAAGGCGGCCTTAGGCATGTAGCACTCGCCCCGCACGTCGATGGTTAGCGGCCGACTCAACGTTTGCGGAATTGATTTGACCGTCTTTAAATTAGCAGTAATGTCTTCACCAATTTGGCCATTACCTCGCGTAGACCCCTGCACAAATTCACCATTTTCATACCGCAGCGAAATCGCCAGGCCGTCGATCTTCAACTCACAGTTATAGTCGAAGTCGTCTTCGACATTCGACCGTAAGCGTTCATCAAAGGCCTTGAGCTCGTCCACAGAAAAAACGTCACCTAATGACAACATGGGGATATCGTGCGTGACCTTTGGTAAGTCACCACGGGCACTCCCCCCCACGCGTTGTGTTGGTGAATCCGGCGTGACGATGGCGGGAAAGGCCGTTTCCAAGGCGACTAATCGCGCGTAGACCCGGTCGTACACGTCATCTTCAACGGCTGGTGTATCCGCATCGTAGTATTGTTGACCCCACTTCAGAAGTTGGGGCCGTAAGTCGGCCGCTTCAGTAGCGGCCTGTTCTTCAGTTAAAGCATCAATGGGTTGATCAGTCATTTTCTTCCTCCCACGTTAACTTTTTTATTCAACACGTTTGATTGGTGCAAAGGCGGCTAACAACCGCTTAACACCTTGTTCTGGAAAGGCAATGTCCAACTCGGCATCTTCACCGGTACCGTTGACCTTGACTACCGTACCGACGCCCCACTTCTTATGACTGGCCTTATCGCCAACGTTCCAGCTGACTTTCTCAGCACCAGTACCGGTGGGTTCACTGACCCGTCCGGTCTTGCCATGGTATGGATTAGCCACGGCACTAGCCGTCCGTCGAGCAAATGGCACATCCCGACGACTCGGCGTCAATCCGGACTTGGTCTCGCTGTAGTCTAAGTGCAGCAGTTCTGGATCGATTTCAGTGACGAAACGGGACTGTGGATTGGTCTGACGCCGGCCGTACAACATCCGTGAGTAAGCGTTGGTCAGGTACAACTTGGTCTGGGCCCGCGTGATCCCCACGTAAGCCAATCGCCGTTCTTCTTCGAGCTCATCGTCTTCAAGCATGGCCCGTGACAACGGGAAGATGCCCTCTTCCAAGCCCATCAAGAAGATAACTGGAAATTCCAACCCCTTAGCAGCGTGTAACGTCATCAAGGTTACTTCAGAGGGTTCTTCCTCAACATCGTCTTGCGCAGAGACTAGGGCCAAGTCGGCCAAGAATTCGACCAACCGGTTATCCTGATTTTCATCATGATCGGTATTGTCCCAATCAGTATCAAACTTTTGGGTAACGGACAAGAATTCCTCAATGTTTTCAATTCGCGTTTCGGCTTCGAGGTTCTTGGATGCCTTCAAAGCAGCCATGTAGCCACTCTGATCCAATAATTCACTAGTAATATCGGAAACACTCATCGTCGCTGCCTTATCCTGCACAACCTTCAGCGTCATCCCAAATTTTTCCATAGCATTACGGATCCGGGCACCTAGATTTGTTGCCAGCGCAATGTTCTGTGTGGCTTCCAGCTCGGTCCAACCGTTAAAGTCAGCGAAGTCCCGTAACTTTTCAATACTTGTGGCCCCAATCCCGCGCTTGGGTTCGTTAATGATCCGCTCCAAGCTCATGGAATCGGCCGGATTAGCAATCAACGTCAGGTAAGCCAAGACGTCACGAATTTCCTTACGGTCGTAGAACTTGTGCCCCCCAACCATGGTGTACGGAATGTTGGCTTTAACCAGAGTTTCTTCAATCACCCGCGACTGGGCGTTAGTCCGGTAAAGAATGGCGAAGTCACCGTAATCGTGGTGATTCTTTTGGTTTTCTTCTTGAATCTTAGCGACCACGTAATGAGCCTCATCATTTTCGTTTTGCCCCCGGTAATAGGAGATCTTCTCACCATCAGGATTCTCCGTCCAGAGGTCCTTTTTCTTCCGGTTCACGTTCTTTTGAATCACGTCGTTGGCAGCCTTCAAAATGGTCTTGGTTGACCGGTAATTTTGCTCCAATAACGTCACGTGGGCGTTGGGATAGTCGTGCTCAAAGTTCAGAATATTTTCCATGTTGGCTCCCCGCCAACCGTAGATACTTTGATCCCCATCCCCAACGACACACAGATTACCGTGCTTCTTGGCCAGCAAATTAACCAACGTATATTGCGCATCGTTGGTATCTTGATATTCGTCGACGTGGATGTACTGGAATTTTTCCTGATAGTAGCCCAGCACGTCTTTGTCCTGATTGAACAGCTTGATGGTCAGCATGATCAAATCGTCAAAGTCCATCGCCTGATTAGCCAACAGTTCCCGTTGATAGCTATCGTAGACACTGGCGACCGTCGTTTCAAAGGGATTACCAGCTGCTTCTTTCATCATTGCTGGCGTCTGCAAAGCGTTCTTAGCATTAGAAATTGCCCCCAGGACAGAACGTGGGTCAAACTTCTTCACGTCTAGATTCTGCTGCTGCAAGACTCGTTTGACCAGCGTTCGCTGCTCACCAGGATCGGCAATGGTGAAGGCCCGATTATATCCTAATTTATCTGCATCTCGCCGTAAAATACGGACACACAACGCATGGAACGTGGAGACCCAGACATCGTTACCGTCTGGGCCCAACAACTTGATGACCCGCTCACGCATTTCCTTAGCGGCCTTATTCGTAAATGTGATGGCCAAAATCCGCCACGGCATCACGTTATTATGTTCGATCAAGTAGGCGACCCGGTGCGTTAACACCCGGGTCTTCCCACTACCGGCACCTGCCAGTACCAGCAGCGGCCCCTCGGTCTGAAGGACGGCCTCCGTTTGCTTATCGTTCATGCCAGTTAACAATTCTTCTCCTGCCACCCTGAACACAATCCTCTCTGTAATTAGTCTTGAATAGTATACCAAAAAAACATACGTTCTGCTGAGACTCCGGCCGATATTCTAAAATTTTACGTGGTGTTCGCCTACAACCGTGATCGCGTTTAGACCGTTTATCCACTGACGCCCGCTAATTATCGGTTTGTTGGTTAAATTAGTCGTCAGCTCGTTCTATTTACGCATTTACGCATTTACGCATTTACGCATTTACGCATTTACGCATTTACGCACTAAGCTTAACAAATGCCAGTCTAAAATACGACAAGTATTCCCATATTTCAACTCACTAAAAACCACATAAAGGGCGCTGTAGAAGGACTCTCACTCGAGAATTCTACAGCGCCCTGTGTCGCGTACTTAATTTCACTCTGCGTTATCCGATTTTTCTGACCAGATACCGGTGTCGTCGAGCTGATCTAAAATTGGCTTCACTGACGGCCCCTGAACGGCGATATGCCCCATCGTCTCGTTATCTTGCTGGTGACGCAGATGGTAGAAGTTAAAGTGCCAGTTGGCCTTTAATTGCCATTGTGTCCGCATTGCGCTCAGCTGACCCGCGGTAAATGAGGCGGTCACGGCCGGCGTCAAGATTTGAGGTTCCGCCAATGGCAAGCCCGCAATGGCCCGCAAATGTTCCGAGAACTCGTCGATCGTTGCGGCGGCTTCGAAGACGTATCCCGTTTCACTAGGCGCTGGCACGATCTTTTTCACATAGATTGCCCCGCTGCTAGTCAGGTAGAAGGACACCTCGAAGATACCCACGTAGCTGACGTTCTTAGCGACTTCACTGGCCACCCGATGGATTTCACCGGCAACGGCATCATCGACCTGTGCGGGTACCCAGGTGCGGATAGGCCGGTCGTCAACGGACTGGACCTCCGTAATTGGAAATGCCTGTTGATTGCCGTCTTGGTCACGTGCCACGAGAATGGAATACTCGCGGTCATAGGCAACTTGGGATTCAAGAATGTACGTCCCCCAATCCAACAAGCCGGCCGCCTTTGCGATATCCGTTTGGGTCTTAATGACCAACTCACGGCCGTGTGACCATTCCTTTTGGATGGGTTTTAGCACACACGGGTAGCCAATAGAATTGACGGACTGGTACACGTCATCGAGGTTGATGATGGTGGCGTATGGCGCAATATTCACGTTGAGTTGTTCAAAGAAAGCCCGCTCTAACAGCCGGTCTTGCATCATTTCCAACATGTCACTGCCCTGCGGAATCCGGGTAAATTGCGCTAAAAATTTGATGACGTCGGTGCTGACCCGATCCGAGTCATACACAATGGCCGCACAGCTCTCAGCAAAGTGCTGTAGCTTGTCGCGGTCCTTCGCTGAACCGACTGCCTTAAAATCGGCCAATTGTAACGCCTCACTCGTTTCATCCGCACCGTACGCACCGACACGCAGCCCCATCTTCCGGGCCGTGGTCACTAACATTGCGGCGTTGGCACTGCTACCAACCACCCCAATCGTATCTCCAGGATATAAGACCGTGTTCGCCAATTTTACTCCCTACTTTCTCGCTTAAAGTTTAATAATCTTTCCGTTAAACACTGCAATGGTTTACTACTTTCATTTTAAAGTCTTGGCAATCATTAAACAAGTCTAGCATTTTACTTATCGGTGGCAAAAATAACCTGGCCATCTTCAAACGAAGCAATGCTGGCCAATGCCTCAAGCTGAATACCGGCATCCGCGACCATTTTATGGCCTTTTTGGAACCGTTTCTCGATGACGACCCCGACGCCAGCAACCTTGATGTTGGCCGTTGCGGCGATATCTAGGAGACCCTGCACGGCTTGCCCATTGGCTAAGAAGTCATCAATGATCAGCACTTTTTCTTCTGGATTCAAGAAGCGCCGGTCAATCGAAATATCGTTATTGACCTGCTTAGTATAGGAATAAACCTTGGCCGTGTATAAGTTATCGGTCAACGTCAAGCTCTTGTGCTTTCGCGCGAAAATTACGGGAACCCCCATGTGCAACCCCGCCATGACGGCCGGTGCAATCCCGGATGACTCCACCGTCAAAATCTTGGTGATGCCAGCATCCTGGAACCGCCGCGCAAATTCGGCACCTAGCTCGTCCATCAATTGTGGATCAATCTGGTGGTTCAAAAAGTTATCGACCTTAAGGACGTTGCCGGGAAGCACAGTCCCGTCTTGACGAATCCGATCCTCTAATAGTTTCATTGCAAACGAACCTCCATCTTTGATTCACCTGCTAGGTAGTTTAAGATTTCGCCTTACCGGGCGGTCAAAAATAGGCTGGAACGCTGTGAACGCGACTTTGAGCCCATGGTTCAGGTCTCAAAGGTCGGTTCTGCCTAACCGAAGTAGAACGCTTCGCTAAGGCAGTGCCACGGCTGAGCCTATTTTTGACCACCCTCACGGCTGACACTGGTTCGTACCAGCATCAACTCCCAACTAGTAGTCCGTTCATTTGCCAGATAGCTTTTGATAATTTGGACTAGCAACCTTCGCTGGAGGAGGCCAACTATGGAAGCCCGTGTCGGTGACGTTAGTCGGGGGAATTTTCCCGGATTACACCACGGAACGTCTTTGGAGACTCGCAGTCTTAGCGAGGCTTCAAAGCGAGGTCAAAGACTGCTTCACGGACTTTGGCCGGTCCCCACTGGCTGGAATGTTTGGCAGCCACAAGCGCCCGATAAGGCGAAAACCAACGACAAAGCAGGTGTTTCTTTTTATTGTACCTGACTGAGCCTTAAAAACACAACGGGAAGCCATCGACATTTACGAATGCTTAACCCCACCACAGTCCGAGGGCTTCAGCGACTACCGTGGTCAACGCGAGAATCCCCAGGCTGCGGACGGCGAGGATGAACGTTTCTTTTTTGACCTGAACACGAAATAATCCTTGCACATTGCGGTAAATCAGTGGGATACTCAGCAGGGCCAGTAGCGACCAGCGTGGCAAGTCACCAATGGCGACACTGACTATCAGTGACAGGTAACCGAGCACATAGAAACTGGCAAACAACCAGAGCGCCCCCCGCTTACCTAGGTAATACACAATGGTCTTGCGATTTAAGTCGAGGTCTTCCTTGGCGTCACAGATGTTGTTCGCCAGTAACAGAGCAGCAATGGCCGCAATCGCAATTCCGGAAGCTAGCAATACCCGGGCCATTAACAAACCGGTGAACTGGTTCGTTTGATAAAGGTTCAGGTAAATGGTGATTAACATGATCATGTAGCCCATGGTAAAACCGGCGAAAAATTCTCCGGTTGGCGTACCCGACAGCGGTTTGGGACCACCAGCGTAAAGATAGCCAACTAAGAAACAGAACATCCCCATAACCAGCAACGGCCAGCCGGTCACCCAGACTAAATACAAGCCGATAACGCCGGCCACAACCGCCATACTTGCCATCAACGCAAAGATTCGGTGAATCGACAAGTGGTTGACGCCAATAATATTGGTATTTTTCTTCCACTCCGCAGCCTGATTGCCGGCCTTCGTGTAATCCTGGTAGTTGTCATTGATGTCAACGGTCATGTTAAATAGCAGCATGGCCACGAAAAACAGGATGGTCACGCCCCAGTTGATGTGCTGAAAGTTGGCTTGGACAAAGATCAGGCCGAGTAAAAATGGCCAAACGGACGCAATTTTTGCTTTAATTTCTACTAATTCGAGAAAGATTTGAACAGTCATAAGGGTCCCCTTTAAAATAATTTCTAAAACGATGATAACCTTTATTTGACAACGTTTCCACATATAGGTAAGATAAAATTTATCGTGTACATACAGTGAGGTGCAAAATGGATCGACAACTTTGGCGGCAATTTCCCCAGGTAGAACCACAACTAAACGCGTTGCAAAAATACTTATTGGCAGCGGTTCAGTTGGATAACCAGCCCATCCACAATAAAATATTAGCGCTCTTAAACTCCGGCGGCAAGCTTCTGCGCCCCGGATATTTTTACTTATTTAGTGAGTTCGGCGACCAAGCCACGTCGGTGCAGCTACAGGCGGGGGCAGCGGCTTTAGAGATTCTCCACGTGGGCACGCTGATTCATGACGACGTGATCGACGAATCGCCTACTCGCCGCGGTGTGCGGACGATTCAGATGAAATACGGTCGCCGCAACGCCATCTATGCCGGCGACTTCATGTTTACCGTTTACTTTAATCAGGTACTGAAATCCACGGCTGACCGCGACCTCGTTCAAAATCATGTCAATTCCATGCACCAGATTCTCTGGGGAGAGCTTCACCAGATGGACCTCAACTATCGGGAAAATACGACACTGGACGAGTATCTCGCCGAAATTTCAGGTAAAACAGCCGAACTCTTTGCACTCAGTTGTTATCAGGGCGCCATGGTTGCCGGCGCTCCACAGACCGTCGTCGACTTGACCCGGGAAATCGGCCTCGCCATCGGGAGTGCCTATCAGATGCTCGATGACATTTTGGACTATGCGGGCGATCCGAAAAAGACCAAGAAACCGATTCTGGAGGATTTACGCTCCGGCGTATACTCCCTGCCCCTGCTCTTGGCGATTCCCAAGGCACCGCATGATTTCCACCGCTTGTTGAAGAAGCAACGCGAGATGACCAACGACGATATTCAAGCCGTTCAAGCATTGGTTGCTCAGCATGATGGCGTCGGTGCCGCCCGGAAACTCGCGACGGAATGGACGGACAAGGCCTTAGCCAACATCGCGCAATTGCCAGCGGGCACAACGCGTGACGATTTGACCAAATTGACCACGATGCTCCTGCGCCGCGATCACTAAGTTAATCAATTAGCGGGTAATACGATTGGCGGACAGTTTGATTGCCTTTCCGTCACGTAACAGATATGATGAGAGTTGAAAAAGGATACTAACATATTGACACCGCTTCAACCGCACCAATAGCACTTACGGAGTCTGCCCGTAAGTGCTATTTTTATCGTCTAATTCTATTTAAGCAACTAAGCGAGTGGGTTAGATTGTCCGCTATCAAGCTACTTGCGGTGTCTACGATCCAACCAATTCGTAAACCATGCAACGATTAAACCAACCGCAAGTGGTGCAAAAAAGGCTACCAACATAATTGACACCCCCCATCTATGATTGACAGAGTGGCAGACAATAAGCCAACTATACCGGACTAGACCGTTAACACCTAAATGAACGAATCGCTTTCTATTTCGCCATGAACTCAATCTCTCTGAGGATGAATAGCCCCACAAATGATTACACCCGACTTGAAACGTCAAAACAAGTTCTACTTGCTACCGTAAAATACTAGTCTTCTCTTACAACTAATTACCGGGCAAAGCGATTGCCGGACACTTTGATTGTCATTCACACCCACAACGGCTATGATGGGTCTTGAAAAGAGAATTCAGCATGGCGACATCGTTTCAACCGCACCAATAGCACTTACGGGTTGAGTCCGTAAGTGCTATTTTTATCGTCCAATTCTCTGTAAGCAACTAAACGGGTGGGTTAGATTGTCCACTATCAAGCTACTTGTGGTGTCTACGATCCAACCAGCTCGTAAACCATGCAACCATTAAACCAACCACAAGCGGTGCAAGAAAAGAGTTCAGCATGACTGACACCCCCTATCTATGATTGACAGAGTAGCAGGCAATAAACCAACTATACTGGACTAGACCGTTAACACCTAAATGAACGAATCGCTTTCTATTTCGCCACCAATTCAAATTCAACGAAGACAAATAGCCCCATAACCGATCGCCCCAAACAAAAGGAAGGCCAACGCCAATCACTCAGCGTTGCCCTTCCCATTTTTAATTGACAAATTACACTAACTCCTACCGCCCTCGGTCCAAGTCATACAGCGACCGGAACCGCGCATTGTTGCGGTATAACTCATCCGGCGTCCCTTGCATGTCGAAGTGGCCGTCCTCAATGAAGCGAACCTGATCGACGTGATTGATGCCCGCCAGATGGTGGGTGACCCAGATGATCGTCTTATCATGCAAGACGCTAAAGACCGTGTCCAGCAAGTGTTGCTCGGTAATCGGGTCCAGACTGACCGTGGGTTCATCCAGGATGATAATCGGCGCATCCTGCAACAAGATCCGCGCCAGTGACAACCGTTGCCGCTCCCCACCGGAGAAACGACTACCGGCCTCTTGGACCTCCGTGTTGTACCCTTCCGGCAAGCTCGCAATCAGGTCGTCCAGTTCAACGGCCTTGATGGCGGCCCGGACCTCGTCATCCGTGGCGTTTAAATTACCCAGCCGAACGTTGTTCATGACCGTCGTATTGAACAGATACGGTTGCTGGTCAAGCACGCCAAAGAGTTGTGCGCGCTGGTCCTGTAACCGCGCGATAGGTTCACCATTTAACGTGACGCTCCCGCTAGATGGTCGCTCATCGCCTAAGATCAATTTCAGCAGCGTACTCTTCCCCGTACCGCTCGGGCCCAACAAGGCCAGCTTTTCACCGGGATGTAGCGTCAGCGACAGATCGTCAATAACCTGCCGTTTCGCGCCGGCATAGGTAAATTGAACGTGGTCGAGTTTTAGCTCCGCCAACGCCCCAATTTCCGTCTGGGCAACCTTGACCGGCTCATTCTCGTCCAGCGCGTTGACCCGTTTGATGGAATCGCGGTAGACTGGCCATTCGCTGACCCCCTGACTCATTTCAGAAAAGGGTTCGACCGTTGGAAATAGGGCCAGGCCAAACGCGGCGACCCAGTTGGCTTCGGCCTGGTTGTGGGTGAACATGACACCGGCCCACCAGACCAGGAGGATCACCGCGGCACCGAAGATAAATTGGATGGCAAAGTTACGCCACCACTGGAAATGATGGTCGGCACGCCGCAACGTGGCAATCTCATCGATGGGCGCATCCTGTTGCTGCAAAAAGTCCTGGCGCCGACCGGAAATCAGCCAGTCACCCAAGCCCAAGACAGCGTCCGTCAACTGCGTGTAGAACCGCCGTTGCACCTGTCGCGCCTGAAATTCCCGCCGACCGTTAACGGCGACGGACAGGAGTGGCATCACGATAACGATGACCCCTAACAAAAGGAGCATTAACAGCCCAAATGGCCAGCTAAAGTAACCGATACCAATGACCACGAATAGGTACAGCAACCAGCCAATGACCAGCGGAAAGACCGTTCGTAAGTATAAATTTTCAATGTGGTCGATGTCCTCGGCGAGAATACTCAGGACATCCCCCGTCTGGTGCGTCTGGCGAATCGCAACCGCCTGCTTCTCGACGGCCTGATAGAGCCGCTTACGGAAGTCGGAAACAATCCGCAGCACCCAGTTGTGGCTGGTCAGGCGTTCCGCGTACCGAAACGCTGGCCGGCCAATCCCGAAGGCCCGCGCCAACACGATAGGCACATAAATCATCAAGATGTTATAGGGATGCGTCGCCGCCCGACTGATCAGGTAGCCGGAGTTAAACATCAGCGCCGCTCCACAGAAGTACGTCATGAACCCTAAGAATAGCACTAGCGCCAGTAATTTCCGGTAACGCCGCAGGTAGGGCATGACCCAGTGATCGTTCTTAAATGTCGCAAAGAACCCTTTCATTTGACCGTCGCCCCTTCCATTTCTGACCGTAACCGGACGTAAGCCCCGTCACGTTGCTGTAACTCGGCTGGCGTCCCCTGTTCGACAATCTTGCCGTGATCCATGACCAAGATGTAGTCCATCTCGTTCATCCAGTGAAGCCGGTGGGTCGCGAAGAAGACCAGATGGTGGTCAAAGACCGGTAACATGGTCTGCTTCAACTCAACTTCGGTCTCGATGTCCAGATGAGCGGTCGGTTCGTCAAAGAGTAAGATTCGGCGGGAGTCGTCCAGAAAGGCCCGTGCCAACGCGATCCGTTGTGCTTGGCCCCCACTGACACCCCGGGCGCCTTCACCGATCGGCGTGTCCAAACCAGCGGGTAAGGTGGCGATCCAGTCGGTCAACCCAGCCTTCGCCGCCGCAGCGTTGACCGCCGCATCATCGGCATCCGGTGAGTAAAATGCTAAATTGTCACGAAGACTCGCGTGAAACAGGTACGGTGCCTGCGGAATGTAAACGAAACTGCGTTGCCAAGCCTTTTGATCGAGGTGGGGCACCTGCGTCCCGCGCACGTTGATCTCGCCAGCTTGGGGGCTCAAGAAACCGCCGAGCGTATTGATTAGAGTCGACTTTCCAGACCCCGACGCCCCAATGATGCCGACCTTTTGGAAGCCGTGCACGTCAAAACTGATGTCCTGTAGCGTAGTGTCATCGGCACTATAGCCCACGTTCACGTGATCAAATTTAAGCGCATCGTCGTCCTGCCAAACGGGATCACGGTCAGACAATAACTCCCGGTCGTTGGGCGTGGCGCGTTGGAGAACGTCCAGCACGGCCGTCAGCGCGTTTTTCCCATTCAAAGTGGCGTGATAGTCGTTGGCAAAATTTCTAATCGGTGCGAAGTAGTCTGGTGCCAGCGTCAAAATGACCAGTGCAGGCAACAGTTGAATCGTGCTGTTCATCAGACCAAAGCCCAAGAAGACGGCAATAATGGCGATGGACAGGGTGGTGAAGAAGTCGAGGGCAAACGTCGACGTCATGGCAATCGTCAAGGTCGCCATGGTCTTCTTGCGATAGTCCTCGCTGACGTGATAAACATTGTCGGCATAGGTCTCGTTTAGTCCCAGCTGCTTCAACGTCGGCAGCCCACGCAACGTGTCCACAAAGTGATTGGACAGCCGCTGGTAGCCGGCATACTGCTTGTCGGCCTTGGCTTGCGCGGCCAGGCCTAAGATAATCATGAAGAAGATGATCAGCGGGTAAATGGCGAGCAGAAACAGCGCCTCTTTCCACTGAATAATGGCGATGTAAATCAGAATCAGCCACGGCGTAATCGACAGGTCGAGCACCTTACCAATGATCATCATCAGATAGGTCTGAATCTTGTCGATGCCTTCCAGTCCCATGGTGACCACGTTTCCGGTCCCCTTCTCCGCCACGACACTGGGGCCGAGGTCAAAGAGTTTCGCCATGAATTGCTTCCGCAGCGTTTTGGTCGTTTTCTCGACAAACGGATACAGGAGCCAATCCTTTAAGATGGTTAACAAATGGCGGCCCAAAAAGGCAACCGCAAAGACCGCCAACGGGGCCACGATGGTCCCAATTGGCTGCTGTTTCCACAGGTGAACGATGGCCGCAGACAGGTACTGAGCTTGTAGAATAATCATAATGGCTTGAATCACAGTCAGTACCGCCATCATGGCTGCTGCCGGTTTCACCCCGGGAAACTTAAACACACGTTGATCAATCAAATCCAAACGCCCCCTCAAAAGACTAGATACAAATTGATTCTAAATGGTCGCACTCCGGCTCGGACTAACTTTCTGACAAGACAAATGTTTAGTACATGAGAAACACGCCATTTCATAGCAACTTCACCGCATGGTTTAACGTTGCCATAGACTTGTTTATAGCCCATAAATTCCCGCATACATCCGCTACCAATCTCAGCACAACCAATTCTTAACTGCGCCCTAAAATGGCCAAGTCGCAGCCAAAATAAATAATCCTATGTAACCGCAATACATACAGTAATGATACTGCTTTCATGCCCGCATTTCGAGTAATCGGCCCCGGTGTATTGCGGTAACGAAACAGGCGCCATGGCCACCATCCCCGGTCGACCCGGTACGGCTTCCATGACGTCTGCCAATTTAATCAGGAAAAATGGAAATCACAGTTCACGCACCCACCATCGACTGTAGGTAATGATGACCACGTCCAACCTGCAGATTGAGCTCACTGCTTATAGCAAGTGCGCCCCATTCCAGCTTCCACCAAACAAGACTTGCTCGTCTAAAATATGAACGTAGTCGCAGGTGGTTAGAGACGTAACCCCGTGGATGGGTTCTTAGACCGAGTGATTTTCTCGGCCTTAGAACCCTGGCCAAGCTTCGAGACTCGAACTATGAGGCTCAAAGTTGCCTTGAAGACTCGCGTATTTCGAGGCTTCAGGTCTGCCTCACAGGGTGGAGTCTCTGACCGCCGAAGACGACCTATCCTAAGCGTCTTGTTTTGGTGAGGCCAGGCGCTTGTAGAAGACCCAGTAGCTCCAGATGAAGTAGATCAAGACGATTGGCAGAATGCTAAACGTCAGGATTGTCATCAAGTGTAGCGTGTACGGGGAGTTCGAGGAATTCTTGATCAACAGTGAGTAAGCTGAATTGTTAGCAATCATGACCCGTGGGAATAACCCATTAAAGATCAAGACGACCACGCTGATCAGGCCAAGACCACTGCCGACAAATGAGAGCCATTCGTGGTTGCCCAGAACGCCCCAGTAAGCCAAGCAGGTCACAATGACCAGCGCAACGACGATTGCCGTGGTGGTCATTGGCTTCTTGTCGAAGAAGTCCGTGGAGAAGTAGAGTAAGACAGCGAATAAGACTTCACCGGCAAACAGAACGGGATAAAGAATCTTGTTCCAAGCCAAGGCCCGGTCACGTAAGCTCCCCTCCGTCTTCAACCGGATAAAGTTTAAGCCGTGGACCAAGCACAGCACGGTCACGGCAACCCCACCGACTAAGGAGAACAGGTTGACGTAATCCGTAAAGTGGGCGGTCATGTCGCCATTCTTATCGATCGGCATCCCGGCAATCATCGAGGTGAACAACATCCCAAATAGGAAGGCTGCACAGAAACTGCCGATAGTTGATGCCCATTCCCAGAAGTTTCGCCAGAAGTCCGTTTGCATGTTAGCCCGGAATTCGAAAGAAACGCCCCGGAAAATTAGGGCAGCTAAAATTAAGAACAAGACGAGGTAATAACCGGAGAACAAGGTGGCATACCACATTGGGAACGACGCGAACATCGCCCCACCAGCAGTGATCAGCCAGACTTCGTTACCATCCCAGTGCGGTCCAATGGTCTTGATGACCACGTCTCGTTCGGCCGTATTTTTCGCAAAACTCTTCACGAGCATCCCCACACCGAAGTCAAACCCTTCGAGGAAGAAGAACCCACTAAACAGCACACCGATTAAGATAAACCAGAGAAGTTGCAGACTAGTCATGGTTGAACGCCCCCTTTGAGTAAGGATCGAGGTCAGTGTCGCTGGATGCGTAACCGTCAGTCAACTCGTCATCTGGACCAGATTTCAAGACCCGGTGGCAAAGGACGATCATGACGACCCCCATGCCGGCAAACATCAAGAAGTAAACAATGTTGGTCGTCAGTAACGAGGCCACGGAAACATTTGGCGAAACCGCATCGGCAATCGTTAACAGCCCATAAACGATCCATGGGTAACGACCGAATTCAGTGATGAACCAACCAGCAGTGTTGACGATAAACGGAAGCCACAGGCACAGCCCCAAGATGTACAAGAACCAGCGTTGCTTCATAATCGCTTGCGACTTCTTACGGTTGAAGATCAACCCCACGATGGCGAGTAAGGCAAACAGTGCCCCCGCGCCAGACATGATTCGGAAGCTCCAGAACAACGTCTTCGTCGGCACGTAGTAGTTCATGTCGCTCCCAAACTTCTTATCGTATTTCGCATGCATTTCTTTGTTGATGGTGTTCATACCTTTAACTGTCCCGGTCGTCTTGTGGTAGCTCAACAGATTCAGCACGTAAGGCACGTCGACGGACCAAGTTGTCTTGTGTTGCTTGTTATCAAAACCAGCGATAGCGGACCATTCACCTTTGTTGGTCGAGTTCTTGTAGAGCCCTTCCATGGCGGCGAATTTCATGGGCTGATTGTTGATCAAGTAGCGACTCTGCATGTCCCCACTGGCAATGGAACCCAGGGAGAAGATGAGGCCGATGACCAAAGCCACATTCAAGGACTTACGGTAGAATGTGACGTGATCCTTCTTGAGTAACCGCCAAGCACAGCAACCGGCGACAACAAAGGAAGCGGTAACAAAAGCACCGAAAATAACATGTGGAAATTCATTCCACAGCTGCGGGTTCCCAATCACCTTACCGAAACTGACCATTTGGACGTGACCAGTCTTGGCGTTGATGATGTAACCCAAAGGATTCTGCATGAAACTGTTAGCAGCCAGAATCCACAGTGCGGAAAGTGAAGACCCAAACATAACTAACCAAATAAATAGCGTGTGGACCCACTTATTGAAGCGACCCCAGGTAAACATCCACATTCCGATGAACGTAGATTCCATGAAGAAGGCGGCCAAAGCTTCGATGGCCAATGGTGCCCCGAAGATATCTCCCATGAACCGAGAGTATTCGGACCAGTTCATCCCGAATTGGAATTCTTGAATGATACCGGTAACCACACCAACAGCGAAGCTATACAGGAACATTTTGCCCCAGAACTGCGCCATCTTCTTGTAGTCCTCGTCACCTTTGATGGCGTACATGGTTTCCATGACGGCCACCACAAAGGCTAGCCCGATTGAAAATGGAACGAAGAAGAAGTGAAAGACAGTGGTCATTCCAAATTGAAATCTAGCTAGGCCTAGGATATCCAGACCAAGATTTAACATTTTTCTAACCTCCCCAAACGTTATGTGTGTAAATAAATAATTGCTGTCTTGTGTCTATTATATCGAGTGATAAGTCAAGTTTCAATGGTTGGGCGCTAATATCGTCAAAGTTGATGGATTATATCAGAAATTTCTACTGGAATTGTTGGTTAACTATCGTAACAGATTAAGAAATGTGTGCTAATCATTGAAAACGATTTCAAATTGTGAGTAATGAATTATGGCGGTAATTTCGCAAACTCATGCTAAAATAAAGCTAATACGATTAGTGGACCAGTTGGGGTGGCGGTATCCGGCCAAAATTAGCTGGCGAGCAATTAGGCATAACAGCGCGTCAATGCCGGTCGCTGATGTCTCCTAACAATGCCCCGCTAACAACTGTTCAAGTCATGGGTAATCTGCAGTCTGGCTAATTATTGGTGTCATTAGTCGACTGCCCGTGTGATTGCTGGCGTCGCTCCATGGCGGACAATCAATTTGAACGGACAGTTAACAAACCAGCCGGTGAATTTTTGTCACGTTGCGGATGGCGGATGACCGACTACACTGCAGACGAGGCTAAGTGCCGCCCACCCTTTCCCCACGAATCGTCACTGAACTTTATTTGCTCGAGGAGGTTTTACGATGACAGAACGAATTTTAACGTTTCAGGCATTGAATCCGGACCAAGCGAAACAGATTGAAGCTTTGGGCGCCGAAGTGGTCCCCTTTGAAAAGATGGCTGAGACCAGTGGCATTACCGCTATCTTTGGCTGGAGTCGAAAGCACGGGCTGAACGTGTTGCAGGACCCGCACAACGCTGTGAAATGGATTCAGACGGTGAGCGCCGGCGTGGACTACCTGCCGCTGGACTACATCAAGAACCACGGCATCAAGCTGAGCAATGCAGTCGGTGTGTACTCCCCGGCAATTGCGGAATCGACGATTGGCTACCTGCTGTACTTCCTGCGTGGTTTCAATGACGCGGTGAAGAATCAGGCGGGCCACTTCTGGCAGCCACCAGAGCGCAATGACCTGGCGTTGCTGGCAAGTCAAAAGGTCGTCATCTACGGTACTGGTAGTATTGGCCAGGATATTGCCGAATTGCTGAATGGCTTTGGCAACTATCCCTATGGTGTGAACCGCTCTGGCCGTGCGGTAGCGGGCTTTGCGGGCACGGTAGCGCAGAAGGACGACGCGGGCTTGATCAAGGACGCCGATGTCATCATCAACGCGATGCCATCGACGCCAGAAACGGTCGACTACTTCAATGAGGCCTACTTTAACCAGCTGAACGGCGTCCGGATCTTCGTCAACGTTGGTCGCGGCACCTCGGTGGATGAGCAGGCGTTGGTCAACGCTCTGCGCAACAAGCATGTGCTGAACGCCGCACTAGACGTCTTCAACACGGAACCGCTGCCCAAGGATTCAGCCCTGTGGGAACTGTCAAACGTGCTGATCACGCCGCACCAGACTGGCTTTGCGGTCGAGAACACGGCACCGATCTTTGACTTTCTGGCGGACAACCTGAAGAGCCTGCAGGAGACTGGCGAGTTGCGTCGGAACGTGGTGGACCCGGCACGCGGGTATTAATTAAACGTCATTGAACCAAAATATGGTGTTAGCGGGAGCTCTTTTGAACTCGCTAACACCATGTTTTTATATTTTATAACTGATTTTACTGTTAGCTACGGACCAATTTTCTAGTTCACCTCGACATTCTTTTAGTCGAATAATCCAGCCCACTAATTCGATAAGTCACCAGCTCCGAATCAATCTGTTCCAAGCTATCTTCGTTAAACAAGACTAAATCCTGAACATCTGGGCGCAGCGTGCTATCATACATAATCCCATCGACCCCCATTGACTTGATTAAATCACTCATGTATTCCGTTGGCACATAGGCCACTTCAGAACGTTCCTGACCACTCGTCGCCCGCATAGTTCTATCCAAATCTCGTAGTTCATCTACCCGGATTATTCATTAACAAGATTTCTTACCAAAATAGGTAGGTCCGAATCGAG
>NZ_AZDP01000041.1 GCF_001435525.1 Levilactobacillus koreensis JCM 16448
CCTTGCCGAGACTAAGGTAATTGGGGCACTATCAATGATCTCGTAAGTGACCTTAGGGACGTATGACTTTAGTAGACGATCCCGAATCAGCTTCATTGCGGGGACTAAGTCGCGACAACGACGATTGTAACGTGTTCGTTCGGGGACCTCGATTCCTGAGGCAACTAACATGTGATGGAAGTGAGTTTCAGAAGGGTCTCGTTGCTCGATTCTCGTAAGCATGCAGGCAATCATCGTGACATCACTAGTCTTTAATTGGCGGTAATTCTGTCGAAACCGGAATATTTTCGGTAGAGTTTGATAGATTGGATCAATCAGCTTGATAAATTTCTGTACCATGACTTGAATTGGATTAAAAA
>NZ_AZDP01000042.1 GCF_001435525.1 Levilactobacillus koreensis JCM 16448
TTTTTTATTCAATTCAGGTCTCATCAAGCAATTATTACAGAACTAGCACTACGCGTTACTTATATTGAATTCAACGGCTAGGGGGGATTCGATGCGTTGGCGACAAAAATTAGCATTGATCATTCTGATCGTGCTGCTAGCCATCCTATTAATCTGGGGTGTCCTTAATATCTATCGTTAAATAGTTTAGATAACGCTGATTGGTGAGGGCCGGTCGGCGTTTTTTGATTGGAAAATTTGGGGCATGATTGGCTTGATCTGTTTAGTAAAAACACCTCCTCTGTCCGGCATGAGCGTTCATTTCACGCAGGCTTAGTTCGTTAGTCTTGCTCTCGCCTCTATATTCTGGTCCTGGCGACTTCCGAAACGTGTTCGCCAGGGCAGGTCCCTGCGCTTAGTAAAAATAAGTCTCCTGTCCGGCACAGCCGAACAGGAGACTTATTCCCACTAATGCTCAGGACCTAACCGCCCTAGCTCTCACTCTTCTACACAAAAAAACCGGAGTAACCACTCTCCGGCCACACTAGCATCATTAGAGTAATTCAACATAATCACAGGTTGTAGTCAGGAAAACGCTGTTCGCTCAAATTAGCTATTGAATCTCAATATGTAGTATTGAGTTAAAACCAAAATACGTTTAGTTCTGGGAAAACTAATCGTATCATGAAGAAAACTCTAATTTGTTCAATTGAAGCTTTCTTCACAAAGTCGGGAACCTATCAAATACCGCTATTTGCTAACTTCTCGATGTACTTCATTGCTATTACAAGTCCTAGTATATCAGACAGCTGTAGAATTGCAAGCGTTTTCATCGAGTTAGCTTATCTGAATTATTACTCTTCGGTTAACGGTTCACCCTACGGACTTTGTGAATAGTCCAAGGCCCGGGCTACCCCGTCGGCAATGTCACAATGAGCTGGCCCCAATGAAGCTTGAGCTGAAGGGCCATGGTTGCCGATTGTGATAGCGACTCACGCAACTCCGAAAAATCCAATGTCCCCTTTTGCGCTGCCACTCTGGTATGACCGTCCAGTCTCGCATCAGCTGGTACTGGGAACGTCAGGGAGAACCGGAGGCGGCCATCGACTTCTTTTAGTTCTAAGGTCACCATCGCTGGCGTCAATTGGCTTACCACCGGCCACATTGACGGTAAAGTCCGGTCAATGATCTGGCCTAGCTCCTTAAGTGTCGTGACCGTTGCCGTCAGCGGCTCTGGCGTTTGCACGAAGAGCTGAACTCGACTCTGCTGAGCCAACAAATAGTTATGGTACAGTTGAAATTTCAACGTTGGACTCGGAACGTTGTCGAGGTCACCAATCGTTAATTCGGCGGCGTTACTGGTCGCCCAACCCGACCGGATATCAATATAAAGTTGCCGAAATCCAGCATAGTCCTTGTCTTCCAGGTAGCCACCCAGACCTAACAACATATTCTGGTAGTCGTGACTGAACTTACGAACCTCGCCCATCTGCCGATTCAACTCAGCCGTATACTGTTCTCGAAACTCGTGTTGCTGCATTTGAAGCTGCGTGTGCTCCTCTTGTATATGCGTTTGCATTAAAATATAAGTACTCAGTGTCAGTCCGACTAGTAAAATACCGGCAATTCCGGCCGAGAAGACTAAGTATTGTTCCGACTTTTGCAGCGTTTGGAGGGAGTATTCAAATAAAATATAGGCCAACGCAATCACCGACATAAAGCCTAAGAAAAGGTATTCCGTTGATCGGCCCATAATGTCTTGAATCATATTTTCCATCGGCGCGCGGGTCAGCCAAATACCTAACGCTAACAGCGCATAAATAATGTTATCAATGATCAATTCCGTCAGTGTTCCCCAGACACTGATAGCAAAAACCATGTTGGTCGCCTGAATCGTTGCTGAGATAATCATCATATCGACGAATTCAATCAATAAATATGCTAAAATCGAGACTTCAATAAACGCCGGGAGATACTCCCAATGACGGTAGTAGCCCATAATGGCAATCTCCACTCCCAGCAAAAACGCAATGGGAATCGCGCCAATCAGTGTGTTCGCTGTTTCAAATGACGTCAGCGTATTCAAGAACGCAAAGCCAGCGGCCATCAACGCACAGTACAGCAGGAAAAAATGTTCCCCGTGAAGAAACCGCTCGTTCCGTAAGCGCGGGAACCAATAGTATTGAAAGTAAACGAACCAAAAACCCAGCGAGAAATTCGCCAGTGTGTAGCTCACTCGATCCACTGTGATCACTCTGAGGACCTCCCTGGCTTGGTCAAAATAATCGTAAAGTACAACATGTTTCGTTTTAACTCAATCTGTAGGGCGGCATTCTTGGTCTGCGACACAATGTCGTGGACGGTGCTCAAGCCGAGGCCGTGACTGCCCCCCTTAGTCGTGTAACCCGCCGCCATAAAGCGATTGATCTGCGGCGGTCGGTCGGGTGATACCGGATTCGCCACAGAGAGCTCCACCGCATCGGGATAATCCAACACGGCGCAATGGATCTCCGTGTCAGCTCCCACTGGACTGGCTTCCAAAGCGTTATCCAGCAGGATTCCCATGATACGCAACAGTTGCATACTGTCCATCGGGATCGACTGCACCCTATCCGGAATCTCCAAGCGCAGACTGACACCCTGATTTTGCGCGGCCAGGATTTTCTGGAACAGGAGACTCTTCAATGGTGGGTCGCCCAACCGCTGCAGGCCCTCCTCTTCCAGACCAGCCAACTGACTTGTGGCTTGCCATCGTTCACTCAAGGTCTGATAGTAGGCCGTCAGTCCCGCATAGTCCTTCTGGTCAAGGTACACCCCCAGCTGCAACATTTGCCGCTGATAAAGTTGTTTGAACTGGCGAATGGCCTGCACTTGATCAGAGATCCTCCGATCATAGCGTGAGCGAATTCGCGACTCTTGGTACAGTGCGCGGAGCCGTTGCCGATGAAAGAAGCTTTGGAGAAAGATGAATAAGCTGGCACTAATTAATAAAATCATGACCAGTTCGATACTCAGCGCAAATGTCAGCATGGCGTGCGTAATATCCAATTTATGAATAACGATCGTCGAGAACTGGGCCAAAACGGCCAGACTGCCCATTAACGCGGTCACCGTCCACTGTTCCTTGCGGCTAAACGCCAGCCGCTCCAAGTTTCCGGGCTGAATTCGCATGCCAGATACTGCCAGCGAAATTAGCGAATAAATTGCAATTTGAAAGGAGAGCCGCGCCACCATCACCCATGGCAACTGGATGAACGGTAGCCCCCAGAGCTCGATCATAACCTGGCGGACCAGATCATTGACGAGGACCACGACCAGGTAAATGACAATGGTGGCGTTCACAAAGATCAGCGCCATTTTTCGGCGGTGATGGATGAGGTACAGGAGCGCGCTAAGTGGCGGCAACATCAGTGCCCACGGTCGCCCGATGAACGCTGGAATCAAGGCCCAGCCCATCCACTTCAAAGGGAGCTTCCAGTTCTGCGGCCGAATCAACCCGATCCACAACGTCAAAAACCACTGCATGGTCATGGCTAAGACAAAGTTTATCCAAAAATTCTGATCAAAGACATGTACCATCGTTGTCACCCACTTATGCTTTCAAATGCTTCTGCACCAACGTCTTGACCTCATGGAAGCGCCGCGTCGCCACATCGGTCTCGTCACCATTGGGAAAGACCAAGCGCCGATTAGCCGCATCGATTCCACTCACGTTGTCCAGATTAACCAGAAAACTCTTATCCGTGCGGTATAGCTCCGGATACTGATCCGCAATGTCTTTTAAGAAGCCAGGAAACTCAACCAGTTGGCTCGCCGCATGAACCGTCACTTTATGAGGTGTTTCGGCGGTCTCCACGAAGTAAACATCCCCCATTGGCAGACTAAATTTCCGGCCACCAATCGTATAACTGAAGAGATTTTCCGTGTTACCTAAGTAATTGGTATAACGCTGATAACCATAGTCGATATTTTCGCGTAGCTTTTGATCGATCTGTGCGCGCCCCAAGTCCTTAACCACAAAGTCCATGGGCTCAACCTTCCGCTCAAACGTCAACAGCGCCATTTCCGAATGCGTCGTGACAAAGACGATTTCCGCGAATCCTAGCTGCTGTCGAATGGCAATGGCCGTTTCCAGTCCCGTCGTCTCCTCAGCTGGAAACTCAATATCGAGAAAAAATAACGCATATTCTGGCGGATTGGCTGTCAAATCAGCCAGTAACGCCTGTGGACTTGGCGTAGCCAGCTGAACTTGCATGTCGTAATCGTTGATCATAATGTATCGCTGCACGGTGTCCGTGTAGTGCTTAAGCTGCTCGGGATTATCCTCGCAGAGATAAACGGCTAGCACCAAAATCACACTCCTCATTATTAAATACTATGTAACCCTATCACCCACTAATGTAACCTGAAAATTCACTGCATGCAATTGTTTTCGTCACTAAAGCTCAGAACTGGCTAAAACAATTATGGTAATTTACTGATTAGCATATTTACTAGTTTGGGATTCGACTAATTTTCGGCTGGGTGGTGACGCTTTAATTTGACTTATTAGGGATATTTGGTTGTTGCGGTAGATTGGCTTTTGAAATGCGCTTCGTAAGACCGGCTTCTGCGCTTGATTGTGATTTTTAGTCACTACTTGGAACAACTTACTTACTCACTGCGTTGGAGCGGTTCTCGAAGTCTATATCCCGATTCTGGCGGCTTTTGAAACGTGTAGAACGAGGCAGGACCCTGCGCTTAACCCCATTTAAGCAGGACTTGGTAACGCCCACCAAGTCCTGCTTAAATGACGTTAATGCTCAGGTCCTAAACGCCTCGTTCTGCACTCTAATAAAAAAGAACCACCCGCAGGTAGCTCTTCTTTAAGTTGATTATTTAATTGCCGGTGCTGGCTTTATTAGCACTCCCCCAAGTTCTAACGTCGCATAACCCCTAGGCATTCCAATAACCATCACTTACTCTTCAGCTCATTGCGATGAAGCTGCTATTCGCCTAAGTTACGTTTGACGTTCTATCAGGCCGCCCGTTTTGATTAGATAATCGTGGGATGTAAGGCCGGATGGATCAATCCACTGAATCGCTCACACTTTAATCCATTGACCCACAAAATCAGTTGCCGTAAAACTGACCCCTTCCAACTGTTATTACTTTAACATGCTTTCCAGTTATCTAACGCTAAGCGGCAAAAACGTCATTTTTTTAACGTTCATGCGGAGTTAAACAGCACAATTTAATTGTGCTTGAGGGAATAAGTGACGAAACCACCTAAAATAATGGGGGCCATGAAGGCTAAGGCAATGTCGATCAATAACCGCCAATACCACGCCTGAGTCGTCTTAGGCGCTGCCTTTAATCGGGGGACCCGCTCTGGCTTGGCCATTTTCTCGTAGACTGACGCCGTTTCGTCAGCGGCCTGTCTCCGGCGCCGGCGTCGACGACGGAAAACTGGTGCTTGTAGCTCCCGGTCATCCATTAAAACGACCCATTTGGCAAACGGAAAACAAACCCAACTCAACAGAAAATACCAGTCAGCACCGGTAAATCCACCGATCAGCTGGCCCTTCGCGTAATTAAAATGGCCTAAAACAGCGATAATCAGAACAAAGATCAGTCCGATACCCGCTTGTTTTAACCAAAATCGACCGAAATCCTTCATATGAAAACTCCCTTTTCTTTTTAAAAATAACTATGTAGAATAGAAACAAATCCAAAATAAACCGAGGTGTTTCGATGGCAAATTCAGGTGACTTCAATCCCATCACAGCGGCCGGTTACCGCGACTTACAACGTAAAATCGCGGCGTTAGAAGCCGACCGGCCAGAAAAAATCGAAATTTTAGCCGAAGCGCGGGCCCACGGCGACCTCTCAGAGAATGCCGAGTACTCCGCTGCCAAGCGTGACCTGCGCCATTTGGAAAGTCAGCTCCGTTTCTTCAATAAACAATTGCAGTACGCCAAGGTGGTTGACCCCACCAACAACGACGTGGTCGAATTAGGTAAGTGGGTGACTGTAACCTTCATGGATGACGATGACCAGGACACTTACCAACTCGTTGGCACCCAGGAGGCCGACCTCGACGCTGGCAAGATCACTCGGGTCTCCCCATTAGGCCGCGCACTATTGGGCCATCACCCCGGCGATACGGTCACCATTCAGGCGCCTAACGCCAACTACGATGTCCGCATTGTCACGGTCAGTCTGACGGCACCAGAATAATATTAGTATACCATTAGAAAATACCGGTTAGACTTGTTCTCACAAATCTTACCGGTATTTTTGGGTCGTCTCTTAGTTGTCGGCATGAAAAACCGGCAATAAAATATCATCAATCATCTCAATCTGTGCGGCCTCACTCAGATCCTGCTGACTCAAAACCTCGTTGATCAGTAGGATACCCGGTAACGTCACCACTCTATCCGGCCACTCTGCCTTAGCAATTTCGCCACGAGCCGCCGCATGATCAAGCATCGGTTGGACGATCTCTTTAAGCTCGTTACCTTGATTCGCGTGATTTAACAGCTTACCCACTTCTAAATTTTGCAGCCGATCCGCAAGCAGTCCCCGCAGCGTTTCACCCTTAAGTCGTTCCAGAAAGGCCGCCAGCTGGCCAAACAGATTCAAGAAGTCCCCGCGCAACGTTCCCGTATCAGGCACCGTATATGGCGTTAAGTTGCCAAACTTACCCAGCGCGGCAATTACGAGGTGGGCCTTGTCCGGCCAACGCCGGTACAGCACCGTTTTGGTCGTTTCCGCCGCCTTAGCGACCCCCTCAATGGTCAAGTTTTGATACCCTTTTTGTTGTAATTGGTCCCAAGTCGCCGTGAGAATAGCATCCACCAGTGCTTGTCCCCGCCGTCGGGTCTTTTTTTCTGTCATTTTTAACTATTCTCCCTTGTCTTTTAGTCATCAGGAGTGTACTATCTTCAAATATAAGATACGGCCGTATCTAATTTGAAATTGTAGGTGAGATTATGTCCACTCAAAAATCAACGCAAAACATCACTCAAATCGCGTTATTCCTGGTCATTGGCGCCATTGCACCGCTACTTGATACGACCATGACTAACGTTGCCTTAGACACAATTATGAAGTCTTTAAACGTTTCCGTCAACGCCATTCAGTGGATCACCACCAGCTACGTCCTCGCCATGGGCATCGCCGTCCCAGTTGCGGGTTGGGCGACAAACTGGTTCGATGGCAAACACCTTTATTTGGGCGCACTGGTCGTCTTTCTACTGGGCTCTATCGTCTCTAGTTGGGCCACAACACTCCCTCTGCTGGTCATTGGCCGCATCATCCAAGGGGCCGCAGCCGGCATTGTCGTTCCCCTGATTACCACGTTGGTCGTCCAAGTCGCCGGTAGCCAAGGTTTAGGGAAACTTATGGCCGTTGTGGGGATGCCCGCCGTCTTGATCCCTATTCTAGGACCAACCATTGGCGGTTACCTGATCGACGCGCTCAACTGGCACTGGATTTTTCTGATCAACATTCCACTGGTTCTATTGTCGCTCCTACTTTTAGTCTGGAAGATGCCAAAGTTCCCCGCCGCCAAGCAAGGCAAGCACCTCGATATCCCCAGTCTGGCCACCCTTACCGGCCTGTTCACCGCTGCCATCATTGGTATTACGCGGTTCAGTACCGGGGATAGCTTCACATCGACTAAAGTCCTAACGCCTTTACTACTCGCTTTAGCCTGCCTAATCGGCTACATCCTTTACGCCATTTTCCAGCCGCAACGGGCCCTCGTCAGCCTGGAGCTCTTCAAGTCGCCAACCTTTGACGCCTCGGTCGTTATCCTGATGCTCTCCGGGATCGCAGTCAACGGGGCCATGTTCCTCTTACCCCTCTACCTGCAAAATACACGTGGCCTGAGCGTCGTCTGGTCTGGGACCTACCTAATCGCCCAGGGAATCGGCCTCTTGCTCTCACGCAGCCAGATTGGCAAATTAACTGATAGCATTGGTGCCCGCTGGGTCGTCCTCGTGGCAATCGTTATCGCCGTTGCGGGTACCCTGCCATTCGTCTTCTTTACCGCCAAGACTAGTAAGTGGCTGATTCTGCTGGCCCTCTTCGTTCGCGGAATCGGGCAAGGCGGGCTGACAATTCCAGTCATGGCCGACAGCTACACCGGCCTACCGAAACGGCTGATTGCGGAGGCGACCACGGCAACCCGGATGCTACAAAATATCGGTGGGGCCATGGGAACGGCGGTCTTAGCAACTATCATCGCCCACGAGTTACCTAGTGTCGGCATGAATGCTGCTTACCAAACTGCTTTTATGTGGTCGGTCGGATTTATTTTGGTAACGGCTATTCCAGCGTGGTTCTTGAGCCATGACCGCCGGTAACAAAAAAGTGGCTTAGACAAACCACTTTTTACGACTCATAGTCATGATAATCAAAACCACAAGAAATAAGCCTTCCCTCTTAACTTTAGCCGGTTAAGGGAAGACTCGAAAGATGAGTCAAACTTTAATGAGCTACCGTTTTCTCAACGGCTAGCTATCGCAGAAGCGGTCAGTGCTCATGTGCGCTGATCTTTTTCTGTTGGGTTCAGTATAGCATCCGCCACCCCATTTACCAGTAAAGCCCTCCGAAACATCAAAAAGAGCACGCTCCCGACCATAACGGCCAGTAGCGTGCTCCTCATTTTTAATCGAAATATTAATGGATTACTTCAGTGGCTTCCATTGCCAGTTGTTAACTTCTGGCAAGTCGGTCCCAACCTCACGGATGTAAGCATTGTGCTTAGCAACCATGTCGTCCATCCGTTGGATAAAGTAAGCACCCTTAACGGCGTACTCGTCAATATCACTAACGGCTTCCTTAGCCAAGTGGTAACGGTCCAAGTGGTTCAGGACACGCATGTCAAATGGCGTGGTGATATCACCGTTTTCACGGTAACCATGAACGTGTAAGTTGTGGTTGTGACGGTCGAAGAAGAGATCCTTAACCAAGTCTTCAAAGCCATGGAAGGCAAAGATAACTGGCTTGTCCGTCGTGAACAGACGGTCGAATTCTTCATCGGAGATCCCACGAGGGTCCAACTTAGGTGAACGCAACTTCAACAGGTCAACAACGTTGATGAAGCGCATCTTCATTTCAGGGAATTCGTCATGTAATAATGAAATTGCGGCTAATGATTCCCAAGTTGGTTCAGTACCAGCTGCGGCGAAGACGATATCAGGTTCTTGACCTTGGTCAGTAGATGCCCAGTCGATGTAGCCCAAACCATTGTGAACCAAGTTAGTGGCTTCATCAATGGAGAACCATTGTGGACGTGGGTGCTTAGACGTTACGATCAAGTTGATCTTTTCGCGGCTCCGGAATGCAACGTCACCAACGGCTAACAAGGTGTTAGCATCGGCTGGCAAGTATTCACGGATAAAGGCTGGCTTCTTTTCAGCCAAGTGGGTCAACATCCCAGGATCTTGGTGGGTGTAACCGTTATGGTCTTGCTGGAAGACAGTTGACGTATCCACGAAGTTCAATGATGGGTAGTCATGACGCCAATCTTGTTCAGCAGCCTTACGCAACCACTTGAAGTGTTGAGTCAACATTGAATCCACAACGCGACCGAATGATTCGTAAGTTGCGAAGTAACCATGACGACCAGTCAGAACGTAACCTTCTAACCAACCTTCAGCTTGGTGTTCGGAAAGTTGTGAGTCAATGATCCGGCCAGAGTGAGCCATGTTTTCGTCGTTTGGTTCATGAATGTTTTCCATCCATTGACGTTTCCCATAGTCCAGAGCAGCGTAAAGCCGGTTAGACTTGGTTTCGTCAGGGCCAAAGCCACGGAACGTGTCTGGGTTCAACTTCATCACGTCAGCCAAGTAGTCAGACCAGACTAACATGTCTTGAGCAATCGTCTTGCCGTGTTCCGTCGTGTCAACGGCATACTTCTTGTAGTCAGGCAACTTCAATGGTTCTGGCTTGATCCCACCATTGGTGATTGGGTTCATAGCCATCCGTTGTTCGCCCTTAGGAGCCATTGCACGGACGTCATCCTTCAAGGAGCCGTCTTCGTTGAACAATTCTTCTGGCTTGTAAGACTTCAACCAGTCAGTCAACATGTCAACGTGTTCCATGTCGCCAGCGTCAACGGGAATTGGGACTTGGTGAGCACGGAAGGAACCTTCGATAGGGTTACCATCTAAGTCCTTCTTAGGACCAGTCCAGCCCTTAGGTGAGCGAACAATGATCATTGGCCATACAGGTAATGAATCATCGTTGTTGTCACGCGCGTTCTTTTGAATGTTCTTGATTTCAGGGATCACTTCATCCATGACCTTAGCCATGTCTTCATGAGCCTTCATGTGATCTGAGCCATCGGTTTCGACAAAGTGAGGATCCCAGCCCATGCCTTGGAAGTACTTCGTTAAGTCTTCGTCAGACATCCGTGACAGGATAGTTGGGTTAGAGATCTTGAACCCGTTCATGTTGATGATTGGTAATACCGCACCATCTTTGATTGGGTTAATAAACTTGTCTGAGAACCATGAAGCAGCCAAAGGACCAGTTTCAGATTCCCCATCACCGATTTCAACAGCGGCAATCACGTCTGGGTTATCTAAGATAGCACCAGTCCCGTGAGAAAGGCTGTAACCAAGTTCCCCACCTTCATGGATAGAACCTGGTGTTTCAGGTGCGGCATGAGAAGCAACGCCACCTGGGAAGGAGAATTGCTTGAATAAACGCTTCAAACCTTCTTCGTCTTGAGAAATGTTTGGATAAATTTCACTGTAACTACCATCAAGATATGAGTTAGAAACCATAACTTGACCACCATGACCTGAACCTTCGATGTAAAACATGTTCAAGTTGTACTTTAAGATAGCCCGGTTTAAGTGAGCATAGATAAAGTTTTGAGAAACAATCGTTCCCCAGTGACCAATTGGCTTAATCTTTACATCATCAGAGGTTAAGTCACGCTTCAATAATGGGTTGTCACGCAAGAATAACTGTCCGACTGACAGGTAGTTCGCTGCACGCCAGTACTTGTCAACGCCTTCCAAGTATGCCTTGGAGTCGAAGTCTGTATTTGCCATGTAATTAACACTCCTTCTTTGAATTCGTAACTGCATAATCTAGTTGATAGAAAATGTGTAAAATTTATCTCGTAATGAATACCGGGATGACTTTTACAGCCTCTATCATAGGCCGTTTTACAGAAAAGTCAACCTTTTTATAAATTGGACCGTATCAATTTGTAAAAGGAAGGCCCACATTCATTTGGGTTAATGATGATTACCCGCTTCTAGTCAGCCATGGCTTGTTTTTTGAGACTCTATTCAACTTGTCACGTCGTCGTTAAGCTTGGCTAACACCTGCCAGATTGGTATACTAACAATCGCCGTAAAAAAACGACCACCCGAGGGCAGCCGCTGTGCGATACTTATTCTTCATCTAATGAAACAAAGGTGTTATAGTTCAAATATTGATAGTGCAACCGCATATTGGACACTTCAAACGGCGTCCCGTCATCTAAGAAGAAGATTCCTTCCATGATGCCGACGGGTTCCACTGGCTTCAGGTTAAGTAACTCCTGATCGTCAGCTGTCGACGGTTGGGCCTGAATCGACATGAAGGACTTGGTCACGACCTTGCCCTGACTCTCCAAGTAATTAAAAATGGAATCCGCCACGGTTTTCTGTGACAAATTCGGCGCAATCTTAATTGGAATATAGCCGGTTTCAATCATAAAAGGTTTATCCTCAAACAACCGCAGCCGCTTGATCTCATAAACGAAATCCCCTTCTGCTAAAAAGAGGTCTTGCTGGATTTCCTTGCTAGCAGGGACTACGTTAAAATTCAGTAGCCGAATACCGGGCGTTGTGCCGGCCGACTTCATACTGTCAGTAATTCCTAAATTTGACCCTTCGTATTGAAAAATAGTTTGATTTTTCATATATAATGGGTTAATAAAGGTTCCCGACCCACGCTTTTTAAAAATAATTCCCTGATTAGCTAAAACACTGAGTGCGCGCTTGACTGAGCTACGACTAACTCCGTAGGCTTCGCTAAGGCTCCGCTCATCAGGTAGCCGCTTGTTGGGAAATTCATTTTGATGGATGCGCTGCTTTAAGTCCCGCATCACCTGTCGATAGACTAAATCTGCCATGATATCTCCTCATAAACTCTTCAACTAGACATTCTCTGTGAGTAGAGTATAACAGGTTTTAGCGGCGGTGTCTTCTTTTACTGAAAAACAACCGTCCCATTTATTTTTAAAGTGCGGTCCAATTTATATTTTTATAAGGCGTATGCCATCCCGTTGGCGTGTCTAATCCGGCGTTATTGGTTGGATTAGGTCGCTACAATGACCGGTGGCGTGCGAATCATCCACATTAATTCTGATTTTGAAAGGTGAGTTTTATGGCCAAAAAGAAAAAGGGCAAACGCCTGCATAAGACATTAGTTGAACAGATTCTCGATAAAAACAAGATTGCCTATAAGCAATTTGAATTTGCGACCCACACTAAGGGTGACGTGGCCCAGCTCGAAGTTGATCACGAAGACGTTGACGAGCACCACATCTACAAGACGTTAGTTCTCAGCGGTCCCACGACTGGACCCGTAGTCGGTGTCCTGCCGATCGACGAACACCTCGACGAGAAGAAACTGGCCAAAGCTTCAGGCAACAAGAAGGTCGACATGGTCCCCCTGAAGGACTTGGTAAAGACTACTGGCTATGAACACGGCGCCAACACTCCCGTCGGTATCTGGGAAAAGAATCACTTTCCCATCTACTTTGATACGACCGCGCAGGAACAAGGCACCATTTTAGTCTCCTCTGGCCAGATTGGCCGTTCCGTTGAACTCGATGCCACCGCACTGGCTGAGCTGGTTCACGGCACGTTCACCGATCTGCTGGAGTAAGGGACATGAATACGGACCTCAATTTGATCTTTAAAAACCTCGGAATCGTTGGCATTGACCTCTTAGTGATTCCCTTTGTGTTCGTGACGTTGCTGACCTACCTGAACCGCGATACCAAGAAATTTTTGGCCAACGGCTTTGGCATTAATAGCGAGCTGTACCTCGGGTTTATCGGCATCTTTTTTCACGAGTTAAGTCACCTGCTGACGGCTGTTTTATTTGGTCACCGGATCGACAAGGTTCGTTTAGTTAAGCGCCCCCATCCCAATCGACGAGGAGCTGATGGTCAACCAGACTTAGCGTTAGGTTACGTCAATCACACTTGGAACCAACGTAATTGGTATCAGGTTATTGGTAACCTCTTTATTGGGGTCGCCCCCATCTTTGGCTGTGCACTGGTCTTACTGGTATTGACGGCGACATTGATTCCCAGCCTCTTTCAGGGAATGCTGACCCTTATCGCCAATCCTTTTAGTCTCGACTGGTCCGGTTTTTTTCAAAACATCGGCGGTGATAATCACCCCGTAATTCGCTGGACAGTCATGATTCTACTGTCACTCAACATCAGTATCGGTGGCTTCGATCTCAGCACGGCCGACTTCGCAAATTCACGAATCGGCCTGATTGGCTTCGTCGTCATCATTACGGCTATAACCGTCCTCTTAACGATGGGCAACCTAGCCAGTGGGTTTCTTAAGTTCATCACAGCCGCCATCATTCTCTTGGCGGTGGTCTTGAGCTATGCGTTGCTGGTCTCGCTACTGACCAATCTACTAGTCAGATTAGGGCTACAGATCAAAGAACATTAAAATAAGATGAAAAAGACGTGATCAGATTGAGCTGATGACGTCTTTTTAGTCGTACCATGGATACTCACTGGCGAAGAATTTTTGGATCGCCCGTTCATGTTGTTCATTCAACATTGGTGGCAAGTCCGTGGCCGCAAAATAGGTCAGTGCCAATGTTTCTTCGTGATTGGGACGCAAGTGACCCCCGGTCCGCTCAACAGCAAAAGTAACGACTACGGCTTGGGCAACATCACCATTGGGGTACCGTTGAATTTGATTAGATGAAACGCCTAAAAGGCCAACGACCGCAACGTCTAATCCAGTCTCTTCCTTGAATTCACGGACACAAGCTTCTTGTGCACTTTCACCAAATTCTAGTGCACCACCAGGAAGCCCCCAACGGTTAAAATCTGACCGTTTTTGTAGCAAGATTCGCTGACGATGATCGACTAAAATTCCACCAGCGAAGGTTAAAATTATAGGATTATTGCCCACTTTTTTTCGGAGTTCTTGAATATAATCTGGCACACGGCTTCCTCCTCACCCATCATAACTATTTAAAAATAATTAAACTATAATTAAATTAGAATGTCAATACTCTAATCTAAACCGGATATTCGCTTATAACTAAATAAATTTAAAATCATTCCCGCTTAGGGCGAGCTAGGTCATCCCTATATCATAATATCAATACGAACATTTGTTCTATCAAGTGTTGCTAAAACCTGATATACTACGGTTACTGTCAAAGACGCTCAGTCACTATCCAGGAGGATGACCATGAAAACCTACCAACTCGCTAAGCTTCACGCACACACCAAGCAACTTCTCCACCAGGTCGCCGCAACCCAACAAGCAATCGAAATTAAATTACCAGCAAAACATAGTGTGGTTGTCATGAGTAAGGAGCGTTACGCCCAACTGCTTGAGTTAAACTATCTTTGGGAAACGGGCTCGCTTCCCGCAGCACTGCAACAACTAGACCTAGAAGCGGATGTAGGGTAGTGACCCTTAAGACGCCAAAAGCACTGTCTCACGACAATGCTTTTTGGTGACCACTACTTTAGCTGGTAAGAATCGCCATACATTTTCCAGTGCAAGGGCCGTGCTAAACGATAATTTTTGTCATTAATAAATTGTCGCTGCACGCTTAATCGCGATAAGTCTTTGTGCGCTTTTTCCTGTTGCATGACGCGCGTCCTGACTTTCAAGAAGGCCTTTAAATACGTTGCCTGGTTGCCGCCCTGTTTCGGCGAACGAGCGAGCTTAAGGGCCCGGCGACGAATACCGCCAAAGCTACTGGCATCCTGGCCCGGACCATGAACGACCATCGCATCGTAATAGATATACTGTCCCAATGGGCTTAAATCATCCTTTTGAGCTGCTCGCAGAACGGGCAGTAAATACATCTGATCAACTACCGCGTCCTGAGCATGGCGCATTTGAATATCTTTAGCCGCGTGATGCCAATCACTCACGAAATGTTGACCAAGTCCACGATGAGCCGCAGTACCATCGACTCGCCGCAACGCGGGTAAATATTTTCGCAAGCGGTTATTGTGTGGCTTTAGGCGCACATACCGCCGGATCACCGTTCGTAAGTCGCCGGTGCCCGACGTGAAGCCGATAATCCCGGCCGTATAGCCCCGACCATCCCCAATATCCTCGATGTACCGGTATTGCTGTCGATAATTTAAGCTTGAATTCTCCGCACTAGACACTAGCGCAAAAGTCGTAGCCCGCAACTTTCCGGTCTGAATCGTCTTCTTTGCCTGATACCCGGGGGCTGCCGACTGACCGCAAGCCGCTAACCCTACCACTGCAGATAGTACCAGTATTCCCCAGAACAGTCGCTTCACTTTTACTGTTATGATCCCTCTGTGGTTGTCAGATGAAATAATATAATTCATCTGACAATGAC
>NZ_AZDP01000043.1 GCF_001435525.1 Levilactobacillus koreensis JCM 16448
TCGATTCGGACCTACCTATTTTGGTAAGAAATCTTGTTAATGAATAATCCGGGTTATTTTGTTTTAATAAGTAAAACGTATTAATTAATTCACTAATTATATATTAACTCTTAAAAGGTGAAGTGGGTACTAAATATTTGGTAAAAGTGATCTGACTTGAAAGTAAACGACTAGAGAACGGGGGTAAGTGGAGTTGACCGTCTTTTGTCGCATATACGTTCGAAGCGCAAAAAGGATCTGGGGACTTTTGCCCCAGACCCTTCTGCGAACAAGGGGGATGAGATTAGCTAAACGTGACCTGATCGCGGCCATGACGTTTGGAGTAGTACAGGTTCTGATCCGCCCGTTTATAAATATCGACCTGACCCTCGTCGTTGCCCTGCATCTGGGTGACCCCAACGGAAATGCTGATGTCGATGTCATTGTCATTGTGATGGAATTCGGCGTCCCGCACGTTGTTAGCGATGGCCGCTACGTGTTCGCGGGCCTGATCTGCCGTGTAGTTGCTGAAGAGGATCGTGAACTCTTCCCCCCCGGTGCGGTAAAGCACTAGAGCAGGATCAATCGCCTTTAACTGCGTCGCAATCAACTGGGCAACGTGACTCAAGACGTAATCGCCGGTCAAGTGACCGTACGTGTCATTGACGTGTTTAAAGTGATCGATATCAAATAACATTAAGGTCAACGGTTGGCTCTTAAGCTTTGCGCGGTCGAAGGCACTACTGAATTCATTTTTAAAGGCAAAATAATTTTTAACGTGCGTCAATTCGTCATAGTTCGTCGTGTAGGTCAGCTCAGCTAGCGTGTTGGCGCCGGACATGAGGGAATTGACGTAGATGTACATGATGGTCAATAGGAAGTAACTGAAGAGAATTTCCCAGACCAGTGTCCAGATGGGCAGGTCAAAGCGAAACCCAACCAAGATCCACAGGGCCGTGGAGAAGAGTAGCGTGGCCAGCGTGTAGTCAACGTAGGCCAACCAACCGGTATTTCGATGTTGGCGGACGAACTTCATCGTGTAGAAGAAGCCAAGGTAGATGACGGCGTAAGCCCACGAAAGGGAGAAGAAAATGGTGCCGTTAACGGTCATGAAGATCAGAATTCCTGATAGCAGTTGCCAAAACCGAATTTCGAGCATTAAGAAGTAACTGACAAAGGCCATCGCAAAGATTAAAAAGTTTGAGAAGACCCAACTGTTGTTGGTACCGTGAACGGTAATTTGAACCGCGACCACCATTAAAATCATGTAGACGACCCCGACATTTGCGCGGACCTGTTCGATATTTGGGTGCTTTCCCTTTTTCTTCATCGCGTGGATAATCTGATTCGTAATAAACCAGTAGAGCGTTAAAACGCCGAGAAGAAAGAACAGGCTCGTGAAAGCAGGGGTAACAAACCAGTGAGACCAAGTCATTGTTTAACGCCTTCCAATCCAATTGCTTATGGGGTGAACTAATGTGACGAGTCGTTAAAGTACGGCGAAACAAAAGATAGTTGCACTCCGTAAGTAAATTATATTAATTAATACCACAATTATATGTTAACTCATAAAATGAAAAAAAGTCATTAAATCTTGCTGAGTTTAGAAAAAGAGGGGTCAGTCCAACTGACAGCTGAACTGACCCGCTACTTTACACTAAGCTTGGTTTGCCGTACAAATAGCCTTGGTGCAGTGTCACGCCAAATTGCTTGGCGAGAGCTTGATCATGACTATCCTCAACACCTTCAAGGATGAGCTGTAGACGATACTCATGAGCAATCTTCGCCCAAAAGGCCAGACTGGTTGGAATCTTGTCGGCGTCGCCATTCATGCGGAGATTCTGCATGGCGAATTTAATCTGATCGACGAACGGTAAGAGGTGAACAATGTTGTTGTACGTGTTCGATCCCGTGCCGACATCATCGAGAACTAAGCCGATACCATACTGATGAAGGGCGATGCTAAAACCTTTCACCTCTTCAAGTGTAGGGGCTTCGGTGAGCTCAATGGTCAGAGCTGCCGGATTCATCCGCTTCTTTAAGGCGATGATGGCCCCCAAGGTGAGGGGGTCACGTAACTGTTGATTATTCAAGTTAAAAGCCAAAACTTGATTGGTGACCGCCGTGTGCAACGAGGTCGCCGTCTGTTCTAGGAGTTTTGCCTGTTCCTCAACCGAAATTTCGGTGAAGTTTTTCGGCAAGACCCACGTATCATTCTGCTGTTTACGCAGAAGTACTTCGTAGCCAAAAACTTGATGATCATCTTGGTTGATTTGTGGCTGAACAAAGAAACGATACATACCGGTCGACTCCTTAAAAATTTTGTTAATCATCTGATTACATCCTATTTTAGCGCAAAACTTTAAAAGCGCAACGTCATATATCGTTTAATGTGGTCAGCTAGTCGAGATGCAACTAGATTAGGGTAACGATAGTTTGTTTTGTTCGTCATTTTAACGAATGACCCTGAATGCCCATACTAACTGATAAGTGTGGACATGATATTACCAGGCCAACCCTAGTCTTGTCAATCAAAAAAGAGTGGGGAGAGGCGATTAACCAATGAACACTAACGTTGAGGGACGAATAATCTCGATTTGGAATTGCTTGTCCATCGGGGCTAAGCGGCGTTGACTGTCTGTTGACGCCCCTCGTCCATGGACTTGGCGCGTAAGAAAGGCCCGAGACTTTTGTCCCAGGCCCATTTTTTACATAGTCGTTTGCAAGTTGAAAAGGTCAATTCAGTGGGTGCACTCTGACCGCCAGCAGTTTCGGTGTGGGCACCACGATAGTCGCTAAATGACTGGTATTTGGGAACTCTTAACGGCTAATCGGTCGTTTTGCTCTGAATCTTAGCCAGCTGATTATATTGACTGGTCATCCAAGTTCGATAGTTTTTTCCGGCCGGGAGGGTCTCCGTCACGTTGAGAACCGGAACGTGATGCTTTTTGGCTAGTGCAACCATCGTGGTGACTGTCTTGCTGCTGGCCTGGCTGTTATTCACGAAGAAGGCGATGCGGTGTTCCTTGATATCGCGCTGCATGGCCGTGATTGATTTTGGCGATGGGTCCGTTCCGTTCTCAATGGCCATTTCAAAGCTAGTGTTGTTGCGACGATAGCCCAGGGCAGTGAGGGCGTAGTCGAAGACGGGTTCGCTGACATCGACCGCGCGCTGGTTACTGTTTTGCTTGAGTTCCTTCAACTGGTTCTGGAGGGGCGCAAGCGATTTGATATAGGCTGTAGCATTGCGGCGATAAGTCTGCTTGTATTTAGGGGCCTGCTGACCAAATTTTTGGGCCAGCGTGGTGGCGACCCGTGACATGGTTTCCGGATCGTACCAGATGTGCTCGTTGTCACCGGCCTGTTTCCCCATGACATCCTCACCCACCCGAATGCTAGTCGTCTGCTTGCTGGCGTTACTTTTGACTAATTTCTGCATCCAGGCGTCGTAACCGATCCCGTTAGCCAGAATAAAGTTGGCGTGGGACACCAGAGCGGCGTCCTTGGGTGTCGGTTCGAAGTCGTGGGGGTCGACGCTGGCACTCTTAATGATGGTGGTTACCGTCCCGTGGTTCCCAAGAACGGCTTGGGCAACTTCCCCATAAAAGTCGAGGCTGGCGACGACGTGAATTGGCTTACTAGCGGAAATTTTAGGGGCCGACTGGTGTTTAGTGGCAGAACACGCTGCGAGGCTTCCCGCGGTGACAACTAAAATGGCGGTTAGGATAAGGTGTTTCAGTTTAATTAACAAAGAACTCTCTCCTCTAAATAGTAATTATTACTATTTAGATACTACAGAACATCTTCCCGTTTGGCAAGTGTAATTTTAATTGGGGGGGATGGCAGTTGCTTTCGTAATTCCAGCTCCACGGCACTGGTCACGGCATTTTCGTCTGGCGCCTCAACGTAGCATAAGTGCTCAAAGCCAACGGCCAACCAGAATTTGAGTCCCGGATAGTTTTGGGTGGAGACCATCAGGGTGAAGGTCTCCATTTGGGGATAACGGGTGGCGAGGGCGTCAATGGTCGCTTGTCCTAGATGTTGGCGTCTAAATTGCTGACCAATGGACAGGTGTAAGATGTATAGATTGGTCGGCGTCTCTTCAAAGACCCAGACATAGCCGACCACCTGATTGGCGACGTGAATCCCGAGGCAGTGGGTCTTTTCGACCGGGATTCCGGGAATCTTAGCAGAAATGTCGGCAAATGGTGACAGTGGGTCGCGTCCTTCGATAGTCGCAAAGTACGGTTTGATTTCGGCGTACAGCGCCTGCAACTGGGGGTGTTCTGCAGGGGTAACTGGGAAGAGTAGGGCAGTCATAGGGGGTAGCTCCTTTCTTGTTAGTCAATTGAGTATGAGCTAAAGGTTGAAAGTTCCAAAATACCAGTCATGCCTGCTCTAGCAACAACATCGGTCCCAAAACTAGCCACCATTATTATTGTTGTTATCGTTTGTCCCGTTCCCGTTGCTATTGGCACCGGTCGTGGACGTGTCAGCATCCGTCGTGAACTTTGTCGTGTCGGCTAAGTCCAGCGTCCTGCGGATGTGATTGGAGATTTTCTTGAGTTCGGTCGTCGTCGGCACTTGGTAGGAAAGGCCGTCGATCATCGCATCTTGCCCTTGAAGCGTTTCGGAGCTGATGTGGTGCGAGGCGTCACCGTACTTGGCCCGAATCTGCATCAGGTCATCAAAGGTCAGGTCGGTCATTAAGTTGCCGTTCAGTGACTTTAGAATGGTTTGGTAACGCGTGATGGATGACAACCCTGCCGCCTTAACGACGAGTTTTTGTAAGACTTGTCGTTGCCGCTTTTGCCGGCCATAGTCTCCCTTGGGATCGTCGTAACGCATCCGGGAATAGGAGAGGGCCTGGTTTCCGTTCAAATGAATCTTGACCCCTTTTTGAACGTCAGCGGACTTATACTTAAACGTCAACGGTGGCACGACATCGACCCCGCCGACCGAATCGACCATCTTTTCTAGGCCACCCATGTTGATAATGGCGTAGAAGTCGATGGGAATATCCAGCAGATTCTCAACGGTCTTGACCGCCGTGCTGGCTCCACCAATCGTGTAGGCGGCGTTGATTTTTTGAATTGACGAATTGACGCCAGAGCCGACGGTGACTCGTGTATCCCGCGGAATACTGGTCAGGTAAGCCGTCTTCTTCTGCGGATTGATGGTCGCAACCATAATGGTGTCTGTTCGGCCGACATCGGAACGCCCCAACGCACCGGTATCCGTTCCCAGAAGAAGAATCGAGAACGGTTTGTTCTTCTTAAGCACGGAAGAAACGTTCCGGCTCTTCGCAATGTTTGAAGATTGGTAAGTCGCGCTAAATGTCTTCTTGGCGGACATCCAAGCTTGATGACCGTACGCCAGTCCCCCGGTCAGGAGAATCATGAGGGCGATGATGATCGTCCACATGACCGGCCGGTGGGGGTGAACGGTGGGTGCTTTGTAGTGTGAGTGTTGATCGGCACGACGGTCGAAGACTTGTTCGAAGTCCTCAGGCGACCGTTGCCGTTTGCTTCCATTATCTTTTGGCATATTATTCCTCATCCTCGTTAAAATCTTTAACCCATTATAAGCCATGCAGGTGACCAGTCTGGGTGACGACCTAGTGACTTTTACCAGATTTTAAATTCCCCTGGAATCTCATCTGTTGATTCAATTTACTAATTAGACCATAAAATTCGGCGCGCGTAAACGGACGCCCGGGCACTTTAGGCCCCAACTAGCGAGAATTATACCAGATTTCATGGGAAATATTAAGTTGTCAAGTCAACTTAAACGGTGTTAATTCGGTAACTGTAAACGCTTGCTAAAGGGCGTAGCCGCCGTCTTATGCTATAATACGAAGAGTTGCTTAAGAAAATCTAATTTTTTGTTACGATTCGTGGGGAGGGTCGCGGATGGCTATATTTATCCGAAGTGTGTCTGGTGTCTTAATTATCTTAGTCATGATTGCGCTGGGATACGTTTTGTCCCGCCGCGGCTGGTTTGACGACCAAGCGCCGAAGTTAATTGCGCGTTTGGTGACACAGATTGCCCTGCCCGCGTACATGATCAGTACCATTACCGCCAAATTTTCGGCGGAAACGCTGAAACGGACGCTACCGGATCTCCGATTTCCAGTAGTCTCCATGCTGATCATGTTTGGCCTATCAATTGTGGCCTTTCACCTTTTCCGGATTAAACCGGGACATCGTGGACTATTCGAGTCGATGTTTTTAAATTCCAACACGGTCTTTGTGGGCCTACCAGTCAATGAGGCCTTGTTTGGGCCAAAGAGTCTCCCATTCGTGCTGGTCTACTACATGGCCAACACGACCTTTTTCTGGACGTTGGGAGTTTACCTGATTCAACGGGACGGCCAGGGGGGCGCAAAGTTCGACCTGAAAGAGACGCTGAAGAAAATCTTTTCGCCGCCATTGTTGGGGTTCATCGTGGGGGTCCTCTTAGTACTGCTGAATATTCAGCTACCGAGTTGGATCATGAAGGACTTTCAGTATGTCGGTGGATTGACGATTCCGTTGTCCATGATCTTTATTGGGACGGCGATTGCCGGGGCGGGACTGCAAAATGTCCACCTCAACCGCGACAGTCTCGGAATCCTCTTGGGACGCTTCATTGTAGCGCCCGTGTTGATGGGACTGTTGGTGATTCCAACGGGGATGCCATTAATTATGAAACAAGTTTTTATTTTGCAAGCAGCGATGCCCGTAATGACTAACGCACCGGTCGTGGCGAAACTTTACCACGCCGATGCCGATTACGCGGCCATCATGGTAACCGAAACGACCCTCCTAAGTTTAGTGGTGATTCCGATTTTGATGGTCATCGTCCAGCACGTTGCCTAACTATGATCGTTTACTTATAAGGAGGAACACTTTTTCGTTTTGAGAAAAACAATGTTGTACATCGCGTTTTCAACGTTAATGTTTAGTTCTATGGAAATTGCATTGAAGTCCGCTGGTGGGGCGTTTAACCCGATTCAGTTGAACTTGATCCGTTTCTTTATCGGGGGCATTATCTTGCTCCCAATCGCGCTCCGAGCCTTACATAAGCAAAGCCACCGGTTAACGCGTTCCGATTGGGCGTTGTTCTTCTTGACCGGATTGGTTTGTGTCATTATCAGTATGACGTTGTATCAGCTGGCCATTACCGTTGATGAAGCTTCAACGGTGGCTGTTTTGTTCAGTTGTAACCCCGTCTTTGCACTGATTTTTTCTTACTTTATCTTACACGAACGGTTAGGGCGAGCTAACTTGATTGCCGTTATCGTGTCGATCATTGGGTTGGTGGTCATTGTGAACCCCGCCCACTTAACGAATCCGGTGGGCTTAGTGTTAGCCATTGGGTCCGCATTGACGTTTGGACTCTACAGCATTGTGTCTCGGTGGGGGTCAGTGCGTCACCACTTCAACGGTATTGTGATGACCTGCTTTACCTTTTTGGCTGGGTCATTTGAACTGTTAGTTATCATGCTGTTAACGCACGTACCAGCCGTTGCTGGTGGGATGCGTCAGGTGAGCTGGTTGCGGCAGTTTGCGGCCATGCCGATTCTGAAAAATGTGAGCCTACAATACTTCTGGATTCTCTTCTTCATCGGGGTCTGCGTGACCGGTGGTGGGTTTGCCTTTTATTTCTTGGCGATGGAACGTTCCGACGTCTCCACGGCTTCTCTGGTGTTCTTTATCAAGCCGGGGTTAGCACCTATCTTAGCGGCGTTACTGATTCACGAACGGATCTTGACGACGACCATTATCGGAATCGTTATTATCCTGATGGGGTCGGTCATTACCTTCATGGGGAACCGCGTCAAGGCACGGGAATCTGCATTGGCAGAGGAAGATGCCAGCGATTTTCAAGACGACGATGCACCAGTTTCCGTTGCCCAACAGGCTGCTGCTAAATTAGCGGCGCGCCACACGGAGTCGTCATCGACGGATTTAAACGAATAAATTAAGTGAGCGTTGTGGACTGAGGCGAAAGCTGCGGTCGATGACGCTTTTTACTTGGTTAGGGCTGGAGTTAACGATGACTGTCGCGTGAAATTTAGTTATGCCAGTAATATCTCAACCCATTTCTGGTGGGACTGGGGTTATGTTGGCAGTAACGACGATAGTAACTATAGTGGTCGATTATATGCTGGGCAGTAATAGTAATCTTGTGTGTGAAGAACAGTAGCATGACAATGATCAATCAGAGCCGGGGGCGGCCAGGGATGTAGCCAGCCGTGGAAATGAGAGTGGGACGAAAGGCGGTTAGTCAATGAGCATTAACGTCGATAGACGAATAATCCCGGTTTTGGATTGTTTGTCTATCGGGGTTAAGCGGAGTTGACTGCCTTTTGGCGCACGTTTTAGCAATATACGTTCGGAGCGCACAACGGGTCTGGGACTTTTAAGACGTGTGCTCTTCACGGCTTAAAAGCGAGCGAGAGGACCGTTTCTCAGTTCGAAGCGTCCTCGCAGCAGGTGAAATCCCTGGCAGCCGCAGTGCGGAATGCTTATAACACAGTGACAATCTAGTGAAAGAGCACACAAATTTCAAGGCCACACGCAAAAGCTATGGTATCATTGTTGGTGAGAATTGATGAGAGAAAGGGAGCATGGTCAATGGCAACGCTGGTCATTTTACGGCACGGAGAGAGTGTCGCCAACCGGGACAATATTTTTACAGGGTGGAGTGATGTTCCCCTGACGGCAAAGGGGCGTGGACAGGCGGTCGCCGCTGGAAAGCTGGTCGCGGAGACGGGAATTCAGTTTGCAGCGCTCCACACGTCGATGCTACAACGGGCTATCGTGACGTCCGATATTGTCTTGGAGGCCATCGATCAGTTGTACATTCCGGAGTACAAGTCTTGGCGGCTAAACGAACGGCATTACGGTGCATTGCGTGGGAAGAATAAAGCAGCCGTTCAAGCGGAAGTTGGCGAGCGTCAAGTCAAAATTTGGCGGCGGAGCTTTGAGACCGTGCCGCCCTTACTGGATCACGTGACACAGGACCGGCGCTATGATCAATTCGGTCCGCACGTTGAACCCCGCGGGGAGAGTCTTGAAATGGCCTATCACCGCTTGATGCCCTATTGGGAAGACCAGGTGGCGCCGCGCTTGCTCAATGGTGATAATCAACTGATTGTTGCCCACGGCAGTACGTTGCGAGCACTGATCAAGTATCTTGACCAAGTGGCGGATGCTGACATCAGTCAGGTTGAAGTGGCCAACGGCGAGCCCATTCAGTACGACTTCGATGATCGGTTGAACGTGTTAAAGAAAACAGTTTTGTAAGGGCTGACCCGCAATCTTCCTGCTAAATCATTCAGAATTTCACGCACCAGAGGTTAACAAAATAATAAGATATTTAAGTCGGTTAGGGCAATTGGGGATAAAAGATTGTTTTTAACCGGCCTTTTTGTATAATCAGGTTAAAGCTAGTGGGAAACACTATGGGGGAGCGAGAAAATTGAATACTAGAAATTTGGGGCATTGGGCCGTGCTTTTGGCCGTCATCTTGGGGATTGGCGGCGTGGTCTATGGCATGCATTCTATTGACGCTAAGGATGAACAAGAGGTCACCAAAGCCAATAAAGCCAACGCCAAGCAAACGAAACAGGAAATTGCTTATGATGCGTTGAAGAGTCGCCAACAACGGACGCATCGGAAAACTAGTTTTGATAAGAAACAAGTGATGGTAGCACCACAATTTACGAAGAAGCTGACGCGGGAATTAAAGGCGAAGAAGTTTTCTGGGTCGGCGCTGGTCGTCAAGAACAATCACGTGGTCTATCAACGGTCATTTGGGAAGGCCAACGCTAAAAAGAAGCGTGCCAACAAGGTCACGTCGCAGTTCCTAATCAACTCGCTACAGAAATCACTGACCGGGATGCTGGTCATGCAGGCCGTTCAGGAAGGCAAGTTACAGCTGACGGATCGATTGAGTCAGTATTATCCTAGTATTCAACATAGCGGGCGAGTCACGTTACGGCAGATGTTGAACATGGAGGCCGGCCTGACCGGTGAGATGGCACCGACAACGACGTTAAATGAAGCCGGGGTTTATAAGTACGCTGAGCAAACGGCAAAGATCAATCCTAAACGAATTAATACATTTGACTACCAACCCATTAGCTACGTCTTACTGGCGGGAATCTTACATCAGGTGACGCACGAGTCGTATTACAAGTTGTTTTATCAACGATTAGTGACACCGCTGAACTTGAATCACACGAGTTTTGCTCAGCTACGGTCAAAGACCAAGGGCATGACGGTTGGCTATAGCGGCACGACACCAGGTGATTTTTCAACGCCGAAGTTACCGTCGATGCGGGACATGGAAGCCCAAATTGCGACGGGAAACGTGACGATGAGCACGGGTGACATGTTCCGCGCCGAACGCGCCATCATTCAGGGCAAGTTGCTTACGTCCAAGGCGGGGGCCAACGTCTTACATGAGGCCGCCAACAAGAATGCCTACTACGCTGGCGGAATGTATCATCTCGACCGTATCGGCTATTACGGTCACGGTGTCGGTGATTTCTACGAGGGCACCTTCGTCATGAGTCGCGATGGTAAGACTGGCGTCATCTTCCTGTCGAACAACTTCTACAAGAAGTCCATGTGGCCGGATTGGTCGACGGAGGATTTAGCTATTTCGACGTTTAGACATGTGTTGGTAGCACCACAATTAAAATAAACGATGAGCGGTTGGGGATGCGATGTCTCTGATCGCTTTTTGCGTTGTTAACGAATTATGCGACCGGGTGGGGAGAACGTTTCTAAGAAAAGTGACGGAACAGCACGAAAATTTCGTCAGTTTTCTGAAACCTATACAAAAAATGAGAAGATTGGGGTACAATGAGAGAATAGTTAGGAGAGTGACGTCATTGAGTAAAGAAATCACGGCGGATCAAACCGCCCGTTATCAACAAGCATTAGCTACTGACCCCACCGCGAAGGTCTTAGAACGCGCCGTCAGTCATCAAGGAATCTTAGCAACCTCTGCCGATTACGCTTCTGAAACCGACATGACTCCCGTCTTCTCCATTGATTTGGACACCGGGAAAGTTGCGAACCAAAAGCAAAGTGGTCGTTGCTGGATGTTTGCCGCATTGAACACGATGCGTCATCACTTAGCAGATCTCTTTAATTTAAGCGACTTTGAATTGTCTCAAAACTATACTAACTTCTGGGACAAATTTGAAAAAGCCAACTACTTCTACGAAAACGTGCTGGCCACCGCTGACCAACCAACGTCGAGCCGAAAGGTAGCCTTCTTAATGGCAACCCCTCAACAAGATGGTGGTCAATGGGACATGTTGTGCGCCATCATCCAGAAGTACGGGATCGTTCCTAAGTCCGTCATGCCGGAAACTTATAACAGCTCAAAGTCTAGCGAACTGAACAGTACGTTGAACTTGAAGTTACGTAAGGATGCTGTTACGTTACGGAAATTGGTTGCCGACAAGGCTAGTGACGCTGACATCGCTGCTGCCAAGGACAAGATGCTCGGTGAAGTTTACCGCTTACTGAGCTTCTCATTAGGCCAACCCGTCAGTGAATTTGACTTTGAATACCGCGACGATGACAAGAACTACCACATCGACAAGGGCTTAACGCCAAAGTCATTCTTCGACAAGTACGTCGACTGGGACTTGACCGACTACGTTTCCATCATCAACGCACCAACTGCTGACAAGCCATACAACCACACCTACACGGTCGAAATGCTGGGTAACGTGGTCAACGGCCGTCAAGTGAAGCATTTGAACGTGACGATGAAAGATTTCAAGCAATTAGCCATCAAGCAATTACAAGCTGGCCAATCCGTTTGGTTCGGTTGTGATGTTGGTCAATCCTCAGAACGGCAAAAGGGGATCATGGACACCAAGTTCTACGACAAGGATGCCCTCTTCAACATCGACTTCTCCACGACCAAGGCAGAACGCCTGGACTACGGGGAAAGCATGATGACCCACGCCATGGTTTTGACCGGTGTCGATTTAGTCGACGGTCAACCTACCAAGTGGAAAGTTGAAAACTCTTGGGGTGAAAAGGTCGGCACGAAGGGTTACTTCGTGATGAGCGACGCTTGGATGGACGAATACTGCTACCAAGTTGTTGTGAACAAGCAATTCTTGCCTGACAACTTAAAGCAGATCCAAGAAACCGAAGAACCAACTGTTTTGGCCCCTTGGGATCCAATGGGTGCCTTAGCTTAATAACGATAAAAAATCTTACTGGCTGCGAAAAAACGGTCGGTAAGATTTTTTGGTTGTCAGGCATCCAGCTAATGGGTTAGTTAGATTGTGGATTGAAAAAAGCATGATCTCAATGACCCGATTGGGGTCGGTGAGATCATGCTTTTTAGGTTAACTAACTTTTAAATTTCAGGATTAATCGCGGGCGTTCAACACTTCAGGTCCGTTTTGACGACCAACGATAACTGTGTTAACGGTGTCCAAGAACAGACCATGTTCCACGACACCCACGACGCCATTCAATGTGTTGGCTAATTCGTGGGGATGGTCGATGCGACCTAGGTGCAGGTCGATAATGTAGTTTTTAGAGTCGGTCAAGACGTGCGTGCCGTCTTCCTTCATCCGGAAGGCTGGCTTGAAGCCCATCTTGTCCAATTTTTCTAAGACATGTGAGGAACCAAAAGGAATGACTTCCAGTGGTAAGGGGAACTTGCCCAAATGATGGACCAGCTTGCTTTCATCAACGATCCAGAGGTTCTTCTTGGAGTTGATGGCTACAATCTTTTCCCAGAGGTGAGCGCCACCGCCACCCTTGATGCCTTGGAAATTGTCGTCGACTTCATCGGCACCGTCGATGGTTAAATCGAGGTGGTCAACTTCGTCCAATTGCTTAATGGTAATGCCCAAGTCGCGGGCTTGCTTGGCAGAACGGTCGGAAGTAGCGACCCCCACAATGCTGAGGCCTTCGTTTTTGACCCGTTCTCCGAGTGCGTCGATCATGTAACGAACAGTCGACCCAGTACCGATTCCTAAAATCATCCCGTCTTCAACGTACTTGACGGCTTCTTGGCCAACGAGGGCCTTTAATGCGTTTTGATCCATTATCACTACTCCTCTTCTGAATGGTTGATGTGTAAGGCAACTGGTTGAACGGCCGCCGCACCGCTAACTGGCAGTTGATGCGCAGCTAAGAGATCTGGGGCCGGGTGTTGCATGAAGTATCGTTTGGCGTACGGATCGAGCACCTTAACGGTAACGTTTGCGGCAGTAGCCAGTTCCGTAAAACGTTTTATCAAGTCTGCGGCACGTTCGGCTGCGGGCTGAGATGGGCGCACAAAAATCTGCTCAAGAACCCAGCTGGTTGCGCTTAAACGCAAGTAATGCAGGCTTGCCAGCAACTGCTCATCTTGAGTAATGGTCAGTTGGCCCGGTTGTTCCGTGATCGTCATGGCGGTTACTCCTTTCGTGACCAGTTACACCTTAGATTCTGGTCTATCGCACGCCGCTTGTCAACTCCTTTTCTCGAAAGCCGATGTTCTTAGCCAGACTACTTTTGTAAAGGACAGTTTGGTGGTTTCATCGCCTTACCGGCCGGCAGATATGAGCCGGAACGGTGCGGACACAACTTGAAGTCTCGAAAATCACGAGTCTTCAAGCTTGGTCTTTTGCTAAGCCAACGGAAAATTCACCGTTGACTAAGCAAAACGACGCGCCTGGGCTCATATCTGCCGACCTCTCGGCTTACATGGCAATATAAGCTGAGAATCAAAGTGGCATTGGTGATTAATCAGATTGTGCAAGATGGTTATGATTTCTGTCGTTATAATTGAAAAGTACGATCTGCGCCGGAGGAGGACAGGGATGGAGCCGGCCGTGAAGATTGTGTTGCTGCTAGCTTACACAATGGGCGACTTTGAAGGCACGCGTTTTGCGTGGCTGCAAATCGGGCGAGAAACCCGTTCTTTGGCTGAAGCGTCCCCACAGCAGGTGGAATTTCTGTTAGCCGCAGTGCGGTAATTTTACATCAGTTTAGTTAAATTCAAAGAAACTTCGGTAGGGGAACACGCTTTTGCTGGTAATCTGGTCGTATCTTGCTTATCCTAGTAACAGAGTAAGTTGCTACATAAGAATTGATGAGGGAGTGTTTAATTATGCAACGGGGATTTGAAATCGTTAGTAAATATGCGGATAAGGGAATCAAATTGCCTTATCGGACCACCCAACAGGCTGCCGGGTATGACTTCGAGTGTGCCGAGGACTTCACGTTACCGTCTATTTGGCGGCATGATCTTTTGCACGCGTTCAAGCCATTACGGCACAGAGAACAGTTAACGACGGCCGAATTGACTGCCGGCAACCATGATTTGACGCCCTGGTTGGTGCCCACGGGGATCAAGGCTTACATGCGGCCGGGCGAGGTCCTGATGTTGGCCAACCGGTCGAGTAATCCGCTGAAGCATCATTTAATTTTGCCAAATGGGGTCGGAATTATTGACGCCGATTACTATAATAATGAAAAAAACGAAGGTGAGATCTTCGTTCAACTCGTGAATGTTGGCCTGCAAGACGTGGTGATCAAAAAGGGTCAGCGAATTGCCCAAGGGTTGTTCATGCCTTACCTGCTAGCCGATGGCGAACAGATTCCAGAACAGCGACGGACCGGTGGGTTTGGCTCATCCGACAGAAACTAAATTTTTTGGAATATCCCAACAGACTAGTGGGGGAAACCACCCGTGGTATGCTAGAATAAAGGTACTGAAATTAAGAGATAAGGGGAATGCACGTGGCTAAGCAGAAAACGAACTTTGTTTGTCAAAATTGTGATTATAGTTCGCCACGTTACTTGGGCCGTTGCCCGAACTGTGGCGAATGGAATACGATGGTCGAAGAGGTCGTCGTTCCGGAGTCGGCCAAGCCGCAATCAACGCGAGTCACCCCTGCTGGTGAACACTCTAAGCCACAGCTGATGAGTGAGATCAAGCATTCGACCGAATCGCGCGTGAAGACGCAGATGGAAGAGCTCAACCGGGTCTTGGGTGGGGGAATCGTTCCTGGCTCACTGATCCTGATTGGTGGGGATCCCGGTATCGGGAAATCCACATTGCTTCTCCAAGTTTCCGGCCAACTCAGCCAGACTGGGGGTAAGGTCCTGTACGTTTCTGGTGAGGAAAGTGCCTCGCAGATCAAGATGCGCGCGGACCGGCTAGTGGTTAACAGTGATCATCTTTACCTCTATCCAGAGACCGACATGGCCAGCATTCGGGCAAATATCGAAGAGATGCAGCCAGACTATGTGGTGATCGACTCCGTACAAACCATGCAGGCGCCCGGCATTGAATCCGCCATTGGGTCCGTTTCTCAGATTCGGGCAGTCACCGGCGAACTGATGCAGATTGCGAAGACCAACGGCATCACGATCTTTGTTGTGGGTCATGTGACCAAGGGGGGCGCCATCGCTGGGCCTAAGATCCTGGAGCACATGGTGGATACGGTCTTGTACTTCGAGGGTGACATGCACTACAGCTACCGCATCTTGCGGGCAGTGAAGAACCGGTTTGGCTCGACTAATGAACTAGGAATCTTTGAGATGCGAGACGGCGGCCTTTATGAGGTGGCCAACCCATCTGAAATGTTCCTGGAAGAACGGCTCAAGGACGCCACCGGGTCATCCATTGTGGTCTCCATGGAAGGGACGCGGCCCATTCTGGTTGAAGTTCAGGCGTTGATTACGCCATCGGTCTTTGGTAACGCGCAGCGGACTTCAAGTGGGTTGGATCGCAACCGGGTCTCACTGCTGATGGCCGTACTGGAAAAGCGGGCCAACCTGATGCTTCAGAATCAGGATGCCTTTTTAAAGGCGGCTGGTGGGGTCAAACTCGACGAACCGGCCATTGATTTGGCCATCGCCATGAGTATTGCTTCTAGTTACCGTGACACGGCGACTGCCGCCACGGATGGTTTCGTGGGTGAAGTCGGTTTGACCGGTGAAATTCGTCGGGTCAACCGAATCGAACAACGGGTCGGCGAAGCCAAGAAGCTCGGATTTAAACGGATTTTTGTTCCTAAGAATAATCTGCAGGGGTGGACCCCACCGAAGGGCATTGAAGTCATCGGCGTTTCCACGTTACGGCAGACGTTAAAATTGGCGCTGGGCGTTTAACTCGAGCGCTTTGAAGGGAGGTGAATTTATGCGTAAACGGACAGTTATTTTAGTCATATTTGCCATTTTAGGTGGGATCATGGGTGCTGTGTATCTGTCACGGCTGTGGCTTGTGATGGGAATCGCCAATCACCTCGTCAACAACCTAATTGTAAATGTCTTGCTTGGTGCTATTATTTTCCTTATTTTGGGTGTGCTCTTTGCGGGAGTCTTGATGCGATTGATCAATCAGATTGAGGCTTACCTGAACAAGCAAAACCCAATGACTTTGATTTTTGGCAGTTTACTAACGATTGTCGGCTTGGCGTTAGCCCTTTTGATTTCGCAATTTCTTTTTCGGGTGCCATCGTTCTTCATCAGCAACGTGATTCCACTAATCCTGATGATCTTGTTTGGTTACTTTGGGTTCCGCAGCGGAACGCGGCTTAGCAAGATTCGGGCCGAGGAGTGGCGGAAGCTTTTCCAACCCCGGGCGAAAAAGACCGAAGAAGAGGCTGACAAGAAGGTCTTGGATAAGCAAACGGAACCGAATTTTCATCACTATAAGATTTTGGATACCAACATTTTAATTGATGGTCGGATCTATGACCTGGCGAAGACCGGGTTCCTGGAAGGTACATTGTTAGTTCCTAACTTTGTGCTGTACGAACTGCAGTACATTGCGGATTCCAGTGACTCCATCAAGCGGGTGCGGGGCCGGCGGGGCTTGGATATTTTAAACAAACTCCAAAATGAACACATCATGCCGATTGAAATGTATGAAGGGGACTTCGAGGATATCCCCGAGGTCGATAGCAAGTTGATTGCTCTCGCCAAGCAAAACGGTGGGGTCATCGTGACCAACGACTATAACCTGAATAAGGTGATTCAGTTCCAAAATGTTCAGGTGTTGAACATTAATTCGTTGGCCAACGCCTTGAAGCCGCGAGTCATTCCGGGTGAGAACCTCCACGTCATGGTGGTTAAGAACGGGACTGAACGGCAACAAGGGGTCGCTTACTTGGATGATGGAACGATGGTCGTCGTTGAAGACGGTCGCTACTTCATCAATAAGCAGCTCGACGTTGTGGTGACCAGCGCAATTCAAACGGATGCTGGGCGGATGATTTTCGCTAAGCCTTTGCACTCCAGCAAGAACATTGAAGAACAAGCCAATGCCGGGAAATCCGGTGCCGGCAAAACAAGCAACGGCTCCAAGAACATGAAACGTTCTCGATAAGAGCCAAAAATTGGTACCGTAGCGGTGAGTTGCGGCGCCAATTTCCGTTTTCTGGGAAGGATTGAGGCCCACACCTTTATTTTTCCGCGATGGCATTGTACACTTAAGGCACTGTGTCATGAAAATGTGGCAGTGTTTAAATAAAACGTGAAATAAATTAGAAAGAGGCGCAAACGTTTTGGCGAAAAATTCAATTCGGGTTCGGTACGCACCGAGCCCAACCGGTCATTTACACATTGGTAATGCCCGGACGGCCATTTTCAACTATTTATTTGCCCGTCACAACAAGGGTAAGTTCATCATTCGGATCGAGGATACGGATACGAAGCGGAACATCGCTGACGGTGAACGGAGCCAATTAGAAAACTTAAAGTGGCTCGGCTTGGACTGGGATGAAGGTCCCGATGTCGGTGGGGATTACGGTCCTTACCGTCAGTCCGAACGGCGCGACATTTACACGCCACTCATCCAACAACTGTTAGATGAAGGCAAAGCTTACGAATCATACCGGACGGAAGACGAATTAACTGCCGACCGGGAAGCTCAAAAAGCGCGTAAGGAAATGCCACACTACGAATATGAATACGCTGGTATGGACGAGGAAGAAAAACAAGCTGCCATTGACGCCGCTAAGGCTAAGGGGTTGAAGCCGGTTATTCGTTTCCGCGTACCCAAGGACGAAATCTTCGAATGGGACGACATGGTTAAGGGTCACGTGTCCTTCAACTCCGATACCATTGGTGGGGACTTCGTTATCGCCAAGCGCGATGGCATGCCAACCTACAACTTTGCCGTTGTGGTTGACGACCACAAGATGGCAATCAGCCACGTCTTCCGTGGGGATGACCACGTTGCCAACACGCCAAAGCAATTGATGATCTACCAAGCATTCGGCTGGGAAGCACCAAAGTTCGGCCACATGAGCTTGATTATCAGCAAGGACACCGGTAAGAAGCTGTCTAAGCGTGACGAATCCGTCTTACAATTCATCGAACAATACCGTGACTTGGGTTACCTGCCAGAAGCCATGTTCAACTTCATTCTGTTGTTGGGCTGGTCACCAGTGGGCGAAGACGAAATCTTCAACCGGAAGCAATTTATCAAGATGTACGACGAAACGCGCCTGAGTTCATCACCCGCAACGTTTGACAGTGATAAGTTGGAATGGTTGAACAACCGTTATGTCAAGGATGCCGACGACAGTACCGTCATGGATTTGGCCTTGAAGCAATTGATCAAGGCTGGGAACGTTCCGGCTAACCCTGATACGGCAACCATCGAATGGTCACGTCAACTCATCAACCTCTACAAGCGACAAATGAGCTACATGGCCCAAATCAACGATATGGCTTCCGTCTTCTTCCAGGAACCAGAACAAGTTTCTGGCGACGCCTTAGCTGAAATCAGCAACGACACGGCACCAATCGTGTTGAAGGAATTCGCTGAACAGATTGAAAAGCTGGACCTCTTTGATTCCGTAGAAATTTTCCACGTGATCAAGGCCGTTCAAGCCAAGACCGGCATCAAGGGCCGTCAACTTTGGATGCCAATCCGAATTGCCGTGACCCACGAAATGCACGGTCCAGAATTACCAGAATCCATTGAATTAGTTGGTCGCAAGACGGCCTTACAACACATTCACCAGACGTTAGCCCAACTCGAAGGTTAGTGATTTGGTAAAGAAGCCGAATATGAGCGGATAAGCTGCTCATTCGGCTTCTTTGTTTTCTCCGGGATATGCTACAATGGAGCTAACTCATTTGGTTCTGTGGTTTGGTGAAAATTGGCCGCACTGCGGCTGCCAGGGATTCCACCTGCTGTGGGAACGCTTCAGCCTGGAAGATCACCAGTCTTCTCGCTCGATTTGAAGCCACACAAAAATCGTGTGTCTTCAAAGTCGTCCATGGTGTAAGTCGGGAAAGTCCCCCGACTAACGCCATTATCACGGCTGAATCCATTCCTGGCCGCCTCTGGCTACAGATTGTTCATTCATGCGGTAGATGTTACCTAGATGCTGTGTGTGACGGCCATCTACTGGCAGTGCAGTCTTATTGGTCTCGATATGGCTGCCATTGAACAACAGTGTAAGCCGAGAGGTCGGCAGATATGAGCTCAGGCGCGTCGTTCTGCTAAGTCGGCGTTCTTGGCCGGCTTAGCAGAAGACCAAGCTTGGAGACTCGGCACTTACGAGGCTTCAAGTTGTGTCCGCACCGTTCCAGCCCATATCTGCCGACTGGTAAGGCGCAGGCTACTGCAAAGCTACAGAATTAAAATATAAAAGTGACGCGAAAGGAGCCTTGGGATGCTCAAAGTATTTAACACACTGACTCGGCAAAAAGAGACTTTCGAGCCAATTACCCCCGGTGTGGTCAACATGTACGTGTGTGGCCCCACCGTTTATAATTACATTCACATTGGGAACGCGCGGAGTGCCATTGCGTTTGACACGATTCGGCGCTACTTCGAATACCGCGGTTACCAAGTCAAATACGTTTCTAATTTTACTGATGTCGACGATAAGATGATTAATGAAGCCCACCGGTTAGGGATTACGGTGCCTGAATTGGGGGACCGGTTTATTGCGGCCTTTAAGGAAGACACGGCGGCGTTAAACATTGAGCCAGCTACGGTCAATCCACGAGCGACCGACCATATCAATGAAATCGTGTCCTTTGTCCAAGACCTAGTTGACAAGGGATATGCCTATCCGGTTGATGGGGACGTCTATTACCGGGCACATAAGTTTGCCCACTATGGTGAATTGGCGCACATGAATTTGGATGATCTGGAAGAGGGCGCTTCGCAGCACACAAACGATGAAGAGACTGCCCGTAAGGAAGATCCCGTCGACTTTGCGCTCTGGAAGGGGGCTAAGCCCGGCGAAATTTCCTGGCCATCTCCTTGGGGGGCCGGTCGTCCTGGTTGGCACATCGAGTGTTCCGTCATGTCCACCCATTACCTTGGCGATACCTTTGACATTCATGGGGGTGGCGAAGACTTGATCTTCCCCCATCATCAAAATGAAATTGCTCAGAGTGAGGCCAAGACGGGTAAAACCTTCGTTCACTACTGGTTACACAATGGTTTTGTGACCATCGGCGATGACAATGAGAAGATGAGTAAGTCACTGGGCAACTTTGTGACGGTCCACGACATTTTAAAGACGGTGGACGCACAAACGCTGCGGTTCTTCATGGCAACGACGCAGTATCGGCGGCCAATTCAGTACAGTCAGCGGAACTTGGATACGGCTGTCCGGAATCTCGAACGACTGCAGACAGCGTATGACAATATGGGCTACCGCTTGAAGGATGCTGAAGCCGGCAATGACCCGAAGACGGAGCAGGAAACGCGGCAGATCGTGGCGGATTACATCGACGCCATGGATGATGATTTTAACGTTCAAAATGGGGTGTCTGAAGTCTATGATTTGGCCCGGTTAGGCAACGTCTATGCTGAACGGCCGGTGGTCTTCAAGGGCACACTAGAGTTTATGCGGCAAACACTGACGGACTTACTGAGCGTTTTTGGAGTCAAGTTAGCGTCCGCGGCCGAGCTAGACGATGACCATATCGAGGCATTGATCCAAGAACGAATCGAAGCCCGGAACAACCGGAACTTTGAACGGAGCGATGAAATTCGCGAACAACTTAAAAACGACGGCATCATTTTGGAAGATACGCCCCAAGGGACGCGTTGGAGAAAGGGAAATTAATGACAATTGAAGCAGCAGATTATCGACAATTGAACGGGGTCGCACTGGCCTACATGGGCGACGCGGCATACGAGGTCATCATTCGCCGGCATTTGATCGCAGAAGGCCTGGCAAAACCGAACCATTTACAAAAGACAGCAACGCACTACGTTTCGGCTAAGGCCCAAGCGGCGTTGATCAACCTGATGGAACAAGACAAGCTCCTGAGTGAGGACGAATGGACGATGTTCAAACGCGGGCGAAATGCTAAGAGCTACACCCACGCCAAGAACACGGATGTCGTGACTTACCGAATCTCAACCGGATTTGAAGCGCTCATGGGATATTTGGCCCTGAGTGGCAAGCAAGACCGAGTAGACGAATTAGGACAATGGTGCATTCAACAAGTGGAAGCGGGGCGAACTGAGTAATGAAACCAGAACAATCAGAAAAAGATATCAGCAGTGACTTTGTCATTGGTCGGCATCCAGCCGTGGCGGCCTTACGGAGCCAACAGACCATCAACAAGGTGTTCCTCCAGAGTGGGTTAAAGGCCGAAGCACTGGACGAAATTCGTCAGTTGGCAAAGAAGCGGCATCTGGTCATTTCCGAAGTCCCTAAGCAAAAGCTGGACCTGTTAACGGACCACCAAAATCACCAGGGGGTCGCCCTAGGGGTTGCCGCCTTTGAGTACGCCACCATTGACGACTTATTCGCTAAGGCCGAAGCTGCCGGTGAAGCACCATTCTTCTTGATTTTGGATGGCGTTGAAGATCCTCATAACTTGGGGTCGATTCTGCGGACAGCCGATGCCAGTGGTGTTCACGGAATCATTATTCCCAAGCGGCGTGCAGTTGGGTTGACATCCGTGGTGGCCAAGACATCGACGGGGGCCATCGAGACGGTACCGGTTGCCCGGGTCACCAACATGGTCAACACGGTTAAAGAATTGAAGGACCGCGGATTGTGGATCTTTGGGACCGATATGAATGGAACTGACTACCGTGACTGGGACGCTAAGGGCGCCAGTGCCTTGATCATTGGCAACGAGGGCAAGGGTATTTCGCGCTTGCTAAAGGAAACGGTCGACGTGACGTTGACGATTCCAATGGTTGGTCACGTGCAAAGCTTAAACGCCAGTGTTGCGGCCGGTTTGTTGATGTACCAAGGCTTCAGTTCTCGTCACCCCGTGCAACACTAAGTCAAAAAGAAATGAGCGAGGGATAATGAAAGAAGACATTTTAATTGTCGATGCCTATAACATGATCGGCAACTGGCCCAAACTCAACCGATTGAAATTAGCAGATCGGTTACCAGAAGCACGGGATGAGCTGCTGAGCATGTTGGCCAATTACCGTAAGCTGCGTGACGCGTCGATCACCGTGGTGTTTGATGCCATGTACGTTCCCGGTATCTCTAAGAGCTACAAGCAGTTTGACTTGGAAGTCGTTTGGACAAACAGGGATGAGACGGCGGACAGCTATATTGAAAAATTGGCCAAGGAGCGGCAAACGCGGTTCACCCAAGTCACGGTTGCCACTAGTGACCAGGCTGAACAGTGGACCATCTTCTCCGAAGGCGCCTTGCGAATCCCAGCGGGTGAACTTCTCCGAGATATCGAACGGGCCCAAAACGAGGTCAAACAGACGGCCCGCGAATTCGCGGACAAGGGCATGGTGCGTAAATCACCGTGGAATGATCAGCAACTTTATAAGTTAGAGAAGTTGCGCGACCAAATGATGGCAAAGCCGGCGAAGAAGAAAAAGTAGCTGTAGATTGTAGGTGGAATCTATCTACTGATTGGTAACTATTAGTCGAAGTGGGATGGACGTAGTCTGAAATCACAAACAGTTTTTACTTAAATTCGATAGGAAACTCGTTGTTGGGTCAGTGTCAATCGTCGCTGACGGATTTTAGTTGCCACGATATTAGTATTAAATGATGCCTACTCGGGCATGCTTGATAAGCGAATCACATTTAATTTTCCAGTACCGATGGCATCAGCGCACAACCTGAGCCGGAGGAGGCCAGAGATGTAGCCAGCCGTGAAAATGGTGTTAGTCGGGGTTCTTGCCCGACTTACAGCATGGACGACCTGAGAGACGCATGGTTTTTTGCGGCTTTCAGGCGAGCCGAAAGCCCGTTTCTCAGGCTGTAGGCGTTCCTCACAGCAGGCGGAATCTCTGGCAGCCGGAGTGCGGCCAAGTTATACAATTTGATTCTAGAAATATAAATTTAAAAATGAACGTTCGTTCGCTCGGCGAAAGGGCGGCCTTCCCGTAGACTGGAACTTACCAGACGAAGGGGAGGCTTTTTCATTGACTGAGTTAAGCGATACCGCACTATTAGAGTTGATTCACCAGGGGACGGATTCACCCGCGTTGCGTGTTTTATTTGAACGTTATCGGCCAGTTCTGTACCGAATGCAGCACCGCTATTTTATTCCCGGCCATGATGAGGATGACTGGGAGCAAGAAGCACTCCTGGTTTTTTGTACCGTCATTGAAAATTTTAAATTTAGTCGTTCCTTAAGCTTTGGCGCCTTTTACCGGTTGAACTTGGCTCATCGCGTGTACGATCTGATTCGTAAAAGTCATGCGTTAAAGCGTCAGGCGGGACAATCGCCGCTTTCAATCGAAGAACATGGCACCTATTTTGCGGATACCTTAGTCGACGAGCATTGGGTCGTGCGTGAACAATTAGAAGTCAAGGAAACTTTGTTGCAATTACAGGGCGAGCTATCAGTGATTGAGCGCACCGTGTTTACTGGGTTGGTTCAGGGCAGTAGTCTAGGGGCCATCAGTCAGCAGCAGGCGTTGCCGTTAAAGCAGGTGATTTCCGCCGCTCACCGAAGTCAGATCAAGCTGCGGCGACTATTGGCCGAATGATTGACGGGCGGGGCAAACGATGGTAAGCTATTGCAGTATGAGTTGAAGACGATTTGATCAAAGGTGGTGGCAAAATGGCTCAACGGAAAATTGCCCTGGCTTGTTCGGTTTGCGGGTCACGGAATTACACCATCACAGCAAGTGCAACCCGCACGAAACGGCTAGAGGTTATGAAGTTTTGTAAGTACTGCGGTAAGCACACGTTACACCGCGAAACCCGTTAATTTGACTAATCACAACGACAAACACTAATTCTAGGGAGGCAACACCATGCGTTTATTCCGTTTTTTTAAGGCGGTCGGGCAGGAAATGAAACAAGTTTCTTGGCCAGGCCCTAAGCAGACCCGGCACGATACCGGAACTGTAGTTGGCATTTCAATCCTGTTCGCAATCTTCTTTGCGGTTGTTGATTGGGTCGTTCAATTTGGCCTGAAGTTCCTCGCTTAGTGGAATTGTCGGTAGTCAAATGTGACTAAATATGCTATATTAGTAGGTAACAGGGAACTTCGTGTACGCGGAGTTTTTTTATTTTGCTCGAAAAGTCAATGAAATTAAAGGAGTGCACCAAAATGGTTGAGTCAGCTGAAAAGCAATGGTACGTTCTTCACACCTACGCAGGTTACGAGAACAAGGTTATGGCGAACTTGGAATCCCGGGCCGAATCAATGGGGATGCAAGACAACATCTTCCGGGTCGTCGTTCCCGAAGAAGAGGAACACGAAGTTAAGAACGGTAAGGACAAGGTCACAATGGAAAAGACTTTCCCTGGCTATGTCTTGGTTGAAATGGTCATGAGTGACCAAGCTTGGTACATTGTGCGGAACACGCCTGGTGTCACTGGGTTCTTGGGCTCACATGGTCAAGGGAGTAAGCCAACGCCATTGTTGCCAGATGAAGTTGAACGCATCTTACGGCGAGTTGGCATTTCTGCACGGCATGCCGACTTGGACGTTGCTCCTGGCGATTCCGTCACGATCGTCGATGGTGCCTTCAGTGGCCTAGTTGGTAAGATTACTGAAGTTGACAACGAAAAGATGAAGTTGAAGGTCAACATTGATATGTTCGGGCGGGAAACCAGTACTGAACTGAACTTTGACCAAGTTGACCCAATCTTAGGTTAATTTGAAAAGAACTTGTTGCAGTTAGTAAAGTGTGGTATGATTCTCAGGTATGCGTGATGCATATGTACAAAGTGGGAGGGGCAAACTAACAGCCCCACTTACCACACACGGACTCAAGGAGGTATTGTCTCGTGGCTAAAAAAGTAGCTAATGTCGTTAAATTACAGATTCCTGCGGGTAAAGCAACCCCAGCTCCCCCAGTTGGACCAGCTTTAGGTCAAGCAGGTATCAACATCATGGGCTTCACTAAGGAATTCAACGCTCGTACCGCTGACCAAGCTGGTATGATCATTCCTGTTGTGATCAGTGTCTATGAAGATCGTTCCTTTGATTTCATCACTAAGACCCCTCCAGCAGCAACGCTGTTGAAGAAGGCCGCTGGTGTTGAAAGTGGTTCCGGCGAACCTAACACGAAGAAGGTTGCTACGGTAACCAAGGATCAAGTTAAGCAAATCGCTGAAACTAAAATGCAAGATCTAAACGCAGCTGATGTTGAAGCAGCTATGCGCATGATTGAAGGTACTGCCCGGAGCATGGGCTTCACGGTCGAAGGTTAAGCTCAGTTTTCGGATAGTCGGACACTTCACGAAAATGAAATGTGTCAAGTGGGAGGTTTATCCGTTACAACCACATTTGCAAGGAGGAATACACAAAAATGGCTCACAAACGAGGTAAGAATTATCAAGACGCTGCCAAAATGGTCGAGGCTGACAAGGTCTACGGCATGGGCGACGCGATTGATTTAGTTAAGAAGATGGATTTCGCTAAGTTCGACGCAACTGTTGAAGTTGCTTTCAAGCTTAACGTTGATACAAAGCAAGCGGACCAACAACTCCGTGGCGCATTAGTATTGCCAAATGGTACCGGTAAGGAAACCACGGTAATCGTATTCGCTAAGGGTGACCAAGCTAAGGCTGCACAAGCTGCCGGTGCTGACGTTGTTGGCGAACAAGACTTAGTAGAACGCATCCAAGACGGCTGGTTGGACTTTGACGTTGCAATTGCAACGCCAGACATGATGGCCCAAGTTGGTCGTTTAGGCCGTGTCTTAGGACCTAAGGGCTTAATGCCTAACCCTAAGACGGGTACCGTTACGATGAACGTCGAAAAGGCTGTTTCCGATGCTAAGAACGGGCAAGTTACTTACCGGACTGACCGGGACGGTAACGTTGCTGTTCCATTTGGTAAGGTTTCCTTTGATGCTGACAAGCTTGCCGGCAACTTGAAGACCATTGCCGAAACGATTGTTCGTATCCGCCCAGCCGCTGTGCGTGGGACTTACGTTCAACACGTTTCAATCGCATCAACGTTCGGCCCTAGTGTCGACGTTGACTTGGCTTCTTTATTAGCCTAAGTAAAATGTGATTTAAAAAAATCCCTTGCAATACGTTGACAGTGATGTCGAAGTATTGTATGCTATTGAAGTTGTATTTAATAGATCTACCTAAGACTCAGGTGGCCTAATGGTCTTAATTTCCTGCCGAGGAAGAAGTTTACTTAAACTTTGGACTCCTTATGTCTTGGTGGCATAGGGATTTTTTTATCCCACCAAACTACTCCGGGAGGTGAATTAATTTGAGTGAACAAGCTATCGCAATTAAGGCAAAAAAGGTTGATGAGGTTGTTGAAAAATTCAACAACGCCACCAGTGCTATCGTCGTTGACTACCGTGGTTTAACTGTTGAAGAAGCAACTGAATTACGGAAGCAATTACGTGAAGCCGGCGTTCATATGAGCGTTATCAAGAACAAGATCTTGGTTCGGGCTGCTGAAAAGGCTGGTTACAGTGATCTTAACGATCTCTTTGCAGGCCCTACTGCTGTTGCTTTCTCTGACGAGGATGCAATCGCCCCAGCTAAGGTTTTGAAGAAGTTTGCTGACGGTGTTGATGACCTTGAAATCAAGGGTGGTTTCATCGAAGACAAGATTGTCTCCGTTGACGAAATCAATGCTTACGCAAGCTTGCCAAGTCGTGAAGATCTTCTTTCTATGCTGGCTAATGTATTACAAGCACCAGTACGGAACGTGGCTTACGCGGTTAAGGCTATTGCTGAAAAGGGTGACGAAGGCGACGCAGCCTAAGTCCCTGATTCAAATTTGAAACATAAAATATAAAACCCAATTATTGGAGGAAAATAACATGGCTTTTGATAAAGATGCTATCATCGCTTCTCTTAAAGAAGCATCCATTACTGACCTTAACGACTTAGTTAAGGGTATCGAAGACGAATTCGGCGTATCCGCTGCTGCCCCAGTTGCTGCAGCCGGTGCTGCTGGTGGCGACGCTGCTGCCAAGGATTCATTCGACGTTGAATTAACTGAATCTGGTGACGCCAAGGTTAAGGCCATCAAGGCTGTCCGTGAAATCACTGGTTTAGGTTTGAAGGACGCTAAGGGCCTTGTTGATAACGTACCATCTATCATCAAGGAAGGCGCTACTGAAGACGAAGCTAACGACATCAAGGAAAAGCTTGAAGCCGTTGGTGGTACTGTTACTCTTAAGTAGTCACTTACACTTACAAATTAAAAACCGTTGCCTACGGGTGACGGTTTTTTTGTGCCGCCATTTTGCCGACTTAACCCTAGAGAAAATGAGTTAACTGGCAAGACCACGGACGGTTGGGGGAGAATGAACGGGCGATAGATCAAAAAATATTTGCTTACATTTAGTTAGTTAAAACGCTGATGGCTAGGGCTCTAAGTGAAAATTACTTATTTTAAGTTATCAAATGATTAATCGGTTTCTATTGTGATTAGTTAATGCCTATGATAACCTTGTGAACGTAAGCAAAACTATAGGAGGTCGCTAAACATGACAGTAAAAATTGGTGTTATTCTCGGAACGACGCGGACGAAGTCTTTAGGCGCCAAACTTTTTCGGTATTTACAAAAGACGGTGTCAACTGCGGATGTAACGTACACATGGATTGACTTGAAGGACTATCCACTACCATTTTATGATCACGAGGAAACGCCACTCTCTGAACCCATTCAAGGTTTAGCGGCCGCGGAGCAGAAGTGGTTGGACGTGTTGGCCGCACAGGATGGGTACGTTTTCTTGAGTCCAGAATACGATCACGCCATCACCGGTGTCTTGAAGAATGCGTTAGACTTTGTCGGCCCAGAGACGGCAGGTAAGCCGGTTCAAATCGTGACGTATTCAAAATACAGTGATGGTGGGATGCTTGCCGCGATGTCCTTCGTGGGTATTCTCCAGATGCTAAAGATGATGGTGCTGCCATCACCCGTGTTACTGTGGAATGCCGAACCTAATTTTCAAGACGACGGAACGTTGGTTGCCACGGCACCTAACAGTGACCACTTCGCAGCGCGGTTAGAGTCAGCCTTTGATGAGCTCCAACACTACGCGCAGATAATGAAGGACCATCCTTATTCGGCGAAGTAACTTAGAATAGTGGTAAAGTAATTAGAGCCAGAGGAGGCCAGGGATGCGGCCAGCCGTGGAGGTAGTTTTCGTGGTTTCAAAGCGAACGAGAAGACTGGTGGTTTTACAGTCTGAAGCATCCCTGTAGCAGACAGAATCCCTGACAGCCGCGGCGTATCAAAGTTTAGCAAATCTTCTATCTTCCCCACGGATTATTAACCAGTTACCAGCAGGGTTCCCCATGGTATAATGAGCTATCAGATTGGTTAGGACTAATACAGAGTGTTTTAGTCAGTCACAAAAGGGCATGGCCGCTGAATGCAGTAGTCATGTCCTTTTGTTTAGCGTAACGGTCAGGTGGTGGGTAAAGATAGTTAACTGTCGCAACAGTCGGTTAGCTTTGCCCCTTGATTGTTTTTTCAAAACGCTATTGAGATAATGGAGTTCTACGGGGGAGGTAGCATCATGGGGAAAGGATTGTGGGGTCGGATTCAGCGTCATTTAACGCTGATCAAGGGCCTCTTCATGTTTTCGATTTTAATATTTATTATTCAAGCGGTGGGTCGTGTGGCTAAGGAAGTGAACGGCCAGGACTTGCGGGCTGAGCTGGCAACGCTCAATACGGGGACGTTGCTGTTACTGCTAGTCTGCGGCTTCATTGCGGTTTTACCAATGCTGGTCTACGATTTTACGATCGTTGAATTTTTACCAGGTAAGTTTTCGCGCGGCTACATCGTTCGCAGTGGCTGGACTACGAATACCTTTACCAACTTGGCGGGGATGGGCGGCTTATTGGGCGCTAGTCTCCGTGCCAACTTCTATGCCAAAGCGGCAACTAAGAAGCAGGTCGTCTACGCCATTTCTAAGATTGCATTATTCCTGCTGGCGGGACTTTCCCTGGCCTGCTGGGTTGCGTTGATCATGTTATTCGGTTTTGATATTGGCCAGCCGTTTCGCGGGTATTGGGTCTGGTTATTGGGTGGGGGCCTTTACTTCCCCGGTGTCTTTGTCTTCACCCGCCTGAGTAATGGCGAATTTTTTCATGATCTAACCTTAAAACGCGAAATGAAGCTGATTGTCGGTTCCAGCCTAGAATGGGGAAGTTGTGCGCTATTTTTCCTATTGATCGGCTGGGCCTTGGGATTGCCAATTTCACTGGCAGCCGTCTTCCCGATGTTTGTCGTGGCTTCCGTGGCCGGCGTCGTGTCGATGATTCCCGGAGGTTTGGGGTCATTTGACGTCTTCATGATTATCGGACTGGGGTTCTTGGGCGTCAGTCGGGCCGACGCAACGGGGTGGTTATTACTCTACCGATTGTTCTACTACTTACTGCCATTTGCCGTGGGTGTCGGGTTCTTCATCCATGATGTCGGTCACCGGGTCAACCAGTTTCTAAATGGTTTACCGGTGACGATTTTGCGGCGGGGGGCCCACCTCTTCGTGACGACCTTCATGTATTTCTCGGGAGTCATGATGTTGCTATTTGCGACGATTCCAGACGTGGTGCTGGCTAACCGGTTGTACATGCGGCTTATCCCCTACATGTTTTATTTCTTAAGCCAGATGAGTAATATCATTATGGCCTTCCTGCTGATTGGGTTGGCGCGCGGCGTGGGTGCCCGGGTCAAACGTGCATTCTGGCCCACGTTGGTCGTCCTGGTCGTGGCAATCGTGATCACACTGTGGCGGGAAAACTTCCCAGTTGGTCTGGCAATCTTACTGGGGCTGGTCTTGGCCTGTCTCCTATTTGCCCGGCCGGAGCTTTACCGAACGAGTCTGAATTATTCCTGGGGTGGCCTACTGGTAGATGGTAGTATTTACGTGGGGACCTTTATCCTCTATACCATTATCGGTATTTTCAGCATGCAGGTCGGGACGCACCATCATCAATTTTTACCCAATGCTTGGCTGTTACCATCGACGCAGGTGTGGCTGAATGGTCTAGGTGGCCTCTTAGTTGCGCTACTGATTTTAATTGGAATTTACCGGTACTTATCCAGTGGTCGGCCAAAGTGGCTACAAGAGCCATATAATGCCCCCAGAATGCGTGCAATTATTGCCAAGTTTGGGGGAAATGAGGTCAGTCACCTGGCGTTTTTGCACGACAAGCGGGCCTATTTCTATCAGGTCGATGGTGAGGACCAGCTCTTCTTGCTGTACCGCCAAGAGGCAGACAAGCTGATGGTCATGGGGGAACCGATTGGCAATCAAGGCGTTCTGGAACCAGCGTTGAAGGCCTTCATGCACGATGCCGATCGGGCGGGCTTGCGGCCGGTCTTCTATGAGATCAGCGAAACACTTACCCTACGGCTCCACGAAATGGGCTTTGACTTCATCAAGGTTGGTGAAGAGGGCCACGTTGACCTGCAGACGTTTAAGTTAAGCGGTAAGGCGCGGCGGGGCGAGCGGGCGTTGATCAATAAGTTCCAACGGGAAGGCTACCGGTTCGACCTCTTACAGCCGCCGTTGAGCGATGAACAGTTCAGTGACCTACAGGCGATTTCCACATCGTGGTTGAACGATGAAACGGAAAAGGGCTTCTCTATGGGGTTCTTTGACCGCGACTACTTGAATGAGGCACCGGTGGCGGTGATGCGTGACGCCCAAGGAAAAATCGTGGCGTTTGCCAACCTCATGCCGACCGGTGAACGAACCATGACGTCGATCGATTTGATGCGGGCCAGTCATGACGCGCCCTCGGGAATCATGGACGGCTTGTTCGTCTACCTATTTGAGACCTGTCGGGACCAGGGCTATCAGAGTTTTAACCTGGGGATGGCGCCATTGGCCAACGTGGGGATGTCGGAGTTCAGCTTCATTGAGGAACGGGCAGCGCACCTTATTTATGAGTATGGTTATAACTTTTACAGTTTCCAAGGCCTGCGTGCGTACAAAGAAAAGTACGTTACGGACTGGCAACCCAAATACCTGGCCTATCGTAAACGGCAGTCGTTGATCTTTAGCATGTTACAACTACTCTTGATCATCAATCGCCGGCCGAATGTGACGCCACAATTTGTTCCCAAGTGGCTCACTGGCTGGTTGGTTGACGAAGTCCGGTGGCAGAACCGGGAGTGATAGTGGGAGGAGTGTAAGCGAACGACTCGCCGCCAACTATCAAAAATAATTTAAAAAAGCATCTAGCGAGAAGATTCAAGTCGCTAGATGCTTTTAAATTAACTGATAATAGAAGTTATGTTCGCAGCAGTCCATTGAGAAATGCCTCACGCATATGAGTGGAAAAATCGCTCTAAGCTGGCGGAGTTCCTGGCAGCCGCAGTACGTAAAATTAACCTAGTTCGTGTACTTGAAAGGCAGTTGATGGTGGAAGTTCGCGAAGCCGGCGAAAATACCGTCGATGGTGTCCGCGTCGATGAAGAGGTTCAGATTCTCTTTGGGGGCAAACCCTTCATCACAACATTTGTGCATCATCGCAACCAGTTCATCGAAGTAGTGATCGATGTTAAAGAGTGCGATGGGTTTTTGGTGGACGTTGATCTGGCTCCAAGACAGCATGGTCGTGAATTCTTCAAAGGTGCCGAAGCCTCCGGGGAGAACAATGAAGGCATCGGATTGCCGCAACATTTCGTCCTTGCGTTCATCCATGGTCGCCGTCTCGATAAAGGTGGTCACGTCTTCCTTGGCTAAGCCCATCTCGCGGAGAAAGGTGGGGATGATACCAATGACTTCACCGCCGGCCGCCATGGTCGAGGTGGCAATGGCGCCCATCAAGCCTTCCTTGCCGCCACCGTAGACAACGGGGTGGTTATTTTCGGCAAGATATTTTCCCAGTGCGTTCGTTTGAATCAGAAATTGTGGATCATAGCCGTGATTCGAGCCACAGAAGACACAGACGTTTTTAATGGTTGACATGTAAAGACCCCCAGAAATTAGATTTGGCATTATTATACCGCAATCCGCCCGGAAAAGTCTGGTAAACCGGTCACAGTGGCGGTGGGTAAGTGACTTAGTAAATGTTGGGACGCAACAATCGCGTGCAAATTGTGAAAAACTTTAGTCGATTCTAAAATAAAGGTGTTTTTGATGAAGGGGTCTGTGGCCATCTAACGGAACTCATGACACAAGCCAACTCCGGCCGAAGATCCCAGTATGTCTGACTGTTTCATGCAAGGAGGAAGAGGACTATGACGATTGGAAAGGTAACCGTTGCTGGTGGGGGCACGTTGGGAAGTCAAATTGCTTATCAAACGGCTTACAGTGGGTTAGAGGTCACCGTCTATGATGTGAATGCTGCGGCCATCGCAGCCGCTAAACGCCGGATGGCGACTTGGGACCAGGCTTACGCACAGGAGATGAATGCGACGCCAGCGGTCTTAGCTGCCACGAACGAGCACCTGCACTTCGCAACGGATCTCGCGACAGCTGTCGCGGACGCCGACCTGGTGATCGAAGCCATCCCGGAGATGTTGACCATCAAGAGTGCTTTTTATGGTGAGCTCGCAAAAGTAGCGCCGGCAAAAACAATCTTTGCCACCAACTCATCGACGTTAGTGCCCAGCCAGTTTGCGGCCATGACCGGACGACCGGAGAAATTCTTAGCGCTACACTTTGCCAACCATATCTGGGCCAATAACATGACCGAGGTGATGGGGCACGCCGGCACGGCCCCCGCAATCTATGAAGCCGGGGTCGCCTTTGCCCGGCGAATCGGCATGGTGCCAATTCAATTGAAGAAGGAGCAACCAGCCTACGTTCTCAATACGTTATTGATCCCATTCGTGGACGCCGCTCTGGTCCTCTGGGCTAAGGGCGTGGCGGATACCGAGACCATCGACCGGGCGTGGATGATTGCGACAGGCGCACCGATGGGGCCATTTGGGATTCTTGATGAGATTGGCCTACGTACCGCCTACAACATCATTTTGGCGGCCAGTGGCCAACCGGGTAAGGAATTCCTAGTGGATGTGGCACACACAGTCAAGACAGATATGATCGAGCAGAATCATTTGGGACAAGAGAGCGGAGCCGGTTTCTATCGGTACCCGAACCCGGCGTATGCCCAACCAGCCTTTTTGAAAGCGTAAACTAAAAAAGTCCCATCACCAACACCCTGTGCTCTGGGGTGCCGATGATGGGACTTTACTTTGTCACCTTATTTACTAGGATCTTCTGGATCAGTCGGTTCACCGATGTTGTAATCATCGTTGCTCATGGCTTCCACGTTACCTAACAGGTAGCCGTTACCAACTTGAGAGAAGAAGTCGTGATTGGCGGTTGAGGTGGAGATTCCGTTCATGACCACGGGGTTCACGTCGTCGGCCGTATCGGGGAACAGGGGGTCTTGACCCAAGTTCATCAGGGCCTTGTTGGCGTTGTAGCGAATAAATGTCAGGACTTGTTCCGTCCAGCCAATTTGGTCGTACAGGGTGTGGGTGTATTTTTCCTCGTTATCGTAAAGCTTGTAAAGGAAATCGTACATCCAGTCCTTCATGGCTTGTTGTTCGTTGTCGGTGAGTTCCTTCATGCCCAACTGAAACTTGTAGCCGATGTAGGTACCATGGACGGATTCATCCCGCAAAATCAGCTTGATGATCTCCGCTACGTTGTTCAGCTTGTTGTGTCCCAGATAGTAGAGTGGGGTGAAGAAACCGGAATAGAACAGGAACGTTTCCAAGAAGACACTGGAGATTTTCTTCTTCAGGGGATGTTCATCGTCGTGGTAGAGGTCGTAGATGCGCTTCGTCTTGTTCTGCAGAAATTCTTCGGAATCGCTCCATTTGAAAATTTCGTCGATCTCATCTGGCGTGTTTAACGTGGAGAAAATCGTGGAGTAACTCTTCGCGTGAACGGATTCCATGAATTGAATGTTGTTCAGGACGGCCGTTTCGTGGGGCGTCCGCACGTCGCGCCGTAACGCTGCCATGCCGTCTTGCGACTGGAGGGTGTCCAGTAAGGTCAATCCCCCAAAGACGTGGCCGACGACCCATTTATGGTCCGTGTCCAGTGTCCGCCAGTCGTCAAGGTCATTGGACACGGGAATCCGGGTGTCCAACCAAAATTGTTCCGTTAATTTTTCCCAGGTTGCCTTGTCGATTTCGTCGGAGACCTGGTTCCAGTTGATTGCTTGATAATTTTCTATTCTTGCCATGCTACCACTCCTTTGATTGTTCGTGAGTGTTGCCTTTGTTTAGAGATTAGATTGCGTTAAGTTGTCTGTACTGCGGCTGCCAGGGATTCCGCCTGCTGTGGGGACGCTTCGGACTGTGAAGCGGTCCTCTCGCTCGCTTTTAAGCCGCAAAATTCATGCGTCTTAAAAGTCGCCCATAGTGGCAGCTTTCAGCTACCACTATTTTCACGGCTGGCTACATCCCTGGCCGCCTCCGGCTCTGATTGATGATTTCCACGATAGGACTCGTAAATTGTCAATTCGTAACTGTTCAAGTTGAAAGTTTAGTCGCTAACAATTCTAACAGTCATTATCTATGTTGCCTCAGAACACCACTATAAGCCGAGAGGTCGGCAGATATGGGCTCAGGCGCGTCGTTCTGCTTGGTCGGCGTTCTTGGCCGGCCTAGTAGGAGGCCAAGCTTTAAGACTCGGATCTTTCGGGGCTTAAAGTTGTGCCCGCACCGTTCCAGCCCATATCTGCCGGCCGGTAAGGCGAAGGTCACACAAGTCATCCAAGTCCAACCAGTTTGCTAGATAACGCAGCTTTCACATTGGTTGGCACCAACTTCGTTGTTATCGTCGGTGAAGGTGCGGACGTAGTAGAGCGACTTGATGCCCTTGCGATATGCGTAGTTCCGCAGAATGCTGAGGTCTCGCGTGGTCATCTTGTCGGTCCGGCCGTTCTTCCATTCGTATAGGCCGGCGGGAATCGTGGAACGCATGAACAGTGTCAGGCTCATTCCTTGGTCGACGTGCTTTTGCGCGGCGGCGTAGACGTCAATCACACGGCGCATGTCGGTGTCGTAAGCGGATTTGTAGTAAGGCATGGTCTCATTGCTCAGGTAAGGGGCCGGGTAGTAGATCTTCCCAATCGTCTTCTCCTGGCGCTCTTCGATCCGGTTGATAATCGGGTGCAGGCTAGCCGTGGTGTCGTTGATGTAGGAAATGGAACCGTTGGGGGCAACGGCCATTCGGTTTTGGTGATACAGCCCATCGGCCATCACGTCGGCCTTTAAAGCGGCCCAGTCTGCTGGTGAAGGTAGCCAGACATTGGCGAAGAGGCCTTGAACCTTTTCAGATGTTGGTCGCCAGTCGTTTTCGGTGTAACGGTCGAAGTAAGTCCCGGAAGCGTAGGTACTCTTCTCAAAGTTGTGGAACGTTTCGTGTCGTTCCTTAGCAATCTGATTCGAGGCCTTCAACGTCCAGTAGTTGAGCAACATAAAGTAAACACTAGTAAAGGCGATACTGTCCTTGGAGCCATACATCATTTGGTTCTTAGCAAAGTAGCTGTGTAGGCCCATGGCACCCAGTCCAATTGTGTGAGCGAGTTGGTTGCCCTTTTGAATGGAAGGAACCACGTCGATGTCGGAGTGATCGGTGACGAAAGTTAAGGCCCGGACCATGGTCTCCACGGAGTGACCGAAGTCGGGGGAGGTCATGAGGTTGACGATGTTAGTGGAACCGAGGTTACAAGAGATGTCGGTTCCCTTTTGAATGTATTCTTGTTTATTGTTAACGGTCGAGGGAGTTTGAACCTGCATAATTTCGGAACACAGGTTACTCATCACGATGCGACCATCAATTGGACTTTCACGGTTGGCCGTGTCGATGTTGACGATGTAAGGGTAGCCAGATTCCTGTTGCAGCTTGCCGATGTCGGTCTCCAAGTCACGTGCCTTGAGCTTCTTCTTACGGATGTCGGGGTTAGCGACCATATTGTCGTATTCCGCGGTAATGTCCACGTAGGAGAAGGGCTTACCGTAGATGCGTTCGACATCGTAGGGACTAAATAGATACATATCAGCGTCGGCTTCACAGAGTTCATAGAACTTGTCGGGAACCGTGACACCCAGGGATAACGTCTTCAAACGAATCTTTTCGTCGGCGTTTTCCTTCTTGGCACCCAAAAAGGCCACGATGTCGGGATGAAATACGCTTAAATAGACAACGCCGGCCCCTTGGCGCTGACCGAGTTGGTTGGAGTAGGAGAAGCTATCTTCCAGTAATTTCATCACGGGAACCACACCGGAAGCAGCGCCTTCGATATGCTTGATGGGATCACCAGCACCGCGAAGGTTGGAGAGGCTGATACCGACCCCGCCACCGATTCGTGACAATTGCAGAGCGGAGTTAATGGTCCGGCCAATCGTGTTCATGTCGTCGGTCGACTGAATCAAGAAACAGGAAACCAGCTCGCCTCGGCGTGAACGACCGGCGTTTAGGAAGCTCGGCGTTGCGGGTTGGTAACGTTGGTGGATGATTTCATCGGCTAAATCGTGAGCCAGTTGTTGGTCGCCGTCAGCGAAGTCTAAAGCGTTCATGGCCACGCGGTCGATGAAGTTTTCTAAGTAGTAGTCGTTGTCGTCGGTCTTAAGCGCGTACTGGGCGTAGAATTTGTAAGCCGCCATGAAGGACTTGAAATGAAAATTCTGAGCCTTTAGATAGGCGTAGAGGTCTTCGATGAAACTCAGTGGGTAGGCGTCGATCACCTTTTTTTCCACGTAGTTATTAGCAATCAAATAGTCGAATCGGTCGCGGAGTGAATCAAATTTCTTCGTGTTGGGGACGACATTTTCCTTTAGAAAGGCTTGGAGGGCTTCTTGGTCCTTATTTAGCGGAATCTGCCCGTTTACCGGGATGTTGATCTCGTTGTTCAAGTCGTAGTACGTGACATCTTTTAAGTCTTTTAAGCTCATACTGGTCGTCTCTTCCTCTCTGATGGGTCGAAGTGTGTAAACACGTTAGATCAAATAAAAATGGCGACACCGTGAACAAACACGACGTCGCCAAGACGGGTTTGTGCCAGGCTAGTTAGCCCGCAATCTTAGTTAATTGGTCGGGTCGGAACCCATAAAAAGCGGGAAGACCGGGTGCTTCAACTACGGGAACGGCTTGAAAACCTTGTTCCTTGAGATATGACACGTATTCTGGGTTCTGATTGATGTTCCGTTCCTCAAAGTCCACGTTGTGTTCGCTGAGAAAACGCTTTGTCATCTTGCATTGCATACAGTTGTTTTTTGAATAGATCGTTACTTTCATTGTTGCCACATCCTCTAATTTCAATATCAATGAACTTAGTGTACACCAGATATAGAAAATTTCAATCAAAAAAGACACCATATTTTGTAGTTGAAATATACAATAACTACTAAATATAGTGTCTAGCACGATAATCTTTTTTTATTAGCCACGATGACCTATCTACGGTAAAATAAGGGGTAAAGGTGGCGGAGAATTTGACTAATCACTATTATACACAAAATCCAGACGTTTTACACGAAGAACAACACTGGCCATTTACCCTCTTAGGTAACGAATTGTTGTTTACCACCGACAACGGCGTCTTCTCGAAGAACCGGGTGGACTACGGGTCACGGGTGTTGTTGGCCGCATTTAACGCGGATAAGACCCCAGCCGGTCCTTGGTTGGATCTCGGAACGGGCTATGGCCCAATCGGCTTGGCACTAGCAAAGAAGTGGCCAGAACGGCAAGTTACGATGGTCGACGTGAACGAATTGGCCTTGAATTTGGCGCGGCAAAATGCGGTGGCCAACCAGATTGAAAACGTTGAGATCAAGACGTCAGACATTTATGCGAACGTCACGCAGCGTTACGCGGCCATCGTTACCAACCCGCCAGTTCGGGCCGGCAAACAGGTTGTCACGACCATGCTAGAAGGCGCAGCGCAGCACCTGTTACCCGGTGGGACGTTGACGGTGGTCCTGCAGAAGAAGCAGGGTGCACCATCGGCCAAGAAGCACATGACCGAAACTTTCGGGAACTGCCAGATCTTGAAAAAAGATAAAGGGTACTACATTTTGGAAAGCACACTGAACTAACTAGCGGTGAAAGGAGGGGACTGACGTGCGGGAGCGAACGTATACGCCACAACAACGTCATTATATGGAAGAAGCTTTGTTTGAAGCTGACCAGGCGGCCATCATTGGCGAGGTCCCCATCGGCGCGGTTATCGTGCATGACGGCCAGATCGTTGGCCGGGGGCACAACCTCCGTGAACATGGCAACGACGCCATGCTTCACGCGGAAGTGCGGGCTATCGAAGAGGCGTGTGCGACCCTGAGAAGCTGGCGGCTCAACGACTGTCAACTCTACGTGACGATTGAACCGTGTCTCATGTGTAGCGGCGCCATTGTCAATGCCCGTATTCCGGAGGTCTTTTACGGCGCCCGGGACCCCAAGGCCGGGGCGGTGGACAGCCTCTACCAAACGCTCACGGACGACCGGTTGAACCACGTGGTCAAAGTCCACGAGGGCTTAATGGCTAAAGACGCCGGCGAGCGCATGGTCAGTTTTTTCAAGGCGGCCCGCAAGCGTCAAAAGGCCGCCAAGAAAGCCCGCAAGGCGGCACAGCGGGCTGAGAGTTAGTTGGTTTGGGTCGAGTGTGTGACCGGCTTATCTCTGTCCAGTGTGGGAGACTAAACTATATTTGTAGGCAGAATGATAGCCAGGATAGGGACTAATGTGATGGTTTTGCCCAGTTCTATAATTGAGCGGTTATTGTTGGAAAACACTAACTTAGCCGGAGGAGGGCAGGGATGTAGCCAGCTGTGTCGATGGTGTTAGCTGGCGTTTCTCAGGTAGCTTACAGCATGGGACGACCTTTGAGACACGTGGTCTTCGTGGCTTAAAGTCGAGCTGGAACCCCGGGCCTAAGGGGTGGAAGCGACCCCATAGCAGGCGGAATCCCTGGCAGCCGCAGTGCGGACAACTTACGTCAGTCTAACTGACAATTGAGTAGACAGAGTTGGGGAATCATGATACACTAGTACTTGCCGTTAAGGCCTTGAAGCAAGGGCGGGCCTACGAATCGTGTCAGGTCCGGAAGGAAGCAGCACTAAGTTCGTTTCGCTTTGTGCTTCAAGTTTATGAGCTAATTAATAACTCCTAGTCATTGACTGGGAGTTTTTTCATACCTTTAAAAAAGTTTTTTACCCTATAGAAGAATCGTGTCAGCTGTTAAGTTGAGCACCTTAATTTCCCGTAAATACTTGCCGTCAATCCGTGACAGCTACCGGGCAAAAAGGCTATAATTATACTCAGCGAATTTGAAGTAAAGGTCCATTGATTCTGGAAGTTTTCTTACAAATTTGAGGAAAAATATTGGCATAACGCGACTTGTGTTTGCGATGCTTAGTTGTGTCTTAAACAGGTATTTACGGCTATTGACATGTATCTATGGAGGGACGTTATCATAGCCGGAGGAGGTCAAGGATGTAGCCAGCCGTGAAAATGGCGTTGGCTGGCGTTCTTTGCTAGCCTAGGCCATGGGCGATTTGAAGACGTGTGTTTTTCACGGCTTCAAATCGAGCGAGAAGCCCGGTTCTCAGGCTGAAGCGTCCCCACAGCAGGCGGAATCCCTGGCATCCGTAGTGCGGCCAGTTCATACTAACTTTAACCATTTGAAGAAAGGAACAGATTGCATGGCTTATCAAGCACTCTACCGGGTCTGGCGGCCCCAGCGTTTTGACGATATGATCGGGCAAGAGGTCATTACCCGGACGTTAAAGAACGCCATTACGACCAATCAAATTAGTCATGCGTACTTGTTTGCTGGGCCCCGGGGAACCGGGAAGACGTCAGCGGCCAAGATTTTTGCGAAGGCCATCAACTGTCATCACCAGCAAGACGGCGAGCCCTGCAACGAATGTGACACCTGCAAGGCCATCACGGACGGCACGCTAAACGATGTCATCGAAATCGATGCGGCCTCTAACAACGGGGTCGAAGAAATTCGTGACATTCGGGACAAGGTCAAATATGCGCCGACCGTGGCCGACTACAAGGTCTACATCATCGATGAAGTTCATATGCTGTCGACGGGGGCGTTCAACGCCCTACTGAAGACTCTTGAAGAGCCACCGGCTAACGTGATCTTTATCCTGGCCACCACGGAACCCCACAAGATTCCGGCCACGATTATTTCGCGGACCCAGCGGTTTGATTTCAAACGAATCGCGGCCAACGATAGCTATCAACGGATGATCTACATCTTGGATCAGAAGAAGGTCACCTACGACGAACAGGCCATCAAGGTCATCGCAAAGGCAGCCGAGGGGGGGATGCGAGATGCGCTGAGTATCTTGGATCAGGCCCTGTCCTTTGGTGATAACGAAATCACGTTGGACAATGCGCTGCTGGTTACTGGCAGTGTGACCCACGAGCTGTTGGCGACTTACGTTCAGCAGGTCCTGAGTGGTGACACCAAGGCCGCACTGGCGACCCTGCAATCGGTTCTAGAAGCCGGTAAGGATGCCGAGCGGTTTACCGAAGATGTTATCAGCTACGCCCGAGACCTGCTCCTTTACCAACAAGCACCACAGTTGGTGGAAGGGGCCGAAATGGGCAGCGTGAGCGACGACTTCCAAGCCTTGGCGAAGAAAACGCCAGCCCAGACCATGTATGCCATGATCAATGAGCTAAACGCGATTCAACAGCAGATGCGGTTTACGACCCATCCCGACGTTTATTTAGAGATTCTGACCATCAAATTGGCCGAAATCGGTCGGCAAAATGGGGCGGCTCCCGTTGCAACTGCCGTGCCGGCAACGCCAAACGCCGAGGCACCTAGTGCGCCGCAGCCGGCAGCCGAGTCGAGTGACGTGACGGAGCTGCAACATGAGATCGACCAGTTGCGTTCTGCCGTGAAGCATTTGGAACAGGCGCCAAGTACCGCTAAGGCGGCTGCGGCCCCGGCAAAACCACGAGTGACCAAGTCGGCGCCAGCCAAGGAAGTCAACTTGGCAAAGATTTATCCGGTGTTGGGCTCGGCCACCCGTGAAAAGCTCAACCAATTACAGGAAGTCTGGCCAGACCTCTTGAACAGCCTGTCGATTACTCAACGGGCAGTCATGAAGGTCTCGCAACCAGTCGCAGCGGCGAACTCCGGTGTGATCGTGGCCTTTGACTACTCCTTCCTGTACCAACGGGCGACGACCGACCATGAGTTGACCGACGCCTTGGAAAATGGGTTGGATCGAATGATTGGAACGGCCTTACCAGTGGTTTTTGTGCCTAAGGAAGACTGGCCAACTATCCGGAAGAACTATTTAACGGCGCACAAGGCGGAGCTTCAAGCCAACTCGGACACGCCAGCCGAACCAGAGAAGCCGGCGGAAAATCCGGTGGTCACTAAGGCCGAGGAGCTCTTCGGCAAGGATATCGTTAACGTTAAAGCAGATTAAAATTTGAAAGGATGAGTACAATGCGGAACATGGGAAATATGGGGAACATGATGAAACAAATGCGTCAAATGCAAAAGAAGATGGAAGAGGACCAAAACAACCTGAACGCCCAAAGCTTCACGGGAACGTCACCAGACGACATGGTTCAAGCAACTTTTACGGGTGACCGGAAGATGACTGATCTGACTATCAAGCCAGAAGCCATCGACCCAGATGACCCCGACATGTTAGCTGACTTGGTCTTGGCTGCCGTTAACGATGCCCTCAACCAGATCGACTCAACCACTAAGCAAACGTTAGGCAAGTACACCCAAGGGATGAACATTCCCGGGATGTAAGGTTAGAAAGGACGTTGTGACCTATGCAGTATCCAGAACCCATCGCCCAATTGATCGACAGCTATATGAAGTTGCCGGGCATTGGTCAAAAGTCGGCAACCCGGCTGGCGTTCTTTACCATTGATATGGCAGAGGACGACGTCACGGCGTTTTCTAAAGCGCTGGTCTCCGCCAAACGGGACCTCCATTTTTGTTCGATCTGTGGCAACATTACCGAGAGTGATCCGTGTTCTATCTGCGCGGACAAGACGCGGGATCAGTCTCACGTGTTGGTCGTTGAGCAGGCCAAGGACATTATGGTCATGGAAAAAATGAAGGAATATCATGGCCTGTACCACGTCTTACAAGGGGTCATGTCACCCATCGAAGGTAAGGGACCAGAGGACTTGAACATTGCGAGTCTGATCAACCGACTCCAGAAGAATCCGGCCATTAAGGAAGTCATCATTGCCACTAACGCCACGCCAGAAGGTGAAGCCACGGCGATGTACCTGTCACGGCTGATCAAGCCGGCGGGGATTAAGGTGACCCGCTTGGCCCACGGCTTGTCCGTCGGCAGTGATATTGAATACGCCGATGAAATGACGTTGTTCAAGGCGGTTGAAGGCCGTACCGAAATGTAAGGAGGAATCGCGGATGTTTGGGAAAAAGAAACGGCAACTTCCCCGGTTAAAAGCGGCATACGATGAACAGCTTCTGTTGAGCATCGATGAAGCCAAGGACCGGTGGGACCACGCCAAACAAACCGAAGAGGCCATTGCGGACGCCGACAATGAAATGACGGCGAACACAGCGTTAGCGCGCCAAACGTACCTCTTCTTGTACCGCGAAGCACGGCGTCGCCAGGTCAAGGGACAACACATTTCAGCTGCAGTGTTCCGCGACTAGACTGTTTGAAGCGAATGTTGGAAGTCATCCTTTTGGGGGTGGCTTTTTTAATATAGTTTTTGAGTCTGAGACAAGAGCCCGGATTTTCTTTTGGCATATTGCTGAGACGTGGGACAAAGGGCTAGCCATAAAGGCTATAATTGTTTTTGGAACTGAAACGATTATTTTTTAAAAGCTTAGTTTGAGCCGGAAGCGGCCAGTATAAACTTATTCTAAATCAGCAATTCCCAGGGAAAACTGGCTGAAAGCTGGCGTTGCAAATAGACATCAATTCTGAATTCAAGTACAATATAGCTATCAATCAAAAATGGGGTCGAGTATTTTGTCAGGAACGTTTATTAGCTTTGAAGGACCAGACGGCGCCGGGAAAACCAGTGCTTTGAACACGATTACGGCACAGATTCAGCCCTTATTAGGTGACCGGTTGACGATTACTAGAGAGCCCGGTGGCAACCCGATTTCGGAAAGCATTCGGGCAATTATTTTAGATCGCGCCAATACGGCCATGGATTACCGGACCGAAGCGCTACTGTACGCGGCAGCGCGGCGGCAACATTTGGCACAGACGATTCTACCGGCCTTGGCGGCTGACAAGCTCGTTTTGTGTGACCGCTACGTGGATAGTTCAGTCGCCTATCAGGGGGCCGGCCGTCAGATTGGCGAGGCCGCGGTTGCCCGCATGAATGAGTTTGCGACCGACGGCTTGTTGCCTGACCTGACGATCTATTTCGATGTGCCAGCAGCGGTTGGCCTGAAACGGATTCAGGCTCACCGGGATCCTAACAAGGTCGATCGCCTCGACGTTGAACAAGAGACCTTCCATGACCGGGTCCGCGCCGCTTATTTACGGCTACAGGCCGCCCATCCAGAACGGATTAAATTGATCGACGCCACCCAAGAGCCAGACCAGGTCGTGGCGCAGGCGTTAGTCTTGATTAAGCAAACGGCACAGCGTTACTTTTAACACCGGCATTTGAGGGAGGAATTTAAATGAAATTATTAATCGCAATCGTCCAGGACAAGGACGCTAATCGGCTTAGCAATCAGTTCATCGACAACGATATTCGTGCAACGCGGCTGTCGACGACCGGGGGCTTTCTGAAGTCTGGGAACACCACATTCATGATTGGACTGGAAGACGAACGGGTCGACGAGGTCTTGGACATGATCAAGGCCGCCAGCCACACCCGCCAACAGTTTATGACACCACCAGTCAATTTGGATGCGCAGCTTGACAGTACATCTTCGTACCCAGTCGAGGTTCAGGTCGGTGGGGCGACGGTCTTTGTCTTACCCGTTGACCAGTTCCACCGCTTTTAGGAGGCACCATGACGGAAGAATCCGTGGTCGCCACGATCCAGCACTTACAGCCGGAATTGACGACTCACTTTATGCACCTGGTTCAGACAAACCATCTCGCGCACGCTTACTTATTTAATGGTGCCGATGGGACTGGTCGGCAGGAGTTGGCCACGGTGATCGCGATGCGGCTATTTTGCCAGCACGTGACCGCGGAAGGCTTGCCTTGTGGTCAGTGTGCCGAATGCCGGCGAATCTTAGCTGGCGACCATCCCGATGTCGTCAGCGTCATTCCGGATGGGCAGCGCATCAAGGTCGATCAGGTCCGCTACCTGAAGTCGGAGTTCACTAAGAGCGCCGTGGAAGGTAATCAGAAGATCTTTATTGTCGATCAGGTCGACCGCATGACGACGGGGGCCGCGAATAGTTTACTGAAGTTCATTGAAGAACCCGTGGGCAATACGGTAGCGCTATTGTTGACCGCCAACAAGAACTTGATTTTACCGACGATTCTGTCGCGAACCCAAGTGGTTGATTTCTTACAGGTCGCGCCCCAAGCCTTTGCCCAAGCACTAGAGAAGGCCGGTGTGGCGCCCAGCCAACGCTACCTGTTAGCCACATTGACGGAAAGTGTCAGTGCGGCGCAGGAGTTGACGGCAGATGACTGGTTGAAGGAAGCGCAGACCCAAGTTGGCCAGTGGTTCAGTGCCTGTACGCAAGGTGATGAGCAGGCTTTTGTGCGGGTCCAAACGAAACTATTACCATTGGCGTTGAACCGTGACCGGCAAGGCGTGTTACTCGATATGCTGGTTCAAGTCTGGCACGATGCGCTCCGGCAACAAGCGGGGCAGGTCGCCAGTGATGATTTGGCCTTTCCACAGGTTGCGACCGCCAGTCAGCAGGTGAGCCAACGGTTGAGTATCGATCAGTTGGTCAACGTGATGACGCTGACCCTCGCGACCCGGAGTCAGTTGGCCGGCAACATGAACTTTCAGACGATCTTAGAGGCGTTAACACTTCAGATTTTGGCGCAAGTCACGCGCTAGCTTAGTTTAGCAGGGAGGGGTGGCAATTGGATAAACAAGAAGTTTACGAGCAATTTAAAAGCTTAGAGGACCAGTTACAGCAAATGTCCGCCCAATTCGGTGACCTACAGACTGAAATGACGCAGGTGTTTGAACGCAACGCCGAGTTAGAAATTGAAAATCAGCGGTTACGTGACCTGGTACGGGAGCTTCAAAAGACCTTACCAGAGGACCCGGGGACGCCCCAAGGACTCTCCAAGTCGCGACAGATTTTGGAAAAACTCTACGAAGAAGGCTTTCACGTCTGCCGTGAATTTTACGGGACGCGCCGCAAACAAGACGAAGAGTGTGCCTTTTGCTTAGAAGTTATTTACCGTGATCAGTAGGAGGTCAGCACCATATGGAACGACGAAGAAGTTTTCAAGCCGAGGCAATTGGACATCTATACTTAGTGCCCACCCCCATCGGTAACCTCGACGATATGACCTTTCGGGCGGTTAAGACCCTGAAGGATGCGGATTTGATTGCCGCTGAGGATACCCGGAACACCCAGAAATTATTGAATCATTTTGAGATTGAAACGAAACAGATCAGTTTTCACGAGCACAATACGCAGGAACGGATTCCCCAACTAGTAGCTAAATTACAGGCGGGGATGCAGATCGCACAGGTCAGTGATGCGGGGATGCCATCCATTTCGGATCCCGGCCATGAGCTGGTCAATGCCTGCATCGACGCGCACATTCCGGTCGTGCCCTTACCCGGGGCCAATGCGGGGTTGACCGCGCTGATTGCGTCCGGTTTAGCCCCACAACCATTTTATTTCTACGGTTTCTTGGACCGCAAACCGAAGGACCAGCGCTCAGAAATCGATAGTCTGTCCCAACGGCCAGAAACGTTGATCTTCTACGAAGCGCCCCATCGGCTGAAGAAAACCTTGCAGAACCTGGCCGCTGGCTTTGGCGATGATCGGCCGGCGGTCCTTTGCCGCGAGCTGACGAAGCGCTACGAAGAATTCTTGCGTGGTAGTCTGGCCGAGCTAGCAGAATGGGCAGCCACGGACACGGTGCGGGGCGAGTTTGTCGTCCTAGTGGGGGGCAACCCGGCACCGACGACCACCGCGACGACGGCCGTTGACCTGAGTGAACCCGTTGAGGTACAAGTCGACCGGTTAATCGCTGCCGGCGACAAGCCGAATGCGGCCATCAAAGAGGTCGCCAATTTGCGCGGCTTGAAGAAGCAAGAGGTCTACCGGACCTATCATCATTTAGACGAGGAGTGACCTAGGTGGCTGCAAACGAATTTTCCGAAAAACATCGTATTGTTTATTATGAGGCCGATGACACCGACCAGTTAACGTTGGCGAAGCTCATTGACCTCTTTGTCTTGGTCTCCGAGGATCAGAACGCTGACCTTGGAATCACGACCGAAAAAATTCAAAGTCTGGGCGTGGGCTGGGTCGTCACGCAATACCACATTCAAATTGACCAGTTACCGCGGACCGGGGAGACGGTCACCGTTAAGACACGGGCCACGGCCTATAACCGTTACTTTGCGTACCGTGAGTACTGGTTACTTGATGCGACCGGCAAGCAGCTGGCGTACGGTGAAGGAATCTGGGTCACGATGAGCTACGAGACGCGTAAAATTGCGACGATTCCGGCCGCAATCATGGCGCCCTATCACAGTGATCCCGTGACGCGATTACCGCGGTTGCCACGACCAGATAGGGACGATGCCACGGCGACGAGTCGGGTGAAGCCTTACACGGTTCGTTACTTCGATATCGATCACAATGGTCATGTGAATAATGCCCACTACTTCGACTGGATGCTGGACACCTTGCCCGCCGAATTCTTACGGCACCATCACGCAACGGATGTTCGGATTCGATTCGAAAATGAAGTTAAGTATGGCCAACAGGTGACCAGTGCGGTGACCCAACCGGAACTCACCACGACCCAGCATGTCGTCAGCTTTGGCACAACGACTGCCGTTCGCGCAACGGTTCAGTGGACGGACTAAAGATTGTGTTTAGCTGGTCGCACTGCGGCTGCCAGGGATTCCGCCTGCTGTGGGGACGCTCCAGACTGAGGGGCGGTCCTCCGACTTAGACTGATTTCTGCCATGACAAACGATGAGCACTGACAATGTTCGTGAGGGATGTTCAGTGTAGAGCTTATCTTGCAGTAAAGAGCAGTCTTCGAGGCTTCAAGTTGCGTCCGCACCGGTCCGGCCCATATCTGGCGACCGGTAAGGCGATTGGAAAGTTTTCAATCTTTAGCTTTTGGGAAAAGTAAGCAGGGAGGGTGTTGTTCGCCCCGCTTTGTGGTAGTATAGTAAACTGATAAAGTCAGTAAACGGAAAAGTAACCGAACCCTTAAAAGAGCGGTGGAGTATCAAGGCCGCCGCTTTTCACATTTAACGGTTGGCAGCAGGTCAAGCTGTGGCGGCGAAACAAATTAAAGGGGACCCCAAGTAATCATGAAGATTTTAGCAATTGATACATCGAATCGACCATTGAGCGTCGCCGTATTGGACGACACAACGGTACTCGCGGCTATTACCGTGACGGTTCACCAGAAACACGCGGAATATTTATTACCAGAGATCGAACGGTTGTTGGCGATGGCTGATCTGAAGCCTACCGACCTAGATCGAGTGGTTGTGGCAGCGGGTCCCGGCTCATATACCGGTATCCGCATTGCCGTGACAACGGCCAAGACCTTGGCCGCAACGCTGAACATTGATCTGGTGGCTGTCTCCAGTCTGGCGACCTTGGCTGCTAACGTGCCGGTTGAAGGGGCGTTAGTCGCACCACTGTTTGATGCCCGCAATCAAAACGTCTTTGCCGGGTTGTACCGTGTTCGAAAGGGCCGTCCCGTTGCCGTGATCGCTGACGCACATACGAATGTCAGTGACTTCTTGGCTGAGGTCAAGGAATACGCCGAGCCCATCTGGTTCTTGGGTGACGCCGACCATTTCACGGAGCTGATCAGCACGACCGTTTCGGCGGCGACCCCCGCTGTGAGTCCATGGTTGAACTTACCCCAGGTCGCAACGATTGGCCTGTTGGGTCGTGATTTACCACCAGTGACTGATGTTGACCGTTTCGTACCTAATTATCTTCGTTTGACACAGGCCGAAGCCGAATGGCGAGCTAAGAATCCAGAAAAGGAACCCGAATCCTATGTTGAAAAAATTTAAAAGCTGGTATAAAAATGTATTCGGTAGCCGGCGAGAACTGGTACGCGAAGAAACGATGGACGTTAAGAATCACCGCGTGGAGATTCGTGATGTCACTTACTTTGTCGCTAAGGCGCTGTTTACCGATATTCCTGAAATGATTGAAATTGAACGGGCAGTGTACTCTGGTCAGGCCCCGTGGGACTCCACGGCATTTGCCAATGAACTGCGGCGGGAAAAGGATCGACTCTACTTGGTTATTCGGAAGAACGATAAGCTGTTGGCGTTTATTGGCAGTACGTTTGACGAGCGGACCCGCGATGCGCATATCACAAACATTGCTGTTCTGCCCGAATTTCAGAGTCGGGGCTTGGGTCGTTTCTTGATGGGCGTTATGATCAAAAAGGCCAAGCAACTGAATTACAAGTCTGTCAGTCTAGAAGTACGCGTGTCGAATAGTAATGCGCAAAAGTTGTACCGCGACTTGGACTTTGAACAGACCGGCATCAAACGTGGCTATTATTTTGGCGACCACGAAGATGCCGCTGACATGGTCCTGTATTTAAAAGAAGAACCAGAGGAAACCGACTAGAAAAGACGAGTTGGTGCTAGGCTACTCGTCTTTTTCGTGAGTAGCCGTGAGTGCGCGCATTAGTGAGGAAGAGGAGTGAGTCCAACGGAAAAGCGAAATTTAATTTTGGCGTTTGAATCGAGTTGTGACGAGACGAGTGTGGCAGTCATTGAGGACGGTAAGAAGATCCTGTCGAACATCGTTGCCACTCAGATCAAGAGTCACCAGCGGTTTGGTGGGGTCGTGCCGGAAGTTGCGAGTCGACACCACATTGAAGAGGTCACACTGTGCATCAAGGATGCCTTAACGGAAGCTCAAGTGGGATACGACGACCTTGACGCCGTGGCGGTAACGTACGGTCCTGGCTTAGTAGGCGCCCTATTGATCGGGGTCACTGCGGCAAAGACGGTGGCGTTTGCCCACGGTTTGCCATTGATTCCCGTGAACCACATGGCCGGTCACATCTATGCGGCCCGTTACGTGGAACCCATCGAATTTCCAGCGATGGCCTTGCTGGTTTCCGGTGGACATACGGAATTGGTTTACATGCCAGCCGAGAATCAATTTGAAATTATTGGTGAGACGCGTGATGACGCGGCCGGTGAAGCCTACGACAAGGTTGGCCGGGTGATGGGCGTCAACTACCCAGCCGGTAAGACGGTCGATGAATGGGCGCATCAGGGGCACGATACGTTCAAGTTCCCCCGGGCGATGGAGAAGGATGACAACTTCGATTTTAGCTTCAGTGGGTTGAAGAGTGCCTTTATCAACACCACCCACCACGCCGACCAGATTGGCGAAACACTCAGCAAGCAGGACTTGGCAGCCAGTTTCCAACAAGCGGTCGTCGATGTGCTAGCGGAAAAGACGCAAAAGGCGTTGGCCGATTATCCGGTTCACCAGCTGATTTTGGCTGGGGGAGTCGCTGCCAACTTAGGGTTACGGGAACGGTTGGAACGCGACTTATCCAGCAACCCAACGACTCACTTGGTTAAGGCACCGTTGAAGCTGTGTGGCGACAACGCGGCCATGATCGGGGCATTCGCCGAAGTGGCTTACCGCCACGGCGACTTCGCCGATGCGACACTGAACGCGGACCCCAGTTTGGAATTCGATTGGGTCGCTGATCCGGTTAAATAAGCTAATTTGAAAGGGCACTGAGATCATCTTCTGATTGGAGATGGTTTCGGCGTCTTTTTTGGCGACACGGTGTTTACCTGGCAGCAATGCAATAATGGTTAACCCAGCTTAAGTCATCACCTAAAAAAGCTACTTGATTAATGGTTATGAAGACCATAAATCAAGTAGCTTTAATTTTTAACCATCAAAATCTTCCAGGGATAAACTCTTTTCGGTCCATTCCTCTTCGGTGGCGTCGAGGTCGGTAGTGACTGCGGTCAGTTGGGCCTGCAGGTCAGCCAGCTTCTCGGCGTCGTTGAAGTTTTCTGGCGAGCTCATCGCCGTTTCAATCGTCGATTTTTGCGTTTCGAGGTCGCCCAGTTTTGTTTCCAGCGCATCGACCTGTCGGCTGAGTTTCCGTTTCGCCTTTTGCTGTTCCTTCTGTTGTTGGTAGTCGACCTGAGTCTGCTTGGGCGCGTCACTCGTGGGATTGGCCGCTTCGGCTTCGGCCGCTTCTTTAGCGGCGTAAGCGTCCTGTTCGGCTTTCTTTTCCACGTAGTAGTCGTAATCGCCCAAGTAGCGGGTCGTACCGGCAGGAGCCAACTCAACGACCTGCGTGGCAACTTGGTTAATGAAGTACCGGTCATGGGAAACGAATAAGATGGTGCCGTCGAATTCGTTCAACGCGTTTTCCAAGACCTCTCGGCTGTCGATATCCAAGTGATTGGTCGGTTCGTCTAACATAAGGAAATTGTCGTGGCGCAAGGCCAGCTTCGTCAACAGTAACCGCGCCCGTTCACCACCACTTAGGCTATGAACGCTCTTGTCGACATCACTACCAGTGAATAGGAAACTTCCAAGGATGGAACGGATATCGCCCTCGGGAGTTGTAGGATGATCATCCCACAACTCATGTAGCACGCTCTTCTTGTCGTGCAGGGTGGCTTGATCTTGGTCGTAGTAACCGGTATCGACACCAGTACCAAAGATGATTTGACCCTGAATGGCCGGAATACGGCCCAGAATGGTTTTTAGTAGGGTCGACTTGCCGATGCCGTTGGGACCGACAATTGCCACGGCCTGATGCTTTTTGATGTCGAGGTTGACCGGAGCACAGAGAATCTGTTGGTCATAGCCGACTGCGCCGTTGACCACGTCCAAGACGACATTACCGCTTTGCCGGTGAGGTCTGAACGTGAAGCGGGCAACCTTTTCATCGCCCTCAGGTTTGTCCATCTTATCCATTTTCTCCAGTTGCTTCCGTCGTGCTTGGGCCCGTTTGGTCGTGGAAGCCCGGACGATGTTTTTGTTCACAAAGTCTTCCAGTTTACCAATCTCGGCCTGTTGCTTGTCGTATTCCTTCCACTCGCGCCGTAGCCGTTCGGCCTTGGCTTCGATATAGTGGGAGTAGTTACCGGGATAGTGAACCAAGCCACCGTGGGCCATGTCATAGACGTCGTTGACCACGTGATCGAGGAAGTACCGGTCATGGGAGACGACCAGGATGGCACCAGAATAGCCCTGAAGGTAACCTTCTAACCAAGTCAACGTTTCAACGTCCAAATGGTTCGTGGGTTCGTCAAGAATTAACAGGTCGGGACGTTCCAGCAGTAATTTTGCCAGGGCCAGCTGCGTACGCTGACCACCGGAGAGTTCGTTGATCGGCTTATCATAATATTCTTCACCGAACTCAAACCCGTGGAGTACGCCACGGATCTCGGCCTGATAGCCGTAACCGTTTTGATCGCTGAAGTCTTGTTGGAGTTGATCGTAGGTCTTGGTGACTTGGGTAAATTGTTCCTGGTCCGCAATAATATTGGGATCACTCATTTGTTGTTCTAATTCGTGAATGCGCTGTTCCATTGCCCGGAGCGTGGCAAAGACGTCGAGCATTTCGTTCCAGACGGTCTTAGAGGAAGCGAGGCCGGCATTTTGCGCCTGGTAGCCAATGGTCAGCCCCCGTTTTGTCGTAATTTGACCGACATCCGGTGTGGTTTCGCCAGCAATCATCTTGAGTAGGGTGGATTTTCCGGCACCGTTGCGGCCCACCAGCGCCACCCGTCCGTGTTCAGGGACGTCGAGGCTAACGTTTTCAAAGAGCACGGTCGCTCCGAAGCGTCGCGTGACTTGTTGAACTTGTAAAAGAATCACGGTAAATGGACCTCCTTTTCAATTTTCGTATAGGTTGATAGTTCTTATTCTAGCATATTTACCGGACAGACCGAAATATAGAAAGAATTGTGAAAAATATTTGCAATTTCTTTCACAAGACGGGCGGTTATGCTATAATCTGTAAGAAAGCAAATTTCACAATCAAAAAGCTATTTAGGGAAAGTGTCACCGTCGGTTGGCGATGACCAGTATTTATTGATTAGGAGGTCTCATGTTTTGACAGATCAAAAGATTCCCCGCGCCACAGCAAAGCGGCTCCCCATTTACTACCGTTATTTGAACATTTTGTTGGACGCGGACAAAACTCGTGTGTCCTCGACGGAACTTTCTGAAGCCGTTAAGGTTGATTCAGCAACCATTCGTCGAGATTTTTCTTACTTTGGGGCCCTTGGTAAACGGGGCTACGGGTATGACGTTGAAAGTCTCATCAAGTTCTTCAAGAAGATTTTAAATCAGGACCGATTAACTAACGTGGCCTTGATTGGGGTCGGAAACTTGGGCCATGCGTTATTGAACTTTAATTTTCACCAAGACGGCAATGTCCGGATCAGTGCGGCCTTTGATGTCAGCCAGGACATGGCCAACACGATTCAAAGTGGCGTGCCAATCTATCCAATGACCGATTTGCGGACACAATTGGAAGAACAACAGATTCAAATCGCTATTTTGACGGTGCCATCTGATGTTGCCCAATCCGTAACGGAAGAAGTTGTCGCCGGTGGTGTGAAGGGAATCTTGAACTTCACCCCACTGCGGATCACGGTGCCAAAGGATGTTCGGGTCCAAAACGTGGACTTAACTAACGAACTCCAAACGTTGATCTACTTCTTGGAACACTACAATAAAGATTAATGAAAGACACCCGCTCGGTTTAGTCCGAGGGGTGTTTTTTGTTTGGTCTAAAGGTTGGAAGATGAAATACCTGTCTCGCACCAGTATCGGTAAGAATTTGCGTCATTAAATTAGTGTAAATTTGCCGCACTCTGGCTGCCAGGAATTCCGCCTGCTGTGGGGACGCTTCAGACTGGAAAATCACCAGTCTTCTCGCTCGCTTTGAAGCCACGAAGACCGCGTGTCTCCAAAGTCGCCCGTGCTGTAAGCTGGCTGATGATGAAGCGCCAGCCAACACCACCTCCACGGCTGGCTACGTCCCTGTCCTCCTCCGGCTCTGACTGTGCTTTACCACGACAACAGTCGGGAAAAGTGAAAACTTAGTACTTTCAATCTTTGGTTTCGGTTTAGTCAGGGCGCATTCTAACGATTGACAGCCGTTAGTGTGGCGTGCTACTCTATGACCAACTAAAAGTATCGGAGGGTTGCTGGATGTCGGTCGTTCAATAGGTGTTACGCAGGAAGCTGAAAAGTGGGCAAGTGCCTGCTAGTTTTAGTGTACCCGCAACCACTTGAACGAAAACTGACATCTGCGCCCACACAAAATTTTTCAGGGGTGCAGTCTCGACTGTGCCCTTTTTTGTACGCAAAATTAATGGGGTGGTTATAGTCACCTTTCGTTACCAGCCTTTCGGGTACCACCGTTTGCGAAAGGAATTATCGAAATTGAAAATTGATTTAAACCAATACGGGTGTACCGAACAATTGAAACGGCTCGCCGCCGCGTCTCCTGACTTCGACTTGGCGCGCGTGACCGAGCAGCACCGAGAAACTTACCAAGTCATCAGTGTGGCTGGGCCGTTACCAGCGGAAATCGCGGGTAAGCTCCGTCATGACCTGACCGTTGCAACCGAACTGCCGGCGGTCGGTGATTGGGTGTTGATCACGGTCACCCCCGACCAACAGTTGGCCCTGATTCAACGCGTTTTGCCGCGGCAGAGTGTGTTAGAGCGAGCAGCGGTTGGTAAGACGGGGGCTGGCCAGATCATTGCGGCCAACGTGGACACCATCTTCATCTGTATGTCGCTCAATGCGAATTTTAACGTTCACCGGGTCGAACGCTACCTGACCATGGCGTGGGACAGTGGGGCGGTGCCGGTCGTGGTGCTGACCAAGGCCGATTTGTGTGCCGATGTGACCGCCAAGCTAGATGAGCTAGCCGACGTGACGATGGGCGTGGACGTGATCACCTGCTCCGCGCAAACTGGGGACGGTGTTGACGCACTCAAAGCCTATGTGACTGGTAACCGGACCGTTTCCTTCATCGGCTCGTCTGGTGTCGGTAAGTCGACGCTGATCAACGGTTTACTGGGCGGAGATGTTCTGGCTACGAAAGCAATTCGTACGGATGATGACAAGGGTCGCCACACGACCACGTCACGGGAACTCTTGCGGGTGCCAACTGGCGGCGTGGTGATTGACACGCCGGGGATGCGCGAGCTACAGGTCCAAAGCGGCGACCTGACCAAGGCCTTTGCGGACATTACCACATTAGCCAGCCAGTGTAAATTTCGGAACTGCACCCATCAAACGGAGCCAGGATGCGCCGTTCAGGCGGCTATTACGACGGGGGAGTTAGATGCAAGTCGCCTAGCGAGTTACCGTAAACTCCAGCTGGAGATCAGCTATAGCGACATGAGCGCCCGTGAACGGGAGAACGCCAAGATCCAACGCTTCTTTGGGAGCAAAAAGGAAATGAAGCGAACCATGGAACACGTGCAGAAGATTCGCCGGCGGTAATAGCTAGTTAGGTTGGTAAGACAAACAAACCCTAATATTTTAAATGAATGATTAATCAGTTCGTCCTGCTCTGGCTAATAGGTTATTAGTTGGAAGGGGACGAATTTTTTGGAGCATATTTGAATGATGTCAATGGTAGGGTGGATGATCTAACTGAAAGGTCAGACGGTGGGTCGCTGTGGTTGTGTTGGAAATCGGTCTAAGTCGGTGGCAGCCAGGGGTACACCAGGCGTGGCGATCTTGTTAACTGGCAATAAGATGACGGCACGTGTTCGTGGCCCCAAAGCGAGCAAGGAGAAGGGGCTATTCCAGTTTGAAGTGTATCCACAGCACGGCAGCTACAGGGCAACTAATTTCAACACGGCCGAACCTATGGCGCCCAACCTCTCAGCGAGTCATGACCGAAATAGTTTGTCAAATTCCTTGATTTTTAAAAGGAAAAACCATATATTAGATATTGTGATTAGCACTTATGTTAGTCAAGTGCTAACAGTGCTAAAAAGTAAGTTTATTGGAGGGATTCAAGTGTTAAAACCATTAGGAGACCGCGTCATTTTAGATCAACCAGAAGAAGAAGAAACCACGGTTGGCGGCATTGTTTTAGCAAGTAATGCCCAAGAAAAGCCTTCAACGGCCAATGTCGTTGCAGTTAGCGATGGTCGTGTGTTAGACAATGGCGACAAGGTAGCCCCAACTGTTAAGGTTGGCGACAAGGTATTGTTTGATAAGTATGCCGGTACTGAAGTTAAGTACGATGGTAAGACGTATCTTGTTTTACACGAAAAGGATTTAGTCGCAGTTATTGACTAGTGACTTTCCCACTAATACGATTGAATATAAAAATTTTAGTATGAGGTGAATTTAAACAATGGCTAAAGAATTAAAGTTCTCTGAAGACGCACGCAGCAAGATGCTTGCTGGTGTTGATAAGTTAGCTAACACGGTTAAGACGACCTTAGGACCTAAAGGCCGCAACGTTGTTTTGGAACAAAGCTATGGCAACCCAACGATCACCAATGATGGTGTGACGATCGCCAAGTCCATCGAACTCGAAGATCATTTCGAAAACATGGGTGCTAAGTTAGTTTCCGAAGTTGCTTCCAAGACCAACGATATCGCTGGTGACGGGACGACGACCGCAACTGTTTTGACGCAAGCTATCGTTAACGAAGGTATGAAGAACGTGACTGCCGGTGCTAACCCAGTTGGTATCCGTCGCGGGATCGAAAAAGCAACCGCTGCTGCCGTTGATGGCTTACACAAGATGTCACATGACGTCAAGACCAAGGACGATATCGCCCAAATTGCTTCCATTTCATCCGCAAGCAAGGAAACTGGTAAGTTAATTGCTGACGCCATGGAAAAGGTTGGTAACGACGGGGTTATCACGATTGAAGAATCCCGTGGTGTTGATACCAGCTTGGACGTTGTTGAAGGGATGCAATTCGACCGTGGCTACATGTCACAGTACATGGTTACCGACAACGACAAGATGGAAGCTAACTTAGACAATCCTTACATCTTGATCACTGACAAGAAGATCGCTAACATCCAAGACATCTTGCCATTGTTACAATCCGTCGTTGAACAAAGCCGTTCACTGTTGATCATCGCTGATGACATCACCGGTGAAGCTTTACCAACGTTGGTCTTGAACAAGATGCGTGGGACCTTCAACGTGGTTGCTGTCAAGGCTCCTGGCTTTGGTGACCGTCGTAAGGCACAATTACAAGATATCGCTGTCTTAACTGGTGGGACTGTCATTACCGATGACTTAGGTCTTAACTTGAAGGACACGACCATTGATCAATTAGGTCAAGCACAAAAGGTTAACGTCACTAAGGACAACACCACGATTGTTGAAGGTGCTGGCTCTAAGGACCAAATTGCCGACCGTGTTGCCGAAATCAAGGGCCAAATCGAAGACACGACTTCTGACTTCGACAAGGACAAGTTAAAGGAACGTCTGGCTAAGTTAGCCGGTGGCGTTGCCGTTGTCCGTGTTGGTGCTGCTACCGAAACGGAACTGAAGGAACGTAAGTATCGGATCGAAGATGCTTTGAACGCTACCCGTGCTGCCGTTGAAGAAGGCTTTGTTGCTGGTGGTGGGACTGCTTTGATCAACGTCATCGCTGACGTTGCCAAGGTTGAAGCTGAAGGCGACGAATTGACTGGTGTCAACATCGTCCTGCGGGCCTTGGAAGAACCAGTTCGCCAAATTGCTCAAAACGCCGGGGTCGAAGGCTCTGTCGTGGTTGAACACTTGAAGAGTGAAAAGCCAGGCGTTGGGTACAACGCTGCTGATAACAAGTACGAGGACATGGTTAAGGCTGGAATCACCGACCCAACCAAGGTTACCCGTTCTGCTCTTCAAAACGCTGCTTCTGTATCTGCTTTGTTGTTGACGACTGAAGCCGTTGTGGCTGACAAGCCTGAAGATAACCCAGCACCTGCAGCCCCAGCTGCTAACCCAGGAATGGGCGGCATGATGTAAAACTTAACTCACTAGCGAGCTAGTGAAAAAAGAAGAAGCCAACCGGTGTTTGCCGGTTGGCTTCTTTGTGTGTGCGCCCGGCATGGGCGCTAACTAGGCGGTGAAAGTCCGCTGTGGAC
>NZ_AZDP01000044.1 GCF_001435525.1 Levilactobacillus koreensis JCM 16448
CTTACCATGAATCGTCCCAAGGGTCACCACCTAACTTTGAAAGAGCGTGGAAATATCGAGGTTCTCTTTAATCATGACGGATATTCTCGTCGTAAGATTGCTGATCTCATCGGGGTTAGTGCGCAGACTATAAACAATGAGATCAAACGGGGCTTAGTGACCAATAAACAGCTGGTTAACGGTAAGGAAAGGTTCTACGAAATCTACGTACCGGAATTGGCTGAACAGCGGTATCACGAGAAGCGTAAGGCCTGTCATCGTCCTTGTAAGTTCTATCAGGTCCTAGCCTTTTTAGC
>NZ_AZDP01000045.1 GCF_001435525.1 Levilactobacillus koreensis JCM 16448
ACGGTGGTGTGAGAGGTCGGTAGCCGAAATAATCGGCTACCTCCTACTCGATCGCACGTTTTGACTATGTATAATCGGAGCACAAGAAGGGTCTGAGACGATTTTGTCTCAGACCCTTCTTCTAGAATAAGTTATCAATCCTTGCTCAGTGCTTCCACCGTCGCTGTTGGGTTTGCTGACGAAGCCAAACAATCAATGCGACTAGAATGATCATTGGAATCACGACGGTAAAGCCTCGTAACGTTTTAGATAATAGGCCCACGATAGCGGCCCCCAACGCGAAGCTACCCATGACGGTCAAAGTATCGGTCGCCTTGGTGCGGGCGGCCTGATCACGGTAGCGAACGCCATCAAAGAGGGATTCGGCGATTGTCCGGAAATTTCCGGTCATCATGAGTGGCGTGAAGGGGGTCCCTTTTAATTTACGAAAACCCTGAAGTTCTGCGGCAGCCGTTAGGGATAGGAGCGCTGTAATGGCAATGTCGGGTAGGATGTTGGTCGTGATGGCCACGCAGACCAATAGGACCAGTTCAATCCAAAGGACTGTGGCCTGCAGATTGCCGCGTTTCTTTTCTAGAAAATGTTGAAGACCACGAATGAGCATGGTCCCCACCATAAAGGCAATCATTGCCGTTAAGTAGCGACCGACGACGGCCACTTGTAATTTTCCTAAGTTGATTCCCAAGAGAATCAGGTTCCCCGTTTGTAAGCCGGCAAAGACTTCACCGTGTTCCAGATAGGAGTAGGCGTCTAGGGCACCGGCCACCATAGTTAGTCCACTACCGAACAAAAGTTGTTCGTGGGCGGGATAAGCTTGCTGTCTCAATCTTGTTCACCTCGGCGACATATTTTGTCCATTCAGTATAGCGTAGTTTATATTGTGGGGAAGCATGTGACTAAAAAAGCGTCACCACTGAGCGGGGTTAACCGTAGTGGTGACGCAGTTTCTAGCGTTAATTAAATGTCTTTAAAGAATCCATGATCAGTTGAATAAAGGCTGGCCGGTCGATATCGAGGAGGACATCAGTATTCTTCGGTTTGCCGGTGAGTTCGTAATAGTCGCAGACGGTTTCGCCACGAACCAGTTCACCCTGCGTTTCCACGTCAACGTTCATCAGGTCGCTCTTGAACATTTCGGGGTGCAGAAGCCAGGCGATTGTACAAGGATCGTGGAGTGGTGCGCCTTGGAAGCCCCATTTGGGATTTTCATGGTACAGCTCAAAGAAGTTCAGTAGGCCATAGAAGGCGTGGGCGACGGGATTATCGATTTGACCGATGGCTTCGATCTCTGGCTTCAGAATCTGGGCCTTGTGGGTCACGTTCAATGGGGCCATCGTCAGCGGAATGCCAGCGTTCATCACGATTTTGGCGGCCTCGGGGTCGACGTAGATGTTGAATTCGACCGATGGTGTCCAGTTGCCTAGCCCCATAGCACCGCCCATGTAGACGATGCGGTCGATCTTGGCCTTGAGCTCGGGATAGACACGCAGAAAAAGGGCGGCATTGGTCATGGGGCCGGTGACGACCAGCGTGACGGGATCGATGCTTTCGCGTAGCGTCTTGGCGATGAGCTCGATGGCAGTCATGTCCTGTACGGCAAAATCAGGGTCGGGGAGTTCGGCGCCGTCGAGACCAGACTTACCATGAACGTTGCCAGCCGTTTCAAGCGGTTTGAGCAGTGGTGTCCGGTTCCCACCGGCGACAGGAATCTCTTGGTGGTGCATCAGCGTTAGCAGGCGCATGGCATTGTTCAGCGTCTTCTCCGGGGTCTGGTTGCCGGCCGAGGTAGTCACCGCGAGCAGATCAATTTCGGGGTTGGCCAGTGCCAGCATCAACGCAATGGCGTCGTCGTGGCCGGGATCGCAGTCTAAAATAATTTTTTTCATGTCAAACACTCCTCTGGAATGGGTTGGGTCAACGTTTTATTAGTCGATGAACCAGCTAATTTGTAGTTAAAACGTCAACCTACTGAGTCTAGTTTACCTGAAAATGGTAGCGCTTACCAATCGAGACAAAAAAATGGAGTCCAGCTCAGAAAGAAGAGTTGGACCCCGTGACTACGGTCTTATAGGGTTAAGTGTGATGTAGCTGCGTGCTCAACGAGAAACTACAGTCCAGTCGTGAACGTAACGAAGTCGGATGAGGCCAGGGTGTTGCCAACTAAGGCCCATTCTTAGGCCTCATAGCAGGCGAAGTCTTGGCAACCACAGGTGAAGCGGCGGTTAATATCTCTTATTTCGTTGCGTCAAAGACGTAGCTAGATGAATAGAACGGCACCCGGTATGCCCGGTAAGCGTAGGCTTTGGCCGCGGCGTTCTTCATGGTCGCGTTGAAGACCTGCTCGCCGCTCTTGGTCACTTCGATGATGTTACTCTGTTGCCCACCGGCCTTGAAGCCAAAGTCGATCAGGACATTACCGTTGCTCTGTTGTTCGGCGTAACCGATAACGCTGGTGAAGTTGGCCTTACCTAAGGTTTTCCCGTAGGACCAAGTTGATTTGATTGTCATATTCTTGGCATCAACGTGGTACTTGACGGCCTGTGAGTACTTACCAGAGGTAGTCTTATCGCCGTTGGTGACGTTGATGTTGTTGTCGTAAAGAATGAAATCTTCGCTATTAGCGGAATTCTTGCCGCCGTTGTTCAGGAGGTATAGGCCGTGTTGTCCACCGGTCGTGATGGTGCCCTTAGTGGGTGTCAACACGTACTTACGGTAAACCTTAGGCCAACTAGACTTCTTCTTGCCACTGTAGAGCCATTTGATGTGGTTGGTTTTGTAATCTAATTTCAACGTTAAATCCTGATTCCGGTTGGAGAGGACGATGGAGTTGTCGTTCTTGTCGTAGTCCACGGCGTTGTTGTGTAGCCAGTCGACCTTACCATCGGACCCCTTTTCGTACTTGTCCCACATAGACTTCGGCAGAATCTTCTTCATGTCGATGACCTTCACGATTTTTCCGGTCTTGTGAGAAACTTCGATCAACGTGTCTTCCTTGTACTTTGAACCGTCGGAAACGGTCGCTAACAGGTTGTGGTTGGGAAGTTCGACCAGGTCATGATGGATAACGGTCGTTTCGACCCCACCATCGGTACTACTGGTCTTGTTAGCAAAGCCGTATTCCTTGTAGACGCGGCCCAGGTAGTCGGTTTCAATTAAATCGTTATAAACATCGGAGTCAACATTTTTCTTTGAAAGAATCATGATGTGACCGTTCGACCATTGTTCGATGGTGTGTTGAGAATAGTTCGTGTCATACCACCGAGCGGCACCGTCTGCGTCAATGGCAAATGGTTGTTTCGTGGTTCGGTTGACGATGGTCAATTTATTTTTGCCGATATCCATCTGGGACTTCTTAACGTTTTTAGTGGTGATGGTGGCGTCCTTGATGTATTTTGGCAGGGCGCTGGTCTTCATGGTCAGTGTCTGTGTGGTCGTCTTGCCGTCCTTAGTGGTGGCGGTGATCTTCACCTGGTTGCTGTAGTCGGCGTACAGGCCAACGACGGGAACTTGGTGCGTCTTGGTGTAGCCGCCGTTGACCGTGTTGGTAATGGACGTTTTGTCGGTTTTGCCGACGACGGTGTAGGTGATCTTCACTGCGTCACTGGTCTTGAAGATAACCAGCGCGGATAGCGGAGAGGACTTGTACGGGTTGATTTTGACGTATGGCTCGCTCAGGGTGTAGTTGTCGTTTTGTGCAGCAGATTTGTAGGTTGCTGTCAAACTCTTCTGAGCGTCTTGCCGCGTCGTGATGATCTTGGTGTCCAGATTTTTCTTGATCTGGGCGGTGCTTAGCGCGACCTTGTTGTTCTTGATCTTGTAACTTGAGGATGACGCGTTACTCGATGAACAACCAGCGAGGCCAACCGTCAGAATTGCCAGGGAGGCTACGGCAAGCGTAACCAACCGGGGGTGTTTGAATTGCAAATGAGCCATCTCCTTCAAAAAATAGTAAAAAAGGGGGCACTGGTTCCTAAGTCCCAGTACGCCCCAAAAGTATGTAACAGCTACAATATACACTTTGTATAAATTAGTTATGTTAACAAAGTTCGATATTTTAACGAAAAAAATGTGATGAAATTGTGAAAGTAGGGAATGCAATGATAAGTTGGAGGTTATTTTCACTCAACCAATCTGACAGAAGTTGGAATAGTGTCTGACGTTATGATTACCGATGAGTCGGTCTTACTTGCCGATTTTTACGGTAGGATAATTAGTCATTAGATACCTTAAGATTACTAGATTTTGCACAAGTGGCATAACTAGTCGAATAGATTGATGAAGCTACTCAGATAGTTATAACGTTCTTCCAAATGGATTAGATGACGACGGAAAATAAAAAAACGTCCCAACCACAGCGGGTAGTTGAGACGTTCTTGATATTGAGCTTTAGTGCAATAATGTTGGTGTTTTTGGGTCGAAAGTCCAGTCTGGAATCAAATACTGCATAGCCTTAGCGTCGTCGCGACCATGGAAACTCAGCTTTTCGTAGAGTTCGTGAGCAGCGGCTAACTTGGCATCGTTGATATCGATACCTAAACCAGGACGTTTTGGAATAGCAATTTCGCCGTTTCTAATGTTCAAGGCGTTATCGCATAATTGTTGGCCATCTTGCCAAACAAAGTGGGTATCAATTGGTGTGATATCGCCAGGAGCGGCTGCGGCGACTTGTGCGTACAATGCTAACGTAATGTCAAAGTGGTTGTTGGAGTGAGATCCCCAGGTTAATCCCCAGTCATTTAAGATGCTAGCGACTCGCAGACTACCTTCAATTCCCCAGAAATGAGGGTCGGCTAGGACAATGTCGACGGACTTCATGAGAAGGGTTGGATAGAGCTGTTTCCAGTCGGTGGCAATCATGTTAGTGGCCACCGGTTTGTGTGTCGCGTTTTGATAGAAACTGAGTACTTCACGTCCAGAGAAACCATTTTCTGGCCCACATGGGTCTTCGGCGTAGGTTAAGGCATCGCCATATTCCTTGGTAAGTTTAACAGCTTCGTCGAGCGTCCAAGCGCCGTTTGGATCTAGGTTAATTCGAGCATCAGGGAAGGCTTCGTGTAAGGCCTTAACCGCCTTCATTTCTTCAGCGCCATCTAGGACTCCACCCTTGAGCTTGAAACAACGGAACCCATAACGTTCTTTCATGGCTTTGGCCTGTTCGACGATACCGTCGACGGTCAGTGTTGGTTTCCGCCGCAGCTTTCCCCAAGCATCGGAATTATCGTCATTTTGAATGTACGGCAAGTCCGTTTTGGTGTAGTCCCCAATATAGAAGAGGTAGCCTAGCATTTCTACGGCATCACGTTGACGGCCGGAACCGATGACATCGCACATTGGAAGATTGACGAATTTACCGTACAAATCAAGTAATGCGCATTCCACGGCGGCCTCCGCGTGGACAACGTATTGGAGGTTACTGATATTTAATTGTTGGATACCAGCTCCCTTGTCGGCGTCGGGGTGAGCGACCTGTCGCTTCATATCATTAGTGCCTTTAGGCCCAGTTGAGCACGCTAAAGCGTGCGAAACAAAAAACCACC
>NZ_AZDP01000046.1 GCF_001435525.1 Levilactobacillus koreensis JCM 16448
TAGAACCACCTCAAAATTATTAGTCTCTCTGTCTAATAATTTTACGGCACTTCAAATCTCCCGACTAACATGACCGTCACCGTGCTCTGTCTGGTCGCCTCCGGCTCTAGGCTTCATCACTCAGTCTGACTAGTCGTTATTGCCATTTCACATAATCAATTTAATAATCTGACTCAACGGTTGTGTGCTATCCACTCGACCGTTTTTTAGTGCCTTCAGTCCCTATTTTCTATCACCTAGTCAGCACCCATCAGCCTATTTCGTATCCGCTTCCATCGCTGCCGTCACGCCCTTTAAATTCACAAGCACTTTTTCTTGTCCCCCCTTTACTAATATGCTAATATTAACAGCCTGTGAAGCATTTATACGTGCCGGCAATTATTTTTGATTGATTGCCAGCTATCGTTGATCTAACACATTTTACAAAGGGGGGGCTGACCCTTGGAAACTTCACTTGTGCCACACTGGCGGCATAATATTTACCTCTTCTTGACCAGTCAATTTTTGTCCGGGATTACCAGTATGGTCGTCCAGTACGCAATTATCTGGTATTTGACCAAGCAGACGGGCTCGGCGACTGTGTTGAGTTTGGCGACATTGCTAGGCATGTTACCGATGGTGCTGTTGAGTCCGTTCGTCGGACCCTTTGTCGATCGTTGGAATAAGAAGGGCCTGTTGATCGTACCCGACGTGATTGCGGCCATCTTTGCCATTATTTTATCCATCGTGGGGACGTTGCAAGCAACCTTTCCACTCTGGCTGATCTTCATCTCACTCCTCGTGCGGTCCATTGCGCAGACCTTCCAGATGCCGACGATTCAGTCGCTTTTGCCGACCATGGTGCCCACCGACCAGTTGACAAAGATCAACGGCCAGCTGGGAATGGTCCAGTCCGCCAACATGATTATTTCTCCGGCGCTGGGCGCATTTCTCTTCGCCATCGTGCCGATGAATTATCTGATTCTAGTCGATGTACTGGGGGCCATCATTGGGATTAGCCTGCTGACGTTCGTGACGATTCCGGAACATCCAGTGATCGACGAGAAGGTCCACGTACTAGCCGATGCCAAATTTGGGCTGAATAAGCTCCGCAACACACGTGGTCTCTGGGCCATCACCATGATTGGCGCGGCCTTCACGCTGATGTTCATGCCCGCTGCCAGCCTCTACCCTCTGATGACCATGGGCTACTTCCACGGCACCGTGGGCCAAGCCGGCCTGATCGAAGTCATCTACTCCGTCGGCATGCTCGGTGGTGGCGCCATTATCGGCCTCTTTGGTAACTGGCGCGACCGGATGAAACCCATTTTCTGGGCGACGATAGCCATGGGGGTGACCTTTGGTGGTAGCGGCTTTTTGCCGGGAAATCAGACTGGCTTCATCTGGTTCGCCATCCTCAATGTGCTAGCCGGGACCATGACGCCGTTCTACAGTACGCTGCTGATGGCGATGATCCAGCAAAGTTTTCCACCCGACCAGCTGGGCCGCGTTCTGGGCGTGTTAAACTCACTGACCAGTGTGGCGGGGCCCGTTGGGTTGATTTTCGCCGGCCCCCTCGCAGACGCCATTGGGGTGGAAAAGTTATTCATCATTGGTGGCGTTGGCTCGCTACTCTGCGGTCTCGCAATGTGGCTGATGCCCAGTGCCCGCGAGTACGACCAGCAGCTGCAATCCCGGTTGGCCACTGACACTCTGACTTCGGAAATTAAAGAATAACGCGTTACAATGTTGGGACTGGTTCCCGACTTTTTTATGATTTGACAAAATGAATGAATTATTATATTATTCATTCATCATCAAAAGGGAGCGAGTCTATTTGGAAGAAAAACAACAGCGCCTCTTCACAGCCGCCCACGATTGCTTCATGGCCCAAGGGTTCAAGGCGACCAGCATCGCCGACATCGCGGCTAAAGCCGACGTGGCGGTCGGGACCTTCTACAATTTCTACGACTCCAAGCCGGCCGTCTTTATCGCGGTCTACAACGCCGAAAACGAACGGGTGAAGGCCGCAATCATGGCTCATGTCGACCTGAACGCCACGCCAACTGCGCTGGTGCAGACCGTCCTGCAACAAATTTTTACGCAGTCTGCACACAACCAGATCCTGCAGGAATGGTTTACCAATCCCAAGTTGAACGCCATCATCGCTAAGCAAAATCAGCATGCCATCGAGGACAGCCTAGTCTACAGCACGTTGATGACGCTGATCGATCAGTGGGCAGCACAAGACCTACTCCGGCCAGGCATGACCAAGTCGCGACTCATCAGTCTGTTCAACGCCTTGACCGTTGTCGACCTCCATCAGAGCGAGATTCAAACGGCCGACTACTACCAGTTACTCAGTGATTTGATCAACGGTATTCTCGCCGTCAGTTTAAAATAGCCCGGTGTGGTTATTTTTTTAAAATTAAAATGAATGAATATTAAAAATATTCATTCACCATTAAAAGGAGCTCCCCTCATGAAAAAATTTCCCCTCGGTCTCTTACTTGTCATCATCTTGCTCATCGTCCTCGGTGGCGGCCTCATTGCCTGGGCCAACACCACTCATCGCCGAATCGACGTGACTAACTTCACCGCTAAGTCCTTAGCCACTAAGACGATTTCGTTAGCAGACAATCCCCGCCAGCTCACATTTGACCTGCGAACGGCTGTCCTGGTCATCCAACCCGGTTCCACCACGACACTCACGCTCGACCACGTGACCGCCGACCAATTTCAGATTGATTACAGCAACGACAGCCTCACCGTCAACCAGAAGGACGCGCAACAACATCACTTAGAAATTGGCAAATCGGCGGTGCTCACCCTGACCGTTGCCCATCCGACCACCTTAAAGGCGCTGACCATTACTCAGCTCAACGGGACGCTTAAGCTCAACGGGTTAACGGTCAACCGGCTGGCAATCGACCATACCAACGGCACGACGCTGGCCAACCATCTGACCGTCACCGGTAACGGCCAACTGACGAAGAAGAACGGCGCCACAACGCTCAACGACCTCACCACCGATGGCCTCCACGTTGCCGTGAAAACCGGTCAATTTAAACTAAACGGCGCGAAGAAGGCCGGCAGTGGGCAGAGCTACCACGAACTCGGCCAACACCCATTGACGATTTCCAGCGGGAGTGGGCAGGTTCAGATTACGCAATAGCCACGGGACTTCAGCGCACACAAAAATTGCTAGTACCGCCGACAATCGGTCAGTACTAGCAATTTTTGTGACTAATGTCTAAAGGTTAAACCTTCTAAAATACCAGTCATACCCGCTCTAGCAACAATGGGACTAAAACACTAAGTCTCCACGTTTTCCGACCGTTGTCGTGGTAAATCACAACCTGAGCCGGAGGAGGACAGGGATGTAGCCAGCCATGAAAATAGTGGTCGCTGTGAGCGACTTTTAAGACGTGTTCTTACGGCTTAAAAGCGAGCGAGAAAACTGGTGCTTTTCCAGTCTGAAGCGTCCCCACAGCAGGCGGAATTCCTGTCAGCCGTAGTGCGGCCGATTAAAGGGTCTGGGACAAACTTCTTGCGCTCCAAACGTATATTGCGGAAACGTGCGCCAAAAGGCAGTCAACTCCGCTTAACCCCGATAGACAAACAATCCAAAACCGGGATTATTCGTCTATCGACGTTAATGCTCATTGACTAACCGCCTTCTGTCCCACTCTCAATTAAAACCTACATTTTCTTCTCAAAACCTTCCATCGGTGCGGCTTCGTTCTGGTAATCCACGGCCGTGTTCGGGTCCGTCGTGAAGTGCATGACGGAGTAGAACGCGCCCTTCAAGTAGTCCTGCATGGCACGAGGAATCTTCAGTTCGTCCATTTGGGATGGAGAAAGTTGGTAACGAATGCTGGCCTCATCCCCGTCAACGACCTTTTCGACCCATTGTGGTTCGCGAATCATTTCACGGCCCATGGCAACCAGGTCGGCGCCCAAACCTAAGACGTCTTCGGCATCGGCTGGCTTTTCAACGGAGCCCACACCGATCAACGGTTTGCGACCGGCCAATTGCTTGACCAATTTAGTCATGATCGGTTCGTGGTCGGTCTTATCATTCAACGACGTCCGGTGAGCGGACCCCATCGACGTGTGCACATAATCCACGTCGGAGTTAGCAAGCATATCGACGAAGGCCAACGTGTCGGCCAACCGAATCCCTGGCGTCTCGATCTCTTCTGGAGAGACACGGTAACCCAGCAAGAATGGACGGTCCGCATTGGCCACGATTGCCTGGTGAACACTGGCAATGACAGCCTTGGCAAAGCCCATCCGTGCGTCACGGTCGCCACCCCACTTGTCGGTCCGTTGGTTCGAGTTCGGGGAGAAGAATTGTTGCAGCAAATATGTGTTGGCCCCGTGGAGTTCGACCCCATCGAAACCAGCTGCAATAGCCCGGCGCGTGGCGTCACCAAACGCCACGATGATCTCATCGATCTCGTCTGTCGTCAGGGCGCGTGGTTCCTGCGAGTCAGCTGGGAACGCCGCCTTGATGGCACTAGCGCTGACCGGTTGTTGGCCGCGGAGAATGCTGTCGTTTGACTTCCGACCGGCGTGAAAAATTTGGAGGACCGCCCTAGTCCCGTTTTGCTTCATGGTGTTCGCCAGCTTGGTTAATCCGGGAATATCGCCGTCATCGGCAATGGACAACTCGCCTTCGAACCCTTTACCACTGGCAATGACGTTCGCAACTTCGCCAATAATCATCCCCACACCACCAGCCCGGGCGCCGTAAAAGTCGATCTCATCGTTAGTCACGCGACCATTGTAAAAGCTCGACATGGTGGTCGTTGGCGACATCACCATCCGGTTCTTCAGGGTCACGCCGTTGTCAAATTTAAAGGAATCCAGGAATTTATAAGTCATTTTGAGTCTCACCTTTCTTTTGGGTACAGGTTTGGATTGCCATTAGCACGGGCTGGAGCGTCTCGCCGAGGGGGGAGAGCTGCCAGACGCCATGTTTCACGTGAAACATAATTAGCTGGTGGTGCCATAACCGCCACAAGCCATCGCAGCAACGGAGACGCTGATGCCAGGACAAGTCACGCCACAAACTAGCGCTGGTCCGCGGTCCATTTGCCAGTAAGAGTAAGAGTTGCCATTGCACCGGATGCGTCACCAGTGCCTGTGTCGTGGCCAAGCCACGGATTGTGGATGTCATGCGCCACCTCCTTAACGAAACCTAGCATAACTGCTGGCGAGTGTAAAAAAAAGAAGGCACTTGAAAGTGCCCCCAGTTTGGTTATTGCTAAATACCACTATCCATTTTCAGTCCGATATTGCTAAAGCCGCCGTGGTCGTGGGTAATCTCCATATCGGGGACCTGACTGGCCCGCTGTTCGCCCCACACCGACATCTGAACAAGAATCTGGCCCAGGGAACGGCCCAGGTCGGTCAGGTCGTAAGTCACTTTAAAGGGTGCCCGTTCACCGCCGATGTGCCGACTGATAATCCCATCGCTTTCCAGCTCGCGCAATTGTTGCGTCAAGACCTTTTGTGAAATTGCTGGTAGCTCTCTGCGAAGGTCACACGTCCGCTGCGGCCGATTGCCTAAATGGCAGAGCAATTGAGGTTTCCATTTGCCCCCGATGACGCCTAACGTTGCCTCGACCCCGTTGTTGTAAGACTGTTTCACGTGATGACCTCCTCAGCTTTTTGTCCATTGTAACGCGTTAGGCTCCTTTGGGGGAGTAGGTACTTTTTGGTAACCATCGATTTTTCTCACTCAATCCGGCCGAAATGACCCGCAACGAATTGAATCTCTCCCATATAAGTGTAGAATTAAAACAATTTATTTACTGGGAGGGATTTTATGGCAAAACCAAATCAATTACATACCGGCGATCACGTCGCCCTCGTGAGCCTATCCAGCGGGGTCATGGGTGAGAATTTCGCCGCCCACGAGTATCAGCGGGGTCAACAACGACTGCGTGAATTGGGTCTGATTCCAGTCGCCATGCCCAACGCCTTAAAGGGCATCGACTACCTCGACGCTCACCCCGAGGCCCGTGCAGCCGACCTCAAGACCGCCTTTACCGATCCCAACATCGCTGGCATTTTCTGTGCCATCGGTGGTATTGATACTTATCGTCTGGCTCCCTACCTTTTTGACGACCCCGAATTTGTGGCCGCCGTTGAAGCTCATCCCAAGCTATTTACCGGCTTTTCCGACACGACCGTTGACCACCTGATGCTGTACCGGTTGGGCCTCACCACCTACTACGGTCCCAACGTCATCAACGATTTAGCCGAGCTGGACACGGACCTCCTTCCCTATACCAAATGCACGCTAGAACACTACCTGGAAAACACCGCCACCACCCCGATTACCAGCAGTCCCGTCTGGTACGAGGAGCGCGAGGACTTCTCAAAGGCCGCCCTTGACACACCCCGGATCAGTCATCCCGAGACGCGCGGTTATCAAGTTTTACGCGGTCATGGTAGCGTCACCGGCCGACTGCTCGGTGGCTGCATCGACAGCCTGAACAGCCTACTGACCGACACACGCTATCCCGATGAACCCATCATCGCGCGGAAATACGGTCTCATCCCCAGTCCTGAAGAATGGCGCGGCAAGATTCTCTTCCTGGAAACCAGTGAGGAAAAACCGACGCCGGCTGCTTACCACACCATGCTCCAAAATCTCAAGCACGCCGGCATTCTCGGCAACGTCAAGGCCATCATCACGGGCAAGCCCCAAAATGAGGTCTACTATGACGACTACTGCCGCGCCTTGCTGGACGTGACCCAAGACCTCGCCGTACCCCTCATGACCAATTTCAACTTCGGCCACGCTTATCCGCGAACCGCGTTGCCTTATGGGTTGAGTGCGAAACTCGACTTCGATGCCAAAAAGTTGACCGTCACGGAACCGTTCTTTGCCGGGGAGGTGACGCGATGAGTTCCTGGCGAGACAGTCGCTATGGCTATGATGCCAAACGTGACGCTGCGTTGCACAAGCAAATTACAGAGTTATTAATTAATAATCAATAGATTGCAATTATTAATAATAAAAAGGTCTGGGGATAACCCCAGGCCTTTTGTGCCTCCAAACTTACATTGTCGAAGCATGTGCCACTCTATTTTACTATCCCGCAGGTACCGCCATGACATCCGTATCAACGATACCGAACCGTCGGCGCATGACAGCCTCAATCTCTTCGCCCAGTCGGTAGCTATCCTGTACCTCCATGTGGGGGTCGACCGCGATCACCACATCCAGCGTGACCACGTTGCCGTTGTAGTGGGCCTTGAGCTCCAAAACCTTTTCAACCGCCGCAAACTCCGCGATGGCTTGACCAAATTGGTGCTCCACCTTGGGGTCAAAGTAGTCGGCCAGATTCAGGCTACTTTCCCGAAAGATCCGGATACCAGACGTCAAAATAAAGAGGGCCACCAACATGCTGGCCACGCCGTCCAACCAGGTCACCTGAAATGCCAGGGCGCCACCAATGGCCACCATGGTGCCAATGCTGGTCACCGCATCACTCAGACTATCCTGCGCTGCTGCGGTCAACGCCGCGTTTTGTAATTTTCGGCCAGCACGCTTGTTCAACCACCATACGCCCAGCATAATCACGGTCGCCACGGCCGCACCTAGCAACGTAATCGGACGTGGCACTTCCTGATCAGCAGGATTCATCAGGCTCTTGATGCCACTGTACATGACGCTGGCCGCAATGGCAATCATCACGATCCCCGTAATCATAGTGAAGACCGTTTCGTAATGAAACCGCGTCAACTGTAGCCGCTGCCCACTCGCCGTTGAATCCTCCGGTAGCGGCTGACCCATTAGATCATCGTCGTGAATGTCTCTAGCGATATAGATTCCAATCAGTAGGAGCACCGACGAGATGATTCCGGAAAGGTTATTGAAGGCATCCGCCCGCAACGTCTGCGAGTGACCCACGATTGCTAAATAAAATTCGATCACCGAAATCACCAGGTAAGCCCCCACGTTGATGTATAGATGGCGTTGTGCTCCCCGTAATTTAGTCAATTCACGTTGCTGTGTCGCCTGCCACTCCGCTTGCTCGGCTTGTTGATGATTCTTCAAATCTTTCATACACAGTCCCCCTGTGTTTATATTATTCTAATCCCATTATACCCACTCCTGGTTGAGATACTTAGTAACTTTCTCACTAAATCGACCATTTCAGAAAATAACTTGTGTTAACTTTCATTAATAGTTTTTAGCTTTTGGAAGCGACAATAAAATTTTCTTACACCGGCAAAACCACCGTCAAATCAGCGCTAATATCTAGTTTTCTCACCCAACTAACAAACAATTAATCGAAACCGGTTGCAAACTGTAAATCTTTCGGTTATAATTGCTTTGTGAAATTGATACCAATGATTTTCAAAACTTCCGAAAGAAGGCATTTGTATAATGGCTGAACGTAGTTATGACTTTCTGATGCCCAGTGTCAACTTTTTTGGCCCTGGTGTAATTAACAAGATTGGTGAACGTGCAAAGATGTTAGGGATGAAGAAGCCCGTCATCGTTACCGATAAATTCCTTGAAGGCATGAAGGACGGTGCCGTTGAACAAACTCTGAAATCCTTAGACGCCGCTGGTGTAGATTACGTTATTTATAATAACGTTGAACCTAACCCTAAGATTCGGAACATTAAAGAAGTTAAGAAACTCTATGAAGAATCCGGTGCGGACTCCATCATCACTGTTGGTGGGGGCTCTGCTCATGATACTGGTAAGGGTGCCGGCATTATCTTGACGAACGGTGATGACATCACCAAATTAGCCGGGATCGAAACGCTCGACAAGGCTTTGCCACCACTGATCGCCGTTAACACGACTGCCGGGACGGGTTCAGAATTGACTCGTCACGCCGTTATCACGAACGAAGAAACCCACTTGAAGTTCGTCGTTGTTTCATGGCGGAACATTCCGCTGGTTTCATTCAACGACCCTACTTTGATGCTGGACGTTCCTAAGGGCTTAACTGCCGCTACTGGGATGGACGCCTTCGTTCAATCCATCGAACCCTACGTTTCCGTTGACCACAACCCAATCACCGACTCACAATGTATCGAAGCCATCAAGTTGATTGAAACTTCCTTACGTGAAGCCGTTGCTAACGGTCACAACCTGGAAGCTCGGACCAAGATGGTTGAAGCCGAAATGTTAGCCGGGATGGCCTTCAACAACGCCAACTTAGGTTACGTTCACGCCATGGCTCACCAATTAGGTGGTCAATACGACGCCCCACATGGTGTTTGCTGTGCTTTGCTCTTGCCATACGTCGAAGAATACAACATCATCGCTTGCCCAGAACGCTTTGCTGAATTAGCAAAGATCATGGGTGAAAACACCGATGGTTTGTCCACTCGTGACGCTGCTGAATTGTCCATCAAGGCCATGAAGCAGATGTCCGAAGACGTTGGTATTCCTAAGTCAATCAAGGAAATCGGCGCTAAGCCAGAAGACTTTGAATTGATGGCTGAAAATGCTTTGAAGGATGGGAACGCCTTCTCTAACCCTCGTAAGGGGACTAAAGAAGATATCGTTAAGATCTTCCAAGCAGCCTACGACGCAAAGTAGAGTTGCAGTGAGGCGCTAAAACTTTGAGCATTAGTTTAGTTAAGGAGCGACTCGGTGTAACTGAGTTGGTGCTTAACTGGACTAAGCGGAAAAGTCTGCCTCACGGAACACGTTTCAGCAACAGTAATTCTAGTGCGCTCCCCCCTCAACAGCGCATTTACCACCAACATGACTTAACTCATGCGAAGCTCTTGACGGTCATCCGGTTACCCCCGTTTGGTCCGTCAGCTAAATCAAAACCATGAGCACGGGTAATCGCAGTTGGTTGCACAGCTACCCGGTTGACCGTGTTTAAACAGAAAGGACCATCTCTACATTAGTCGTAGGGGTGGCCCTTTCATTACATATTAGCGTTAGTTATATTGATTTAAAATGGCCGTGCTCCGGCTGCCAGGGATTCCGCTTGCTATGGGGTCGCTTCCATGCTGTAAATCGGCCTCACTCTAAAAGTCACATCCAAAAAGTTCTGGACACCACTGTCTAGAACTTTTTATTTCCCCTATTCAATTGGGCGACCCGATACCGCAGCACCGTCTTCGCCTTCTCAGGCGCGGTCCGGCGCGTGTCGGTCAGGTAAATCTCACGGTGCCAGTAGTCGCCCATGGTTGGGATCACCTTGAGCTTTTTCTCCTCTAAGACGGTCTGGAGCTGGGCAAACGTGGCCGGTTCTTCATCAAATGGACCGTGATGTATGGTCTGCAGGACCTGGCCCTCAGCATAAGTTTCCCATTTCAAGTCGCCGAAATACGGATTGGTCTTCTTACCCATGACCCGTTCCACGGCGGCCTGAAAGTCCTGCTCCGTTAATCGGTCCGGCTGACGCAGCATGATTTTATACTGTAAGGCCGCCTTATTCAGCGACGGGCCCCGCGAGCCGTCACTGGTCGTCCACACACCCTCCAACGGGTAAACCGTGTACTCGTAGGGATCGCCTAGTTCCCCGCGTTTCAACGCCATGCGCAGGTCATAGGCCACCGGGTACAGCGCGCCAATGTGGTCCGCAAAGTCCGGCTGATTGGGGTCACCCGCCCCAGTGACCGTGATAAAGTTCAACGCTGGTAAGGTCAGTAACGTCGGCCGTTTGGGCAAGTACCAGTCCTTTTCCGCCTTCCGCCATTCGTGTTTCATGGAATCCCTCCCTGGATGCTTTAAGCCTAGTTTACCAGAAAATCGCTAACCCTTATAGACTAGCGATTCGTGGACTTATTTTTCAACCAGAGGAACTAACATCTCGCCGTGCACGCCGTTTTCGTCCTTGCCCGTCATGTAAGACGTATTGGGGCCGCCAACGTAAGCGTAGTCGGTCAGTTGTGGCAAAATTTCACCGAATGCGGGCCCTTCGAGAGCATTGTACAGGCCCATTTGGTCGGCTGCTTCACCCGTGATGACCAGATACTTGCCGGCCGGAAATTCAATCAGTCGTTGGTCAGCGGTCGCCGTCACGTCAGCGCTGACTTGGCGCCCCGCGTAGTAGTGAAATTCACCGTTAATGGCTTCGTTGACGGCGAAGGGATAGTCGTTGATTCCAGTCAACTTATCTAGCGCGTGGTCGGCGTTGATTTTCTGCCAAAAAACCGACTTCTGTTGTCCCATGGAAGGGAAGTCCCCCGTGAGCACCGTGCCCAATCCCAATACCGTAAATGCTGATTTCGTTTCAATTGTGTAATTTGCCATGTTGTTGTGGCCTCCTTAAGATGATAGACTCAGTATACGAAAAAATAGTTTCAAAAACTGACACTGTTTGGAGGGAAATTTAAAATGACGAAAACGGCCCGGATCAACACGATGATGCGCTACATCAATAATCGTCAATACTTTACTATTCGTGAACTAATGACCCAGTTTCAGGTCTCCCGGAGCACCATCATCCGCGATCTCAATAACATTCAGGAATTGGGGATGCCCCTGACCGCCAGTGTCGGTCGCGATGGCGGCTACGCGGTGCTTCAAAACCAACTACTGCCGGCGGTGCAGTTCAATAGCGAGGAGCTGAAAGCCCTATTTGTGAGCTTCCTGGCGACCCTCAACACCCAACTGCCCTACCTCCAGAACCGCAATACGCTCACCGAAAAACTGGTAGCAATCGCCTCGCAGACGCAACAAGACGACCTATTAACGCTACAGGAACTGCTGGTATTTAGCCACACCAATCCCGCCAACACGCGACTGACCGAGCTAACCGACTTCGCGCCGGCGATGCTCAAGACACTACTGAATACCTGTCTGACCAGTCGCCAACTCCACCTGACACTCGCCACCGGCACCCGGACGGTCTGGGTTCGCCATATTTTTAACCGCCAGGACAACTGGTACACTGACGCTTGGGACCTCAGCAATCAACAATTTTGCGAAATTAAGGTCGCCGCTATCCAGCAACTGACGCCGGTCGACCGCGAGCAGACGCTGGATCCGGCAACAATTAATGCCGCCATCAAAGCGGCTCGCCCGACCCCGAACGTCTGCGTCCAATTGCAGGCCGCGGCCATTCAACAGTTCCGGCAACATCCCCATCCGACTACGCCCCTCCAGTTTCTGGACCCCTTCCAGCAAACGGCCAAACTCGAATGCTACTTCGACGTTCATCAGCCGCAGCAACTCACCGCTTTCAGTCACTGGCTACTTTACTTGGGCAGCGATGCCCGGCTGACGGTGGCACCGACCGAACTGGTGGCCGTGGTCCGGCAAGAAGTACTGAGAATTGTCAACCAGTTGCCGTGATGTTTCACGTGAAACAACGCCAGGCTAATCGTTGATGATTATTTAATCAAATTTAGCTGGCTATTTTTCTGTAGCACCTATCAAATCAAAAGCAACCAAAAACGATTAACCCCAGATACGCTTGAGATCAATCGTTTTTGTTTTACTTAAAGGTTGAAAAACACTTACGTCCAACGGCCTGACCAATAACAACTTTTGCAGTTAGCCGTCAAATCGTCTGCCGGCTTCCGCGTAAGTCGAGCGATATAGGCTTATGCGTCCGCACCGTTTCCGGTCTACATCTGCCAGCCGGTAAGGCGAAGGCGCATCAATTTCCACACTAACCGAGCGTTACCGCAACAAGTACCCGCCATCGACCGGCAGCATGACCCCGGTCACATAGTCCGAGGCGCTGCTGGCTAAGAACACCATCGGTCCCATCAGGTCGGTCGGCACGCCCCACTCACCATTGGGAATGTGCCCCGCAATTTCTGGGCCGCGAACCGCGTCTTCCTGCAATGGTTTGGTCATGTCGGTGCTGATGTAGCCCGGCGCCAAGCCGTTGACCTGCACGTGGTACGGAGCCAACGCGTCGGCATAGGACTTGGTCAGGCCGACCACGCCATGCTTGCTGGCAGCGTACGGAAAGATCCGTTTGCCCGCCCGGTACGACTGCATCGAGCCAATGTTGATGATCTTCCCGTGCTTTTGGTCGGCCATGACCTTGGCCGCCGCATGGGACAGGTAATAGGTCGCGTTCAAATTGGTGTCGATCACCTTCCGCCAGTCCTCGTCCTTGAAGTCCAGCACGTCGTTACGAATCTGAATGCCGGCATTGTTGACCAGAATATCCAGTTGACCGAATTCTTTTAGCGTTGTAGCGACTGCTTTGTCAGCGGCCCCCGGCACGGTGATGTCTTGCTGTAAGAAACTGATGCGCTGGCCGTAACTCTCCACGGCCTGGCGAATGTCGGTCCAACCGCGCTGGGAATGGCTCACGACCATAATGTCCGCGCCGTATTCAGCAAGCGCGATTGAATAATACTTACCCAGGCCATGGGCACCACCCGTAATCAGTGCTACCTGGCCAGTTAACGAAAAACTCTGACGATCAAATTTTGTCATCTTTTTATCTCCCTTTTCATGCGACTTTCTCTTCATCCAATATAACTTCAGTCAACCCCCTGGATAGCCTCAGTGTACCATGCTTTCCAACAAAAAAGCTCAGGTCACTGCCCGAGCTTTCGCTTAAAACGTTATTTAGCTTGGTGCCGCAATTCCATTTCGATCTCTTCTAGTGACTTGCCCCGCGTTTCGGGAACCAAGTAGTGGACGAAAACCATCGACAGCACAGCGAAGACCGCGAAGACGGCAAATGGACCGCCGACGTTGTTGTGGAAGTAAGACAGCATGACCAGGAAGAATTGGGAAACCAAGAAGTTCCCAATCCAGTTTGCAGCCGACCCGATCGATGACCCAATCCCGCGGACACTCAACGGGAAGATTTCCCCAATGGTGACCCAGGCAATCGGCCCCCAGGAAATGGCAAACCCGAAGATGTAAATCGCAATTAAAATCATGGTTGGAATGGCCGCCGCGTGAATGTTGACGGTAAAGTTCAAGATTGCCAGGATACCCAGTGACACGGCCATGACGATCGACCCGAACATCAGGAAGGTCTTCCGGTTGAATTTGTCCATGATAAACGTGGCTAAAACGGTCACGACAAAGTTCACGATCCCAATCCCAACCGAGATCCAGATGGCGCTACCTTCAGCAAAACCGAACCCTTTAATGAAGACTTGGGGTAGGAAGTAAATGACGGAGTTGATCCCGACCAATTGTTGAAGCAACATAATACCCACGGCCACAATCACGGCCGGACGAGCGATCGTAAACAGTTCCTTAATGCCGCCCTTAGGCTGGTGCGCCACCATTTCGATATCGGCCAATTCCTTGTTGGGGTCATCGGTCGTATTTTTACGTAACATTTTCAAGACGCTCAGGGCTTCTTCGGTGTGACCCTTTTCAGCCAAGAACCGTGGTGATTCGGGCAACATCAAGCCCCCAATCAGTAGCATGGCCGCTGGAATCAACGCGGACCCCAGCATCCACCGCCAGTCGCGAACGCCCAGCAGGTTGTGGTTGAGGAAGCCCAGGTTGGACACGTACGCCAGCAAAATGCCCAGCGTGATCATAAGTTGAAAGAGCGTCCCGAGTGACCCCCGCCGTTCTGCGGGTGCCAATTCGGCCAAGTACGCCGGCGTCAACGCTGAAGCGGACCCTACGGCGAAGCCCAAGATGATCCGGGCAACAACCATGGACCAGAACCCCACGGCAACCATGGAGAGCGAAGACCCCAAGAGAAATAGGATCGCCGCTAAAATTAACAGTCGCTTACGACCGAAACGGTCCGCCAACGGCCCCACGCCAAGCGCCCCGACCGAAGACCCAATCAACACAGAAGACGTGATGAACCCCGTCTGCGCGATGTTCAAATTGAAGTTACTTTCAATCAGTGGCGAGGCCCCAGAAATAATACCAGTATCAAATCCAAATAGAAGACCGCCTAACGCACCAAATGTGAAAATAAAAAACGTACTTAAATGTCGATTCATGACAAATGTCCTCACCTTTCGTAAATAATCAGCAGATATAAGATACCACTTGTGACGGCTTATGTAAACGCTTACTGTAGCTATTTAAAAGCATTTACCTTTAGTCAAAGGACAGAACCAAGCTTAAATTAGTCTATACCAATATAATGTAAAGAATACGTAAAACGGGGACAGTCATGGCGGCAAAAAGTGAGTCTGCTAGACCAATTTCGTGTGATATTACACATGATCCTGCTCGAAAAAAAAGTTAAAAAATTTCCGTTAACCGGCCATTTGGACTAGTTAACAGAAAGGCTGTTACTACTTTTAAGTTAGACCGTTTAGTGTTACCAAATCAGGGGGGACGAATAGTGAGCGTTGATCGCAGCAAATTTACTTTGAACCAGCTGGAATGATTTTTGTTGGTTCGAGGTCATTGAGTGGCGACCGGCAATATCGTGAGGACTCACTGGATATGCAAGGCGACATTAGTGAATATTGCGGTGGTGAAAACGATATTTTAAGTGAACCGGATTGGGATAAGGTTCCAATTTTGGAAGATGGTCGCGTTGATGGCCGGGCAATTGTGAAGAAGCGGCGAGAGTAAGTACACCCGAATACGGTTTTCCTGTTCATCAAATTCTGTATTGTGTGTGATAAATCTGCGTTTTTAATAAATATTGTCATAAACGAAACATGAATTCTAGGGTCCGTTTGAAAACTACTTAAGTAAAATACAAATTGAGGCAACGTATACTG
>NZ_AZDP01000047.1 GCF_001435525.1 Levilactobacillus koreensis JCM 16448
AGCGGATAAGGTGTTACCAGGAGGCTTAGTAGGTGAGGATTATAAAACCACTCCTGCTGACGTTCCGGGCTATACACTGACGGAGCAACCGACGAATGCGTCTGGTAAATATAGCACAGATTCCGTAACGGTGACTTACATTTATGCTAAGAATGAAGTGAAACCACCCGTGGCGCCACCCGTTAAACAGACGACGGTGACGGTTCATCACCAAACGGCAGACGGGAAGGCGGTTGCGCCTGATGTTGTGCAATCCGGGAAAGTGGGGACAGCGTACGTCACCCACGCGGCCGATCCAGCAGGCTACAAGCTGGAGACGATTCTAGGGAATGCCACTGGGACATTTGGTGAGAAAGATATTGAGATCACTTACATCTACGAGCCAGTGGAAACGGGCAGTGGCGAGACGCCGGGACCAGACAACCCAGGTGATGGGAGTAACGGTGGTGGCGAAACGCCAGCCCCCGGAAATCCTGGCGATGGCAATACTGGTGGCAGTGAGAAGCCAAATCCAGGCAATCCCGGTGGCGGTGAAACACCGAACCCTGGCACCCCAGGTGGTGGGAACAATGGTGGTCAGACTCCAAGCCCTAGTATCCCGGACACTGGCAACAATGGGAACGGCAATGAAATTCCGGGTACGAGTCAGCCGGATACTGGTACTGGGACCGACAATCCCGGCCAGACTCCGGGAGGCAATATTCCTACTCCGGCTCCCGATATGAGTACTGGAGGGGCTGGGGATAGTGCCGATTTAGCCACGCCACCTAGCAAACCAGGTGTAGCGCCGACACCAATTGTTTCCGCTGGGTCGCCGGCCACAATAAATGTTGCGTCGCCAAACCGGCCAACGTCGACGATCTCGCAGCCGCAGTCGGCCGTAATGCTCCCCCAAACGGGCGAAAAGCCAACGCAATCATCCGTCTGGGGATTTATCTGTCTTTCAGTCACCTGGGGCGTCCTCGGCCTGCTAGGGGTCAAACGGAAGATGCGGTAAGGTAGTTTTTCGAGGATTCCACAACACTCGCCAGCTATGGTAACCCCAAAAAATTATAAGTGTACGAAAAAACCACCGACCCCAAATCAGGGTTGGTGGTTTTTACAATCTAAAGTTTTAAATTACTTATTTAAACGGTAGATCCATTCGCGGTGGTCGCGTTGAATAAGTTCTTCAGCGGCGGCTGGTCCCATTGAATGTGGCGTGTAGTTAGGGAATTGTGGTTCTTGTAAGTCCCAAACGCGACGGATTTGGTCAACGAACTTCCAAGCGTAGGAAACTTCTGGCCAGCTAGAGAAGTTGGTCCCGTCACCCTTCAAGACGTCATGTAACAGACGTTCGTAAGGTTCTGGGGTTTCCTTAGACTTTTCAGCATCGACCAAGTAGTCCAACTTGATTGGTTCCGTTGAGAAGCCAGCGTCGTTGGTCTTGGCGTTCAATTGCAGAGAGAACCCTGCGTGTGGTTCAACGAAGATGGTCAAAACGTTGGCAGCCAGTGGCGTGTTTTGAGATTGTGGGAAGGCAAAGATATCAACCAGTGGACGCTTGAAGACGACGTCAACTCGGGTGAACTTGTCAGCCAGCATCTTCCCAGTCCGCACGTAGAATGGGGTGCCTGACCAGCGGTAGTTGTCGAATAACAACTTGCCGGCAACGAACGTTTCAGTCGTGGAGTCTTCTGGAACGTTGTCTTCGTGACGGTAATCGGGTTGGTCGTTGATCGAACCGTATTGGCCACGAACGAAGTTAGTTGCGGCGTCGGCCACGTTGTAAACACGTAAGCTCCGTAAGGCCTTGACCTTTTCAGCCCGGATGTCAGTATCCGTGAAGGCAACGGGTTGTTCCATCGCCAACAGGGAAACGATTTGCATGATATGGTTTTGGACCATGTCACGTAAGGCACCACTATTGTCGTAGTAGGAAGCCCGTTCTTCAACCCCTAATTTTTCGGAAAGGGTCACTTGGATGTTGTCGATGTACCGGTTGTTCCAGAGGGATTCGACCAGCGTGTTCCCAAAGCGTAAGGCTTCAATGTTTTGGATCATTTCCTTACCTAAGTAGTGGTCGATCCGGAAGATTTGTTCTTCTTCGAAGGACTTGCTTAAGGCGTCGTTTAATTGTTTAGCGGAGTCGTAGTCACGGCCAAATGGCTTTTCAATGACTAAGCGGTTGAAGGCGTCCTTGTTCGTGGACATCAAGCCTTGACTCTTCAGGTCTTGGGCGATTGTGCCGAAGAATTGTGGGGCCATAGATAGGTAGAAGATCCGGTTACCTTCCAGCTTGTACTTCTTGTCCAGCTTGTCAGCGGCTTCCTTCAAGACGGAGTAGTGCGCCGTGTTGGTTACGTCGTGTGCTTGGTAGTAGAAATGAGATGAGAAGTCCATTGCTTCCTTTGAGTCGGCGCGGTTACCGCTGTCGGCCAAAGACTTACGAACGGCTTCACGGAATTTGTCGTCGTCCATTGCTTGACGAGAAGTCCCGATAACTGCGAAATGGGACCGCAAGTTACCTTTCTTATAAAGGTTGAAAAGACTTGGGTAGAGTTTCCGGTAAGCCAAGTCACCAGTACCACCGAAGAACAAGAATAAAGCTTTACGTTCAGTTGCCACGAGATCGTCACTCCTTAAAGTTTAAGTACCTTAGTTATATGCGTTGTGTCTACAAAAAAATGAGAATCCAACGATGCAATCCGGTTATCCAAAGATGGGGGCAACCATCCTGGGTCCGCGAGTGTCTAGCAAGTATGTCTAGACCACTTCGAAAGTTATTATACGCTACTTCTCCATGAAACGCGACCTTTTTAAAGCAAGAATTTAAATTTAGGACAACCGGTTGCAATACTGTGAAACCAACGTTTTCAGTCAAAACGTGTTTTCATGAAAGCATTTATATTTTCGTGTGATGGTCATGGAAACGCCTTTCTTAGTGCCCAAAACTGAAATCGCTATCACGGACAGTCTACCAAAAATCGGCTCGAAAGTAACGTTAGAGGAATCGGTCTAGGCAAATTTGTTTAGGGTTTTAAGAAATGGAGGACTGATTTGGAATGGTCGCACTCCGACTGCCAGGGATTCCGCCTGCCATGGGGAACGCCTCCAGCCTGAGGTTCGGGCTTCCAGCTCGCCTCAAAGCCACGAAGAACACGTGTCTCCGAGGACGTCCCACGATGTAAGCCGGGAAAGTACCCCGGCTTACATCGTCGACACGGCTGGCTACATCCCTGGCCGCCTCCGGCTCTGATGGAGCTTGGCCATAACTAAGAAACCAATTCTGCTCGTACTTTCTGTTAGTCCCCAAACGGACAATTTGCCATGACCAAAAGCCCCACCGATTATCTCTCTCAGTGGGGCTTTTTAAATTGAAATGAGTAACTCAATCATCAGTAGTAGAAAAAGTAACGACTAGTCACCAAACGTTGGCTTTATTCAGGAAGCCATTCTCTACCGCCGCTTAAACAACGCCAGACCCAAGCCACTCAACAGGGCCAGACAAGCAGCGCCCAATGCTGCGAGAAAACTCTGGGAATTCTCATCGGTCTGTGGCAGGGTAGCTTGTTGTTGCTGAGCTTGGTCATGGTTCAGAGAACCGGTCGTCGTTGGCATCACGGTTGCGGTCGAACCGGCACCCGCGCCGCCAGTCTGAACGTTGTTGCCGTTGCCCGGTTTATCTGGCGTGACCAAGTCACCGTCACCGCCGTGAATCACGACATCACCGGGGTCGCCAGGTTCTCCTGGTGTCCCAGGGTTGCCGGGATCGGGATTGCCGGGGTCAGGTGTTCCTGGTACTTCTGGGTTACCCGGATCTGGCGTTTCCGGTGTTTCGGGGTCTGGGCCGCCAGGTGGGGTCACCGTTGGCGGTGTTTTCTTAAAGACTAACGTGAGTGTCTGTGGGTCCTGCTGATAAGTCCCAGTCAGGTCGTCACTCTTGTCGGCCACGAAGGTGTAGCCGTCGCGCGTGGTCAGGTCGGTCACGTCAAAGGCATCGCCAATCAATTTGCCATCGCGGTCCACGGTCGCCAATTCTTGGCCGTCGGTCGTCATGAGCTTCACGGTCAATTGGGGATGTTCCAGCCAGTTGACCTGCCGGTAGATCCGGACGTCGTATTGGAGTTCAATGTTGTTCGGGTAGATCACGTTGACGTATTTCTCGGCTGGTCCACCAGCGAAAATGAAGCCGTATGGGCCGTAAGTGATCCAGTTGTTGGCGGGGTCATTGTCGTAAATGAATGGTGTGTCGATCTGTAATTTGCCATCGCCGAGATTAGTGATGGGCGCGTAGGTGCCTTCATCATTAGCGTTAAAGGAGTAGGGCGCGTTGAAGATCAGCGGCTCGCCTAAGAAACCGATGGATTCGGTCGCGCTGAAAATAGCGGGCTGACCAATGACGATGTTAATGGGATCAGTGTTGTCGTAGTATTGCCCGATGGCCGTGATCCAGGCGTCCTTGGTCGTAATGCCGCTGAGGGGCGTGAAATCCGTCAGACAGTTGTTGGTCAGCGTGAGGTGGTTAAAGCCGTACGCGCCGTGGCCGTTATTAGCAACGGTGGTCAGCCACGGTCCCAGTAAAGCTAACTGGCGGTTCGTCATGCCGTTCTTGTTCTTCATGTAGAGGCTACCCGACAGGCTGACCGAGTCAATGATGGTCGGGTCGATCTGCATGAGCGTCTGGAGAGCCGTGTCGGACATGGCCCCGAAGTAGTTGGATGAGACTTCGAACTGCTTGAAACGCAAGTTAACTAATGGCGAAAAGTCTAAATTGGCCGCAACCTGTTTGTCGTCCGCAATCGTCACGTAGAAGGTGATCAGCTTATTCTGCGGTAGATATTTCAGCGCGTCCAGGCCTTCAAAACTGGTGATGGTCTTGCCGTTGACGACCTTGATACTTAGCGGCACCTGGCCGTCAAAGCCGTTGGTCCCGTAGCGGCGAATAACGCCGTAGGTCAATGGGGTGTCGCCCTTTAAGGAGAAACCCTCGCGCACGGCCTGTTCCAGAGTGGCGTCGGCAATCATAACCAACTCGTCATCGGCGGGGTCGCTCTGGGGCGTGACCTCGGCGGCGGTCTTCGCTAAGCCCGTGGGCGCAGTTGTTGTGGACCGAACTGTGGTGGTCGTGCCGTCTTTAGGTGCGGCGGGGTTGACCGCGGGTTTCTCGGTCGTTTCTTGATTATCCGTGACCTTAGTCGGTGTTGTGTCAGGCTTCGTGGCGGTTGGTTCGGTCGTTTCGTCGTCTGTTACCGTTTTCATAGAATCGGTCGTTGACTCTGGCATCACTGAGTCCACAGCTGGTAACCCGGTTTCGTCAGTGGTCGTTGTCGGTGGGGTCGTCTCGTCGGTAGTTGAGTTAGCTGGTTCGTTAGCCGTTGCGTCTTCAGTAGGTTGAGCAGCCGGTGTCAGCGTCACACTGGACTGGTCAGCGAGTGCCACACCTTTTTGATTCTGGGTGGTTTCTGCTGGAGTTGGTGTGTCGTTGGCTTGGGCGGTGACTTCACCGCTAGCGAGCAGTCCCCCCGCGATGAGTGCTAGGACTAGGGGTGCCCGGGTCAGGTTGTGGGACATCATGAACGCCTCCTTTGGTTGGTAGGTCAGATTTCTCTCTATATAGACATTATATCCTCTAAACTAACTTAAAGCTGAGTTTATGTCCCGCAAAAAATGGGGTCCATGACGTTTTGGTGATTGGCTGCACCGGCAGTCACTGGAAAATGAGATAGGCCAGTGCTTACGATAGGTCTGGATAAATGAGAAAATAATGATAAAATGAGAAAGAGAACGAAAAGAGGAAAATAGATGACGACAGATTGGAAAGCAAAAACGATTACGACCGTGACGACTGGCGATGAACTGGCGGCTGATTTACGCCAACTGGGTTTGGTCCCCACGGATTCGTGTTTGGTCCATACAAGATTAAGCGCGTTTGGCTTCATTCCGGGTGGGGAACAGACGGTAGTTAGTACACTCCAAAGCGTTTTGAACCAAGGCAACATCGCCATGCCGGCCCAGTCGGCGGACTATTCGGACCCGAAGGAATGGCTTTACCCGCCGGTTGAAAAATCACTCCAATCCAAGGTGATTGCCGGGCTACCGGGGTATGATCCCCGGACCACGCCAATTCACTACATTGGACTGACGCCGGAGTATTTCCGCAATCAGCCGGGCGTTCATCGTAGCGGCCACCCGACCTGCTCGCTAACAGCATGGGGGAAGGACGCCGAGACCATTTGTGAGACGACGACTTACGACCTGCCATTTGGCGTGAATAGCCCGCTCCAGAAACTTTACGACTTGGACGCCAAGGTCGTGTGTCTGGGCACGGATTTTGAGACCTGCACGGCCATTCACTTGGCGGAGTCGCAGCTGGACCGGCCACGTTTCCAAGAGTCGGCGCCGGTGTTGGTCGATGGCCAGACGAAGTGGGTCGACTATGCGGCCGTTGAGCTGGAGCCCTATGACGACTTCAACGAGATGGGAGCCAAGTTCGTGGCGGCTAACAGAAGCGCCGTGCACGATCTGACGTTGGCCAATGGCACGCTGCTGCGGACCTTCTCACTTCGCGCCATCGTGGACTTTGCGTTGGATTATTACCGGCAAAAGGATGCGGAAACGGGGACGTTTGTTGGGAAATAGGTTAGCTTGAAGTTGGCCGTATCGTTTTTAGATAGGTCGGCCGTATATGATGTGGAAATTGCAACAGTGACAAAAGGACTCAGAACGCGAAGTATCATGCGTTCTGAGTCCTTTGTAGTTTAAATATACTTGTGATGAGATTGATAGAGCACGGTCTGCAAGCATTTTTGCGGAAAGAATCAGTCTGAGCCGGAGGAGGACAGGGATGCAGCCAGCCGTGGAGGTGGTGTTAGCTGGCGCTTCATCAGCCAGCTTACAGCACGGGCGACTTTGGAGACACGTGATTTTCGTGGCTTCAAAGCGAGCGAGAAGACTGGTGATTTTCCAGTCTGAAGCGTCCCCGCAGCAGGCGGGATCCCTGTCAGCCGGAGTGCGACCAGCTGACACTATTTCTAAACCAACTGTTCCTCCACATACTGCCGGTACAACGGGTGCGTCGCAATCAGGCTCTGGTGCGTGCCGGAACCGGTGACGGCGCCTTTTTCGATGAAGAAGATGGTGTTGGCGTTCTTGACCGTGGCGAGGCGGTGGGCAACGATGATGATGGTCTTGGTCTGCTGGAGACGTTCGATGGCGTCTTCAATCGACTGTTCCGATGCGCTGTCCAGGCTGGCCGTGGCTTCATCGAGGATGATGATCGGCGCTGGGCGAAGGAAGGCGCGGGCAATCATCAACCGCTGAATCTGCCCGCCAGAGAGGTTTTGGGCCTGTTCGGCGAGTTCCGTGTCCAATCCGGCTGGCAAATCGTTAACGAAATCCAGTGCCGCCGCGGATTGTAGTGCCCGTTTGATCGTGTCGTCGTCTGGCTTAGCCGTTAACCCGAAGACCAGGTTGTCGCGAATCGTGCCGAACAGCATCGACGTTTCCTGCGAGACGTAGGAGATGGATGCGCGCCACTGCGGCAAGGGGATGTCCTGCACGTTGCGGCCGGCGTAGGTGATGGTCCCGCTGTCCAAATGGTAGAAGCGCTCGATCAGACTAAGAATCGTGGACTTCCCGCCACCACTGGGGCCAACGAACGCGGTCGTCTTCTGCGGCGCAATCGTTAGGGACAGGTCGTTGATGGTCGGGCCGTCGCCGGTCTGGTAGCTAAAGTTCACGTGGTCAAAGGTGATGGCCGAAGAGGTGGTCGGTACGTCGTCACTGAGCGTGGTCGTCGCTTCACCGGGTTGGTCGAACAGTTCAGTCAGCGTTTGGGCGGCACCGTTAGCGGCTCTGAATTCGGTCAGCGTGGCTCCAACGCTAGCAATTGGCGTAAGAACCTGGAAAACGTAGATGAGAAATGAGGTCAGGGTCCCAATCGTGATTGTGCCCCGCGAGACCATCGCCCCGCCGACGATAAAGACGAAGAAAATCGTTCCCATGAGAATCGTGAATTCGATAGGGTCAATCAGGGCGTTGAGTAACGTAATACGGAGATTAGTTCGATACAGTTGGTGAATCCGTTTTTTCAGAATTTTAATCATTGCCGGTTCAGCATCAGAGGTCTTGATGAGGCGAATCTCGGCGATGCTTTGCTGTAAGTCGGCATTGTATTTACCCAGCTGATCTTGCGTCTGATGGTACAGGCCAGATTGGGTCTTAGAGATAGGTGCGATCACCAGGCCCATCAGGCCTAAGGCACCAATAATAATTATCGTTAAAAGCGGGCTAATGGTAAATAGAATCACCATTGACCCAATCGTCAGAAGCAGGCCGGAAACTAACGTGCTAACGTTGCTACTGATTAAGTCGTTAATTTTTTCGGTGTCGCTACTGACATGGCTAGCGACTTCGGCTGAGCGATGGCCATCAAAGAATGGAACTGGGAGCGTAATGATGTGGGCCGAAACGTTGCTTCGAAGTTGACTGACGATACGTTGACCAGCTATGCCTAAGACGTAGCCGCCACCCATGTTAAAGACGGTGGAGCCAATCAACATGGCGACGATCAAAAGAACGCCACGCATCGAAAAATGCGTCTTAAAACTGTCGACAAACGTCCGGACCTCCAAAGGTAAGATCAGTGAGAAAGCCACACCACCGATCGTTAGTAAAATACCACCAAAAAATAAGAGTTTAGGGAATTTTATTTGGCCAAATAAAGTCATGACGTTATTGCGTCGCTTTGCCTGGGTCATCAGCATCGTGCTCCTTCTGTGTTTCTAATAATTGTAGCACTTTATAAAAAAACTGCCATTAAGCTTTAATGTTTGTCCGTTGAATATTAAAACTATCACATTAACTTATCCGCAGAACCAATTGACCCGATTACCAATTGAAGGTTAAGACTAGTTTAAGGGTGTTAAAAAAAGCCTAAACTCTTGTTCGATTGTGTAACGATTCTGTAAAAAATCTGTTATACTACAAGTCGGTTTAAAAAATATGCCGGTGGGTAACTGCCGGTAGACTAAGGGGTCAGAATATAATGAAGAAATTTATGGTTGCTTTGACTGGGTTAGTCACGTTAGCCACTGTTGGCGCAACGGTCCCAGCTACTGCAGTTACCTCCGCAACAACGGCTCACGCGGCAACGAAGTCAACTTACGTTAGTCCAAGCCTGAACGTTAACGCCATTTACACGACGTCCACGACGATTTCAGGGAAGGCAACGAAGGGGTCTAAGATCACGGTCAAGGCCACGAAGAATGCTAAGAAGAACTTGGCAAGTGGCACGGCTTCTAAGACGACTGGGAAATACACAATCAAGTTGTCCAACAAGCTAAAGAAGAACGCTAACGTCTACGTGTACGCAACGAACGCGAAGACTAAGGCTTACTTCTACCGGATCATCCGTGTTCAAGCTGCTTCAACGAAGGCCGCAACGACCACGAAGAAGACCGCAGCTAAGAAGACGACGGTCAAGAAGTCTACGACCAAGAAGACGACTGCAACCAAGACTGCTACTAAGAAGAGCACGGCTGCTAACTTCTCCGTTAAGACGCCAACTGGGACTTGGGCTTCTAACACGGCCAACAAGTACTCCCAGAAGTTTGTCTTCAGTCAAAAGACTGGTTTTAACCAAACCCTTTACAAGAACGGCAAGAAGGTTAAGACTTTAGTTTCTTACGCAAAGTACAGCGTAGACGCTAAGACCCCTACTTTCTGGAAGATTACGTACACGCCTAAGGGTGCCAAGAAGGCCGAAACCTTCTACATGCGCTTTACTTCCGCCAAGAAGTTCAAGCTCGTTAACAGCAAGAACCAAGTGATCTCAACTAAGGCCGGCGTTGCGCCAGCTGCTAAGTGGACTTTCACTAAGGCTTAAGCATAAAA
>NZ_AZDP01000048.1 GCF_001435525.1 Levilactobacillus koreensis JCM 16448
ACCAAACTGAAGTCCAATACTACTCGAAGCCATGACAGTAGAGCCGACAGTGACGTGGTACGAAAGTTAGTGCTCTTACCCGGGGAGGCCTGATTGATAAGTTCCCGACAAGAGGTGCGCTAAGCACCACAGGAACAAGCGGGTCAGTGATGGTCCGTTGAATCTTTCAGGAGTCAGCCGAGGTCATAGTAGGGATTGCTTTAGCACCCGAAGGACCGAACAGTAATAA